>NZ_JAGHWZ010000017.1:0-38764 GCF_017746015.1 Xanthomonas sp. A1809 | reverse complement strand
GCGTGCTTGTGCGGTGAGGTCGGTGGTGAATTTCTTCAGTGCTTCCTGCTTTCCCAGTGCGGCCGGCGCGATGGCGCCGCTAGCCTCCCCAGGTGCAGCGGTCTGACCGAGTGAGAAACCATCGCTGGGCAGCAAACCATCTTCCGGGGAGCCGGCCACGATCTGCGCAAAGTCTTCGCTGAGTACCGCGGGCTTGAGCTTGTCGAACTCCTTGGAGATCGCCAGTAATGCATTACGCAAACCGCGCACGCTCAGAATGCCAACCACCAGATAGCCGGTGCGCACCTGCGCTTCACCAAAACTCAGTGAGGCATACACCCAACCGCGCTCCACCGCTTCTTCGACATTGGCCGACAGGTCGGTGACGGCAGTGGAACCGCGCGGCAAGGCGTCCAGGGCCGACGTGACATCACGCGCCAGCGTGGAGGGGTTGAGCTGAAAGTGTTTGATGATGCGGTGCAGGTCCGAGTCCTGCAGCTGCAGCAACTGATGCAGCCAATGCACCAGCTCCACATACGGGTTGCCGCGCAGCTTGCAGAACACGGTGGCGCTTTCGATGCCGCGGTAGGCCAGCGGATTGAGCTTGCCGAACAGGGCACTGCGGGAGATCTCGGCCATGGTGCGTCCTTCGAAGTCGGTACGTTACGTGTGAGCGAAAGGTAGAGCGGTGTGCGTCAGCCCGATGGGCGCAGCAGCACCTCGTCGGCGTCGGCAATGCTCCAGGCGCGACGGCCGAGCCAGGTATCCAGGCCCAGCCGGCTATTGCGCGCCAGGTGCGGCGTGGGGACCTCGTCGGCCTTAAGCAACAGCTGCAGTTCCCAGCCAAATTCGTCGCCCAGATAACTGCGCACCGCAGCGGTGAGTTGCCTGAGCGCCTGGCCGCCCGGAAGAAAGCGTTGAAACGCCAGGCGCGGCAGCGGCCCCAGGCAGATGCGCACGCCTTGCTGGGCGCCACGCACGTGTGCGCCCACCACGCTGTCCACGCCCAGCCGCGCGTTGCGCGGACCCAGACCAAGTTGCAGGTGCGCATCGGCCGGCAGGCGCATCCATTCGGCGATGAATTCCTGTACCTGCACCGGCCATTCGAACAACTGCTGCAGCAGGGCACGCAAGCCTTCCGGCGTGCGCGTGGCGGTGCCAAGACGGCCGGCGTAGTAACGACGTGCATCGTCTGGCAACGCGTCGCGGTCGCGCAGATGCGGGCTGGCGATGCCGACCAGTGCATCCAGCCAGGCACGGAACTGGTCGCTCGCCGGGCGCTCGGCCTGCACGCTGGGCTGTGCCTGCGCCCAGGCGCGGTAGAACAGGCTCAGCATGCGGTGGTGGAACACATCGGCAAATGCGGCAAAGGTGCCGTCCTTGGCTTGCTGCGCACGCTCGATGGCGTATTCGGTCAGGTGCAAGGGCAATGGTGCATTGGGACCGAACAGGCCTAAAAACAGACCGTACAGCGCGGCAGGCTGATCGTGCGTTGCCGGTGTGTAGCGGTGCAGCGCATGGGGTGCGAATGCCAGTGATGGCGCATGCCGCAGCCGCAGCACATCGTCGCTGGCGCGCGTCGATTCACCCAGGCGTGGCTGCAGCGGATGGCAGCGCTCGATCGCGCGCAAGGCAGCGAACGGGCTGAAATCCTGTGGCCGGGTCTGCATCGCCTGGGCCAGCGCCGCAGCCGCGGCGCTCACAGGCGTGGGCGCGTGCCGGGCTGGGCTGGCCATCGGGCCACCTCGTTGCGTTCGGTGGTGCGCAGCACGGTTTCGGTGAAGGAATTCACCGAGACATAGCGCGCGAAGAAGTGCCGCAGCACCGAGGCCAGCAGGAAGGCGCCGGTGCCTTCGAAGGCGGCGTCCTCGCAGGTCAACGTGATCTCCAGGCCGCGGCCGAAGGTGATCGGGCCAGGCACCGGGATGCGCCGCACGATCGGTGTGCCGCTCACCTGCTTGACGCCTTCGATCTGCCGCTGCGCGGATGCGTCGAACGGGTCGCAGTACAAGGTGAGGATCTCGCGTAGCGCAGCGGCGCCGTCGGGGCCGTCTTCGAAGAGCGAGAGATAATTGAGCTGCAATTGGCTGAGCAGGCGCCACGCAGTCTGCCCATCCGACAACGCCGGGCGCGGCTTGGTCGGCCCGGCCACGCAGCGCACGCTCTGGACCGGCACGCCGCTGTCCATGGTGAAATCGGTGGTGCCCTTGCCTACCGGCATATGCAGCGGCAGATCGCGGTTGCTGCACCACAGTTGCAGCCCAAGCTGGCGCAGGCGCGTTCTGTGCGGCTGATCGTCGGCATCGACCAGGCTGACGAACACTTCGCTGCCCACATAACTCGACCGCGCGCCATCGCGGCGCTGGCGGGCCGATAGCATGCGCGGCTCGCGGCGCATGCTGTAGAACGCGCCATGCCGGGCATGCCAGGTGCGTGCGTCGCCACCATAGAACGGCGCGAAGCGTTGCTCCGGCTCCTGACGATCGCCGAAGCCTTCCACTTCGCCCAAATGATGGATCTCGAAATCCATCGGCCGGGTGCGGTCGGCCAGCACGTGGTATTCGTGCAGGCCGGCGTGCAGATGGATGCGATCGGCACGCCGTGGGAACAGATTGATTGCCGGGGTGCAGAACAATTTGAAATGCTCGGCGCCCACTGCCGCAGCCAGGCTCGGCAGGCTGCGTTGCAGCAACACCACCACCTCGAAGCTGCTGCCGTGCAACCGCCGCAATGGCGCGCGTAGCCCGGTGAGTTCTGCGAACAGAAAGCGCTCCGGACAGGCGAAGTATTCCTGCAGCAGGCGGTAGCCACTGAACGAACGGCCGTCGTAGGGAATCAATGCATCGTCGTCGGCAAAGCCGCGCATCTGCACGGCATCGGCGCCCAGCGTCGTCTCCAGCGTGCCACCGCTGGCATCGCTGCCACGCACCACCACGGCGGTGGTATCGGCATGCAGCTGCTCGTACAACCGCTTGGGCAAGCCGTCGGCGCCGGCCAGGAACAGCGGCAGCTGATCCAGCGCCAGCGCGTGCGTCTGCACGCCACCTACCAGCTCAAAGCGCAGCCGCACGCCGGCACGCACCACGCGCCCGGCCGGCAAGGCGATGCCGGCAGCCGCCAACGCGGCCGGCGATTCAAGATACTTGGCCTCGGCCAGCTGCAGCGGCCACAAGCTCACTGCATGCGCGGTGCGAAATTCGCAGGCGGTGCGCTCGCCCGGGCCGACCAGGCTGCGCAGCGCGCTTTGCCGCGGCACCACCACGCCTGCTGCCAGCCCGCTGTCTTTCAGATCCGGCTGCAACTGCACCACCGCCATCGACGGCAACGGTGCCAGATAATGCGGGTAGACCATCTCCAGCAGGTGCTGGGTGAACACCGGGTATTGCGCGTCCAGCTTGAGTTGCACGCGCGCGGCCAGGAACGCGAAGCCTTCCAGCAACCGCTCGACATACGGGTCGGCACATTCGAACGCGTCCAGACCGAGCCGCCCGGCGATCTTGGGATACTCGCGCGCGAACTCGGCGCCCATGTCGCGCACGTGCTGCAATTCGCGGGTGTAGTACGGCAGCAGGCGCGGGTCCATGGCGTCAGCCGTGCCCTTCGACGACATCGAGCCGCCCGGTTTCCAGGTCCAGCGCGGTCTTCAGATACAGATTCAACGGCAGCGGTTGCGCCCACATCTCCGATTCGATGGTGAACAGCAGCGAGCGCCGGTCCATGCGTGCGGCATCGGCATGCACACTGACGCGCAGCGTCTCGGGTATCAGCCGCGGTTCGAAGGCCAGAATCGCCTCGCGGATGCGCTGTTGCAGCGCTGCCGCATCGATGCCGGCCACTGCAACACCGGCCAGGTCCGGGATGCCGTAATTCAGCACCGAGCTGCGCACCTGCGGGTGCGCTTCCAGCGGGCGGCTGGTTTCCAGATTTACGGCATTGAGCAACCACGAAAGATCGCGGATCACGCATTCGCGCAGGCGCGTGGCCGAGATCACGCGTTGCTCGCGGCTCTCTTCGCGCTGGCTGGGCGCGGCATCGGTGAGCCGGTCCAGTAGCGAAGGCTGCAAGCGTTCGGTGGTGGTGAGTTCGGCCATGGCGTGTCAGCCCGCGTCGAACTGCACGTCACGCACATCGAGCAGCGCAATCTCGTGCGACTCCGTGCTCCACATGCGCTGGCCCAGGCCGATTTCGCCCTGCGTGCCGTGGGTCCATTCGGTGCGGCGCGCCAGTTGCAGCTCGCCGGCATCCAGGTGCTCGCTGCCGGGGTAACGCACCGGCAGGTAGCCGAAGGCCTGGCCGCCGTTGCGCCATAGCACGCTCACCGGCGCCCACACGGTGTCGCGCAGATCCAGCGGCGCTTGCATGCGCAGCTGCTGGATCTGACTGAGCGGGGCCCAGGCATAGCCGCTGTCGAGCATGAGCTCGATGCAGGGTCCGAACGGGTATCGGCATCTGCAAGCCACTGGAAGCGTTCGCCATCGAGCACGCCGGCACTGGTGGGTGCCCGTTCGAAGGCCTGCGCCCGCAACGCCGCAGCTTGTTCGCCATGGCCCTGCGCCGCCAGTTGCAGCGCCTGCAGATGCATTGCCAGCCACTCGGCCGGTTCGCCAATCACATGCGGTAGCCGCGTGCCGGCAAACACCTCGGCGCGCGTCTGTTCGCCCTGCAGCACTGCAAGGTACGTCTGCACCAAGGGCAGCGTGGCGGCATCCAGTTCAGCGCAGGCGCGCAGCTGATCTGCGGCGCGCGACCACTGCCCGAGGACGGCCAGCAACTGAAACAGGAACACGCGCTGCGCTGCATCGGCCGGTTGCCGGCGCACCTGCTGGATCAGTTGCTGCAACGCCTGCGCCGGCTCGCCTTGGGCAAGCAGGGTCTGTGCGGTGGCATCCATCGCGTGGTTCCTTATCGAAGAAGGTGGCGGTGCCGTGCGCGGCACCGCCCGTCATTGCATTGCCGCCATCGGAGGCAGCCAACGTCACAGCGCCAACATCCGCTGGGCGGCTGGGGCGGCGCAGCGCGCGCGTCTACACGCGTGCTGCATGCCGCACTGCCTCGCCAAACTCTCCTGCGTGGCGAAGGCGTCGTGGTTGCCTGCGTTCGTGTTAGGCCTTGGCCACACCCTGGATGTCGTAGGTGAATTCCTTCGCGCCACCCTGGGCGGCACCCTTGTCGTCCTGCGGCTGGAAGCCGTACTTGAACTTGCCGAAGTGCAGCGTCACGTTTTCGGTCAGGCGGTCTTCGCCGCCGGAACCGCCGGTCGACAACGAGGTAATCAGCACGCCTTCGCTCAATTCCAGGGTGAGAAAGTCGCTCTGCTCGCCAGTGGCGTTGGTGACATACAGCCAGGCGTTTTCCACACGCGCCCCGGTGCATACCGCATCGAGCAATGCGTTGGAGCAACCATCCACGTATTTGGTGATGGAGATGTCCTGGATATGCGCCTTGCCACCGCTGGCCGAGCCGCCACCGGTGTGCAGGTCGCCGGAATTGCTCGCGCCCCACGACCAGGCCAGGATCGGAATTTCGCCCTTGTGCTTCTTGTGGTTGGACGCGCCTTCGATCTTGACCTTGCCGCTGCCGAACTTGATGTGCATGTCGAACGCCATGGAACTGCTCCTTCAATGAGAGTGACAACACGAGGTGGCGCGACGCGCATTCGCGTCGTGCCCGTGACGCGAATGCGTCGGATCAGGCCTTGGCGGCCGAGGGAAGGCGCGAGACCAACCGCAACGACACGGTCAGGCCCTCCAGCTGGTAATGCGGCTTGAGGAAGAACTTGGAGCTGTAATAGCCCGGCGCGCCTTCCACTTCTTCCACCACCACCTCGGCGGCAGCCAGCGGCTTGCGCGCCTTGGTTTCTTCGCTTGAGTTGGACGGGTCGCCGTCGATGTACTGGGTGACCCAACGCGTCAGCCAGCTCTGCATCTGTTCGCGATCGGAGAACGAACCGATCTTGTCGCGCACGATGCACTTGAGGTAATGCGCAAAGCGGCAGCACGCGAACATGTAGGGCAGGCGCGCGCCCAACGCTGCGTTGGCGGTGGCATCCGGGTCGTCGTATTCGTCGGGCTTGTTGAGCGACTGCGCGCTGATGAAGGCGGCCATGTCCGAGTTCTTGCGATGCACCAGCGGCATCAGACCCATCTTGTCCAATTCGGCAGAGCGGCGGTCGGTGATTGCCACTTCGGTCGGGCACTTCATGTCCACGCCACCGTCGTCGGTGGGAAAGGTGTGGGTGGGCAAGCCTTCCACTGCGCCGCCGGATTCGATACCGCGAATGCGCGAGCACCAGCCGTACTGCTTGAACGAGCGATTGATGTTCACCGCCATCGCATAGGCAGCGTTCTGCCAGGTGTACTTGGACGAGTCAGCGCCGGCAGTGTCTTCTTCGAAATCGAATTCATCCACCGGGCTGGTGGCCGCACCGTAAGGCAGACGCGACAGCGTGCGCGGCATCGCCAGACCGATGTACTTGGAATCCTCCGATTCGCGCAGCGAGCGCCATGCGGCGTAATCGGGCGTGGAAAAAATCTTCGCCAGGTCGCGCGGGTTGGAGAGCTCGCTCCAGTTGTCCATGCCCATCAACTTGGGCGCGGCCGCGGCGATGAACGGTGCATGCGCGGCAGCAGCCACCTGCGCGATGCCGTTGAGCAGTTCCACATCCGGCGGGCTCTGGTCGAAGTAGTAATCGCCGACCAGGCAGCCATACGGTTCGCCACCGAGCTGGCCGTATTCCTGCTCGTAGACCTTCTTGAAGATGGGGCTCTGGTCCCAGGCGGTGCCCTTGTAGCGCTTGAGCACCTTGCCCAGTTCCTTCTTGCTGATGTTCAGCACGCGGATCTTGAGCTGCTGGTCGGTCTCGGTGTTGTTGACCAGGTAATGCAGGCCGCGCCAGGCGCCTTCGAGCTGCTGCAGATCGGCGTGATGCAGGATCTGGTTGAGCTGCTCGGTGAGGGCACGATCGATCTCGGCGATATAGGCCTTGATGGTCTGCGACACGTCTTCGCTGACCACATCGCTGCGGTTGAGCACCTGCTCGGCCAGCGTGCGCACGGCCGATTCCACTTCTTCCTTGGCGCGTTCGCTCTTGGGGCGGAACTCGCGATTGAGCAGCGCGGCAAAGTCGCCCTGTTCGGTTGTTTCGGTGCTACTGGTGGCCAGTGCGGCTTCGGTCGCGGACATGGCGTCAGGCTCCTTCCGGTTCGGAGGCAGGCTTGGCGGCCGACACCAGCGACTGCAGCAACGCCGGGTCGCGGATGGCGTTGGCAATCAGCTGCTCTGCACCGGCCTTGCCGTCCATGTAGGTGTCCAGGTTGGCCAGCTGCGTGCGCGCTTCCAGCAACTTCGCCAGCGGCGCAACCTTGCGCGCGATGGCGGCCGGCGAAAAGTCGTCCATGCTTTCGAAGGTGATATCCACCGCCAGCTCGCCTTCGCCGGTGAGCGTGTTGGGCACCTTGAACTGCGCGCGCGGCCGCATCGACTGCAGGCGGCTGTCGAAGTTGTCGACGTCGATCTCCAGTGCCTTGCGCTCATCCAGCGAGGGCAGCTCACCGGCATTGGCGCCGGACAGATCGGACATCACCCCCATCACGAACGGAATCTGCACCTTCTTCTGCGCGCCGTAGACCTCCACGTCGTATTCGATCTGCACCCGTGGCGCCCGATTGCGGGCAATGAACTTCTGACTGCTGGCCATGCCTGATCTCCGATTGAGCTTGCCCGTTGCGCCAGCGTGCGGTGCACGTGCGCTGCCATGTGGCTTGGATGTCGCCGGCCCGGCGGAATGCCTGCAGCCTGCGTGCGACGCCGCTGCCGCGGGCTAGCCCGCAACCGCCGCGCACCACGCGGACCGAAGCGGCGGGCCGTGCGATGACGCTTCCTCAGCGCTGCGGCGAGGATAGAAATGCGCCCGTGGGCTCACCCGACAAATCGTCTCAATCGCCGCGATCGTGCGCAGGCAGGCACCGATGCGTGATCCAGCGCCGACTTTGTGAAAGAGGCGTGATGGGTTGGCGCTGCTTTTCTCGGTTGACCAGGGGACAGGCCCCGGGGAGTGGGCCGCAGGCAGCATCCGCATGAGCAGCACCGGTTACTACAGCGCCATCGTTCCGCACGTATCCACGGCCGGGGAGGCACACACGCCGCTGATGATCGACCTGCTGGCGTATATCGAGCAGCACATCGGCGAGGCGGAGTTGGGCACCGAGTCGTTGCAGCACGCGTTCGCGTTATCGCGCGCATCGCTGTACCGCCTGTTCCAGTCGCGCGGCGGCGTGGCCAGCTATATCCGCGAGCAGCGGCTAAGCACCGCGCACCGCTACCTGCAGGCCTATCCGGACTGCAGCCTGACCTGGTTGCTCTACGAAATGGGCTTTGCGTCCGAGCGTCAGTTTCAGCGCGCGTTTCAGCAGCGCTTCGGTATGCCGCCCATGCAGTGGCGTCGCCAGTGCCGCGCTGCGCCGCATCTTCCTGCGCCACGGCGTGGTCACTACGTGCCGATGTGGCGCTTCATGCGCGAACTGAGCCAGCACGTACAACCCGAGTACGCATCCATGCGTAGCGGCGCGGCCACACCCACGCACGGCTCTCCGCTGGTGCATACCGAAGCACTGCGCCGGCTCGCCCGACCGGTCCGGCGCTTTGCGGCACAACTGGAGCCGATGGAGAGCGAAGTACCTTGAGTTGCGTAGGAGCGCGCCTGGGCACGAGGTGCATGACCTGGGCGCCACATCGCGCCCAGGTACGCGCCCAGGTGAGGCAAGGCACTGGCATCGG
Organism: Xanthomonas sp. A1809; assembly: GCF_017746015.1. Lineage (NCBI taxonomy): Bacteria > Pseudomonadati > Pseudomonadota > Gammaproteobacteria > Lysobacterales > Lysobacteraceae > Xanthomonas > Xanthomonas sp. A1809. The sequence goes on along the minus strand of NZ_JAGHWZ010000017.1, from coordinate 30,010 downwards.
CATCAGCGAATGACCAGTACCGGAATCGCACTGTGGGTCAGCACTTCCACCGTCTGGCTGCCGAGCAGCATGCGCTGCATCCCGCGGCGGCCGTGCGAGGTCATGATGATCAGATCGCTGTTGCAGTCCTTGGCGGTCTGCACGATGCCCTCGGCCGCGAAACGATCCAGCACATGCCGCGGCGTGGCCTTGATGTTGGCAGCGGCGGCCAACTCCAGCGCCGGGCGCAGGATCTTTTCGGCGGCCGCTTCGCGCTCTTTGCGGTATTCGGGGCTGGCCTCGTAGCCCACGCTCCAGCCCATTGCGTCGTACATGCCCATCGCCCACGGCTCGGACACGGTGACGATATCCACTTTCGCACCGGTCGCCTTGGCCAGCTCCAGGCCTTGAAACAGGCCGCGATGCGACAGCTCGGACGCATCAATGGCGATCAGGATTCGTTTGTACATGATGACCTCCCGGATGGACCGGCAGCGGCGCCGGCGATTTGAGATTGACAGCACTCAACAACGCAGACCTTGATACAAATCAATCTTGCACGTCACGGACTGTAGCGCTTCAAGCCGCTCATCTGGCTGACGAGCAACCATCACCTCGGCGCCAGTAACGCGCTCAAAACTGCCCTGTTTGCGTATGAGCTGCATTGCGCAGCGGCCACGTCCGCCTGACAGCTTCGGTCGCGGCGCTTCTTGGTTGCCTTCAGTCGGTGGGCGCTTCATCGGCAGCACCCCGGGGTACGCGCACGCGCGCCGGATTGCCCACGGCGGTCGCGCCGGCCGGCACATCGCGCGTGACCACCGCACCGGCACCGATCACTGCGTCGTCGCCGATGCTGACGCCCGGCAGGATGATCGCCCCGCCACCGATCCACACATTGCGCCCGACGCGAATCGGCCGTCCGAACTCCAGCCCGCTGGCGCGTCCGGCCGCATCGCGCGGATGATCGGCAGCGTAGAACTGCACGGCGGGCCCCACCTGCGTGCCTTCGCCGATATGCACCTGACAGATATCCAGAATCACGCAATTGAAATTGAGGAACACGCCCGCGCCCAGATGGATGTTGTAGCCGTAATCGCAATGAAATGGCGGCCGGATCACCGCACCGGCACCCACCTCGGCGAGCCGCTCGACCAGCAATGCATGCCGCTGTGTGGATGGCTGCGCGCCAGTGGCGTTGTAGCGCTCCATCCACGCCGCCGCCGCCGCTTGATCGGCCTGCAGTTGCGCATCGGTGGCGTTGTAGAGCTCGCCTGCCAGCATCTTCTGTTTTTCGGTTTGCATGCCGCCGGGTACCTGTGCAATGAACTGCTGACAGGGTGGCATGGATGCAGCGCGCTACGCATCGAGCGATGCACCAATAGCCCCGATTGCCGGCTCAAAGTGGCTTATAGAACCTCGCGATCTGCCTATTCGCCAAAGCGATTGGCGCGCTCACCACCGGAAACCGCCAATGGGAGTTCGAGCACCGGTCTCACCCGCGAGGTGACTGTGTCGCCATTCCACCGCTTGTCGCATCCGTTGCAATGCCGCGGCGCCAGCATCGATACTCCAGGCCGTGCCCTTCCGGTGCGACCACGTTCAAGGATGACGTCATGACACGATTTGTAGCAGCCTGCGTTGCGTTCTTGCTGTGGGCATGCCTCAGCACACCTGCACACGCAACCACCTCACTTTCTTTTGAAGAGAGTGGCTACTCCATCCTGTTCGAAATCGGGCACGACACCCGACCAGTGATCGCCAGTCTTCGTTTCAATGCACCTGGCGACAGCGCGGGCATCTGGTTGCAAGGCAATTTCCAGGTCACGACGTTCGATACCAAACGCAGAATCCTGCGCCTGATTTACACAGGCGACGACACGCGCGTGCCGCCCTTTACCCTGGTCGTGCTCGCCAACAAGTCGACACTGGCCGTGAACGGCAAGCAGATCAACTCAAGCTTCAGCTGGGAAATGTAGGCGCGCAACAGCGCAGCGGAGGCAACGCTTCATCCATCGATCATCTGTCACAGATGGTCATGCGATCTCGCTCGACGTATGAGGTGCAGCAGCGGCCGGCTCTGCTTGCTGCACGCACAATGCAACGGCACGACGCCCTCGCCTGCTGAACAACGCGCAATCGCTGACGAGTGCCGAGCCGCCTACACCACAGTCAGATTGGCGTAGGCCATCACCAGCCACTTGGCGCCGACCTCGTCGAACTGCACCTGCACGCGCGCATGCGCGCCAGCGCCTTCGTAATCGACTACCACGCCGCCGCCGAACTTGGGGTGTTCGACATTGGCGCCGAGCTTGATCGGCGCGGTCTCCACGATGCCATGCACCGGGCCGCCGCGCGCCGCGCCCAGCGATGCAGTGCGCGAAACCTGCACCTTGGGGCGTACTTCGTTGAGCAGGTCGCGCGGAATCTCGCGCAGAAAGCGCGAGGGCACGTTGTAGTTGTCCTGGCCGTGGATGCGGCGTGATTCGGCGTAGCACAGCACCAGCTTCTGCCGCGCGCGGGTGATGCCCACGTACGCCAGGCGACGCTCCTCTTCCAGCCGCCCGCTCTCTTCCAACGAGCGCGCGCTGGGGAACAGGCCGTCTTCCAGACCGACCAGGAACACGATGGGGAACTCCAGGCCCTTGGCCGAATGCAGCGTCATCAGCTGCACGCCTTCCTCGCCAGCCTGGGCCTGGCCTTCGCCGGCCTCCAGCGAGGCATAGGCCAGGAAGGCGACCAGCTCGGTCATGCCCTGGCTGTCTTCGTCATCGGGGCGGGTGAAGCGCGAGGCGACCGACACCAGTTCGTCCAGGTTCTCGGTACGCGATTCCGAATCCAGCCCGCCACGGCTTTCCTTGGCCCAATGCTCGCGCAGACCCGAGCGCATCAGCACATGGTCGATGCGTTCGGCCAGTTCCATCTGTCCGGTTTCGGCATGCAGCTGGCCGATCAGGCTGAGGAAGCTGGCCAGGGCATTGCGTGCGCGTGCGGCCAGCGTGTTCTGCTGCGTGCACAACATGGCCGCTTCCCACAACGACAGCGCACTGGCACGCGCCAGCCGGCGCACCTCATCCAGCGTCCGGTCGCCAATGCCACGCGTGGGCGTGTTGACCGCGCGTTCGAAGGCCGCGTCGTCGCTGCGGTTGGTGAGCAGGCGCAAATAAGCCAACGCGTCCTTGATTTCGGCACGTTCGAAGAAGCGCATACCGCCATACACGCGGTACGGCAACTGCTCGGAAATCAGCGCTTCTTCCAGCGCGCGCGATTGCGCATTGCTGCGGTAGAGCACCGCTACTTCGCCATAACTACCGCCGTCGCGCACCCACTGCCGTGCACGCTCGACCACATAACGCGCCTCGTCCACTTCGTTGTAGGCCGCATACAGATCGATCGGATCGCCATCGCCGGAATCGGTCCACAGCTGCTTGCCGATGCGGTCCGGATTGTGCGCGATCACCGCATTGGCCGCGCCCAGGATATTGGCGCTGGAGCGGTAGTTCTGCTCCAGCCGCACGGTCTGCGCGCCGGGGAAATCTTTGAGAAAACGCTGGACATTCTCGACCTTGGCACCGCGCCAGCCGTAGATGGCTTGGTCGTCGTCACCCACCACGAATACATTGCCCGATTCGCCGGCCAGCACGCGCACGAAGGCGTACTGGATGGCGTTGGTGTCCTGGAACTCGTCGACCAGAATCTCGCGGAAGCGCGCACGGTAATGCGCCAGCAAGGCCGGGGTGTCGCGCAGCAGTTCGTGCGCGCGCAGCAGCAACTCGGCGAAATCCAGCAGCCCGGAGCGGTCGCAGCGTTCCTGATAAGCCGCATACACCTGCCGGCGCACTTCGGTCCAATCGTCGTTGGGCTCGGGCTGGATATGGTGCGGACGGCGGCCCTCATCCTTCTGCTCGTTGATCCACCAGCTCATCTGCTTGGGCGGATACTTGCTCTCGTCCAGCTCCAGCGCCTGCACCACGCGCTTGACCAACCGCAACTGGTCGTCGCTGTCCATGACCTGGAAGCCTTCCGGCAACCGCGCGTCCTGCCAATGCAGACGCAACAGGCGATGGGCCAGCCCGTGAAATGTACCGATCCACATCCCGCGGCTGCCATTGCGCAGCTGCAGGTCGGTGCGGTGACGCATTTCGCCGGCCGCCTTGTTGGTGAAGGTCACCGCAAAGATGCCGTGGTTGGGCACGCCCTGGACTTCGTTGAGCCAGGCGATGCGATGGATCAGCACGCGCGTCTTGCCGGAGCCGGCGCCGGCCAGCACGAGGTAATGCCCCGGCGGCGCAGAAACGGCCTCGCGCTGGGCGGGGTTTAAATGATCGAGCAAATGAGAGACATCCACCGGCGCATTTTACCGGTTGTGGCGTCGCTGCGGCTGAGATTGCGATGAAGCGGTTTGGGAAGAGGGCCTTCCTGGACATGTCAGCATCGAGCAGGGACTGCACTCGCCCATCTCCCCTCGGGGAGAGAAGGCACGGCTTACGTGCCGAAGGCGCGCGTGCCTTTGAGCGGCCGCGCCGCTGGCGCGGGCTGGGCGCGGAGCGGGGATTGGGGTGAGGGTACGGGGCGAAGCCACTACGAGTGATGGGTAACACGAGGCTTCGCTCGCACCCTCATCCGGCGCTTCGCGCCACCTTCTCCCAGCGGGAGAAGGGAACAACGCCCATCACCGCCCCAGCAGCACCAGCACATCCCGCGCAATCGCCGCAGCCTGCTCGCGCAACTCCGGTACCGCCAGGCTTTCCCACAGCGTTCCGATACGCAGGCTGCCGATCACCCGCAACTGCGGCTGCGTACGTCCATCGGCATCGATCAGGCTGCCATCGGGGCCGGTGTCCACGCCGATCCCGTGTGGACCGGCCACTGCAATGCCCTGCCCCAATAATTGCTGCAGCAGCCGGTTGCGCATCGCCTGCACCCGCATTTCCACGCCGGTGGCATTGACCAGGGTCTGCACATCCAGCTGCAAGGCATGTCCGGCGCTGGCGGACCCGGCGCTCACGCGCACGCAAGCACCCACCTCGAAGGCCACGTCCAGCCGTGCGCGATGCACCTGCAGCTGCCCGCTTGCCTGCATGGCCTGCAGCTGCGCATGCACCGTTGCGGCGATGCGATGCCGATGCACGTCCCAGTAGCGCACCACATGCCGCAGAAAACGGCGCTGGTCGGCAACCGACAGCGTCTGCCACAGCGCCTGGCTCAACGGCCGGATGCGCTCCATCACGCTCTGCCACGGCAGGCCCTGCGCGGCGGCGGCACGCGCGTGCTGGCGCAGTGTGCGCATGCGTGCGCGCAGCGGCATGGTCAGCAGCGGCTGTGGATCGAACAGCGCCACGCCGCCGTGCGCCTGCGGTAACGGCAGCAGTCCATGCCGCGACACCACGTGCACGCTTGCCCGATGCGCCTGCGCTGCCAGCGTCATCACGGTATCGGCCATGCTCAAGCCCGAACCGACGATGCACACGGCCGCGTCCGGTGGCAGCGCTGCCACCGCCTCGGTCTCCCAGGCTTCGACACGCTGCGCGTGCGACAGCCCGGTGGCACCCCGCAGCGGCAGCGGTCGCAGCGCATTGCCCACTGCCAAGACCACCACGCTCGCCTGCAGCACCTGTCCATCGCCCAGCTGCAACAGTGCGCCACCGGCATTGGGCTGCAGCGCCTGCACGCGTGCGGGGTGGACGCGCAGCGTCGCCGGGCTGTGCGCACGCGCCGCCTGCAGGCGGTCGCGCAAATACGGCGCGTAGTGCCGCCGCCCCACGAACTGCTGCGGCAACTGCGCATCGTCCAGTTCGGGGCAACAAGCGTTCGCGCGCAGGTAATCGACAAAGTCGTGGGGCAGTTCCGGCAGCGCACTCATGCGCGCAGCCGGCACATTGAGCAGGTGTTCGCCGCGCGCGGTGGAATACGCCACGCCTTCGCCAAGCGCCGCATGCGGCTCGATCATGACGATCTGCAACGGCGCTGCGGCCTGGCGCAGCAGCTGCAGCGCCACCAGCACACCGGACGCGCCACCACCGACGATGGCGATGACGGCATCGCCGGGATCACGCAGTGTATTCATGTCGACATTGTAGGCGATGCATGCGCAATACCCGCAGGCCGTCGCCGGCAGTGATTGTCTTCACGGCATCACCAGCGCGGTGTGTGTCAACGCCTCCCACACGCACTGCATGCCAGGCGCTTACGATTGGTTGATCAGCATCGGCACGCGCCCTTGGGGAATCTGCAACATGTCCATCACCCTGGTCAGGCTCATCCTCTACGTCCACGATGTGGCGGCAATCAAGGCGTTCTACCAGACCCACTTCGCGCTCCCGGTCACCGAGGAAATTGCCGACGAGTGGGTGGTGCTCGCAGCTGGCGGCATCGAGCTGGCGCTGCACCGGGTGGGCCAAGCCTACCGGCAGCGGCCATCGACGCATGCGCCGGCTCCTGTCGCGGATGCGACACACGCGACCACCAAACTGGTGTTTGCGATGACCAGCGATCTGGTCGCGCATCGTGCGCAACTGCAGCACGCAGGCGTGCATGTGGGCGAGCTCAAACGTTACCCCGGCTTTGCGTACCAGATGTACGACGGCCGCGACCCGGAGGGCAACGTCTTTCAGGTCATGCGCCTGGATTGACCCAGGCGCCCTACATCAACGCGTCGGCCAGCCGCGCAATGCCCTCGCGACTGCGGCGCCAGGCCGGGCGGCGACGCCACTGTTCCAACGTCAATTGCCGCGCGTTGGCCAGATAATCCTGCTCGATCTCACGCAACCGCTGCACCACCCCGGTGTCGTAGCAGAGCATGCCGATCTCGGCGTTGAGCGCGAACGAGCGGATGTCCAGATTGATCGAGCCCACCAGCGCGATGTCTTCATCCATGCTCAGGTGCTTGGCGTGCAGAAAGTGCGGGCGATACAGCGAAATCTTCACCCCGCAACGCAGCAGTTCTTCGAAATAGGCTTCCTGCGCCCACGCGGCCAGGCGTTGGTTGTTGTGCTCGGACAGGATCAGTTGCACGTCCACGCCCGAGACGGCGGCGATGCGCAATGCGCTCAGCAAGGCTTCGTCGGGCACGAAGTACGGCGTGACCAGCACCACCTTGCGCCGCGCCAGATGGATCACCGCATTGATCGCATCGCGCGCATTTTCGAACGGGTACGCCGGCCCGCTGGGCAGCAACTGCGTCGCGATATTGGCCTCGCACACCGGTGCATCGGGCCACACATCCAGCCGCTCTCCGGTTTCGGTGAACCAGTCGCTGGCGAAGACCGCTTCCAGATGATTGACCACCGGCCCGCGCACGCGTGCCACCAATTCGCGATTGGGCACGCCATGGATGAAGCCGGCTTCGGCCAGGTTCTGCGAACCGACAAATGCCACCCGGTTGTCGAGCACCGCAATCTTGCGATGGTTGCGCAGATCCATGCGGCCGCTGCGACGCCAGCGCAGGCCACCCGGCAGTACCGCCAGCACCTGCACGCCGCCGTCCTGCAGGCGCTTGCGGTAACGGCGCAGGCCGCGCTTGGCGCCCACCGCATCCAGCAGCACGCGGCAACGCACGCCGCGCGCGCTGGCGCGTTCCAGCGCCGCCACCACCGCCTCGCCCACCGCATCGTCGAACATCAGGTAGTACAGCAGGTGCACACGTTTGTCGGCCGCGTCGATCGCCGCGATCAGGGCCTGCAACGACTGCGCGTAGTCGTCGAGCAATTCCACCGCGTTGCCCAGGGTGGGCATGAAATCGCCCTCGCGTTCGATCAGCGGCACCACTTCGGCACTGCTGGTGTCTGCCTGCGGCATCCAGCGCAACGCATGCAAGGGCAGTTGTTGTTCGCGAATCACCTGCGAAGCGGTGGCTTGCCGCTCCACCCGCAGCCGCGACAACCATGGGTGGCCGAACAACAGGTACAGCGGCAAACCGACCACTGGCACAAAGCCGATCAACAGCAGCCAGCTGCGCGCCGCACCCGGCGTGGTGCGGGCGGGGATCCATAGCAGCGCGGCCAGGCGGATCGCCCAGTCCAGCGCCAGCAGCCAGGTACCTGTGACCCAATCGGGCAGCATCAGTGGTCCGTTTTCATCAGGAATCCGATTCTGACTTGGCCGCGCGCAAACGCAACGGCGGTGCATAGACAGGGGGGCAATAACGAAACGGCCCGCCCTGCGCATCGGCCGGCTGCACGCGTTCGGCGCAGACCTGCCGCAACGTCTGCACGAAGGCCGACTGCATCCGGGTGGGATACCAGTCGCTGCGCGTGGTCATGCCGATCTGCCGGCGCAGCAGCGGCCCGGCGCTGCCGATTTCCTCGAGCAGGCCGGCGCGGCGCTCGAACAGGAACTGGTCGCGCGACATCAAGGTCAACCAGTCGCCTTCCAGCAGCAGGCCACGCACGGTCAATTCGGCGCCGCATTCGATACGCACCGGCGGCGGCTCCAGCTGGTGGTCGCCGAACAGCTGCTCCCAGCGCGCGCGCACCGGCGTGCCGGCGGCAGCGATCACCCAGGGGTAATCGCGCAGTTGCGCAAACGCGTAGCCCTGCCCGGCCAAGGGGTGGCCGCTACGCGCCACGATCACCGGTTCGTCGTCGAACAACGGCTCCTGCAGCACATCGCGCACCGGCAACGGGTCGCGCAGCGCACCGATCAACAGATCCAGGCCGCCCTCGCGCAGACGCGCCAGCAATTGCTCGTACGGGCCCTCGACCACCTGGACGCCGGCCCCCGGATGCGCGCGCGCAAACCGCGCCAGCACCTGCGGCAACAGGATGGCGCGCGCCAGCGGCATCACCCCCAGGGTGAGGCGCCCGGCGTGCTGGGAACGCAACGCGGCCACCTCGTCCAGCCCGGCGCGCAACTCGGCCAGCGCCAGCCGCACCTGCCGCAGCAGCCGCAGCGCCACCGGCGTGGGCTGCATGGTCTTGCCGCGGCGTACCGTCAGCGGCACTTCGATCACATCGGCCAGCGCTTGCACCGCGCGATAGATCGCCGGCTGCGAAACGCCGGCGCGCACCGCCGCCAACGCGTAACTGCCTGCCACATCCACCGCCACCAAGGCCTGCAGCTGGCCCAGCGACACCCGCCGCTCCAGGCCCGGGCGCGCCGGCAGGCGCAGCGCACGCCGCGCGACCCCGATCCCCCGAGCCAGATGCGCCAGCACCCGCTCGATACGCGGCACCAGCAACCCGGCAGCCTCGGTGGCCGACATGCCCCCTGGGTGCCGGTCGAACAGGCGCACGCCCAGTTGCTGCTCCAATCGCGCCACCGCCTGGGTCAGCGCCGGCTGCGACAGATTCACCCGCGGCGCCGCCGCGCTGATGCTTCCGGCCTGGTGCACCACCACCAGCGCGTACAGGTGACGCAGATTCGGTTCCGGGATCGGCTGCATGCTCTAACTATAAGCAAAACCAATATGCATACCTCAAATGAATCTTGAGCCAGCTGGCTTCGGCCAGCCAGACTCGGCGCACTCTTAACGAGGATGGATGGATGAGCCAGGTCGTTACCCGGATCGAGCGGACGCCGTTGGCCATCGTCGACGCGCTGGCGCAGGCCGGCGTAGCCACCGCGCACGAAGCGCAGGGCCGCAGCGGCCTGCTGCACCATCGGCTACGTCCCATCTACGCCGGCTGCCGCATCGCCGGCACCGCGGTCACCGTGTCGATTCCGCCCGGCGACAACTGGATGATGCATGTGGCCATCGAGCAACTGCATGCAGGCGATGTACTGGTGGTCGCGCCCACCAGCGACTGTTGCGACGGCTACTTCGGCGACCTGCTGGCCACCTCGGCGCAGGCGCGCGGATGTCGCGGCCTGATCATCGACGCCGGCGTGCGCGATGTGCGCGATCTCACTGCCATGCAGTTCCCCGCCTGGAGCCGCGCCATCTGCGCGCAGGGCACCATCAAGGAGACGCTCGGCTCGGTCAACGTGCCGCTGGTGTGCGCCGGGCAACTGATCCGGCCCGGCGATGTGGTGGTGGCCGACGACGATGGGGTCTGCGTGGTGCCGCGTGCCACCGCTGCCGAGGTGCTGACCGAGGCACAGGCGCGCCAGGCACGCGAGCTGCGCAAGCGCGAACGCCTGGCAAACGGCGAACTGGGCCTGGACATCTATGCGATGCGCGAACGTCTGGCCGCCAAAGGCCTGCGTTATGTCTGAGCGCGTGCGCGCGATGTGGATGCGCGGCGGCACCTCCAAGGGTGGATTCTTTCTGGCCGACGATCTGCCCGCCGACACCGCCGCGCGCGACGCGTTTTTACTGCGCGCCTACGGCTCGCCGGATGCGCGCCAGATCGACGGCATGGGCGGCGCCGACCCGCTGACGTCCAAGGTCGCCGTGGTGTCGCGCTCGACGCGTGCCGATGCCGACGTGGACTATCTGTTCCTGCAGGTCGCGGTGGAACACGCGCAGGTCAGCGATGCGCAGAACTGCGGCAACCTGCTGGCCGGCGTTGCCCCGTTCGCGCTGGAACGCGGCTTGCTGCCCGCACGCAACGGCCAGACCCAGGTGCGCATCTTCATGCGCAACACCGGTACCCTGGCCACCGCCACCGTGCAGACGCCCGGTGGCACGGTGCGGTACGACGGCGATGCCCGCATCGACGGCGTCCCCGGCACGGCCGCGCCGATCGCGCTGGCATTCGCCGATATCGCCGGCTCTTCGTGCGGCGCGCTGCTGCCGAGCGGGCATGCGGTGGACACGCTCGACGGCCTGCAGGTCACGCTGATCGACAACGGCATGCCCTGCGTGGTGCTACGCGCCAGCGATGTCGGCATCAGCGGTTACGAAGACCGCGCCACGCTCGACGCCGATGCTGCGCTCAGGGCGCGCCTGGAAACGCTGCGTCTGCAGGCAGGCCCGTTGATGCATCTGGGCGATGTAGGCACTGCCACAGTGCCGAAAATGATGCTGGTCGCCGCGCCGCGCGCCGGTGGTGCCATCAGCGTGCGCTCGTTCATCCCGCACCGCTGCCATGCCTCCATAGGCGTGCTGGGTGCGGTGACCGTCGCTACCGCCTGCCTGCTGCCCGGCTCGCCCGCCTACGCGCTGGCGCAGGTGCCTGGCGGGCGCAGCCAGCGGCTGGACGTCGAACATCCCAGCGGTGCGAGCAGTTGCCTGATCGAGCTCGATGCGCAGGGCAGCGTGGTCGGTGCCGCGGTGGTCCGCACGGCGCGCAAATTGTTCGATGGTGAGCTGTATGGCTGAACGTGCCGTTGCATCGCCGAGCTGCCGCGGCCGCCATCGCAGCGGCACGTGTGCGTATGGACCGCCTGAGCAGGCCATTGACACGCAGCGCGTCGTGATCCGTGCCGATCTGCGCATTGGGACCGCCACATCCGTCGGGACCTGCAGCGTCCGTGCCCCCGGCCGCCCCACCTTGCGCGCAGGCAATCGCTGGCGCACCGCTTCCGCTGCAACGCACCCACCATCGCCATGATCATCGACTGCCACGGCCACTACACCACCGCGCCTGCCGCGCACGATGCGTTCCGCAAGGCGCAGATCGCGCATTACAACGATGCGCAAGCGCCTATGCCGGTGTATCCGCACATCAGCGACGATGCGCTGCGCGAAAGTGTGGAGATGCACCAACTGCGCCTGCTGCGCGAGCGTGGTGCCGACATGACGATCTTTTCGCCACGCGCCAGCACCATGGCGCATCACATCGGCGACGAAGCCGTGAGCCAGGCGTGGACGCGCCACTGCAACGACCTGATCGCCCGCGTGGTACAGCTGTATCCGCAGACCTTTATCGGCGTATGCCAGCTGCCGCAATCACCGGGCGTGCCGATCGCGCACGCGATCGCCGAACTGGAACGCTGCGTCAACGAGCTGGGTTTCGTCGGCTGCAACCTCAATCCCGACCCATCGGGCGGGCACTGGAACGGTGTGCCGCTGACCGACCGCGCCTGGTATCCGTTCTTCGAAAAAATGGTCGAACTCGACGTCCCGGCGATGGTGCATGTCTCCGGCAGTTGCAATGCCAATTTCCATGCCACCGGCGCGCATTACCTCAATGCCGACACCACGGCCTTCATGCAGTTTCTCGAAGGCGATTTGTTCACCGATTTTCCGCAGCTGCGCTTCATCATTCCGCACGGCGGCGGTGCGGTGCCTTATCACTGGGGCCGTTTCCGCGGCCTGGCCGACATGCTGGGCAAGCCTGCGCTGTCCACGCATGTGATGGGCAATGTGTTCTTCGACACCTGCGTGTATCACCAACCCGGCATCGACCTGTTGTTCAAGGTGATCGACATCGACAACATCCTTTTTGGCTCGGAAATGGTCGGCGCAGTGCGCGGCATCGATCCGCAGACCGGCCACTATTTCGACGACACCAAACGCTACATCGATGCGCTGGCGATTTCCGATGCCGACAAGCACAAGGTGTTCGAGGGCAATGCGCGGCGGGTGTATCCACGGCTGGACGCACAATTGCGTGCGCGTGGGCTGTAGCCGTGTCCCCTTCTCCCGTCGGGACATTGTCCTCCTTTATGGGGAGAAGGTGCCCGTAGGGCGGATGAGGGTACGGGCGAAGCCTCGTGCAGTCAGAATAATTGCGAGGCTTCGCCCCGTACCCTCACCCCAACCCCTCTCCCGAGGGGAGAGGGGCTTTATCACGCACCTTTGTTTCTCTTGGGCTTGGCTGGCAACCCGATAGTGGAAATCACACTGCCATCGGCACCTGCACGCATCAACACCATTCCCCAACCCCACAAACGCAAACACCCGCCTTGCGGCGGGTGTTTGCTTGAAAGCGGATCCAGCGATCAGTCGATCACTTGATCTTGCCTTCCTTGTACATCACGTGCTTACGCACGACCGGGTCGTACTTCATCATTTCCATCTTCCCCGGCGTGTTTTTCTTGTTCTTGTCCGTGGTGTAGAAGTGGCCGGTAGCGGCCGAGGAAATCATACGAATCTTGTCACGCTTGCCTTTTGCCATGACTGCTTACTCCTCAGACCTTTTCGCCGCGCGCACGCAGCTCTTTCAGAACGGCATCGATGCCGTTCTTGTCGATGGTGCGCAATGCATGCGCGGAAACACGGAGCTTCACCCAGCGGTTTTCGCTGGCAACCCAGAAGCGACGCTCGTGCAGGTTGGGCAGGAAGCGACGACGGGTTCTGTTGTTTGCGTGGGAGACGTTGTTACCCGTCTGCACACGCTTGCCGGACACTTGGCATACGCGGGACATTACGCACCTCGATAAATGAATTGCCACCCATAGCCTGGGGAGCGGCGGCCCCGACAGCGCAGGGCTGTCACGCAACGTTGGGAATCAAGAACTTACGCTGGAACAGGCCGGCAACCCCATTGCGCTGGGTACCGCCATCCGGAGCGATCCGGGCACAGCGAGCCGCGCATTATGCACGGCTTTCCTATGTGCCGCAAGCACTTACGCTACCTGCCCGGACGCGGTCGGCGGTGCACCCGGCAACGGTGCCAACGCGCGATCACCCGCCTCCGGCTTGCGCTGGCGCAGCGACCCGGCGCAGTTCCGCCCAGGCACCACGCGCCACCTGCCAGGCCGAGCGCAGAAACAAGAGCAACAAGACCCCTGCGATCAGCAGGTCCGGCCAACCACTGCCGAACGCCCACACCGCTGCGCTGGCCGCCAGCACCGCCACGCCCTCGTAGACATCGTTGCGCGAGCAGGCCCAGGCCGATGCCAGGTTGATGTCGCCGCTACGGTAGGGCCACAACAGGCGCAGGCAGACCAGATTGGCGGCGAAGTTCAGCCCCGCCACCACTCCCATGCTCTGGAACAGCGGCAGCTGTGGGTGGGCCAGTTTCCAGCCGATCTCGGCTGCCACCGCCAGCGCCGCCAGCAGGATCATGCCGGCCTTGAGCAGGGCCACCCGCGCCTTGGCGGTCAGGCTGGCGCCAACCACAGCCAGGCTGAGTGCATAGGTGAGTGCATCGCCCAGATTGTCCAGGCTGCCGGACAGCAGCGAGGCCGCGCCGCTGTGCAGCGCGCCGGCCAACATCAGCGCAAAGCTGCCGATATTGATCGTCAGCACCCACCACAGGACGCGCCGTTGGCGCGCCTGTATGGCGGCCACATCCAGGGTCTTGCCGCAGCCGCAGCAGGCATCGCTCATGGCGTGCCCCCGTGCGGCTGCGTGGGAAGCGATGCGACGCGTGGCGCCCGCTCCCGATGCAGCCAGCGATACAGCACCGGCAATACCAGCAGGGTGAGCAGGGTGGAGGAGACGATGCCGCCGATCACCACCGTGGCCAGCGGGCGCTGCACTTCGGCACCGGCACCGACGTTGAAGGCCATCGGCACAAAGCCCAGCGCGGCCACCAATGCGGTCATCAGCACCGGTCGCAGCCGCGCCAGCGCGCCTTCGCGCAATGCCTGCTCCAGCGGCATGCCCTCGGCGCGCAGGCTGCGCACGAAGGCGATCATCACCAGACCGTTGAGCACCGCCACCCCCGACAACGCGATAAAGCCCACGCCGGCGGAAATCGACAAGGCCAGCCCGCGCAGCGCCAACGCCACCACGCCGCCGGTCAGCGCCAGCGGCACGCCGCTAAACACCACCAGCGCATCGCGCAGCGAGCCGAACGACCAGTACAGCAGCGCGAAGATCAGCACCAAGGTGCCCGGCACCACCCAGGCCAGGCGCTGGCTGGCGGAGATCAACTGCTCGAAGGTGCCGCCGTAGCCGATCCAGTACCCGGTCGGCAGTTTGACCTGTGCCTTGACGCGCTGCTGCACCTCGGCCACGAAGCTCCCCAGATCGCGATCGCGCACGTTGGCCGTGATCACGATGCGGCGCTTGCCGTCTTCGCGGTTGATCTGGTTGGGCCCCAGCACGGTGTCGACCTTGGCGACCTCGCGCAGCGGCACGGTGGTCGGCTCGCCACTGCGCCAGCCTGCCGCGCGGCTGGACTCGTCCGCATCGGCACGTTCGCCATCGCCACGCAGCGGGATCGGCAGATCGGCCAGCGCCGTCGGGTCCTGGCGCAGGGCTTCGGGCAGGCGCACCACGATGTCGAAGCGCCGGTCGCCTTCGAACAATTGCCCGGCCTCCTGCCCGCCTACGGCCGCCGCCACGGTGTCCTGCACCACGCCGGGATTGAGCCCGTAGCCGGCCAACGCGGCGCGATCGGGCACCACCGCCAGCATCGGCAAACCGGTGGCCTGTTCCAGGCTCACATCGGCCGCACCGGGCACCGCGCCGGCGATTTCCTGCACGCGCTGCCCGAGCTGGACCAACGTGTCCAGATCGTCGCCATAGACCTTGATCGCCACATCCGCACGCACACCGGAGATCAGCTCGTTCATGCGCATCTGGATCGGCTGGGTGAACTCGTAATTGTTGCCGGGCAGCTGCTTCACCGCCTCCTCGATCTCGGCCAGCAGCTGCGCCTTGGGCTTGCGCGGATCCGGCCACTGCGCACGCGGATGCATGATCAGGAAGGTATCGGCGACCGATGGCGGCATCGGGTCGGTGGCCACTTCGGCGGTGCCGAGTTTGCCGAACACATGCGCCACCTCCGGAAACTGCTTGATGCGTTTTTCCAGCGTGGATTGCATGGTGATGGCCTGCTCCAGGCTGGTGCCGGGAATGCGCAGGGCATGCAGCGCAATATCGCCTTCGTCCAGATTGGGGATGAACTCGCTGCCCAGGCGCGTGGCCAGCACCGCGCACAGCGCCACCGTTGCAAACGCTGTAATGCCGACCCACCGGCCGTGGCGCAGCGCACGTTCGAGCAATGGCGCGTAGACGCCGCGCGCCCAGCGCATTGCGCGGTTGTCGTGCTCGGCCACCTTGCCGCCGAGCAGCAACGCGATCGCTGCCGGCACGAAGGTCAGCGACAGCAGCATCGCGCCGGTCAGCGCCAGCACCACGGTGATCGCCATCGGGTGGAACATCTTGCCTTCGATGCCGGTGAGCGCGAACACCGGCAGATACACCGCGGTGATGATGCCCAGGCCGAACAGACTGGGGCGGATCACCTCGGCAGTGGCTTCGGCAGTGAGCGCGAAGCGCTCATCGCGTTCGAGCACGCGCCCCAGCCGGCGTTGCGCTTCGCCGAAGCGGCGCAGGCAGTTCTCTACGATGATCACCGCACCATCGACGATCAGGCCGAAATCCAGCGCACCCAGGCTCATCAAATTGCCGGACACGCCACCACGCACCATGCCGGTGAGCGTGAACAGCATCGCCAGCGGAATCACTGCGGCCGTGATCAGCGCTGCGCGCACGTTGCCCAGCAACAGGAACAACACCACGATCACCAGCAATGCGCCTTCGATCAGGTTCTTGGCGACGGTGACGATGGTGCGGTCCACCAGCGCGGTGCGGTCGTACACCGGCACCGCCTGTACGCCGGCCGGCAGGCTGGCATTGGCTACCTCCAGCCGCTGCGCTGCGGCCTGCGCCACGGTGCGGCTATTGGCACCGACCAGCATGAACACCGTGCCGAGCACCACTTCGCTGCCGTCCTGGGTGGCGGCACCGGTGCGCAATTCGCGCCCCTCGCCCACCTGCGCCACATCGCGCACGCGGATCGGCACGCCGGCGCGCCGATCCAGCACGATGGCGCCGATCTGCGCGATGTCGTCCACCTGCCCCGGCACCCGCACCAGAAACTGCTGGCCGTTGCGTTCGATATAGCCGGCGCCGATGTTGCGGTTGTTGGACTCGACCGCCTGGGCAACGTCGTCCAGCGTGAAACCCAGCGCAACCAGGCGCGCCGGATCGGGCGTGATATGGATCTGCCGCGCATACCCGCCGATGGTGTTGACCTCGGTCACGCCCGGCACATTGCGCAGCTGCGGGCGCACCACCCAATCCTGCAAGGTGCGCAGATCGGTCGCCGTCCATGCGGTGCCATCGGGCTTGCGCGCATGCGGCTTGGCCTCGACCGTGTACATGAAGATCTCGCCCAGGCCGGTAGCAATCGGTCCCAGCTGCGGCTCCAGATCGGCAGGCAAGTGCGACTTGACCTGCTGCAGACGCTCGGCCACCTGTTGCCGCGCGAAATACAGATCGGTGCCATCGGCGAACACCGCTGTGACCTGCGACAAGCCATAGCGCGACAGCGAGCGGGTGGATTCCAGACCCGGCAAGCCCGCCAGCACTGTCTCCAACGGAAACGTCACCCGCTGCTCGGATTCCAGCGGCGAATAGCCCGGCGCTGCGGTATTGACCTGCACCTGCACGTTGGTGATGTCCGGTGTTGCATCGATCGGCAAGCGCGAAAAACTCCACGCCCCGATCGTAATCAGCACACCGGTCAACGCCAGCATCAACCACCGCTGCGCGATCGCAAAGCGAATGATGTTGGTCAGCATGACACGCTCCTCCGTGCACACCCGGCACCGCGCCGCGCCGGTCGTTGCCCTCGCCCTGCCCCCGATCGAGAGCACCGCTTCCCTACCGCGCAGCCGCGCAACACGCCGAACAAACCACCACCCACACAGCAGCGCTGCTGCTGTTGCTGTTGTTGTTGTTTGCTTTCGGGGCCCCATACCGCAGCGGCAAGGCTGGCAGATACAACCCGCAGGGCGGCGCGCATGGATGCGCGACGTTTTTGTAAGGGACAGGGACGTCCCTTACAAAAATTTCTGCCGGCCTTGCGAACCCGCAGCGCCGCAGGCGCGGAGGGCGCGAGGACGGGGTGTGCTTTCTTTTGGTTACTTTTCTTTGCACAAGCAAAGAAAAGTGACTCGCGCCCGACAGGGCGTGAAAGCCTTTGCCCTAGCCCGAAAGGCCGCGAAAGCCCCCGCCCTAGCCCAAGAGGGCGCAAAGGCCTTGGACGTGGCACATCCCCCTGCACCCAACAAACGCCCCCACTCGACAACGCACTGCCACACAAACCAACGCGATCAATGATCATGCGAAGCCCCCGACTTTTCGATATCGGCCTTCACCAGATAACTCTGCTCCACCACCACCGCATCGCCTACCGCCAAGCCCGATAACACTTGCACCTGCTGCGCATCGCGCGCCCCCAGCTTCACCGGCCGCACTTCGTAGACATCGCCCACCCGTACAAACACCACGTCCCAGTCGCGGAACCGCTGCAACGCCCCCACCGGCACCACCATCGCTGCCGGTTGCTGCGCCACCGTGACCCGCGCCTTCACCGCAGAGCCAGGCCGCCATAAACCATCGCTATTGCGCAGCACCGCGCGCGCCACCGTGCTCTGGCTCGCCGTCGCCGTGCCGGGCAATACACGCTCCAGGTTCGTTTGCGCCACGACGCCATCGCTGATGCGCGTGACCGTCACCGGTGCGCCGGCGGTGATATGCCCGGCGTCGGCGCCGAAGATGTGCAGATCCACCCACAAGGTGGACAGGTCGGCGATCTCGAACAAGGCCTGGCCTTCGCTGGCATTGCTGCCCAGGCTGGCATTACGCGCCAGCACGGTGCCGCTGATCGGTGCGCTCACCGAATAGGTGGTCAGGCTCAGATTGCTCTCCACCGTGGCCAGCACCTGACCGGCGCGTACCTGGTCGCCCACGTTGACGCGCAGGCTGCGTACCGGCCCGGGAAAACGCGCGGTTGCCTGCGCTTGCGCGCCTTCTGCCGGCGTCAGTAGCCCCTGCACTTCGTGCTGGTCGGCAATGCTGCCGGCGCCCACCGGCGCAACACGAATGCCGGCGTCCTGCGCAACCTTGGCCGCGATGGTGGTGCGGCCTTCATAGCTGGGATAGGCCCAGCGATGGGTCTTGCCCTGCACGGTGGCGCGCACCTCCACATCGAACGAATGCGGCTCGCTGACCGTGCTGTCGGCCAGCAGACTGCCGTCGTCGCGCGGCCGCAAGCGATGCACTTCATTGATACCGCCGAGCCGGGTCAGATGCACCTCCACCTTGCCGGCGGTGGCCGGCAATGGTTTGCCATCGCGGTACAGCCAGGCCTGGTACGTAGGCGGCGTGCCGTCTTCGGCGATGGCCAGCTCCACGCTGTCGCCGTCCTGGCTGAGCAACCGCCCGCCGTGCGTGCCAGTCTGGGCTTCATCAGCGTGCGCATCGGCGCCCGCCTCGCCTTCGGCGGCGTGCCCTGTGTGGTCTTCGTGCGCTGCGTCGCTGTTGCGGCTGCAGCCGCTGAGCACCAGCGCCAGCAGCAGCGGCGCAATCATGAAACGTGTCATCGAAGGTGGTCCTGGTTGGCGCCGACGCGCTGCGTCGGGCGAACGAATGGAAGTGGGTTGCGAAGAAGGTGCGCCTGGCGTGGGCAGCGTTTGGCGAGCGCTGGGTGCCGACATCGCTGCAGATGCGGCGATTCCGATAACGCCCTCACGCGCGGCATGAAAACGCAGTACCGAAACAGCAGTCATGGCGTCACCTGCGCGGCAGGCTCGCGCACGAACGGCTGCCCGGTCAGGCGCTGGATTTCGATCAGCGCCGTCTGTGCTTCCAGTGCGGCGGCCAGTTGCTGCTGGCGTGCATCGCTGCGTTGCGCCTGCAGCTGCGCCCAGTCCAGATAACTGGTGGCGCCGGCGCGATAGGCGCGCTCGGCGGCGGCATCGGCGCGTGCGAGCGCCGGCAGTACATCCTCGCGCATGCGCGTCACTTCCAGCTGTGCCGCGCGGTAGCGGCCATGCGCATCGGCCAGCGTGGCGTAGAGCACCGACGCCTGCGATTGACGTTCGATGTCCAGCAACGCCAGCTCCGCTTCGGCGGCGCGAATCTCCGGCTGCGCACGTGCAGCGCTGCCCAATGCCAGCCAGACGCTGCCAAGCAATGCAGTGGCGTCATTGCCTTCGAGCCGGCGCACGCCCACCTGCCAGTCCAGATCCGGGCGCGCCTGGCTGCGCGCCAGGCGTACGCGGGCTTCGCGCACGCGCTGCTCGCCGTTCAAGCGCGCCAGTTCCGGCGTGGCATCGAGCAGCTGCGCCAGCACCTCGAACTCGGGAATCGCCGGCAGTTGCAACGGGTCGCCGGTGATCGCGCCGAAGTCCGGCGTGCGCTCGCCCCACAACACCGCCAGCTGGCGCCGTGCGGCCAGCAGCTCCTGCTGGGCGCGATCGCGCTCCAGTTCTGCGCGCGCCTGCAGGGCTTGGGCGGTCAGCAGCACCGATTCGGGCGATGCGCCGGCCTGCAGCCGTTGGCGCGCAGCACTGACGGTGCGCTGGCGCTGGGCCAGCGTGTCCAGCGCCGCCGCGTGCCGCTGCGCGGCCATGCCGATGGCCAGATAACGCCGCGCGACTTCGGCCAGCACATCCAGCCGGGCCAGGGCGCGTTGCGGTGCCAGCGCATCGAGACGTGCTTGCGCCAGGGTGCGGCGCGCGTCGAGCTTGCCGCCGCGTTCCAGCACGCCGGCCAGGGTGACGGTGAGTTCGGCCTGGTCCAGCGCGCGGGTGGGGCCGGTGCCGAACACGTTTTCCAGTTCGGCACCGATCCGCAACGGCGGACGCAGTGCGTCGCGCTCGGCTTCGGCGCTGAGGACCGCGCGTTGGCCATCGGCCAGGCGCAGATCGGGGTGCTGGCGGGCGACGCGTGCAATGGCGTCGTCCAGGGTCAGCACGGGTTTGGGCGGCAGGTCCTGCGCCTTGGCGCACGGCACCACCGCGAAGACGGCAAGCGCCGTCAGTCGCAACCACATGAGGGTGTCTCCGGAATCGGGATCGATGGACAGGCCGGCAGCTGCCGGCGATGCATCAGGCCGCGATCGGAGGACGCAATCCGGTCTCGCTCAGATGCGAGCGGTAGGCGGTGGTCAGCACGGGCGGCTGCCCGTGCGTGCGCGCAGGCAACGGGCCCCAGGCCAACGCCGGCAGCATGGCCGGGCTGTGCCCGTGGCAGTAGCCGCTGTGCATCAAGGCATGCAGCAAACCGGCACCGTCGCGTTCGCCGGCATCGCCTTCGTCGGCACCGTCATGGCCATGCGGTGCGGTGTCGTCCAGATGCGCCTGATCGTGCGCCAGCGCATGCACATCGCCCAGTGCGCAGGCGACCGGTGCAACCAGCACGCCCATGACCAGCACCAGCAACGCCATCAGGCGGAGCAACGGGTCCGACAGGCGGGCGCGAGGAAGCAGCATGGGCGCAGCGTATAGGGGCCGGGGTGGTTACACAATTGCACGGGGTGTTGCGTTGTTTGATGCTCGGTGGCTTTCAAAGCTCGGTGGTTCGAGCGCGCGATGCCCTCGCCGCTCGCGGGACACACCGTCAACCCGTCCATGGGGGCTCGATGGCGGCATCCATGCCGCCAACGGTCCCGCAAGCGGCGAGGACACCGCACCAGACAGTTGGCTGGTGATTCTTACTGAAGAGCGAGAGCCGCGTCCGGTGGTCTGCTGGTTGCTTGTTGAAAACGCTGCACACCGACCAACGCGACTGGTCCTTGCCCGCCTACCGTCGTGGGACCCTGGCGGCATGGAATGCCGCCACGGAGCCTACATGGACGTACTTGCGACGTGTCCCGCGATGGTGGGCGGGCAAGGGCCCTGCAGCAAACGCGAAGACCTTGAGGGCGCGATGCCCTCACCGCACTAGAAGGTTGGCCGGCGGTCGGCAATGCGACCCAGCATCACGGCGCCGCGCGACCGGCCGATTTGGCGTCTATCGGGCGTGCCTTGCTCTCGGCGATAAAGGCGCGCACCTGCTGCTCCAGCACCGGCAAGGTGACCGAGCCCTGGCGCAGCACCACATCGTGGAAGGCCTTGATGTCGAAGCGGTCACCCAGCGCCTTTTCTGCCTCGGCGCGCAGCTTGACGATGGTGATCTCGCCCAGCTTGTAGCTCAGCGCCTGGCCTGGCCAGGAGATGTAGCGGTCCACTTCGGTGGTGACTTCGTGCTCGCTGAGCGCGGTGCGGTCGCGCAGATAGGCCAGTGCCTGCGCGCGGCTCCAGCCGTCGTGATGCACGCCGGTGTCGATCACCAATCGGCAGGCGCGCCACATCTCGTAGGTAAGCCGGCCGAATTCTTCGTACGGGGTTTCGTAGATGCCCATCTCCTGGCCGAGCTTTTCGGTGTACAGCGCCCAGCCCTCGCCGTAAGCAGAGATGTAGTTCTCGCGCCGGAACGCCGGTTGCTCGCCCTGCTCCAGCGCCAGCGACCCCTGCAGCGAATGACCCGGCGAGGACTCGTGCAACGTCAGCGCCGGCAGGTTGTACAGCGGCCGCGATGGCAGGTTGTAGGTGTTGACCCAATAGGTGGTGGCGCCGCCGCGGCCGGCGGTCCAGAACGGGGCGATATCGTCGGGCACCGGCTTGATGGTGAAGCGCCCGCGCGGCAGCGTGCCGATGAACTTGCCCACCTGCCCGTCCACGCGCTTGGAAATCCATGCGGCGCGATCGAGCAACTCCTGCGGGGTCTTGGCGTAGAACTGCGGGTCGGTGCGCAGGAAGGCCAGGAACTGCGCGAAGCTGCCCTTGAAACCCACCTGCTGGATGATGGCGTTCATCTGGGTCTGGATGCGCGCCACTTCGTCCAGGCCGATCTGGTGGATCTGCTCGGGCGTCAGTTCCAGCGTGGTGTATTCGCGGATTTGCTGCCGGTAGAACGCCTTGCCGTCGGGCAGTGCTTCGGCCGCCAGCGTGGTGCGCGCCTTGGGCATGTAGTCGTTGCGGAAGAACGTCAGCAGCTTGCTGTACGCCGGAAGGACGGCGGTGCGCAACGCGGCCTTGGCCTGTTCGCGCAGTTGCGCCTGCTCGGCCGCCGGGATCTGCGCAGGCAGCTGCTTGAACGGCGCGTAGAAAGTGGATTCGGTGGGATCTTTGACATCGGCCACGGTGGCGATGGAGACATCGCGCCCGTCCAGCACGGCACGCGGCACGCTGAATCCGCGTGCCAGGCCGGCGCGCATGTTGACCGTCTGCTGGTCGAAATAGCGCGGTACATCGTTCAGGCGCGCGATGTAGGCGCGGTACTCGGCCGCGGTCTTCATCGGCCGCTGCGCCATGAAGCCCAGATTCGACCAGAACGAGCTATCCGAATTGAACGGCATTTCGTACAGGCGCAGGCGCACTTCGGCGGCCAGGTTTTCCACCTGCGGGCGGTAGATGGCGAAGTTGATCTGGTTGGCCGGCGAGAGCTGCTTCGGGTCGATGCCGTCGAGCTGCTTGAGTACGCCGTCCCATACCGCCAGACGCGCCTGCTGCGCGGCCGCGCTGACATCGGGCAGATGCGTGTTGTCGCCGGTGGTGTCGCTGTCTTCGTCGGCCTGGCCGGTCTCGGCCTGGCGCCAGGCCCACTCTTTCTCGTAGATCGCGCGAAAGCGTGCATCGGCCGGTGCCTCGGCGGTGAGCGTGGCCGGGGCCGGTGGCGTGGCGGCCTGCGCCGAGGGGGCGGCGAAGCCTGCGCCCAGCAGGGCGAGCGAGAGTGCGGCGGCGAGCGGAGAGGTCACGTGCGGAAAGCCTGATCTGGAGCGAACGCCCGATCATGGCAGCACCCGGGCGTGCTGCCATGGGCCGGAAGTCCCAACACGGGCTGGTGCAGGGGCATGGCTGGAGTGTCGGTGCTGCCCTGTTATTGACGGGCGTGTCAGGGGGACTGCCCCCATCCGCCCTTCGGGCACCTTCCCCCGCAGGCGGGGGAAGGGACTTTTAGGTTTGTCAGGGAAGGACGAGACGCTCTTGGTGAGTGCGGTATCGCCCCCGCCTGTGGGAGAGGGTCGGGGTGAGGGCCGCTTGAGACCGGCCGACGCGGCTTCGGCTCAGCCCTTGCGCACCACCACCAGGTGCCGCTCGCCCTCCAGGCCGGGGACCTGCAGCGGGTGCACCTCGCCAACGGTCCAGCCGGCCGGCAATGCGGCGATTTCCTCGTGCGGGTACACACCCTTCATCGCCAACAGGCTGCCGCCCGGGCGCAACAGGTGGCCGCCGACGGCGATGATGCCGGCCAGCGTGTCCAGCGCGCGCGCGGTGAGGTGGTCGTAGGCGGCCGGCTCGTCCAGCGCTTCGGCACGGGATTCGGCCACTCGGGCGTTGCCCAACTCCAGATGGCGCAAGGCCTCGCGCATGAAGCGCGCCTTCTTGCCATTGCTTTCCACCAGCGTCACCTGCAGCTGCGGGCGGGTGATCGCCAGCGGGATGCCGGGCAGGCCGGGGCCGGTGCCCAGGTCGGCCAGGGTACCGCTGGCGATGTAGGGCTGCATGGCCAGCGAATCGAGCAGATGGCGGGTGACCATCTCGCGCGGGTCGCGCACGGCGGTCAGGTTGTAGGTCTTGTTCCAGCGCACCAGCAGGGCCAGGTAGCGCAGCAGCGGTGCGGCGAAGGCCGCATCCAGGGATTGGGCCTGCAGGCCGCGTTCGAGCGCGGCAGAGACATCGGGGGCGAGTGCGGCATCGTTCATGGCGCGATTATCGCAGCTGGGCTGGCGGGCATGCGCGCACCGATCTTTGCATCGCGGCTGGGAATGGCGTGGTTGCCTCGGCAGGCCGTTGCCCTGCCGCGTGCTGCCCGGCCGCGCCGTGGCTGGCTGTGCTGAACCACCGGCAGTGACGCTGCAACACGTGACACAAAACGGACATGCCGTGGCCACAGCATGGTCGTGTCTGCTTGCCTGCCGTTTTGACCATGCCTGTGATCGACCCGTCTGCCGCCTCACCCCTGCCTGATTGCGCTGCCACGCCGGCGCCACCGGATCCGAGCCGGCGGCGCATCCTCATTGCCGGCGCCAGCCTGGCCGCGGCGGGGCTGCTCAGCCCGTTCGCACGCGCCAGCGGCAGTGCCGATCCCTTCACGCTGGGCGTTGCGGCCGGCGACCCGTTGGCCGATGGCTTCGTACTCTGGACACGGCTGGCACCCCGCCCGCTGGACCCGGACGGACGCGGCGGCTTGCGCGCAGCGGTGCCGGTGCGCTGGCAGGTGGCCAGCGACCCGCAGATGCGCACCATCGTGCGCCAGGGCGAGACCATCGCCAGCCCCGTCTGGGGCCACGCGGTGCACGTGGAGCTCACCGGTTTGGCGGCCGATCGTCCCTACTGGTATTGCTTTCAGGCCCTGGGTGCACGCAGCCCGATCGGCAGTGCGCGCACCCTGCCGGCGGCACATCGGACCCCGGACGCAGCGCGGTTCGGGTTTGTCTCCTGCTCGCACTGGGAACTGGGGTATTTCAGTGCCTACCGCCACCTCGCCGCGGAACAGCCGGACCTGGTGTTCTTCCTCGGCGATTACATCTACGAGTACAGCAACCACGGCGAGGCGGCGCACAAGATCGTGCGCCCGCACGGCAGCGGCGAATGCCTGGATCTGGCCGGCTACCGCAACCGCTACGCGCTCTACCGCACCGACCCGGACCTGCAGGCGCTGCACGCCGGCAGCGCCTGCGTGGCGACCTGGGACGACCACGAGGTACAGAACGATTACGCCAATCGCTGGTCGCAGGACCCCTCGATTCCGGTCGACACCTTTCTGGCCCGGCGCGCTGCCGCCTACCGCGCCTTCTACGAACATTTCCCGCTGCGTGCGCGGCATCGCCCGCACGGCGCGGACATGCGCATCTACCGCTCCTTCGATTACGGCCAGCTGGCGCGTTTCTACGTACTCGATGGCCGCCAGTACCGCAGCGAGCAGCCCTGCCCGCAAGCCAATGGCTGGCGCGGCGGCCATGTGGTGGCCGACAGTTGCCGCCAGCGCACCGACCCGCAGCGCACCATGCTCGGCTGGGAGCAGGAGCGCTGGCTGCATGGCGGCTTCGCGCAGTCGCCCGCGCGCTGGAATGTCATTGCGCAGGATCTGCTGGTGGCACCGATGCGCCAGGCAGGGCGCGACGGCGTGGTCGGGCACTGGACCGATGGCTGGGACGGCTACCCGGCCACGCGCGAGCGCATGCTCGATGCGATTGCCAAAACGCGCCTGCGCAACCCGGTGTTCTGGGGCGGCGACATCCACTCGTATTGGGTCACCGACCTGAAGGCCGATCCGGCCGACGACGCGTCGGCAACGCTGGCTACCGAATTCGTCGGCACTTCGATCACCTCCGACGGCCAGAGCAACGACGAACTGCACGCGACCATGGCAGCCAACCCGCATGTGCACTACGTGGACGGGCAAACGCGCGGCTATGTGTCGGTGACGCTTACGCCGGGCCAGATGGAAACCCGGCTGCAGGGCATCTCCGATCGGCGCGACCGCAACGCCACGGTGTCGACCACCAAGCGCTTCGTGGTGGAGGACGGCAGACCCGGCGCAGTGGAGGCGTGATCAACGCTAACGATTTTATCGACAAACCCATGGGCTTGGATTGGTAGATGCGGGGATGGTCTGTCAAACAACTTGTGTAACCGGTTTTCTCATAGCGCATTCCACCGGACCGCGGTCTTCGCCGAACATCCTTACTGCTAACCCCAAAAGACATCTTTCTTGTAGGATGAATCATGCCTACTAATGTACTTCCATCACAGTCAAATCTGAAACTTGCGCATCCTTGATCGCTCCTGCACAACTTCCTCCCGCCGAGACCTTCCCAATCATCCCGACCACACGGACGTAATAAATCCCATACCGCTCCTCAGCACCATCCCACTTTATCGTTTCCTGAGTTAATGGCACCTCCATGCAGCTAAATGGTTATGCACGACCCACTAGATCCTCAGCAGGATAAAGAGCAGCCATTTTATTATTTGAAATACTCAAATATCCAAATGTGAGTACCCGCACCCCAGCAGGGGCGTTTGAATTAACGATAGGTCTTGAAAGAGCGATACCGCAAACTGGCAGCATATCCTTACCATTTTTTCGAAATTTTTGGCATTCTGAAGGAGGGTTCACGTTAGGCGACGGCTCCGCATAGCATGCGTATGCCGCCAGAAGTAGACACGAGAAAATGGCCACTTTATCTCCCCAAATCTTGCGTGTAAGGTGGCCAGCCCGCGTAGATTTTTGAAGCACCCGAATTTCGTCCATCTTTCTCAAACCTCTTCAAGTTGAAATACTGAACCGTCCCGTCCGGGGTCGCTATGTCGCTGCTTTCTGTCCTACGCCCCAAAATTTTCCGTTTTGGGCCGAAACACCAGCACCACTGAAAGTATTATTCTCGGGATGAGTATGTAACATGGCCCCCGTCTGTACGGTCCAGAGTGCTGTTTGATTGTCGCATCCTTACGATATCCTCCTGAGCTATAGTCAAGCAGTCGAAAATCTCCACTGTGGCGCTCTTCCATTTTTGCATATGTTCCCTCATCGGCTGAGTCAGCCAGACGGAGCAAACAAGAAGCCCGCCAATGACGGGTGAGGAAGTGAACCTGACCAACGTGACCCCGCTGTCCAGGGACTTGGATTGGCACGATGCTTCGGCTAGGAACACAGTGAGCCGACACCGAGATTCGAAAACGAATTAATCGATCGGCAATTTTGGCCGCTCTCCTGGCATCTCTTGCAGCCAGTAATGTCTGGCAATAACCTCGAGTCGTCCTATTGCATTATTTCTCTCAACGGATCCCGGAAGGTACAGCCCGGCAACAGTCGCCGCTGAATCATTTGCCATCAGCCGTCTAAAACGGTCGGCTTCTGACAGGGAAATTCCAAGGGAAATCCCGCCTTTTCCTCCAGAATAAACATAGAGATCTTTTGATGCGAACATGTATGGCGAGCCGTCGACATACGCGACGCACCCCGTAACTTCAATGTATCCAGCATCGTGGCGCGCCCATAATTCTGGAAATAACGATACACAGACGCGAACGGGACCATCACAGCGCACGCCTTTGGAAACGGCGTAACAGCCCCCCTTATTTTCTGCATTGTCCGCTGTTGCACTACTTGGAGAAAGAGAGAGTGCAAGGAGGTAAAACCAAAGCCTAATGTTCATTATAGTAACTCTCGTTCAAGTATGACGTTCCACTGGAGCTCATATAGCTACTTACTTTCCACTCAACAACTCGTCCGCCCGGCAATGTCACAATAGCACTTTGATCAAATTGTCCATTGCCGGTCCAGCCGTTAACCCTTCTGTACTGCTCAATCGCATAATTTAAATCATTGCCGCTAAATAAGCTCATCGTCGGATGTGTATGCACGAAGCCTGCCGTTATCGAGTAAGGTGTCGGTCCGGATGAAAAGTCCGGATTGACTGAAAATCTAAGACCGTCGCTTGTAGCAGAGCCAAGAACAACACCATCTTTGCTATAGAAAATTTTGGACGCAATCTCGGTATCAAATTTATCTGCGATCCTGCGAACTCGATCATCCCAAGCTCTTGCCGCACTCCCTGGCGTTTTAAATTCTTTTCGTTGCATTGAACTCAATGCGTTGTTGGCTGCAGTGGTCGCAGCTTTACCTACCGACTCAGCCTGCTGTTGAGACCACTCACTCCTTCCACCGTTCACCATTAGCACGCTACCGCGAGTTCCCTGCTGCAGAGCGCACGTTGTATCTTTGCCACAAGCTTGACGCCCATCAGGGTCTATAAGACGATAAGAGTTGTTATTCGCGTACCAGTACCGATTGAAGGCCCCAACGGGATTGCTATAAGCCGTCACCGGATCCACAGACAAGAATCGCCCTGCCAATGGCTCGTAATACCGCTGCTGCATATAACTCAGCCCGGTAGTCGCATCCGTCACATGCCCGGTATATCCCGGCCCATCTACCACGGCCTTGTTCACCGTTGCCCCATACGGCTCATACACCGTCCGCTCGGTCACATTGCCCGCGGCGTCGGTAATCGCCACCGGTGAGCCCAGTGCGTCGGTGTGGATGTACTCCACCGTCTGCGCACGACCGGCACTGGGCCAGGTCAGGCCATCAGCAGTGCCGCGAGAGTCGATAGTTGCTTCAGCATCCTGGCGTCCTCAGTCCATCTTGCTCTGGGTGACCGGGAACGGCGGGTTCGACCATGGCGAACAGCCACCTGCGTTACACGCGCGCACCTTGTACTCGTAGGCACAGTAAGCGTTGCCGTTGGCGCTGACGTAGGTCCTGGCCCCTGCGTAGAGCGCCTTGCCGGCGTTGGTCTGCAGCTGGTACTCCACGGCATCGGCCACCGCCGACCAGCCCACTTCGCACCAGACCTGATACGGCGCAGTGCGCGTGGTCAGCCAATTCGCCAGTTGCATGGTCGGGGTAGCTGGCGGCGGGGAAACCGTTACCGTGACGATGCCCGAAGTTGGTCCGCAACCGGCAAAGTTGCAGGCCCTGGCGCGGTAGCCGTAACTGCCCTTGCCCTTGCTGGTCGCGAAGCTGGTGCCGCCGCCGACGTAGACCAGCGTCCAGCCACCGCCATTGACGCTTTCTTCCAACTGGAAGCTCTCGCTGCCAGCAGGCGTGCTCCAACTCACCGTATACGCGTTACCCGACACCAGCGCCGGAGCCGACAGCGAGGGCTCCAGGGTCGGCGGGGCGATGACCTGCACAGACGCGTTCCAGCTCAGCGCATAGGTACTCTGATTGACGTAGCCGAGGGCCACTCAAGACTGGGACATTTGGCGTCAGGCTGCCGGATACCCTGGCCACCGGCTGCCATTGAGCTGGATGTAATCGACGTCCTTGCCGGTGCGTTTGTTGCGCTGCTGCCGCAGGACGGCAGCAATATCGTAGAAGGAGTAGATCGCGCCGCCGGCCGCTGCCTGGGCGCGGATACGCCTGCCCTGCACGCCGTACTGATACTTTAGCTTGTCACAGGGTGAGGCTGCCGCTCGCTTTTTGGTGTCTTTCCAGCCGGCGAAAGATCTTGATCTGCTTGCCAAGATCAGGATCGTCCCGCAACTCCAGCAGCTTCATCTTCGCCTTCGGCGATTTGGAGCGGATCAAGGCGATCAGTAAGGGAGCGCGATCCAGCCCGAGACCCTTGTCGCCCAACAACCGGATCACATCGTCCAGCACCGTATCGTCCGCTGCGCCGCTCAAGGCAAGCGCTGCCACATAACGGATTTCCGGCGCAAGGCTGAGGGTGTTCTTCTCAAAGATCTCCACGAGCTGATCCCAGTACTTGCGTGCATGGGGCGTTGCCAATTCTCGGAGCATTCCCTCTCGCACATCATCCGAATAAGAATACGCCAAGTGTTCAAGTAGCACAGGGACGGCCCCTGGATAAGACTCGCCATCCTTGCCGAGCTCGCCGATTGAATTTACATCAACGCCAGCCCGCCTTAATGCAGCAACTGTCGACTCCCCGTAAACTTG
>NZ_JAGHWZ010000016.1:0-234537 GCF_017746015.1 Xanthomonas sp. A1809 | reverse complement strand
AAGGTCAGGGCTAATCAGGAAACTCCTAGTAGTGATTTAAAGGCTACGCTGCAAGTCCAACATATGACTCTGGTGTTTGCTCGGAGCACGTATCAAGATGTGGCCAGAGTCAGTCATCCTGTGACGCAGGATATGGTGGACAACTTGCAGTCCACGCTAAACAGATCACCGTTCCTTGCTGATCAGCTTAAGAAAGCGGCAACCACCGTCGATCCTTCGGATACATCAAGCCCGAAACGTGCACAACTTGAGAGCTTTGGATTTGTTGGACCGGGTGTCTCCGCCGGCGGGACCTATGATGGCAACAACAAGGTTATGAATTTGCCGCCGATTGGCTTGCAGACAGCATCTGCCAACAACCCTCAGGGCAGATTCTCTGAGAAAGATATGGTGTTCGTACTTGGGCATGAAATTCAACACAGCTTTAATCATGCGGATAAAACAAAAGCTACCGCCAACTTTCTGAATGATGTAAGGAGTCAGGCAATCGCCAAGACTCCTGTGCACGACTACACCAACGAGCTGCGTTCATATATCCAGTCGGGACGCGAGGACGAAGCGAAAGCAGAAATCGCGGGTTGGAATGCGTTACTCAGCCACGAAAGACAGTCTAATCCGACTGCCAATGGCCTTGATCTCATGTTAAACACCAAGAATGCGAGGACGCTAGATTTCGTACACAGGGATCCGCTTACCACTAAGGCAGTGGCAAATCCTGGCCTCGGCTTCAATCAGGATGGCAGTTTGTCTCCAACGGTCAGCAACATCGCCGCAATGGGCCAGCATTACTTCGACCGTCCATCTCCCCTCTACGCGCAGCCAGGCCAGCACCCGGTAGGCCTCGGCGAGCACCGCAATCAAGCTGGCCAGCTGCAGCCCACTGCGGATTATACCAATTACTACGGCACCTGGGCTGTCGAGCAGATCCTGCAGGCCGAAGATCGCGCGAACGTGATGTATCAAGGTGCCCGGCCGCAAGTGACCATCGATATGGCAGCGCTGGGGCTCAAGGAACATTTGATCGAGAACGAAGGGCTGGACCGAGGCGTCAACAAGTCACCGTTTCCGTATCAGGACACAAGTACCCGGCCGCCCACGCTGCATCATTTCGACCATACCCAGGATGGAAGCGTGAATCCCGCGCACGACCATACCTATGTTCCGGTTGTGCCCAGTGCGCCTGCTGCAACGGGCTCGCTCGGGCCGGACGATCCTGCGCACCCGGATCACCGCATGCTGGAGCAGATTCGCAGTGGCGTCCGCAAGATCGACGAAAGCGTGGGCAAGCCGTACGACGACATGAGCGAGCGCGTCAGCCGTAGCCTGCTGGCGGTGTGCAAAGACAACCGCGAGGCCTACCCGGCCGCAGGGGATCGCTCGCTGGCAGACAATGCGTTGAGCCGCGTGGACCATGTTGTGATGGGCAAGACCGGCAACGTGTTTGCGGTAGAAGGGCGGCTGGATGACCCAGCGCACAGGCGGGTGCACGTGGAGATCGACCAGGCAATCCGCACCCCGGTGGAACAGTCGGACCAGAAACTCCTGGCGGCCAACCAAGCCATTGCGCAGGAAAGGGCGCTGACGCAGCAGCAAGAGCTGGCGCGTGGAATGAACGAGCCTAACCAGGGCAGCCTGTCCCGCTAGATCGCACGCTTGCGGAGCACCACGACGCCATCAGAGCCCGATGGCGGTCTGCGTTGCATCACCTCACACCGCTTGATACACGCCAAACCCGCAGTACGCATATGCTAGTTGCGCACCGGCGCAGGGCGAGCGCTGTAACTTGACCCTAGCCACCACCGCCCGCACACTCCCGCTCGGAGCCTAGAAACTCCACACAGACAGCGGCACCCACCTCCGAGAATTTGGTGGGTTTTTTGTGTCTGGCCGAAAGGCCTGGCACGGCTCGGCGTTCTTGCGCCGGGAGGGCGGCGAATACAACACCCGCAAGGGGAATAAGCCCGCCGGCTGTCTGCGGTTTCTAGCCTCCCGGCATCCCGCTGCGTTGTGCAGCGGGAGCCAGCCCATGGCAAGGAGAGCGGCATGCACGACGAACCCGGCTACTGGATGTCCGAAGGCACGCAATACCGCCTGCTATGCGTATGCGACCAGCTGCGCCTGCTCGCTACCTTGGCCACACCGCGTTCGTGCGACGAAAGCACCATGGGCGTGCCGGCCATTCCACTACGGCAGTGGGCGCATTGCATGCAGCAGTTGGCTAAGCAGGTGGACGACGTATTGGACGCCTTGGGCACTGCTGGATAGTGCGCCTCCTTCGACGCACGCGAGGCGCCATGTGAGCGTGGTCGGGCGACGTCGCTGGCTTTGCTCGCTGACTGACCACATAACCTTTCGTGTTGACAGCGCTTTTGCAACGGGTCGTTAGCATTCTGTCGCGTTGATGCGGCTGCAGGTAAAGCCGTGCTTGTCTTCTCCCTGGAGTGATTACCTACATGCATGCCCTGATTGTTGTTGCACATCCCGAGCCGCGCTCGCTGACGCACGCCATTGCCGCGCAGGTGAGCGCTGGGCTGGAGGCGGCCGGCGGCGGCCACACGGTCGAGGTTGCTGACCTGGCGCAGGAAGGTTTCGACCCGCGCTTCAACCAGGCTGACATCGCGCTCTTTCAGCAGCGCGCGGCACCTGCGCCAGATGTAGCGGCCGAACACGCGCGGCTGGACCGGGCCAATGCGCTGGTGCTGGTGTTCCCGATTTACTGGTGGTCGTTTCCGGCGCTGCTGAAAGGTTGGATCGACCGGGTGTTTACGCTGGGCTGGGCGTTCGACGAAAGCGCCGACGGCAAGATCATGAAGAAGCTGCAGCACCTGGACGTCCACATGCTGGCCATCGGCGGCGCAGACGAGCGCACCTACGCGCGGCACGGCTACTTCGGTGCGATGAAGACACAGATCAATCACGGCATCTTCGATTTCTGCGGTGCGCCGGTACGCACCTCGGAACTGCTGACAGTGCCGGATGCGGGCTTTCCGCAATCGCACTTCGACACAGCGCGCGCAATTGGTGCGCGGTTGTTTGCCGCAAAAGCAGCTGCATGTAGATGACCCGGCGCACTCCAGGCTACGGCTGCCGCGTCATTGTGATTGGCAGGTCTGCAAGCTGCCTGCGTGCCTGCGTGCCTGCGTGCCGATGATGCGCGCGCGTCATGACCTCGCTTGCATGATGCCGCGCTGGTCATGACGTGCAACCGCACCAGCGTTTGCTGGCCGCGCATGCACCCTGCGCGGCCGCGCGTCCGGGGTCGTGCAGCAACCTGTCGCCCGCCATCACGCATCACTCAAACGGCCGCGGAGACGGGCGCGAGGAGTTGACAAAGGTCTGGTACAGCGCTGCCGCACGCTCATCTGCAACGACGCTTTCGATACCGCTCAAACCTCTTTGTGCGATGGCCGCCGATGCCTTGCGATCGCCGAGCAGATAGGCGAGCCGCAGATACGCTGCGCTCTCGACCAGGCTCTTTTGCAGGGTGTCGCCGTTGTAGACCTCGGACAGCCCATAGTAGGCGTAGATATTTCCGGTGGCTGCGGCCTTGCGCAATGTGGCCACGCCGCTCTCGAAACGGCCGCCAAGTGCGGTCTTGCTGCCGTAGAGCACAGTGGCCGCCGGATTGCCCGCCTGCGATTCGGCCTGCAACTGGGCCAGATCCAGCTTGCTCAAGCGTGCGTGCTCGGTCGGCGACGGGTAGCCGTGGGCAATCAGCCAGTGCGCTTCTGCCTGCGAGCTGGCCAGCAATGGGCCGCCAGCGATGCAGGCGCCTGAGCCGGGATTGCAGAGATACGGCGTTGTGGCGGCATGGGTCTGCGCTACACGCGTAGCCGGTGACCGCGAGACGTTGTTCGGTGCGGCACTGGCGGTGCGCGCGTGGGCCGTGGGCGCGATGGCCCGGGGGTGTGTGCACTGGCGGCGGCGCGTCGGTGCAGCTGCTGAGTGCCACGACGGGGAGCGCGATCAGTGCGGTGCTAACGACGTTCATAGGGCTGTCCTGATGCATGCAAGATGTGCGGGGTGCACATGCCGCAGCTGCGTTGCTCCTTGAGCCTGCACCTTGCGCGGCAGCGATGGCGCGGTCAAGTCCGCTGCACGCTGCTGCCGCTTTTTATCTCAGCCATGCCATTGACCCGCTGCGCGTGGCGAAGGCGCAGCAAATACATGCCTGCATAGCAGCGTTCGCTGGCGGCGAGGCGGGCTGGCAGCAGACGGGCGCATGGCATTGCACTGGCAGGCGTTTGGACTTTGGCCGCGCGCAATGCATGGCTCATGGCTTTGGGTCTGATCGACCGCCGGTGGATGTCCCCAGGTTTTGGCGGTGGCGCCTGCACCTGCTTCCGCAACGCATCAAAGCAGACGCAACAGTCGGCGATTTCGGCATTTCTGGACCGAAAACACAGCGATGTTTGCGTAATTGGGCTGCTTGAGACAATGCGTGACGTTTGTCGTTCTTTTCTCGTATACCGTGGCGAACAACACACCAAAGTGTGATGGGTGTCTCATATTCGAGGAGGGAGCTGGCCATGGGCGAGAACGGAACGGGGCTGCACACGCGGCCGGTGGGTGCAGAGCGGGCGTCGGCCCAGCCATGGGCTGCACTGCTGCCGGGGTTGGCATGGCCAGCAGGGATTGGCCGCCCGGCCGCGCCGACGCGCACCACGGCAGACGCAGCCAACCTCAAGCGTCTGCTACGCAAGGGCGCGCGCAGCCTTGTACGCACCTTGCCCTGGCGGCACCAGGACCGGCTGTACTTCCTGCATACGTTTGGACGCCTGCCGGATCTGTACGCACCGAAATGCTTCAACGAGAAGATCCTCTACCGCAAGTGTGTGCACGGTGATTACCCGCAATACCAGCGGCTGGCCGACAAGTTCGCGGTGCGGCCGTATGTGGCGGCCAGGATCGGCCAGGCGCATTTGATCCCGCTATTGCTGGATACCACCGACCCGCAAGATTTGCTGCGCTTGCCGCAGTGGCAGCAGACGGTGATCAAGGCCAACCACGGCGCGGCCATGGTGGAGGTGGTGCGCGATGAGCCGGACGCGCAACAGAAACGCCGCATCATCGCGCGCTGCGGCCAATGGATGCGCACCGATTTTTCCGACATGGTGCGCGAGATCCATTACCGCGATATTCCGCCGCGCATTCTGGTGGAAAAATATATCGGCGATGCGCAGCAGGTGCCGGTGGACTACAAGTTCCACATGTTTGGCCAGGCCGATGGCACGTTCAAATACGTGTTGCAGGTGATCTACGGCCGCTTCGACACGCCGAAATTGTCGATGACGTTTTTCGTCGGCAATTTGCACGATGCGTTCCATCGCATCCGCGACGACGGCCGCGCACCGCCATGTGCGCCGGAGTTGCTGGAGCAAGCGCTGGAACTGAGCAAGGTGCTGGCCAGCGACTTCGATTACGTGCGGGTGGATTGGTATATCCAGCACGGGCAGGTGTATTTCGGCGAACTCACCTTTACCCCAGGCGCCGGGTTGGTGACCGGATTGGGCCGCGGGCTGGACCGGATGATGGGCGATATGTGGGTGCAGCGGCGCGCGCCTGAAGAGCCGGGTCTGCCGATGCAGGGGTTTGGTGTGGGTGTGCGCGTGCCACAGCGGTGAAGCGTCAACGCAGGTGCGCTGCCCAGCCGATGCCGATGCAGCGCGCCAGCGCGTCTACCCCACGGGCTGCGTCAAGCCGGCCTGTTTGGCAAATTCGCCAGCGGCCCAGTCCAGAAACACGCGCACCCGTGGCGACAGCTGGCGGGCGCGGGAATACAGCAGCGACACCGGGTTGGAGGGCGGCGGGGTGTCGCGCAGGATTTCCACCAGCGTGCCTTGCTGCAGGTCGTGCGCCACATGGAAGCGCGGCACCTGCGCGATGCCCAGGCCAAGCCGGATGCCGGCCAGATAGCTCTCGGTACCGGTGACGCTGAGCGGGCTGGGCAATGCGAAGGTACGCACCCCCTGCGCGGTCTGGAACTCCAGCGGCGTGACCACGCCGGTGGTGATCGAACGCAAGCCGACCATACGATGTTGGTCCAGCGCTTCCAGCTGCGCAGGCAGGCCGAAACGTCGCA
This sequence comes from Xanthomonas sp. A1809, assembly GCF_017746015.1. NCBI lineage: Bacteria > Pseudomonadati > Pseudomonadota > Gammaproteobacteria > Lysobacterales > Lysobacteraceae > Xanthomonas > Xanthomonas sp. A1809. The sequence continues at coordinate 228,455 of NZ_JAGHWZ010000016.1, read as the reverse complement.
GGTATTGCGGCGTGGCGCAGGTGAGGCGTTCGAGCATGGCCACGCGGCGTGCAACCAGTTCGCTGTCGCGCAGAGGGCCATAGCGCAGTACGCAGTCGATGCCTTCTTCCACCAGATCCACCCAGCGATCGCTCTCGCTCATCACCAGCTGGATCTGCGGGTAGTGCGCAAAAAACGCCGGCAATCCGGGCAGCAGGAAGTGCCGCGCCAGCGTGCCCTGCACTTCCACCCGCAGCAGCCCCTTGGGTGCCACGCCACGGAAGCTGCCTTCGGCATCGTCCACGTCGTCGAGGATGCGCATGCAGCGTTGATGGAAGAGCTCGCCATCGAGCGTGGGCCGCACCACGCGCGTGGTGCGCTGTAACAGGCGCACGCCCAGGCGCGCTTCCATCTCGGCGATGACCTTGGTGGCGGTGGAGCGCGGAACTTCCATGTCGTTGGCCGCTGCAGTGAAGCTGCGCCGCTCCACGATCCGCACGAACAACCGCATGGCGTCGAACCGATCCATGACACTCCTTGCCCACTGTTCGGGCGCTGGAAACAGTGCTGTGCAGTTTAGTGTGATGATTATCCTGTCATTGCATTGGATAGTTTCCGCAACGCCGCAGCCCGCGGCATAACGGAAGAACATGCATGACTCAGCAGCACACTGTTGCAGTAATTACCGGGGCCTCCCGCGGTATTGGCGCTGCCATCGCGCAGCGATTGGCCGGCGATGGCTTTGCCGTCGTGCTCAACTACGCCGGCCATGCGGATGAGGCCGATCAACTGGTGCGCAGCATCGAAGCGGCCGGTGGCCGCGCGATCAGCGTGCAGGCCGATGTCAGCGATCCGGTCGCCGTCGAGCGCCTGTTTGCCGCGGCCGAGACTGCGTTCGGCGGCGTGGATGTGCTGGTCAACAACGCCGGCATCATGCAGCTGGCCACGCTGGCCGACAGCGACGATGCCTTGTTCGACAAACACATCGCGATCAATCTGAAAGGCACCTTCAACACGCTGCGCCAGGCCGCACGACGGCTGCGCGACGGCGGCCGCATCGTCAACCTGTCCACCAGCGTGGTCGGCCTGAAGCTGGAAACCTACGGGGTGTATGCGGCCACCAAGGCGGCGGTGGAAACGCTGACGGCGATCCTGTCCAAGGAATTGCGCGGGCGTGCCATCACCGTCAACGCGGTGGCGCCTGGCCCGACCGGCACGGCGCTGTTCCTGGACGGCAAGTCGCCGGAATTGATCGAACGCTTGTCCAAGGCCAACCCGCTGGAACGTCTTGGCTGCCCGGACGACATCGCGGCAGCGGTGGCGTTCCTGGTCGGCCCGGATGGCGGCTGGATCAACGGCCAGGTCCTGCGCGCCAACGGCGGCATGGTCTGACCCGCTGTGGCGCGCGGCAGTGCGCACGCTGCTGGTTTTCCCTCTCAAGGAGCAATGACATGCGCAAACGCATTCTGGTGACTGGCGCGTCCAGCGGCTTTGGCCGATTGGCCGCACAAGCGCTGGCCGCCGCCGGCCACACCGTCTACGCCTCCATGCGCGATACCGCCGGCCGCAATGCCGGCGTGGTGCACGAGATGGCCGACTTGGCGGGCAAGCAGCAGCTGGCCTTGAACACGGTCGAGCTGGACGTACAATCGCAGGCCTCGGCCGACGCGGCGGTGGCATCCATCGTGGCGCAGGCCGGTGGGCTGGACGTGGTGGTGCACAACGCCGGGCACATGGTGTTCGGCCCGGCCGAGGCGTTCACCGCCGAACAGCTGGCGCAGGTCTACGACATCAACGTGCTGGGCACCCAGCGGGTCAACCGCGCGGCATTGCCGCACTTGCGGGCACAGCAGCAGGGCCTGTTGGTGTGGGTGTCCAGCAGCAGCTCGGCAGGCGGCACCCCGCCGTATCTGGGCCCTTATTTCGCGGCCAAGGCGGCGATGGATGCCTTGGCGGTGCAGTACGCACGCGAGTTGGCACGCTGGGGCGTCGAGACCTCGATCGTCGTGCCCGGCGCCTTCACCAAGGGCACCAACCACTTTGCCCATGCCGGTATGCCCGACGACGCCGCGCGCGCCGCTGCGTACGAGGCCGGCCCGTATGCGGGCTTTGGCGAACAGGTGCAGCAGGCATTTGCGCGCCTGGTGCCCGAAGACGCCGACGTGGCCGAGGTGGCGCAGGCGATCGTGCAGGTGGTGAACGCACCGTTCGGCAAGCGGCCGTTCCGGGTGCATATCGACCCGGCGGGCGACGGCGCGGACGTGGGCTTTGCGGTCCTCGATCGCCTGCGCGCGGAGATGCTGCACCGTGTGGGATTGGATGATCTGTTGGCACCGCGCGTGGTGGAATGATGGGATGCGGCAGGCGCTTGGAGTGCCTGCCGGCCGTAGAGCGGCTAACAGACGGTGGCGAGCAGTCGTCAGCTGGATGTGGACGGCGCACTCACAACCGACGTGTCGGCGCGGTGCATGCCGCACCGAGCACCGGCTGCGCCCGCCTGGTGGCTGTGCCGTGGTTTTGTTGGCCGCTCTTCTTAGCGTGAAAGACGGTTCCTGCGAAGCGCACGCTCCCACCGCATCACGTGCACCAGCACAATGTGCTGCCCATCCACGCGGTAGAACACGCGGCAAGGTGGTTCGACAATCTGGCGATAGCGCGAGCGCTGGAGTCCTGTGGCCGGCTTCCGCTGTCCGGGTGTTCAATCAATTGCTCAACCTGCGGCAACACCCATTTGACCAGCGCCGCCGCTGCAGCGGGTGCGTTATCGATTGCGATGTCGTCGGCAATCGCGTCCAGATCAGCCAATGCCGGCACCGACCAGATTATTTCAGCCATCGCGCCATGCGTTGCTGTGCCTGTTCATGGCGCAGCGTACGGCCTTGCGCGACTGCCATTTCTCCACGGGCGATTCCTTCCAGGAGCGCAATGCGCTGCTGCATGCGCTCATCGCTGGCAACATCCACCAGATAGGCACTGGGTAAACCGTGCTGTGTGATCAGGATTGACTCCTTGTCGCGCTCTGCAGCTGCAAGGGGTTCGGTCGCCTGACGCTTGAGCGTGGTGACAAGTTCGGTGCGCATGCAGTGACATTAAGTATCACTTCGGGCGGGGCGAGCGGCCGGCCCGAGGACGCCACACTGCGTGGTCACCCCTCGCCCAACGGCCGCAGGCACAGCCAGATGGCGCACCAGTGCGACAGCGCGCCGCCCAGCACATGGGCGTGCCAGATGGCGCGGTTGTAGACCATGGATTTGCGCACGTAGAACGCCACGCCCACGGTGTAGAAGGCGCCGCCGGCAACGATGAGCCACAGCACCGCGCTGTCCAGCCCGGCGATCATCTGGTTGATCACCACGATGCCGGCCCAGCCCAGCAGCAGATAGATCGCCACCCAGAAGCCCTTGGCGATGCCGGGCAGGCACAACTTGGCGAACACGCCGAACAGGGCCACGCACCAGACGCTGAGGATCATCACCCAGCGCCAGGTGCCGTCCAGCGCCACCAGGAAAAACGGCGTGTAGGAGCCGGCAATCATGACGAAGATGCCGGCGTGGTCGAACTTGCGCAGCATCGGCTGGCGCTGCGGCGGTGCGAAGTTGTAGGCCGCCGAACAGGCGAACATCACCAGCAGCCCCAGCGCGTAGATGCAGGTGGCCAGCAGCATGGTCTGGTTGGCGTGCGCGCGCACCACCATCCAGGCGCCGCCGACGATGGCCAGCAACAGGCCGGCAGCATGCACCGCGATATCGGCGCGGCGGGCAGAAACGGACTTGTAATGCGGAGCAGTGACGTTGGCAGGCACGGGCACGGCGTTTCTTCGGTGTGGGGGATCCCACAGCGTGCAAGGCAGCCGTGACGCTGTGGGGGCGACAGGATACCCGGCTTGCTGAATCCGCTCAGTGAGGCAGGCTGGGCGCGGGCGCGCCGGTCTCATACCCTGAGACATCCTTTTCGTTTGATCTCCCTCTTTGGGAGCCCTTGCCGTATGCCTCCGTTTGCCCTCGCTCCCCGCACCGAAACCGCCGAACGCGCGCTGGCCACCACCGACGGCCGGCCCAGCCGCGACGGCGCGTTGCTCACGCAGCGCCTGGAACGGCGTTACCACGACCGCATCACCGGCAGCTTCACCATCCCCGGGCGCGACGGCAGTTACGCGCCGATCCCGGAGGATGTGCCGGCCGCATTGGCAGATGCGCTGCAGGCGCGCGGCATCAGCCAGCTCTACAGCCACCAGGCCGATGCCTGGGCAGCGACACAGCGCGGCGAGCATGTGGCGATCGTGACGCCCACCGCCTCGGGCAAATCGCTGTGCTACACGCTGCCGGTGGTGAGCGCGGCGATGACCAGCGGCGCCAAGGCCTTGTACCTGTTCCCGACCAAGGCGCTGGCGCAGGACCAGGTGGCCGAGCTGCTGGAGTTGAACCGCGCCGGCGAGCTGGGGGTCAAGGCCTTCACCTTCGACGGCGACACGCCCGGCGATGCGCGCCAGGCGATCCGGCTGCATGGCGACATCGTGGTGAGCAACCCGGACATGCTGCATCAGGCGATCCTGCCGCATCACACCAAGTGGGCGCAGTTCTTCGAGAACCTGCGCTATGTGGTGATCGACGAGATCCACACCTATCGCGGCGTGTTCGGCAGCCACGTCACCAATGTGCTGCGCCGGCTCAAGCGCATCTGCGCGTTCTATGGCGCCACCCCGCAATTCATCCTGTGCTCGGCCACCATCGGCAACCCGCACGCGCACGCGCAGGCCTTGATCGAAGAGCAAGTGCATGCCATCACCGAATCGGGCGCGCCCACCGGCGACAAGCATGTGCTGTTGTGGAACCCGCCGGTGGTCAATGCGGATCTGGGCCTGCGTGCCTCGGCGCGTTCGCAGAGCAACCGCATCGCGCGCATTGCCATCAAGAGCGGCCTGAAGACGCTGGTGTTCGCGCAGACGCGCCTGATGGTGGAAGTGCTGACCAAGTATCTGAAGGACATCTTCGACCACGACCCGCGCAAGCCGGCACGCATTCGCGCCTACCGCGGCGGCTATCTGCCCACCGAGCGGCGCGAGGTGGAGCGTGCGATGCGTGCCGGCACGATCGACGGCATCATTTCCACCTCGGCGCTGGAACTGGGCGTGGATATCGGCGCACTGGACGTGGTGATCCTCAACGGCTACCCCGGCAGCGTGGCGGCCACCTGGCAGCGCTTCGGCCGTGCCGGGCGCCGCCAGCAACCGGCGCTGGGCGTGCTAGTGGCCAGCTCGCAACCGCTGGACCAATACGTGGTGCGACACCCGGATTTCTTTGCCGATGCCTCGCCCGAACATGCGCGTACCGCACCGGACCAACCGCTGATCCTGTTCGATCACATCCGTTGCGCGGCCTTCGAGCTGCCGTTCATTGCCGACGAGCCATTCGGCCCGATCGACCCGGTGGTGTTCCTGGAAGCGCTGGCCGAAAGCGAGGTGATCCACCAGGAAGGCGACCGCTGGGAATGGATCGCCGACAGCTACCCGGCCAATGCGGTGAGCCTGCGCTCGGTGGCCGATGGCAACTTTGTGGTGGTGGACAAGAGCGACGGCAAGCAGCAGATCATCGCCGAGGTGGATTATTCGGCCGCTGCACTTACATTGTACGAAGGCGCCATCCACATGGTGCAGAGCACGCCCTACCAGGTGGAGCGGCTTGATTGGGAAGGCCGCAAGGCGTACGTGACGCGCACGCATGTGGACTACTACACCGACAGCATCGACTACACCAAGTTGAAGGTGCTGGACCGCTTCGACGGCGGCGTGGCCGGCCGTGGCGATTGCCACCACGGCGAAGTGCACGTGGTGCGGCGCGTGTCCGGCTATAAGAAGATCCGCTACTACACGCACGAAAACATCGGCTACGGGCCGGTGAATCTGCCCGACCAGGAATTGCACACCACCGCGGTATGGTGGCAGTTGCCGCAGGCCACGCTGGGCAAAGCCTTTACATCCAAGCAGGATGCGCTGGATGGATTTCTGGGCGCTGCCTATGCATTGCACGTGGTGGCCACGGTCGCCGTGATGGCCGATGCGCGCGATCTGCAAAAGGCGGTGGGCAATGGCGACGGCGCCTGGTTTGCAGTGGCCGACCAGACCGGGCGTGGGCAACTGCGCGGCGTGGAAGAAGGCGATGCGGCCACGGTGGAATTGCAGCAGGCGTTCGTGCCCACGGTGTATCTGTACGACAACTTCCCTGGCGGGGTGGGCTTGAGCGAGCCGCTGTGGCTGCGCCAGGCCGAGCTGCTGCAGCGCGCGGACGAATTAGTACGGCGTTGCGATTGCAGCGCCGGCTGCCCGGCCTGCGTGGGCCCGGTGCTGGCCGCACATGAAGCCGCCAAAGGCGAATCGCCCAAGTCGCTGGCGCTGACGGTGCTGGCGTTGTTGTTCGATGCCGATGCGCCATTGCGGCATGCCACACAGGTGGACGAGGACCTGGCGCTGGACGTGCTTGCATGAGTGTGAGTGCGGACCGGCTGCGTTTGTTGCGGCGTCAGGCCGGGCAGGGGGATGTGCCTGCGCCGGCGAAGGCTGACGATGGCGATGCGCTGCACGATGCGCCGGCGGTCGATGCGCAGGCTGCGGATGCCGCGCCTGTCGATGAGGCCGCGCAGCCAGCTTGCGGCGCCCACACGCAGGGCACGACGCCTGCGCCTGGTCATGCCACGGGCGTCAGCGCCGAACGTCTGCGCCTGCTGCGCCGTCAGGTTGGCGGCCTGACGCCGGCAGCGCGCAAGGACGATGCGATCATGCCGACACGTGCACAGCGGGCAGCGGTCTCCAGCGCCGCGTTACCTACTGCGGGCTTGCCGCTGCGAGAGAACGCAGCTGCACGTCATGGCGCCGTGGCCGCTCGCCCCAACGAGGCGCGCGACGCATCAACACGCACGCGCCGCGCCTTGCAGGCGCCCATGCCTGCACCGCCTGCGCGCGAGGCATCGGTATTTGCGTGGGTGGAGCACGATGTGCGCCACAAGCCGGCGCTGCCTACGAATGTCGATGTCGATGCAATCATCGCCGCGGATGCGGATAGCGCACGCCATTGGCCCACAGCGCGCAGCACAGCGACAACATCGCCCGCATCGATATCGCCGGCACCACCGGTACAGCACCGCACCGATATCGCCGGCCTGCGCAAGATGATCGGCCTGCGCGAACGCGCGGTTTCGGTGCATGCACCCATCCGCGCGCCATCCACCGACCGATCTCTGCCTGGCAACGAGATCGCGCCCGGCCTGCATCTGATCCAGGCGTTCCTGCCACAGGCGATTCCTACCGAGGCGCTCTCGCTGGCCTTCGCCAAACGCGACGATGCCGTCGACCCGATGGACCTGCTGTTCTTCGATACCGAAACCACCGGTCTGGCCGGCGGTACCGGCACCCGCGCCTTCATGATCGGCGTGGCCGATTGGGTGGCCGATGCCGTGCAGGGCAACGGCCTGCGCGTGCGTCAATTGATGATGTCCACGATGGCGGCCGAAAGCGCGATGCTGGATCTGTTCCGCACCTGGCTGACACCGCGCACCGTCCTGTCCAGCTACAACGGCCGCTGCTACGACGCCCCGCTGCTGAAGACGCGCTACCGCCTGGCACGTCGCGGCGACCCGATTTCTGCACTGGACCATGTGGATCTGCTGTTCCCCACGCGCCGGCGCTATCGCGGCACCTGGGAGAACTGCAAGCTGTCCACCATCGAACGGCAACTGCTGCGCGTGGTGCGCGAAGACGACCTGCCCGGCTCCGAGGCCCCGGCCGCCTGGTTGAGTTACCTGCGCGGCGGCAGCGCGCGCAACCTGCGCCGCGTGGCCGAACACAACCACCAGGATGTGGTGACGCTGTCGCTACTGATGCAACGGCTGGTGGCAGTGGACGCGCAGGAGCGCAATGCGCTGACGTTGGCGCGCACGCCTTGACCGGTCATGCGATTTAAGTGGGGAGTTAGTGCAGGGCAGGAGGTTGGCCGGACTTGCCCCACGACAGGGCGCTTGACGCACGCTGCGTGCACTCCACGACCACCCGTCCGGCCATTCATTGCGGCGTGTTGAGCCACATGGCGCGCCAGCCATGGGTGGATGCTTGCGGTGGACGACATGCAACGCCGTGATGGCGCACCGCAGGCGGCTGCGGGTCATTCCGATCAGGCCACGCAGTCGCCTCCACCGATGAATCGATGGGAGGCAACGTCGGATGCGTATGCAGGTAACGCGGCGGCGCACGCCGCGGCACCTGCACGCAGGGCACTGCAACGCGGCTGATCGGCCGCCCCACCGCTCCGGGCGCCGGCTTGCCGGTGCAGGCGCGTGATCTCTCCCAATCCCTGACGCTGCCCAAGCGTGGCTTGGGCGTCTGCATGCCGCCCCAAGTGCTCAACCTGCCAACCGAAGCGGTGAGCTTGGAAGGTTCAATCCGTCTCGGTCTGCCTGGCCTGCTCGTTGAGATAGTGGGTCACAGGCGCGCCACGGTATTTGTCGGTCAGCAAACCAAGCGCTTTGGCGCGCTTGTCCAGCGCACGCGTTGCCGCAGGGTCATTGACCATGTCTGCGGTGTGATCGTGTTGCTTGCCTTCGCGAACCGCGGCGATGTGATTCGGGTCGGCGGGGATGGAGCTGGCCTGAAATTGCTGGGTTCGCTGCTTCACGATCTCGGCGTCCCGGTTGATATCGATGGGCGTTTCCGGCGGTACGTCGAGTTCGTTGCCGGTATGGCCCCGGGCCAGCGTGCGGTTTTCCAGGATGGCGAGCAATTCGGCCTCGGGCTGATCGGTCAACAGGCTTTCGCCATCGTCGCGAAACGCGCCGGCCGTGGTGCGCTTGACGCCGAAGGCCTCGTTGGTGAGCTTTTGGAGCTCACCGAAGTTGCGGTAAACGTAGTAGTCCTTGTCGTGATTGGCGCGCGGCACGGAAAAGTCCTCATACCGGTAGCTCACCGAATACGCGGCCTTCGCGTAGGCCGAGTCCGGCTGGCGCATCCGCGTCCGAGCCATTTCCATGGCCTTGCCGGCATCGCTGTCGTCGGTGGCCACCGCCTCCACGATCACCGGGCGCATCTTGGTCCAGCTGTCCAGCCACTGCATTGCGGTGTCTGCGAGCCCCGCGGCGCCCTGCTCATTACTTCGAAAGAAGCCGCGCAAGCGCTCGTCGTTCAACATGCCCTGGCTCAAGACCGGCACCACGTTGATCTTGGCCAGCAAGCGATCCAGCGCGGCGCGGCGCGGCGCATCCTGCGAGTGCAACGGGTTGATCTGGTAGTGCTTGTACAAATTGGACAGGAATTGGTCAAAGCCGCCCGTGTAGTACTTGGCATAGACCTTGATCGCCGCAGCCTTGCGCAGGTCCGGCCGGCGCATCAGCAGCATCGCCACCGCTTCGCCGGTATTTTCCTTGCAATCCAGCGCCACCGACATCGGCTCGGGCTTTTTGAGCACGTGCTCCAGCATCTGCTCCACACCGGCGATGGTCTGGTCGGTCTTGACGTAGTTTCCATCAGACGGGTTGCGAATCACCAACGACATTTCACGCAGCTCGGCAAACGGCACCTGCGACACCAATCGGTTCTGCGGGTCGCCTGCCATGCGGCCGATGCTGAAATCGTGCATCAACACCGGCACGCCATCGGAACTGACTTCGACGTCCAGCTCCAGATTGCGGTAGCCCTGCTCGTAGGCATGATCGATGGACGCCAGCGAGTTTTCCGGAATGCCGGCGTGATTATCGAACAGCCCGCGATGCACCATGACGTCCTTTCCGAACGCACGCGTGCTGGGTGCCTCGAAGTAGTGGTCGTGCACGAGCGATTTTCGATGATTGCGCAACAGCGCTTGCTTGCCTTCCAGCAGGCGATGGTCGTTGGCCTTGAAGAACCCGGCGCCACCGTCGCGGGCCGGCACCTCGTGGCCGTGATAGCGCGCGGCTTGCTGCAGCTTGCGCCGCCCCGGCGTGCCTGCGGCAGGCTGCAGCCAGTTCGGCGTTGCCAGCCCGTGGCCGGAGAGATTCAACTGCTTGCCAAGCGCGGCAAGCGCCGCGTCGCTGAAGGTGTCGCCAGGGGCAAACGCGCGCTGCAGATTGAAGATGATGCGACCTTGTTGTGCATCGATCAGCACCGGGCCTGCGGCCGCACGTGCGCGTGCGGGCAGCCCGCGCGACATGGCATTGAAGGCGGCGGTATCCAGATACACCGGCTCCAGTGTGCCGGCGGCAAAGCGTGCGGCAATGCTGTCGGGTTTGAGCGCCGTGCCGGCCTGCGCAAGATGCGTGGCAAGCTTGGCTTGCAGGGTCTGCACGGTGATCTGGCGCGCCTGCACTTCGGCCAGACGCTGCTCTGAGAATTCGCTGTCGAGCGCCACCAGGGCCGGCTTGCCGGTCATCGCGCTGTCGTTCAACGGCACCAGCGGGGGCATATTGGTGGCGCGGCGACGCGGCCTTTCTCGCAGTGGCGGAGTGTTGCCCGGCATGTGCGGCACCTGCGTCGGGCTGATCGCACTGGTGTGCGTCGGTAGTGCCGGCGCGGCAGTGTGCGCGATAGAAGGTTGCAGAGGACCGATACGCATGATGACCTCGAAAACGCGGCGGGCGGCCAGTAAAGCGCGTGGCATATGACAATTGGCAAATTAGGCGAAAAGTACCGCCCGGATGCGAAACGATGCCTGCGTTGCGCGCGCTGGCAGGCGTGCGGCGCAGGCATTGTTTGGACGCGTTGCCAGCACTTGGCGCGTATATCGCCGCGCATGCGGTGCGCTAGAACAGCGTTTCCTTGAACGGCAGCATGGCCGCGCCCAGCACGGTGGCATGCGCCGTCACCTGCCCGACCTGCAGCGTGGGATACGGCAATGCAACGCCACGCCGCGGCGCAGGTTCGAAGGCGATGCGGGCGATCAGCCGTTGCGCAAGATCGGTGGGCAGGCGCGCGCCAAAAACAATCACACGCGGATCGATCAACGCAATGATCGCCGCCACCGCAAGCGTCACGGTCGGCTCCACTGCATCCAGCCACGCATCGATCTGCGGCCACGCCGCATCGTAGTGCTGCAGCATGGTGTGCAGGTCCGGCAGCGCGTGGCCATCGGCGGCCAGCGCCTGGCGCAGGCTTTCCAGGGTTGGCCGCGCCATGCCGGTGATGGCCGAGATGCGCCCCAGTTCGCCCCCATTGCCGTGCGCGCCGCGGCGCACGTTGCCGGCCGCAATCACGCCGGCAGCAAAGCCGTCGGAGATCGACAGATACACCAGGTCCGGCGATTGGCGGCCAATGCCGTACACGGCCTCGGCCAGGGCGGCGCAATGGGCGTCGTTGTCCATCCAGACCGGTAGCTGCAGGCAATCGGCGACAAACCGGTCCAGCTCCACCTGCATCCATTCCGCTGCCAGCGACAAGGGCGGATTGACCCGGGTGCCGTCGCCGATGCGCGGGCCAGTCATGCTCAGACCGACGCCAAACACATGCTGCCGATCCACGCCGGCCGCCGTTAGCAGTGCCTCCACCAGGGCCGGCAGTTGTGCACGCACCACCGCCAGCGTCAGCGGGAAGGCCGTGAGCTGGCGCATGCCGCGGACCTGGCCGGCGAAGTCGATCAGCACCACCGCAAAGCCATCGACCATCACCGACACCCCCACGCTGTATGCATACCCCGGCACCAGGCTCACCTGCGCGCTCGGTTGGCCACGGCCACGCCGCAACGAGGGCCGCAGCTGCAGCAGGCCGTGCGCCACCAGCGGGTCGACGATGCCCTTGATGCCGGGCACGCTGAGCCCGCTGGCGCGCGGCAGATCCGCACGCTCGAATTGCCCTGCCCTGCGGATCAGATCCAGCAGCAGGCGCTCGCTGGAACCGGCGGCCTGCCCATCGCTGCGGCGGCGGTAATGCGAACGAATGGCTGCGTTTGCGAACAAAGAGGGCATGCAGGGCGAAACGTCCGTCGTTGTCATAATTGCTTTAATTAAGCAGCTTAATTTAATCCGTCCGCGGCCCTGCGTTGGGGCCACCGACGTTGATATCGTGCCATGCGCCTGTTGCATCCCCCTTCCCGCCCCACTCGCATTGCCCCGTCTTGGCCACAGCCTCCGCATGCGCTGTCGCTTGCGCTGGGGCTGGCCTTGATCGGCTGGCTTCCCTCGCACGCCACCGCCGCCGACATGTCCGGCGGAGGCGACGCGCTGACCATGGACGCGGTGCAGGTGCGCAACCCGTTCCAGTCGCAGAACACGCGCGCCATCGCCACCAAGCAGGCGGCGCCCACCATCGTCGATTCGGTCGCCGCCGACAGCATCGGGCAACTGCCGGACTTCAATGTGGGCGATGCGCTGCGCCGGGTCACCGGCGTGAGCACGGTCGAGTACCAGGGCGAACCACGCTATGTGACGGTGCGCGGCCTCAACGGCAACTACAACAGCATGCTGATCGACGGCTTTGCCTTCGCCAGCAACGACATCGGTAGCCGCCAGGCGCTGATGGATGTGCTGCCGGCCAACTTCGTGGACCGCATCGATGTGGTGAAGTCGCTGCTGCCGGAGAACGATGGCGGCGCGATCGGTGGTGTCACCAATCTGGTCACCGCCACCGGCTTTGCCCGGCCCGATGGGCTGCTGACCGCCTCGGCCAAGGGCGGCGCCAACCTCATGGGAAGCCGCTATGGCGGCCGCACGCCGGTGGGCGAAGGCGAGCTGAAATGGGGCAAGCGCTTCGGGCGTGACGGCCAGTTCGCGTTTTTGGGGGCGGCCAGCGTCTGGCGCCGCGAGATTTCGGTGCCGCAGCAGGAAAATGGCGGCGCCCTCAATTGGTACAACGCCGACGGCACGCGCGCGTCGTCGGCCTATGGCGGCACCGGCGCGGCGGTGCCCAGCGAACGGCGCTGGTACAACTACGACAACACCCGCGAACGGCGCAGCGTGACCGCACGCGTGGATTGGCAGCCGGATGGTCCGCTCAGCGGCCATGTGTCCGGCTACACGTTCGACCAGCACGAATCTTCCGACCGCAATGCCCAGGTCGCCCAGGTGCAGAACAGCGCGCGCCTGACCCGCAGCGGCCCGCAAAGCGGCACGCTGGACAATCTCAACCAGCTCGTCGAGTTGGGGCAGCTGCGCTGGAAGCGCGGGCTGTCCGGCATCAACGGCGAACTGCTGGCCGAGCTGCCTGACCAGTGGCGCGGCGCGCTGCGCGCAAGCACCTCGCGCGCCACGGTGGACAACCCGCAGACCTGGGACCGCTTCCAGCAGAATGGCCTGGCTTACGGCTTCGATTGGAATGGCACCCTGCCGGCATTCACGGCCCTGGACCCGGCCCTGGCCGACGACCCGACCCGTTACGCCAACCTCAACCACCAGCAGGAGCGCACGACCTACGCCGAACGGGTGAGCGACCTGCAACTGGAGCTCCGTCGCAACATGGACGAAGACAGCCAGGGGCTGGGACTGGCCTTTGGCCTGCGACAGGTGCGCACGCACATGCAGACCGCGTTCCAGCGCACGACCTGGAGCGGGTTGCCTTATTCGCTGGCCGATGTGCTGGGCAACGCCACCTGCGCCCTGGGTTGCAATGCGCCCATGTTGATCATCGACCCGGACCTGGCCGACGCGCGCTGGGATGCGGTGTCCGGCCAGGCGCGCGGCGTGGCGGACATCACCGCGCAGAACAGCGGCACCTACAGCGTGGATGAGCAGGTGCGCGCCGGCTTCGCACAAGCACAGTGGCGCGGCGAGCGCTGGCGGTTGGCCGGCGGCGTGCGCCTGGAGCAGACCCGCTTCGGCAGCAGCGGCCAGCAATTGAGCGGCACCGTCTGGGCGCCTGTCAGTGCGCAACGCACCTACCGCAACTGGTTGCCATCGCTGGCCGGCCAGTTGCAGACCAGTGCCAACGGCACGCTACGCTTCGGCGCCTCGCGCTCGATCGGGCGACCGCGCCTGGACCAGATGGCGTTGAACGGCGGCGTGCTCACGCTGGGCAGCAACCCGCCCACGCTCAACCAGGGCAACCCGGACCTGCAGCCGCGTCGCTCGCAGAATCTGGACCTTGGCCACGACTGGACGTTCGACGACGGTGGCAGCCTGCTGTCGATCGCGCTGTTCCACAAGACCATCGACAACGAGATTTTCCGTTACGGCCAGCTGCAGAGCATCGACGGCGAGCAGGTGCTGGTCACCCAACCGCGCAATACCGACCGGCCGGTCCGCATGCGCGGCGCCGAACTCGGCGCGATCAAGGAACTGGGCCCGTGGCTGCCCGCGCTGGCCGGGCTGTCGGTCGGTGCCAATGTCACCTTCCTGGACGTGGACTACCCGGTGGTGCTCGGCGATGGCAGCCGCACCACCTTGTCGGTGCTGCCGCAGCAGCCCAAGCAGCTGTGGAATCTGACCCTGAACTACGCCCGTGGGCCGCTGCGCAGCACCCTGGCCTGGAGCCGTACCGGCGAGCTGTGGGACGACCGCTACCCCAACTACAGCAACCAGCAGGAGTTTTATCGCAACCGCTACCAACAGCCGCTGGACCGTCTCGACCTGAAACTGGCCTGGGATGTCTCGCCGGCAGTGGCAGTGAGCCTGGATGTGCTCAACCTGACCGGCCAGGGCTACGAATACCGCATCGGCCGCCACCAGGAATACGTGCAATCGGCCTGGAAAATGGCACCCACCGTGATGCTCGGCGTCAACGTCAAACTCTGAGGGTTTTCCCATGTCGTCGTTTCTGGACACACGCATCAGCCGCCGTCGCCTGATGGCTGCCGCCGGCACCTCGCTGCTGGCCACCAGTCTCGCCACACCGGCCATGACGCCACCGCCCTCGGATGTGGGCCGCAAGTTTCTGCGCTCGCGACGGCCGATGCCGTTTGCCGGCAATACCTTCGTGGGTCATCTGGAACAACAGGGCGATGGCTACGACAGCTTCGACCGCGTGCTGAACATCTACCGCCAATTCCCCGAGCAGCGCTTTGCCCACAAGTTCGCCGTGCTGCCGCCGAGCAGCTACCACGTGACCTTGCTGGGCGGGGTCAACGAGATCGATCGTGCGCGTGGGCCCTGGCCGAGCGATCTTCCGCGCGACCATGCCTTGGCAGATATCAACGCGGCCTATCTGGCGCGGTTGAAGGAGCGCGCCGCACCGCCGCTGGGCGCTTGCCGCTTCCTGGTCAACCCCACCGCAGCCAGGACCGGCAATAACGACAATCTGCTGATTCCGTTGAAGCCGGCCGACACGCAAACCGCGCAGCGCCTGGAAGCTGCGCGCCAGGCGCTGATGCAACTGACACGTTTGCAGCGCCCCGACTACACCAACTTCCAGTTTCATATTTCGCTGGCCTACCTGTGCGACACGCTGGATGCGGCAGAGCAGACGGCGTATCGCACCGCGGTGCGCGGCTGGCTCACACAGCTGGCAGCCGCGGGGCCGATCACGGTGCCACGCTTTCATTTTTGTACGTTCGACGACATGGACGCGTTTCGCACGGTGCTAGAGGTCTGAGGTTGCCTGAAGTCGGCGGCGCAGCGATGTGCGCCGGCCACGTATTTCAGAACTCCCCGCCGCGCACAGAGCGCTTGGTTTTCCGCCTGGCGTGCTCGGCAAAGGCCTGGCGCTGCGCTCGTCTTGCGCATCGCCCGCTACCGGTGCGCTTGCGTCACCGCCGTGGTCATCTGCCACGCGGCACACTCCTGCTCGAACTCGGCCAGCGTCAGCAGCCCCATGCAGGCATGCGCACCGATCGGCAACCGATGCCCGGCGGCAAGTTTGCGTATCAGCAAGACAGCAGCGAAACACGGAATTTCCGGGCCGTGCAGCATCGCGGCGGTGAGGTCCCAGTGCAGCACCAGCGGGCGGCTTGCCCCGTCCGTGCCATCGCAGGTGCCGCGCAGCTCCACGCGCATGCCGCCCAGATCGGTGCCGAAGCGGTCGAACCAGCGCCCGGCGTTGGCAAACACATCGGCCAGGCGCTGCATCGGTAGCGGCACGCCGCGTCGACGTAGCCAGGCGACGCCGGCCAGGCAGCGCTGCAGGAACGCCACTTCCAGCGCCGCACGAAATTGCACGGTCTGCACGCCGGGATAGCGCTGCGGCAACAGGTCGTGATCGGGCACATCGCACGGCGAGGCCAGGCGTGGGGCGAGCTGCGCGAAGCGCACGCGCGTGGGGCGCGCCCAGCCCACCACCTGCTGCCAGCGGCCGGCCTGCCACCAGTGGAAGGGCGTGCCGCAATACGACAGCACCGCACGCACCGTGGCCAGGCCCAACGGCGTGCCCTGCGCGGGCGCGATGACGATGCCGATCTCGTGCAATGCCGAAAAGCGCGGCAACAGCGCATCGATCACCGCGCTGGACAACGCCGGCAAGGTACTGGCGCCGCTGATCGCCACGCGCTGGGCCTGCCGCGCGGCGGCATCCATCGCCGCGGGGAAATCGCGGACGAAGGCGCGGCCATCGGCCAGATCGATGTAGTGCATGCCGGCCTGCAGGCAACAGCGGGCCACCGCGTACTCCTGTCCCTGGAACGGCCCGGCGGTATGCACCACCGCATCGGCACCGGTGGCCGCCAGCTGCGCAGGGAAGTCGCTGGCATCGATATCCAGGCGACAGGTGGAGATGCGACCGGGTGCGGTACCCGGCCATTTGGTCGCGACATCGCCCGGATGCCGCCCTGCCGCGATGACATGGATCTGCGCCGTTGCCGCCAGCGCACGCACGATGCGTGCACCGAAATGACCGAAGCCGCCCAACACCACTACCCGATACGTCATGGCCTGCCCGCCGCCTGTGTCTGTGCACAGTATCGGCGCGCGCACCGTCATCTGCGCTTGTGCTGTTGCGCGGCCGGCACTCTGCCACTAACCGTCGATACGCGTCACGCGCCCGCTTCTCAGTGCTTCGCGCAATACCTTCAATGCCTGCTGCGTGGCCAGGCGGGATGCACCGGCCTGCTTGCTCGCCAACACGGCCTGCCGTTGCGCCAGTGCCTGTTGCTGCCTGGACAACGCCTGCAGCGCATCGGGGGTTGCAGGCGGCTGCGCCGAGGTGGAGGTCGTGGCCGATGCGGTGCGTGTCGAGGCCTGCAGCAGGCGCGGCGCGGCATGCGCAGACAGCTGCGCGGCGAGTGCGGCCTGCCGTTCGCTCAAGGCCTGCTGACGTGCGGCCAACCCGGCTTGCGCGTCGGCCAATTGCCGGCTGCGCAGATGCGCCACGGCCAGCTGATGGAGCAACGTCGGGTCGCGCACCAGGTACTGCTTGCCATCGGCGCGAAACCACAACACCCGTCTTCCATCGCCAGCGTAGCGGCGCGCCGTCTGCAGATCATCGGGCGTGCCGTGCATCACTTCGCGATCGCCATGTATCAGCACGTAGGCATCGCCTTGGCTCTGCGTGTTTGCAATGGCATGGCCGCAGGATGTCGGCATGCCCATGCGCGGCCGTGCCGGCACAGTAACTGCAGTCGGTGCAGCGGGAGCGACCGGTGGCGCTGGAGAAATGGCAGGCGCAGCGGGCGCTGCTGGTGCCGTCCGGGCACCGGCGACGGCAAGCGCAGGCGTCATCGAGACGGCCGGCGCTAGCGGAGCGATCGCAGGCGCGCGCCGTGCCGCGACAACCGGCACGGTTCGCGCAACGGTACTCTCCGGCGTGACTGGCGCAACCGTTGCAATGCCATCCACAGGCAAGACATCGGCAATGTATGCAAGCTGCGTTGTTGCTGACGCAGCAGAACCAGCAAATACCGGTGCAGCAGGTGAGCTGCGCACACCGGCAACTGCAGGCACGGCAGAGGCGTGTGCGATGGCCGCGCCGCCGGCAACTGCGGCAAGGGCCAACAGCAACGCCGAGCGCAGGCACAGCACGGGGGAAGTGGTCTGGATCATGTGAGATCTCCACGAAAGGCACAGCGAGTTGAGTGCCGCCTGCGCAGGGCACGCAGGCGGATGGAAACAGCGATCACGCGGCCACGGCGTTGCCGACGCTGCAGGCGTCGTGACGCAGGAGTGCCGGGCTGTGGCGGGCCCGTGGTGATGCAGGTGCTGCCGTTACCCAGGCGATGCCAATGCAGTGCGCCGGCCGCTGCTTGGCGTCGGGACCTGCGCCGAAAAGCAGCGAAAGGTGACTCCACTCACCGCCCGGTGGGTGCCGGGCGGTGCTCTGAAACGGCATGTACCGCGCCTACACTGCGATTCCGATCGCGCTGGCCACGCCCACCCGACGACTGCTCGCGACGCTCTGTTCTCCGCTGTTACTGCGGCCGCGCGTGTGCCGGCCGTGCACGGCCGGATGTGCAGCGGGCTGCATGCCATGCGTTGCTGCTCCGTGGCCAACGGAACCCCATCGCCGCGGTAACGTGCGGTCTACCGCGAGCCGCGCTGGTTCTCCTTACTGGACTGCTGCGGCAGCCGGCAAACCGGTGCGAACAGCTGTCGGCGATGGCGATCGGCTGGCGTAATGCGCGCGCCAAGAAGCGATGCGTTCCCGAACCTGCACGTGGTGCATGCCGACTGCTGGTACCGACCATGCGCCCCTGACGGTGAGCGCAGCCGTCTGGTCGATCGCGCCTAGTTGTTCTTCGCCCGCTCTGCTTCTGCTTGCGCTTGGTCTGCCTCTGCTTGCGCTTTTTCGGCCTCGACCTGCGCTTGCGCTGCCTCGCGTTGCGCTTGCGCCGCTTCCCGTTGCCCACGTTCGGCCTCGGCGCGGCCCTGAAGAGCGGCCTGCTTGGCCATTTCGACCTGGTGCCGCGACAGCGCGTCCGCCTGGCGCACCGCGGCCGCATACGCGTATTGCGCCTGACGATGCTGTTGCGTCATTTCGCGAATCTGCTGCTCGGCTTGCCGCGCTTGCTGTTGCGCTTCCTGTTTGGCCTGCGCCAGTTCTGGGCCTAGCGAGGCCAGTTGTTCGCGTGCGTCCTGCAATGCGTCCTGCGCGGCCTGCATGCGGTCTTGCTGCAGTTCAAGGTCGTGGTTGTCGGCAGCGAGCGCATCGTGCACGGCGGCTTGCGCGTCACGGCTGGCATCGCGGCGGATGCGGTCCAGGTCGAGATTCCAGCCGCTGTCTATCGGGTCTGCGTCCTCGTCATGCAGCGGTTCGGCGCCCAGCACATCGGCGATGACACCGTGCGTGGCAGGGGCGGCCACTTGCGCCGGCGCAGCTGGCAGCGCCGGCAACGCGCGCATCGGCGCTGCGGCGTCGGCAGGCTCCGCCGTGCTGCTGACCTGTGCACGCGGCGCTGCCGGGGCCGTCACCACGACCGGCTGCATGCCGGCAGACGTCACCGGTGCCGGCACCGGCATGGCCACCAGGCGCAGCGGCAGCACACCGCAGACCGCCACCGCGGCCAGAATCATCGCGGCAGCCAGCCGCGGAAACGCGTGGGTGTCCTGCAACATCGACAGCCTGCGCTTCAAGCTGATGAACGAAGGCGAGGCACTTGCCACGCCACCGCGCGGGCGCGGCGCCACACCCAGTTGCAGCAACAAGCGGCCGTAGTCGTGGCGGCAATGGCGGTGCCCGGCGACCACGGCGGCATCGCAGGCGGCTTCGCGGGCGATTGCATATTCGCGCGCGGCCAGATGCACCAGCGGGTGGAAGAAGAACAGGTGCTGCGCCAGCGCCGGCAGCAAGCCCCACCACAGATCGCCACGACGCAGATGGATCAGCTCATGGGTCAGCGCCATGTCCAGATCGTCATCGGCCATGTGCGGCAAGCGTGCAGCGGGCAACAGCAACACCGGTTGCCACGGGCCGATCAACTGGGGCGAATCGATCTGCGCCGACAACCGCAGCGCCGGCGGGCGCGACAAGCCATGCGCTTCAGCAGCCATCTGCAACGCCTGCACCAGGGCGCGGTCGTTGCAGGGCTGCGCGGTGCGCACCAATGCACGGCTGCGCAGATAGGCGCGCGCCGTGCCGGCAGCCAGCACCAGCACGCCGGCCGCCCACAGTGCCAGCAATGCCACCGGCCAGGTCGACCAGGCGCCAACCTGCATGGCCTGCGCGGTGACGCCTGCATGCGCGGCCGTGGATGCCGCGGCGGTGGCGTTTGCCAGTGGCGCCAGGCTGTCGGCCGAGCCCAGCGCCGTGGTCACGCTGTGCGCCGGCAGCACCGGCAACTGCACCGGGTTGCTCCATACCAGGCCCACCACCGCCTGCACGCCCACCAGCCACCACAACCAGGTCTGCGTGGCTGCCGGCAGGCGGCGCACGCCGCGGCACAGCGCCCACACCACCAACACCAGCACCGCGGTCTGCACGCTGGTGGCGCCAAGCTTCCATAACACCGCTTCGATCAGGGGCGACATGACTCAATCCTCCTTGCGCTGCGATTGCAGCTTGGCAACCAATGCTTCGAGTTCGGCCAGTTCGGTATCGCTGACTTCGGCGCGTTGCGACATCCACGCCACGAACGGCGACACCGAGCCCTGCAGGGTCTTCTCGACGAACTGCCCCACCGCCCCGCGCACCACATCGTCCTGGCCGGCGGTGGCGCTGTAGCGGTACACACCCTCGACCTGCTTGCGGCGCAGGAAGCCCTTGGCCCGCAGCCGCTCCATCATGGTCAGCACGGTGGAGCGGGCGAGCCCGCGCGGCTCGCCGAACGCCCCCGCCACTTCGCCCACGCTGGCATGCCGCTGTTCTTCGATGTATTGCAGCAGGGCCAGCTCCTGGTCCCCGATGGTCTTGCCGCGCATGGCGCTCTCCATGACTACAGTTGTCGCTACCGTAGGCCTGACGACAGCTGTAGTCAATAGGTCGGATGGCAGGGGGGCGTGTGGGTGGCCGTGGCGTCTGTGTGCCTTTGCCAAGGCCCGATGGCACGGCAACCGCTTGCGCGCAGAAGTTCGCCACGCGCTGGCGGACCTGGCGCACGTTCAACAGAACGGCGCCACCGCCCTACCCCTTCAACACCAACGACGCGTCCGGATAGCGGGCGCAGATGAAATCCACGAAGGCGCGTACCTTCGGCGCTGCCAGGCGCCGGGAGGTGTGCAATACCCACAATGCCGGCGCCACGCCGGAGATCGTTCCCCACTGCAGCAATTGGCCGCGTGCGAGTTGCTGCCACGCGATCGACTGCGGAATCAACGCAACGCCGCCACCGGCAATCACCGCATCGCGCACCATCAGGAACGAGGAAAACCGCATCCGCGGAATCGGCTCCAGGACCAGGCGCCCACCATCCAGCGTCCAGGTCGTGGGCTCGAAGCTGGACATCACCACGCCGGGCACCGGATGCACCGCATCGCCAGACGGCATGGCGATGGACGGTGCGGCCACCACCACCAACCGGTCCTTGGCAAAGCAACGCCCGACCAGGCGGCTGTCCGGGCTTGGGTTGATGCGGATGGCGACATCGAACTGCTCTTCCATCAGATCGACCGTGCGGTCCTCGGCCACCACCTCCAGCGTGATCTCCGGATAGGCCGCACAGAAGTCGGCGCCGATGTGCCCCATCGCCAGTTGGGAGAACAACACCGGGGACGCCACGCGCAAGCGGCCGCGCGGCGATGACAACCCCTCGCGCGCGGCTGTCATCGCCTCGGCCACCTCGCTCAACGGCACCTGGGTGCGCTCCATCAACTGCTGTCCTGCCTCGGTGAGCTTGAGTCCACGGGCACTGCGCTCGACCAGGCGCACCCCCAGCTGTTCCTCCAGCTCGGTGATGCGCCGCGACAAGGTCGCCTTCGATCTGCCGCTCGCGCGGCTGGCCTTGCCCAGCCCCTGGTTGGCGGCCACCAGCGAGAAATCGATCAGGGCATTGAGGTCCATGCTGTTCCACATCTGAAACGGGATGTCTACATCCTGGCGTCTTCGTACTGGCAGTGCAACGGCATATCGTTGCCCTACCCACCGGGCGGCCGCACCGGCAGCAGCACCACCACACCGGCCGCTTCGCTCCGATCCAACCGTCCATCCAACGCAGGAGATTCACCATGAGCATTCTCGTCACCGGTGCCACCGGCACCGTCGGTTCCCTGGTCACCCAAGGCCTTGCCGACGCCGGCACGCAGGTCAAGGCGCTGGTCCGCCAGCAAGGCAAACGCTCCTTTCCGGCAGGTGTCACCGAAGTGGTGGCAGACCTCACCGACGTCGCATCGATGCGCGCCGCACTGGCATCGGTGCGCACGCTGTTCCTGTTGAATGCGGTCACCCCCGACGAAGTGACCCAGGCGCTGATCGCATTGAATCTGGCCAAGGAAGCCGGCATCGAGCGCATCGTGTATCTGTCGGTGATCCATGCCGACACGTACACCAACGTGCCGCACTTCACCGGCAAGCACACCGTCGAGCGCATGATCGAAAGCCTGGAAATTCCGGCAACGATCCTGCGGCCGGCGTACTTCATGCAGAACGAAGGCATGGTGCAGCAGACGATCACCGAATACGGCCTCTACCCGATGCCGATCGGCGCACAGGGCATCGCGATGATCGATGCGCGCGACATCGCCGATATCGCGGTCGTCGAGCTGCTGCGCCGCGACCGTGCGGACGGTCCGTTGCCACGCGTCACGCTCGACTTGGTCGGCCCGCAGGCACTGACCGGGGTGGATGCGGCCAAGGTCTGGAGCGCAGCGCTTGGGCGCGAGATCGCCTACGCCGGCGATGACGTGGCCGCCTTCGAAGCACAGCTGGCGGCGTACGGCCCGTCGTGGCTGGCCTATGACATGCGCCTGATGATGGCCGGCATCCAGCGCCTGGGCATGCACGCGGCAGAGGGCACGGTGGCGCAGTTGCAGGCGCTGCTGGGACGTCCGCTGCGCACCTATGAAGCCTTCGTGCGCGAGGCGACTGCGCCGGCGTGAGCGCAGGCGGCGTAGCAAACGCGGGGATTCTCGCGCTTGCTACGCGATGTGCGCGGCGTCAGGTCGGTTCGCGGTTGCGTTAGTGCGCCTGCGCAGGCACCAGGTCGAAGATCTGTTCGGTTGCCGCATCTACCGCAGCGCGCGTGTACAGCAGCGGGAAATAGCTTCCATTGAGCCATAGCGGTGCGAGGTCGCGGTAATGCGGGCTGGCCGGGTCGCCGGACTGGCCGGGGTAATTCATGGCGCGAGAGTTATCCCAATTGCCCAGGTCGATGATCAATCGTGCAGAAGGACCGATCGTCTGGCGAAAATCGGCAGGGTCGTAGCTGGACTGATTCGGCGTATAAGGGCTGCCGCCCTTGGCGAACGGGCCGACATCAAGCAGCGCGCGATCGGCCCCGGCCACCGCGCTCATCGCATGCGAGATCTTGTTGGTATGCAGTTTGCCCCATTGCCACTGCGAGGCATCGGGGCCTTGCAGCGAGACAAGCGCCTGGTACGCACTGCGCAACGACTGCAGCAGCAACTGGTCGCGGCGTGCGGCCGGCGTTGCGCCGAACGCGGCGCCGGGATGTTCCAGCGCATCCAGCATGGCCGCGGCATCGGGCGCGCCGAAGCTGTCGGCCTCCGACGGCTGCAATCGCAACGCTTTGTATGCATTGCCCAGATAGCGACTGAACCAGACCTCTTCCAGCGCTGCGGCGGGCGACGTAGCGCTGACCTCGCCATTCCATGGCCGCAGCAGCGTCAGTGCGGCGCTGATATCAGGGTCCTGCGAACGCAGCGGTCGCAATAATGCGGCCAGGCGTTGCGCGGGCAACGAGACCTGATCGTTCTGCAGTCTTTCCGAATCCTCCAGCGTCACCTTGGGCAGCTGCGAGAGCACCTGGGTGATGCGGGCATGGCGAGCCTCATTGGCCCACTCAAAGCCAAGTTTGCGCTGCGCAACCGGGTAGCCGGCGGGCAGGTTCATCTCGTTGGAGGTGGTGATGAAGCCGGCTTTGGGATTCTTCGACCAGGGCAACACCGTGCTGTCCCAGAAGCCGTTCCATTCGTAGCGGCCATCGCCGGGCACGGGCAGCAATCCATCGCCGTGATCGCGGCGCGGGGTCATGCCGGCGGTGGCCCAGCCGATGGTTCCGCCGACATCTGCATAGACCTGGTTGACCGACGGCGCTCCCCAATGGGCGAGTGCGGCCTTGAACTGCACGAACGCGTTGCTGCGCAGGTAGCGTAGCGAGCCCAGATAGGGCGCCGCGCCGGGCTGGCTCCATACCGACCGCAGCGCATACGCCACATGTTTTTCGACATCGACATAGATCACCGGCCCGTGACGGGTGAATTGCAGCTCTGTTGTCACCGGCGCGGCGCCGCGCACGGCGATCTGTTCGTGCTCGCTGCGCAGCGGCTCCCATTTGCCCTGGTACCAGTACGCCGCGTTGTCGTCTGGACGCAACCGATACACGTATAAATCTTCCTGATCGATGTTGAAGATGGTCAGGCCGAACGCGCTGGTTCGGTTATGCCCGATCGCGATGCCAGGCGCGGTGGGCTCGCCGGCACCGATGATGTCCAGACCAGGGCTGTTGAGATGCACGAAGTAGCGAAGACTGGGCACGTTGTAGGCCCGATGCGGGTCGTCCGCCAGCACCGCGTGACCGGTGGCGGATTTCTGCGACGCGATGACCCAGTTGTTGCTGCCTTCGGCAGAGGCGTCATCGTCAATGGCCGATAACGTCGATGCGATTGCCGCAAGTTGCGTGCTTGCGCTCAGCTTGGGGCTTTGCGTCGCCAGCTCGTAGACCTTCAGCACGTCTTTCGGCAGACACGGGTCCAGCCCGTCCGGCAGCGTGGTGGTCCAGGCCGGCTGCAGTCTCAGGCGTATCGCATCGACAGCCAGCGAGGCCTTGCAGGCGACGTTCGCACGCGCCACTTCGCTTTTGACATTACGGCTCAGGCCGGTGGTGCGGATGCGCAGCACATCCTCCGGCGCCCAGCGTTCGGGGCGATACCCCAGCTTGTCGAATTCGTAGGGCAGTGCCTGCGGGTGACTGTCCAGCCATGCGATATACGCATTGATGCCGGCGACGAATCGGCCCACGTCGCGCCGGGCAGTGGGCCCGTAACTGCTCCATTCCTGTGCCATGTCGCCGCGATACAGAAACAGCCGCGCGGCACGGTCCTGTTCCACATAGGTTGGCCCGAACGCATCGGAGAGATGGCCCAGCCCTTTGCGGCGAAGTAGATCCAGCTGAAACAAACGGTCTCGCGCCACATTGAAACCCTGCACGAAGAACGCGTCGTCGTCGGTCTGCGCGTAGATATGTGCCAGGCCCCACCTGTCCACGCGGATCTGCGCCGGCCGTTGGAGACCTGCCACCGTCATGGTGGCCTGGCTGGGCGCGGGCGCTGCACGTGCAACCGAAGGCGGCAGCGCCGCGCAGGCAACCAATGCAAGCAGCAGCGGTTTGATGGTCATGCTACTGATCGTCTGGGTTGGAAGCAGGAGTCTGCACCTCTCGCGCTGCTGGGCGAGGCGCTGTCCGGAAACGCTAGATTGGCAAGCGAATCCAGGTAGCCCAGCGTTGGCGCAGCGTGTCCGGCACGCTGACGATCATCGGCAGACACGGGTGAGGCCCGTCGCTGACACGGTGCCGCGCAGCATCTTCATGCCATCCCGACAACGCCACCTTCACGCTTGCGGCATTCTTGCCCTGGAGCTTCCCGATGATCCGTATCCTCGCCCCACTCGCTGCCGCTGCGTTGTTGTCGGCCTGTGCCTCCAACCAGGTGGCGCAGGTGCAGCCCATCGACGGCGCCATCTCCGGCCAGTGCCATAGCGACAAGGTGCGTGGTGCGGTGGGTCTGGCGGCGGCCGCGCAGACCATCGAACGTGCACGCGTGGATAGCGACAGCCAGCGCGTCATCGTGCGCCGCGGCGAGCGCGCCAGCGGCGGCACCACCGCCAGCGGCCTGGCCGACCCGGCCCAGGGCGCCAGCGAAAGCGGCGGCGATCAGCTCACCATCGAAACCGGCCCGAACAACAGCATCACGGCCATCTATTGCGGCTGAGGATTCGGGATTCGGGAATCGAAATTCGGGATCCGGTACGGCACTCGCTGCTGTCTGCGTCCCGAGGCGGCCACCTGGAATGGTTGACACCGCGTCGCTGATCGTCGCCAGGCGGACATGAGCGACGCGCAGGAACCGGCGTGCGCGCGGTACGTGATGCCCGCACACGCCGACACCCTGGCTGTGGCGAATGCCGTGGGTGTCAGCCTCGGGCGCTTAGGCCGACTTGCGCCTTGCCGCAGACGTCGACTGCGTCTTGAGCCTGCTGCGCGAAGCGCTCAAAAACTTCAGCGTGGCCGCTTCCCACTGGCGCTCGCCACGCACACCGGTGGCCATGGCCTGCAGCTGGCCCGCACGCCAGCCTTCGAAGACGCATGGGTCGATGTAGGCCTTGCGACACACCGAGGGCGTGTTGCCCAAGGCATCGGCCACTTCGCGGATGACATCGTTCTGCACTTGCTTGAGCGCACGTTCGCTGCTGCGCTCCGGCAGCGGCAGCCGGGCCAGGCGTTGCAGCGCGGCCAATGTGCCGCCCCAGGTGCGGAAATCCTTGGCGGTGAAGTCTTCGCCCATGGCCTCGCGCAGATAGTCGTTGACCTGCCCCGAATCCACCGGCTGCAATTGGCCATCGTCGTCGCGGTACTGGAACAGCGACTGCCCCGGCAGCTGCTGGCATTGCCGGATCAGTTTGACCAGTTGCTTGTCGTCCACTTCGATATCGTGGTCCTGGCCGCTCTTGCCGCGGAATTTCAGCCGCGCGCGTCCGCCCTTCAGAAATTCCATGTGCCGGTTGCGCAGCGTGGTCAGCCCGTAGGAGCGATTGCTGCGCGCGTATTCGGCATTGCCGACGCGTACCAGGGTGTCGGCCAGCAACGCCACCACGATCGCCAGCACCTTTTCGCGCGGGAATCCCGGCAGCACCAGATCGCGACGCAACCGCCGCCGCAACTTGGGCAGCGCAGTACCGAAGGCGATCACGCGTTCGAACTTGCCTTCGCCGCGGACCTGCGCCCAGTCGGCGTGATAGCGGTATTGCTTGCGCCGCCGCGCATCGCGCCCGGTCGCCTGCAGGTGGCCATTGGGCTTGGCGCAGATCCACACATCGGTATAGGCCGGCGGAATCGCCAGCGAACGGATGCGCTGCAAGGTGTCGGCATCGGCGATGCGTTGCCCGTCGGCATCGCGGTAACTGAAGCTCTTGCCGGCCTTGCGGCGACTGATGCCGGGCTGTTGGTCGTTGACATAGGTCAGCCCGGCCGCACGCGCGGTCGCCTTGGCCTGCGCCACAGCGGCTGCGCTTGCCACAGCGGCCGTGGCGACGGCGGCGCCGGTGGCGACCGCCGCGAGCTTGCCGGCGGTACTGACGGCGACTGCGGCATTGCGAACAACACGTTTGGCTTTCATTGCGCACAGGTCGAGGGACTGGCCGCGATTGTTGGCCGCAGCAAGACTAGGCTGCGTCAACGCTACGACAACGCCGTGTGCGCAAGCCATGCCCGTCGCGTGACTTTGTGCTTATGCTTGGGCATCCCCCTTTGCTGGAGTGATCGATGCGCGCTGTTCTACCTGTTGCTCGCCTGACCTGCACCCTGGTGATGCTGGCTGCATTGACTGCCTGCAACAAACCGCAACCCGATGAGCAGGAAGCCGTCACCGCCAAGGCCCAGCACGCGGCCGAACAAGCCGCTGCGCCCGCACCGGATGCAGCGCCGGAAGCGCCGCCGATCGGCACTTGCGATGCCACCCAGGTGCAATCGCTGGTGGGCCAGCCGTTGACCGATGCGGTGGGCGAACAGGCACGCAGCGATGCCGGCGCCAAGTCGGTGCGTGTGCTCAAACCCGGCCAGATGACCACCATGGAATTCAATGGCGAACGGCTCAATCTGGAAGTGGACGCCAAGAACGTGATCACCTCGGTGCGCTGCGGCTGAGACGGCCTTGGCGCCTGTCGCAAGACCGGCGCCAAGCCTGCTGGCACAAGGGGTTGCAGCGGTTCTCGTTGCAGCTGTAACGGTGTATTGCGGCACCGCATCAACTGTGGTCTAGTCGATCATCCGGTGACCTCTTCGAACGCTCCACGGATCGAGCGCTGCGACGTCGTCGCCGCTCTCCTAAGATCGCAAAGAGGCAGACATGGCCCCCCGCACTCGCCAAGGGCTCAACGACTACGGTCTCTACAACAGCGTGCGCGACGAGCGCGACGCGTGTGGTTTTGGCATGGTCGCCCAGTTGGACGACCAACCCTCCCGCGCGCTGGTGGATACCGCGATTGCGGCGCTCTCGCGCATGACCCACCGCGGCGGTGTCGCCGCCGACGGGCTCACCGGCGATGGCTGCGGCCTGCTGATTCGCAAACCCGATGCATTCCTGCGCGGGCTCGCGCGCGATGCCGGCATCCCCCTGGGCACGCGCTACGCGGCCGGTGTGGTGTTCCTGCCACTGGACGAAAGTGAGGCCGCGCGATGTCGCGCCGAACTGGAAGCGCAGCTGCAGGCCGCCGGCGTGCAGCTGCGCGGCTGGCGCGTGGTGCCCACCGACGACAGCGTGTGCGGCCAGCTGGCGCGCGACACCTTGCCGCGCATCGAGCAGGTGTTCGTCGATGCCGGTGCGAAGCAGACCGAAGACGGCTTTACCCTGGCGCTGTTCCTGGCACGCCGTCGCGCCGAGCAGCAGCTGCAGGGCGTGCCGGACTTCTACGTCACCACCCTCTCGCCCAACGGCATCAGCTACAAGGGCATGGTGCTGCCGGACAAGCTGAGCACGTTCTACCCGGACCTGCAGCGCAGCGACCTGTCCTCCAGCGCAATTGTCTTTCACCAGCGCTTTTCCACCAACACGCTGCCGCGCTGGCCGTTGGCGCACCCGTTCCGGCTGCTCGCGCACAACGGGGAAATCAACACCATCGAAGGCAACCGGCGCTGGGCGCAGGCGCGCAGCAAGGTGTGGCAGACCCCGCGCTTCGACATTGCCGAATTCGATCCGGTGATCTCCATGCACGGCTCCGATTCGCAGAGCCTGGACAACATGCTGGAGTTGCTGATCGCCGGTGGCATGGACCTGCTGCAGGCACTGCGCATCCTGGTGCCGCCGGCCACTCAATCGCTGGAGTTCAAGGACGCCGACCTGGCCGCGTTCTACGAGTTCTACGGCCTCAATACCGAACCCTGGGACGGCCCGGCCGGCATCGTGGCCTGCGACAG
Organism: Xanthomonas sp. A1809; assembly: GCF_017746015.1. Classification (NCBI taxonomy): domain Bacteria; kingdom Pseudomonadati; phylum Pseudomonadota; class Gammaproteobacteria; order Lysobacterales; family Lysobacteraceae; genus Xanthomonas; species Xanthomonas sp. A1809. The sequence goes on along the minus strand of NZ_JAGHWZ010000016.1, from coordinate 199,434 downwards.
CCGCTACGCGGCCTGCATGCTCGACCGCAACGGCCTGCGCCCGGCGCGCTGGATGCTGACCTCCGACCGCCACTTCCTGGTCGCCTCCGAAGCCGGCGTGTGGGAATTGCCGGCCGAGCGCATCACCCGCAAGGGCAAGCTGGGCCCGGGCGAGATGATGGCCATCGACCTCAAGCGCGGCGACCTGCTCGATTCCGATGCCATCGACCGCATCAACCGCGCGCGCGCCCCGTACAAGCAATGGCTGCAGCAGGGCGTGACCTACCTGCAGACCGAGTTGATCGACCCCTCGCTGGTGGAAGAACCCTTCAGCGAGCAGACCCTGCGCAGCTATCACAAGCTGTTCCAGCTCAGCACCGAGGAAGTGGAACAGGTGCTGCGCCCGCTGGCCGAGACCGAGCAGGAAGCCACCGGCTCGATGGGCGACGACACCCCGATGGCGGTGCTCAGCCGCCAGACCCGGCCACTGTACGACTACTTCCGCCAGGCGTTCGCGCAGGTCACCAACCCGCCGATCGACCCGCTGCGCGAAGGCATCGCGATGTCGCTCACCACCCAGCTCGGCAGGGAGACCAATATCTTCCATGCCGGTGCGGAGACGGTGAACCACGTCATCCTCAACTCGCCGGTGCTCAGCCAGCGCAAGCTGCGCCAGCTGCTGAAGATGGAGCAGTACGTCGAGCGCAACCGCCTGATCGACCTGTCCTACAGCCTGGAAGAAGGCCTCAAGGCCGGGCTGGAGCGCATCTGCCAGGAGGTGGAAGCCGCCGCGCGCGACGGCGCGGTGATGCTGCTGCTGTCGGACCGTTACCCGGTGCCGGACCGGCCGATGGCGCATGCGCTGCTGGCCACCGGCGCGGTGCATCACCACCTGTGCAAGGTGGGCCTGCGCTGCGACGTCAACCTGATCATCGAGACCGGCACCGCGCGCGACCCGCACCACATGGCCTGCCTGCTCGGCGTCGGCGCCACCGCGGTGTATCCGTACCTGGCTTACCAGACGCTGTTCGACCTGGGTCGGCGCGGCATCCTGCAGCTGAGCAAGGGTGGCGAGCAGTCGCAGATCGGCCGCCGCTATCGCAAAGGCATCTACAAGGGCCTGTCCAAGATCATCTCCAAGATGGGCATCTGCACCATCGCCAGCTATCGCGGTGCGCAGCTGTTCGAGATCGTCGGGCTGGACCCGGACGTGGTGGACCTGTGCTTTGCCGACACCCCGGCGCGTATCGGCGGCGTGGATCTGGCACGGCTGGACACCGAGGCGCGCGAGCTGACCGTGCGCGCCTGGAACGACCAGCTCAAGCCGGAAGTGGGCGGGCTGCTGAAGTACGTGCACGGCGGCGAGTACCACATGTACAACCCCGACGTGGTCATGACGCTGCAGCGTGCCACCCGCACCGGCGATGCCGGCGACTGGCAGAAGTACGTGGACGCGGTGCATGCGCGCCCGGCCTCCACGCTGCGCGACCTGGTGCAGCTCAAGCGTGCCGACACCCCGACGCCACTGGATCAGGTGGCCCCGGCCGAAGATGTGCTGCGGCGCTTCGACAGCGCCGCCATCAGCCTGGGCGCGTTGTCGCCCGAGGCGCACGAAGCGCTGGCCATTGCGATGAACCGCCTGGGCGGGCGCAGCAACTCCGGCGAAGGCGGCGAAGATCCGGCCCGCTACGGCACCGAGAAGCGCTCCAAGATCAAGCAGGTGGCCTCCGGCCGCTTCGGCGTGACCCCGGAATACCTGGTCAATGCCGAGGTGCTGCAGATCAAGGTCGCCCAGGGCGCCAAGCCCGGCGAGGGCGGCCAGCTGCCCGGCCACAAGGTCAACGAACTGATCGCCCGGCTGCGCTACGCCAAGCCCGGCATCGGCCTGATCAGCCCGCCGCCGCATCACGACATCTATTCCATCGAAGACCTGGCCCAGCTGATCTACGACCTCAAGCAGGTCAACCCGACCGCGCTGGTCTCGGTGAAGCTGGTGGCGCATGCCGGCGTCGGCACGATTGCCGCCGGCGTGGTCAAGGCCGGCGCCGACCTGATCACCGTGTCCGGCCATGACGGCGGCACCGGTGCCAGCCCGGTCAGTTCGATCCGCTATGCCGGCGTGCCGTGGGAACTGGGCGTGGCCGAGTCGCACCAGGCGCTGGTGGCCAACGATCTGCGCGAGCGCACCATTCTGCAGACCGATGGCGGCCTGAAGACCGGCCTGGACGTGGTCAAGGCCGCGCTGCTCGGCGCCGACAGCTTCGGCTTCGGCACCGCGCCGATGATCGTGCTGGGCTGCAAGTACCTGCGCATCTGCCACCTCAACAACTGCGCCACCGGCGTGGCCACCCAGGACGAGCGCCTGCGCGCCGGCTACTTCACCGGCCTGCCGGAGCGGGTGGAGCACTTTTTCCGCCTGCTGGCCGAAGAAGTGCGCCAGTGGCTGTCGTACCTGGGCGTGCGCTCGCTGGACGAGATCGTCGGCCGCACCGACCTGCTGGAACAGCTGGAGGTTTCGCCGCGCCCCGGCGTCAAGGTCGACCTCTCGCGCCTGCTCACGCATGCCCGCTACGACGGCAGCCACTGCGCCGCCCAGCGCCTGTACGAATCGCCGGACAGCCTGGCCACGCAGATGGATGGCCTGCTCGCCGATGCAATCGCCAACAAGCGCGGTGGCGACCATCGCTTCCTGATCCACAACACCGACCGCTCGATCGGCGCACGCCTGTCCGGCGCCATCGCGCGCGTGCACGGCAACCACGGCATGAGCGATGCGCCCTTGAATCTGCGCTTCCGCGGCACCGCCGGGCAGAGCTTCGGCGCGTTCAACGCCGGTGGCCTGCAGCTGGAGTTGGAAGGCGAAGCCAACGACTACGTCGGCAAGGGCATGGCCGGCGGGCGATTGGTGGTGCGTCCGCCGCGCGGCGCGCGCTTCGAGGCACGCAACACGCCGATCGTCGGCAACACCTGCCTGTACGGCGCCACCGGCGGCGAGCTGTTCGCGGCCGGGCGCGCAGGCGAACGCTTTGCGGTGCGCAACTCCGGCGCGCTTGCGGTGGTGGAAGGCGCCGGCGACCACTGCTGCGAATACATGACCGATGGCATCGTGCTGGTGCTGGGCAAGGTGGGCCTGAACTTCGGCGCCGGCTTCACCGGCGGCCTGGCCTACGTGCTGGATATCGAACGCGACTTCGTGGACCGCTACAACCACGAGCTGATCGACATCCACCGCGTCTCGGCCGAAGGCTTCGAGAACCATCGCCAGCATCTGCATACGCTGATCAGCCGCCACCGCGAGCTGACCGGCAGCATCTGGGCGCAGCAGATCCTGGACGAGTTCCGCGACTACATCGGCAAGTTCTGGCTGGTCAAACCCAAGGCCGCCAGCATCGAGTCGCTGACGGAGTCGCTCAGGCGGGCGGCCTGAGTGACGGGATTGGGGATTCGGGATTGGGGATTCGCTCAAGCCATGCGACCTGTCGTCGCCTTGGCAAATCCCGATGTCCGAATCTCCACTCCCTGCTCTCACGCGTCGATTGCTGTTCGAGATTCGCACTGCGTCAGACCCATGTCGCCCGCTGTTGCGAATCCCCAATCCCAACTCCCGAATCCCAGCCCCTATGAGCCGCAAACAAGCCTTCCAATTCCTCGACCTGCCCCGGACCATGCCCACGCGCATTCCGGTGGAACTGCGCACCTCCGGCGACTGGGGCGAGTTGTACGGCAAGTTCGACAAGGCCGATGCGCAATACCAGGCCGGCCGTTGCCTGGACTGCGGCAATCCGTATTGCAGCTGGAAATGCCCGGTACACAACGCCATCCCGCAGTGGCTGCAGCTGGTGCAGGAAAACCGCATCGAGGAAGCCGCCGCGCTATGCCATTCCACCAACCCGCTGCCGGAAGTGTGCGGGCGGGTGTGTCCGCAGGACCGCCTGTGCGAAGGCAGCTGCACGCTGGAGGAATTCGGCGCAGTCACCATCGGCGCGGTGGAGAAGTACATTGTCGACACCGCCTTCAAGATGGGCTGGCGCCCGGACCTGGGCAACGTGCAGCCGACCGGCCACCGCGTGGCGGTGATCGGCGCCGGCCCGGCTGGGCTGGCGTGTGCGGACCGGCTGGCGCGTGCCGGCATCGAGGCGGTGGTCTACGACCGCTATGAGCAGATCGGCGGGCTGCTGCAGTTCGGCATCCCCAGCTTCAAGCTGGACAAGTCGGTGATCGGCAAGCGCCGCGAGATCCTCGAAGGCATGGGCGTGCAGTTCCGCCTGGGCGTGGAGATCGGCCGCGACGTCAGCATCGAGCAGTTGCTGGGCGAATACGATGCGGTGTTCTTAGGGACCGGCGCCTATCGCTACACCGACGGCGGCCTGCCCGGGCAAGACCTGAAGAACGTGCTGCCGGCGCTGCCGTTCCTGGTGCAGAACAGCCGCATCGTCAGCGGCAACGACCCGCACGGCCGGCCGATCGCCGGCTGGGAAGACCAGCTCGCCCTGCCCGACCTCAGCGGCAAGCGCGTGGTGGTGCTGGGCGGCGGCGATACCGGCATGGACTGCGTGCGCAGCGCCATTCGCCTGGGCGCGGCCAAGGTCACCTGCGCCTACCGCCGCGACGAAGCCAGCATGCCCGGCTCGGCGCGCGAGGTGGCCAACGCGCGCGAAGAAGGCGTGCGCTTTTTGTTCAACCGCCAGCCGCTGTCGATCGAATCCGGCGCCGACGACGAAGCCATCGGCGTGACCGTGGTGGAAACCAGATTAGGTGAGCCCGATGCCAGCGGCCGCCGCAATGCGGTGCCGGTGGAAGGCAGCGAATCGCTGCTGGAAGCGGACGTGGTAATCATCGCCTTCGGCTTCTCGCCCACCCTGCCCGACTGGTTGTCCTCGCAGGGCGTGGAAGCCGGCAGCAACGGCCGCATCGTCGCCCCGGCCGACGGCAACGGCCGCCTGCCCTACCAGACCAGCAACCCGCGCCTGTTCGCCGGCGGCGACTGCGTGCGCGGTGCGGACCTGGTGGTCACCGCAGTGGCCGAAGGCCGCGATGCGGCGGGAAGCATCGTGCAGCTGCTGGGGGTGAACGCGCAGGTCAAGGAGCCGGCTGCGGCATGAGGGCGTGAGCGTATGCTACGCGCCATGGCCAATTCCACCACAAATCTAGACAAGGCATCAAAGCGCGTCGCCTGGTGCTGCGCGCTTGTCACTGCCGCATGCACTGCGATAGCTGTCGACTGGTCCTTCTTCGCAACAACAGGCCAGGTGTTGATAGCGCTCCTTCTATTTGGAGTTACGGCGTTGCTTGGAGTAACTCCGTACGCCATTTATTCTTTTTTCTTGCCAATATCAAACGCAGGCCCGGCACAGAAGCTGTTTGTGTTGTGCACTCTCATCGCACTTTCACTCGTGCCAAACGCGTGGTGGATTGCAACAACTGCCCGCACCGATGGCTGGAACTTTTTCATCGTTCCGGTGCTGCAGATCTTTTATCTTCTCATTATCGTTCCTTTCATTATCGTGCTCACGCATGCTCTTTGGCGCAGATTGGATCGCAGGCGCTACAACTAGCAACTAAGCTAAGCAGACGCCCGCTCCTGACGAAATTCGATTTATGCTCACATGCGTGGATGTGGATAGCTGTATTTCCATCTTGGTTAAGGCAATGAGATCGCATCCGCGCCAGACGTAAATGTCCGTCTGAGTGCATTGTGCCGAGACGATTCAATCTTATTTGCTGATCCACAGAAGGATCGCATCATTGGAGCTACAGCCTAATGGGAATTTCGTCGCCAACTTACGTCTTGGCCGTTGCCATACCTCCAATGATGTGGGTCGCTTATCGGTTCTTCTGGAAACGGTATGCCAAGCCGAAAATTCGCTCTCGCCTTGTCCTTGGCAGTGTGTTGTCATTCTGCCTGGGTGTAATCCCGGCATTGATGGTCTGGCAGGCATTGGTAGCCGGTACGGTGCCTTGTAGAAGATGTGCCGCTGGGCTTTTTGCCGCTTCTCACGATCCGTTTCAGTATTGGCTGACGGTCCTAGTTCTGTATGCGGCAGCGATCATGTGCCTAGCGGGCTTTGTTTTCTCCATTGTTTCAATCATGCGCTGGTCACGACATCAACATTGACAAGACGTTTGCGCATCAAATCCGCTAGCACGACGTAATGCATAACCTGCGCTTGCAGATCTGTCATTTGCGTCGTCTCCTTTCTCGCCAGTGGCACGTCGCTGCGCGACACCGCTTGCGTTCGACGACGCAAGCGGTGGCATCCCTCACCTGGATAGGCGATCAGGCCGCCTTATCCAGCGTGGCCATATCGATCACGAAGCGGTACTTCACGTCGCTCTTGAGCATGCGCTCGTAGGCCTCGTTGATCTGGTCGGCGCGGATGGTTTCGATGTCCGAGACGATGTTGTGCTTGGCGCAGAAATCCAGCATTTCCTGGGTCTGGCGGATGCCGCCAATCAGCGAGCCGGCCAGGGTGCGGCGCTTCATCACCAGGTTGAACACCGCCGGCGACGGGTGCGACTGCTCGGGCACGCCCACCAGCACCATGGCGCCGTCGCGCTTGAGCGCGTTGAGGAACGGGTCCAGGTTGTGCGGCGCGGCCACGGTGTTGAGGATGAAGTCCAGGGTGTTGTACTGCGCGGCCATCTGCGCTTCGTCCTTGGAGATCACCACTTCGCTGGCGCCCAGGCGCATCGCATCGGCGCGCTTGCTCTCGGAGGTGGTGAACAGCACCACGGTGGCGCCCATCGCCTTGGCGATCTTCACCGCCATGTGGCCCAGGCCGCCCAGGCCGACCACGCCCACCTTCTGGCCCGGACCCACCTTCCAATGTGCCAGCGGCGAATAGGTGGTAATACCGGCGCACAGCAACGGTGCCACCGCGGCCAGGTTGTCGCTGTGGGTGATGCGCAGCACGTATTTCTGGTCGACCACGATATGGTCGGAATAGCCGCCGTAGGTGTTCTCGCCGCCGCCGAACATCGGCCCGTTGTAGGTGCCGGTGAACCCCTGTTCGCAATACTGTTCTTCGCCTTCCTGGCAGGAGGCGCAGCTGCGGCAGCTGTCGACCATGCAGCCGACACCGGCCAGGTCGCCGACCTTGAAACCGGTGACCGCATTGCCGACGGCGGTCACGCGGCCGACGATCTCGTGGCCGGGCACCGAGGGGTACAGCGTGTTGTGCCATTCGTTGCGTGCGGTATGCAGGTCCGAGTGACACACGCCGCAGTAGGCGATGTCGATCTGCACGTCGTTGGGGCCGGGCGCGCGGCGTTCGAACACGAACGGGGCAAGTGGTTGATCGGCGGCCTGGGCAGCGTAGGCGTGGGCTGTGCTCATGGGAAAACTCCGGGGGGTGTTGCGTCGTCGGCAAGGCGCGCCAACAACGGGGAGAAAGGGTCGGTAGCTTAAAACGCGCAGATGTCGCACTCCTGCGACAGTGCGTCTTACCTGGTCTCTTGCGAACGCGAGCGCAGCAGCATGATGCGCCTTGCGCGTGTTCGCACGCGGTCAAATCCGCGCCATGCGCGTGAATGGCGCACTAACGTGCGAGCTCCCAGACTCACGCAGCAGCAGATGGCGCTGCACCATCTGCGCTGGCCGTGCCCTCCCCCGCGGCCGCCCACGTCGATGCCGAAGGAGACTTCCATGTTCCGCACTCCCCCGCACTTTCCCCGCTTGCGCATCGCCGCGCTCGCGTTGACCTTGCTCGCCGCCACCCCACTGGTCCAGGCCAAGGAGCCGCCCGGCCCGAAGAAGGACACCGCCGGCCTGAAGTATGTCGGAGTCAATCTGTCCGGCGCCGAGTTCAACTCGCGCAAGAAGCCCGGCACCTTGTTCAAGGATTACACCTACCCTGCCGCCTCGGATTTCAGCTATTTCGCCGGCAAAGGCATGAATACGATCCGCCTGCCGTTTCTGTGGGAACGCGTGCAGCCCGAGCTCAATGGTCAGCTGGACCAGGCCCAATTGGGCTTGATCAAGAAGTCGCTTGAAGCAGCCAAGGCCAACAAGCAATACCTGATCCTGGATCTGCACAACTACGCCACGTACAACGGCAAGCGCATCGGCACCAGCGATGTGCCGGCCGGCGCGTTGGCCGATCTGTGGCGCCGGCTGGCGCTGGAGTTCAAGGACGACAAGGCGGTGATCTTCGGGCTGATGAACGAGCCCAATGGCATTTCCGCACCCGACTGGGCCAATGCCGCGCAGGGGGCGATCAACGCGATCCGCAAGACCGGCGCGAAGAACCTGATCCTGGTGCCGGGCACCGCCTACACCGGCGCACACAGCTGGCGCAGCACCAGCTACGGCGTCTCCAACGCAAAGGCGCTGGAAATCCTCAAGGACCCGGGCAACAACCTGGCCTTCGAAGCGCATCAGTACCTGGACAAGGACTACAGCGGCACCAAGCCGGTGTGCACCAGCGACTCGGTAGGCCAAGAAAAGCTGCAGGGCTTCACTTCGTGGTTGCGCGAGAACAAGCAGAAGGGTTTTCTGGGCGAATTCGCCACGGCCAACAATCCGGTCTGCGACAAGGCGCTGGAAGGCATGCTGACCTACATGGAAAAGAACAGCGACGTGTGGCTGGGCTGGACCTGGTGGGCGGCGGGCGCCTGGTGGAAGCCGGACTATCCCTTCAACGTGCAACCGGGCAAGGACGGCAGCGACAAGCCGCAGATGGCGATCCTGAGCAAGTACGCACGCCGCGCCGGCAAGTAAGCAGCGGCGCAGCCAGAGGTGGTCGCAACCAGTGTTGCGGCCACTTTTTTGTCATTGCCGCAGCGCGTGGGGCCGCCTGCTTCGGAGAAGGGCAGACCGCCGCTGGCTCGCTGCGGGCAGCAGAAGGCAGAGGCAATCGCGCGCCAGCTCACGCGCTGCGTGTTGCCGATGTGCGCTGTTCGATCGCATGCAACAGCCCGGTATCGAGCGCTGGCCATATCGTCCATGCGCTGGTGCAACTTGCAGTGCGAGGCTGCCGTCTCGGCGACGCCCTGATGCGACGCCTGCGCGCCACGATGCATGGACGACGCGCGAGCGATCTCATCCAATCCGCGCTATCGCGTCGACGTCCGCACTAAACCTGCGCACTGTCTGCCGCTGTGGCTGGCATTGCCCGGCGACAGCATCGCCAATCAGGCAACCCATCGTGATGGACAGATAGGCGCTGCAGCGCAAAGGCATTGCACGAATGCAGCTGCATTCGCCCGCGATGTACAGCACGCCATCGCGCAGGCGATGCGCGCCACTGTTCGAAGCGTGTGCAAACGGTGCGGTACGTTCGCGCCATGCGTGCGCGCTCTAACACAAGAACTGCGGGTCACTGCACAGCTTGGCCGATTGATCCCTCTCAACCGTGGTTTGTGCGGGCGTATACGCCTAGTCTGGTGATGGACGCGTTGCTGTCTTACATCGAACGAGCTCATACCCGCATCAGCGCGCCGTCCTTGCACAGGTCTTTCGCACGCAGAAGTCTCAGGAGTTCCCCCATGAAATCCCTCACCACGCGTACGCGCCGGCCGCGTTGCCGCGCGCTGTCTTTGCTATTGCTTGCCCTCATGCCGCTCGCGCAGGCGCAAAGCACTTCCGGCCTGAAGTATGCAGGCATCAATCTATCCGGCGCCGAGATCAAATCCTCGCAAAAACCCGGCGTGCTCAACATCGATTATCACTATCCGGCGGCCGACGAATACGCCTACTTCGCCGGCAAGCACATGAACACGGTTCGCCTGCCGATCCTGTGGGAACGGCTGCAGCCAAAAGCGGGCGGCGAGCTGGATCCGGCGCAGCTGGCGTTGATCCGGCAGGCGGTCGCCAACGCCAAGGCGGCCAACATGTACGTGATCGTGGATGTGCACAACTACGCCAAATATTACGGCCACACCATCGGCAGCACGAAAGTGCCGATCAGCACCTTCAACGATCTATGGCGACGGCTGGCGATCGCCTTCAAGAGCGACAACGCCGTGATCTTCGGGCTGATGAACGAGCCTTACGACATCGATCCGCAAGCGTGGGCAAGAGCCGCGCAGGCGTCGATCGACACCATTCGTAAAACCGGTGCAAACAATCTGATTCTGGTGCCGGGTGCGTTATGGACAGGCGCGCATAGCTGGTACTCCACAGTGGCCGGGCAATCCAATGCAGTGGCGATGGCATCCATTCGCGACCCGCTCAATCGGTATGCCATCGAAGCGCATCAATATCTGGATGCCGATTCCAGCGGCACCAGCGGCGGGTGCGTCAGTGCCACGATCGGGGTCGAGCGCCTGCGTAGCTTCACCGAATGGCTGCGCCTGAACAAAAAACGCGGGTTTCTTGCCGAATTCGGTACCGGCAACACGGCCACCTGCAATCTCGCGCTCAACGGCATGCTGGGCTACATGGAATCCAACAGCGATGTGTGGATGGGCTGGTCCTGGTGGGCGGCAGGCGCGTGGTGGAGCAGGGCGTATCCGTTCAACGTGCAACCGGATGCGCAGGGGCGCGACAAGCCGCAGATGTCGATATTGGGCCCACGTGCGCGCCGGATTACCGATTAAGCGCGACCAACGCGCCTAGCAAATAGTCGTCAGCTGGGCGCGGATGGCACGCAAACCACACCGTAGATGTGTCCACGCAAACGCCTGCGGCGCCCGCCTGACGCCCGCGCGCAGGTGCTTTCGCTGCTGTTCGCAACGACAGCGCCAGTGCAGGCACGTGCGGGCGCCGCAGGCAATCGTCATCACACGTCGCTCTTCCATCCGGTAGCGAGCGCGCTTTCTACCGGGCTGAGCATTGCCGCGATTGGCCACTTTTCCTGGTCTTTTCGCGGAAAGATCGAGGCAGCCTATGCCTGCAACCTCGGTGGCACTTCAATGCGGCATGGCGTCATGGACATGACGTCATGCCACTGACGGCAGGCGCTTCCATACGACGCAAAGTCGACAGCACGGACGAACCCACGCCGCACTTGCGCAAATACCGGCCCATATCTCGCGCTTTTGTGCGGCCTATCAATCTCGACAACGCGCCTTGCAGAGTGTGACTGCGATGCAGTTCGCATATTGGCGCTGAACTGGCCACCGGCAGCAATTGGGCACGGCTGATGCATTGACTCAGACCGATGCAGTGCATCGCGCGTAACGCGCATGCACTTACCTGCATCGCCCCCCGTCTGAGGAGTTGTGTCATGTCTGCTGTCTGCTTTTCGTTGCGCGCGCTACTGCGCTCTACGCTGCTTTTCATCGTGTTCGGGAGCCTGTCGCTGGCCCACGCGCAGACGCGCGCGCTCACTTATGCCGGCGTCAATCTGTCAGGTGCCGAGTACGCATCTTCCAAGAAGCCCGGAGTCCTCAACAAGGACTATATGTACCCCGCGACCAACGATTACACCTATTTCGCCGGTGTCGGCATGAATACCATCCGCCTGCCGATCCTGTGGGAGCGGCTGCAGCCCAGCGCGAACGGCGAACTGGACCCGGCACAGCTCGCGTTGCTGCAGCAGGCGGTGGCACGCGCCAAGGCAGCCGGTATGTATCTGCTCATCGATATCCACAACTACGCCAAGTATTACGGCTACAAGATCGGCGGCCCGGAAGTACCGGTGGCCACGTTTACCGATCTCTGGCGTCGTCTGGCGCTGGCGTTCAACAGCGACAACGCGGTGATGTTCGGGCTGATGAATGAGCCCAACAATATTTCGGCCAGCGAATGGGCCGGCGCAGCGCAGGCCGCCATCGATGCCATCCGCAGGACCGGTGCCAATAACCTGATTCTGGTGCCCGGCGCATTGTGGACCGGCGCGCACAGTTGGTATTCCCCCACGAGCGATGGCTATTCCAACGCCACCGCGCTGACCGCCATCTACGACCCGCTCAATCGCTACGCCTTCGAAGTGCACCAGTATCTGGATGCCGATTCCAGCGGCACCAGCAGCACCTGTGTCAGCAGCACCATCGGCGCCGAGCGCCTGCGCAACTTCACGCAGTGGCTGCGCACCAACCGCAAGCGCGGCTTTCTGGGCGAATTCGGCACCGCCAACAATGCGGTGTGCAACCAGGCGCTGCAAGGCATGTTGGCACACATGGAAACCAATGCAGACGTGTGGCTGGGCTGGACCTGGTGGGCGGCCGGTTCGTGGTGGAACCTCAGTTACGCGTACAACGTGCACCCCAACAAGGACGGCACCGACAAGCCGCAGATGGCGATCCTGTCGCCACAGGCCGCACTCGCCACGCGTGCGCCGGTTGCGACTGCCGCAGCGCGCAGCTCCGCTGCATCGACCTCGGCAACAAGCACATCCGCTGCACGCACGACACGCTGATGCCAAGCAAAGCCGCCGCAAGGCGGCTTTTCCAGCGCACGCAGCGCGCGGGCACACGGCGTTGGCAAGGTGAGAAGCACACGCACGTTGCTGCGATTGCGATCGTGGATAACACACGATGCGTGCTCAGCCGCGACATCCGCGTCGATGTAAACATCGCGTGCATCGCAGGTGAGCAAGCACCTCGGCGTTTCAGCTAACTGAACTTTCGTTGCGGCCGCTTGCCCGTTTTTCACCTGATGGCGATAGGCCGCCCTCCAGCATGAGCGCACTTCACTGCAGGAGCATTCCCATGACACAGCCATTGATGAAGACCGCACTGATCGGCGCCCTTGCCTTGCTGTCGCAGGGTGCGTTGGCACAGGCGGCCGACAAGCCGGCCAAGGCGCTCACCTCCGGTGAGGTCACCAGCATGCTCACCGCAAAGGGCTACACCAAGGTGCACGACGTCAAGTTCGAGCATGGCGTCTGGACGGCAGACGCGCGTAGCGGCGACGGCAAGGACGTGGACGTGCACATCGATCCGGTGACCGGCCGCGTCTATGGCGACCAGACCACCTCCAAGCTCAGCGAAGCCGACGTGCGCGCGTCGCTCTCCACCGGCGGCTATGCCGATGTGCACGACCTCAAGTTCAAGGATGGCCTGTGGAAGGCCGATGCCAAGCGCAACGGGCAGAAAGTCGAACTGCACGTGGATCCGGAAGACGGTCACGTGGTGAGCGTGGAGAACGATTGAGTGGCGCACGTCTCGTTCGCCTGCCAGGCGGGTAGGGTAGATTGAGCGTCGCAGAGCATGCGCGATTGCCGCATGGCCATGCGTCCCATCCATGGGCTGAGATGTAAGGTCAGTGCAGCAGGCCCCTGATCGCGCAAGATCGCAGCTGCACGATGTGGCGTGGCTGATCGCCAGAGGCCTCATATGAGGCAACAATGCAAAAGGCCTCCGGTGGGAGGCCTTTTGCGTAACAGATTGGTTTCCAGCGATGGTCGCGCAAGGCAGGTCGCTGACGCAGTGGTGCCACACCGTGCGGCAATGACGGCGCGGCGGCCTCAGCGTGGAGATTGGGCCTTGTGCGTCTGCGTGGCCGCGCTGTCAGCGTCGGCCGGCTGCGCGCTCGCCGCGCTCGCGCCAGGCTTGCCGGCCATCATGCGATCGCGCGCGGCCTTGAACGGGTTGCCGGGGTACCAGTTGGGCCAACGTTCGCCGGCAGCGACCTCCTTGCCCACGCCATAGACCACCTGCAGGTCTTCGATGGTGCCATCGAGCTTCCAGGTGGCGGCGTCGTATTCGTCGCCCGGGGCGTGATAACGATGGCGTCCGTAGTCCTCGGCCGCGGCACGTCCGGCGGCAGTGCCGCCCTCGCGCAGGTCTTCGCCGCCATCGGCATACAACGCCGGCACGCCGGCCTTGGCGAAGTTGAAGTGATCCGAGCGGAAGTACGAGCCGCTTTGCGGGGTGGCTTCTGCGTGCAGGGTGCGCCCCTGCATGGCGGCGATCGGCTTGAGGATGTCCTCCAGCTCCGAGCTGCCCATGCCCACCACGGTGACATCGCGTGCGCGCCCGGCCACCGACATCGCATCCAGATTGATCACCGCCGCGATCTTGTCCAGCGGGAAGCTCGGGTTGGCCACGTAATACTTGGAACCGAGCAGGCCCGATTCTTCCAGCGTGACCGCCAGGAACACCACCGAGCGCGCCGGCTTGGGATCCTGGTGCGCGAATGCATCGGCGATTTCCAGGATGCCGGCCACGCCGGTGGCGTTGTCCACCGCGCCGTTGTAGATGTTGTCGCCGCGTTCGCCCGGATGCTTGCCCAGGTGGTCCCAGTGCGCCATGTACAGCACCGCCTCGTCGGCGTGGCTGGTGCCCGGCAGCACGCCGACCACATTACGCGAGGTCTTGGCCGCGATGGTGCTCTTGAGATCGACCGACCAGCTGGCCTTCAACGGCACCGGCTTGAAGCCGCGCTTGCTGGCGTCCTTGTAGGCCTGCGCCAGGTCCAATCCGGCGTTGGCGAACAATTGCTTGGCGGTTTCGGCGCTGATCCAGCCCTGCACCGGCAGACGCGGGTCGGGGTCGTCCTTGGCCGGCAAGTCGTATTGCGGGCCGGACCAGGAATTTTTCACCACGTCCCAGCCGTAGCTGGCGCCGGGCGTGTCGTGCACGATCAACGCCGCAGCCGCGCCCTTGCGTGCGGCTTCTTCGAACTTGTAAGTCCAGCGCCCGTAGTAGGTCATGCGCTTGCCATCGAACAACTTGGCATCGTCGGTGTGGAAGCCCGGGTCGTTGACGAACATCACCACCGTCTTGCCCTTCCACTCCTGGCCGGCATAGTCGTTCCACTGCTGCTCGGGTGCGTCCACGCCGTATCCGACGAACACCAGCTCGCTGTTGTCCAGCTTGACCTCGGCCTGGCCGGAGCGCGTGCCGACCACGATGTCGGTGCCGAAGGCGAGGGTGCGGGTCTGCTCGCCGCTGCGCAGGCTGGGCGCGGTGGATGCATCGGCGGTGGTTTCCACCATCGGCACTTCCTGGAACCAGCTGTCGCCATTGCCCGGCTGCAGCCCGATGCGCTGCATCTGGTCGCGGATGTAGGTCACGGTCTTTTCTTCGCCCGGCGTCCCCGGGCCGCGGCCTTCGAAGTCGTCCGACGCCAGTGTCTTGACCAGTTCGGCGAAGTCGCCCGTGGTCATTTCCGGGGAGAAGGTGTGGCGGCTGACCGGCGCGGTGGGCGCGCTCTCGGTCGGCGTCTGCGCGGCAGGCGCACCGGGCGCAGCGGCGGGTTCGCGTTTGCAGCCGGCCAGGGCCAGCGTCGCGGCCAGGCACAACAGGATCTTGCGGGGCATCGGAACTCCTCGTGCGGCGGAATCCCGATCTTAGAGCGTGCGTCGGACGGCGGGGTGAGCGCGCGGCTGCGTGTACTGCGGTTGCATGGCGGGCCGGGCAGGGCGCCTGGAGCGTGCGCCCTGGATCCGGCGCACGCACCGGCAGGTGCACGCTGCGTTGGTCAGTCCTTCGGTGCGACGTCGCTGTCGAAGCTGCGCGCGGTGGCGCCGCTCACCGCGCCGATCTTGGCGCTGCGGTGCACGTACAGGTTGACCTCGCGCTCGAAGTGCAACGGCCCATCGACCACCGCATCCGGGCCGATCACCACGCGCGGCTTGCGCGAGGGCTGGAACGAAAAACCGAAGCTCGGCTTGCTCACTTCGATGCCGCCGCGCACATGCGACCCCACCCCGACAGTGATGTCGCCGTTGACCGTCTCGATGCCCTTGCCGAGCTCGGTTCCCACCAGCCCGATGCTGCCATTGACCGTTTCCACGCCGCCGCTGATCTGGCTGCCACGCTCGGCCAGGATGCTGCCGTTGACCGTCTCCAGCCCGCCGGACACGGTGACTTTCTGGCCCAGCGTGATCGAGCCGTTGACCGTTTCCACGCCACCGGTGCGCGCGTTGTCGCCGATGCGGATGCCGCCATTGACGGTTTCCACGTTCTTGGTTTGCGCACCGGCACCGATCTCGATGGAGCCGTTGACCGTTTCCAGGGCGCCGTAGGTCTTGCCGGCATCTGCGCTGATCTTGCCGTTGACCTTGCTGACGTCCTCCTCGGCCCAGGCGCTCGTGCAGACCAGGGACAGTGCCAGGAGGAGAATTTGGGGCTTCATGCTGAACCTCGCGCGGCGGCGGTAGTCTGGGGCGTGGCGGCGATCACATCATGCTTGGCTACAATCGCGCACCTGCCTGAAGTCACTGGATCTTTCGTTGCCCCCTTCGTCCGCACCGCTGCCGCGCCTGCCGCTCGCTCCCGCCACCGGCCGTGGGTGGATGTGGCTGGCGGCGGGTGTGCTGGCCTGCACGTTGCTGGGCAGCGTGGGCGCAAGCGCGCAGAGCCAGCGCGAGACCGAGCGCAAACTGCAGCAGCTGCGCGATGAGCTCAAGACCATCAGCGCCGATCGGCGCGAACTGGAAGGCAAACGCGGCACTGCTGCGCAACAGCTACGCCAGGCCGACGAGAAAGTGGCCAAGACCGCACGCGCCTTGAGCGAAACCGAAGCGGCGATGCGCGCGCAGGAACAGCATCTGTCCACCCTGCAGCAGGAACGCGCGCAGTTGCAGCGCGGCCTGCAGAGCCAGCGCACGCAGCTGGCGGCATTGTTGCGCGCTGCCGATCAGGTGGGCCGCAATGCACCGTTGAAGGTGCTGCTGTCGCAGGACACGGTGGGCGATGCCACGCGCATGCTGGCCGATCACCGCTATGTGCAAAACGCACGTGCGCAACGCATCCACGCCCTGACCACGCAACTGGATACCCTGGCGAAAGTGGAACAGGACATCGCCACCCGGCGCCAGGCGCTGGATGCCGCACGCGCGCAGCAGAAGGCGCAGGCGGCCACGCTGCAGAAGGACCGCTCGCAACAGGCGGCCACCGTCGCGCAGCTGGACGATCGCTACAAGCAGCGCGCCGAGCGCGAAAAGGCAATCGGCCAGGACGCCAAGGCGCTGGAACAACTGCTCGCCAATCTGCGCGCAGCGGCCGCCAAGGCCGAAGCCGAACGGCGCGCTGCCGCAAAACGCGCTGCCGCCGAAGCCGCCGCGCAGGCCAAACGCAGCAAAACCGAGCGTTCCGATCGCCCCGGCAAGACCCCGCCCAAGGTGGTCGCCAACGCACCGGCCCCCAAGGTCGGTGGGCTCAGCTGGCCAGTGGCGGGCAATCTGCTGGCGCGCTTCAACGCCACCTTG
Organism: Xanthomonas sp. A1809; assembly: GCF_017746015.1. Classification (NCBI taxonomy): domain Bacteria; kingdom Pseudomonadati; phylum Pseudomonadota; class Gammaproteobacteria; order Lysobacterales; family Lysobacteraceae; genus Xanthomonas; species Xanthomonas sp. A1809. Next base: position 182,413 of record NZ_JAGHWZ010000016.1, on the reverse strand, counting down.
CCCGATGGCCACACCAGCAAGGGCGTGCTGATCGGCGCGCCCAAGGGCACCACCGTGACCGCAGTGGCCGATGGCACGGTGGTGTTTTCCGACTGGATGACCGGCTACGGCATGATCCTGATCGTGGACCACGGCAACGGCTACATGAGCCTGTACGCGCATAACGACACCTTGCTGCGCGATGCCGGCGCATCGATCAAACGTGGCGACGCGGTCGCCAAGGTCGGCAGTTCGGGCGGGCAGGGCGTGCCGGCGCTGTACTTCGAATTGCGACGCAACGGGCAGCCGGTGGATCCATCGAGCTGGCTGCAACGCCGCTGAGCGCCGCGCACCGCCCGCGATTCAACGCGGATTTACCGCTGCTTCGCGCATAATCCGGTCAGCTCCGCGCTGCGGGGCGCCTTATCTCTTTGTCGGAGTGCTTCATGCGCGTAGCCGTCCTGTCCGTTGCCCTGTCGCTGGCCCTGTTCGCGTCGCCTGGTTGGGCGCAGAAGGCCGGCCCCGCCGCCGCCCAGGCCAGCGCGGACGACCCGGAAGCCAATGAAGCCGCTGTTTCCAAGGTGCCGCTGGATGAGATCCGCCGTTTCGTGGCGGTCTACAACGCGGTCAAGCAGGCCTACGTCGACCCGGTCGAAGACAAGAAGCTGATGCACTCCGCCGTGCGCGGCCTGCTCTCGGACCTGGACCCGCACAGCACCTATTTCGACAAGGAAGATGCCGAAGCCTTCGACGAACAGGCCACCGGCGCCTACGACGGCATCGGCGTGGAATTGCTACAGCAGCAGGACAACACCCTCAAGGTGATCGCGCCGATCGACGACACCCCGGCCGCGCGCGCCGGCATCCGCGCCGGCGATGTGATCGTGGCCATCGACGGCAAGCCGATCGATGCCAGCAAGGCGATGGAGCCGCTGCGCGGCGAATCCGGCAGCAAGGTCGTGTTGACCATCATGCGCGACAAGACGCCCAAGCCGTTCGATGTGACCCTTCAGCGCGAAACCATCCGCGTGGCCAGCGTGCGCAGCAAGCTGCTGGAGCCGGGCTACGGCTACATCCGCATCAGCACCTTCCAGGCCGACACCGGTGCCGATTTCCAGAAGAACCTCAAGCAGCTGCAGGCCGGCGGCAAGTTGCGCGGGCTGGTGCTGGACCTGCGCAGCAACCCCGGCGGTCTGCTGACCTCGGCGGTGCAGGTGGCCGACGATCTGCTGGACAAGGGCAATATCGTCAGCACGCGCGGGCGCATCTCGATCAGCGATGCCAAGTTCGACGCCACTCCGGGCGATCTGCTGAGCGGCGCACCGGTCGTGGTGCTGGTGGATGCCGGTTCGGCCAGCGCGTCGGAAGTGCTGGCCGGCGCGCTGCGCGATAACAAGCGCGCACGCATCATCGGTAGCCGCACCTTCGGCAAGGGCTCGGTGCAGACCGTGCTGCCGCTGGACAACGGCGACTCGGTCAAGCTCACCACCGCGCGCTATTACACGCCCAGCGGCAAGTCGATCCAGGCCAGCGGCATCGTGCCGGACGTACTGCTCACCCCCGAACCGCAACCCGGGGATGCCGATGTGTCGGCCAGCCTGACCGACTACAGCGAAGCCACCTTGCCGGGCCACCTGCGCGGCGACGACGAAGGCGAAGAGGGCTACAGCGCCGGCGACGTACTGCCGGGCGACGGCCCGATCGCCGAAGCCCTGGCCGAACTCAAGCAACCCGGCTCCGCCGCCAAGGCGCAGGCTGCACGCAAAGCCAAGGCGCAGGCCGCGCAGAAGGCCAAGCCAGCCAAGACCGGTGCCGATCCCAAGCCCGCCGCAGCGCGCCCGGCGACCACGGACAAGCCCACATCGGCCGAACCGGCAGGCAAGGCCAAGCCGGCCACTGCACCCGCAGCGCCAGCCGAACCGGTGCAGCCGGGGCCGCCAAAGGACACGCCAGCGTCCACCGAACCGGGCAACTAAGAGCGGCCCATGCAACGTCGTGGCCCGTCGTCAGGCGGGTTTGGTCGTCTCGCAGAGGATTGGTGTGGGAGTGGTGCATGCGGCACCCAACATCAATCGCCGCTCACCTGGCAGCAGCGCGCGCGGCTGGTCGGCTGCTTCCGGGCCGCGCTCACCCAGCGGGGAATCACACCCGCTGGGTTGTTGCCAACACCTCAGGATTGACCAGGTTGCGCGGTGTGCCCGCCGCGAACGCCAGCACGTTATCGAACGCCGCGGCGAAATACAGCGCGTAGCTGTCGCGCTCCACGTACCCCAGATGCGGTGTCGCCAGCACGCGCGCATGCCGCAGCAGCGGATCGCGCGGGTCCAGCACCGGCTCGTGCTCGAACACATCCAGCGCGGCCTGCGCCGGCCGGCCCGCGTCCAACGCAGCGAGCAGGGCGCCAGGGGCGATCAACTCGGCACGGCTGGTGTTGACCAGCAACGCGTCGGCGCGCATGCGCGCCAGATCCTGTGCGGTGATGTCATGACGTGTCTGCGCAGTCAGGCGCCGATGCAGCGACAGCACGTCGCTGCGTTCGAACAGTTCCTCGCGGCTGCCCGCAACCGCGAACCCATCGCGCGCTGCCTGCGCACAGGATGCCGCCCCGCCCCACACCAGCACCTGCATGCCGAACGCGCGCCCGAAGCTGGCCACGCGTTGGCCAATCCGCCCATAACTCCAAATCCCCAGCGTGCGCCCATGCAGCACGCGGCCCAGGCCGGGATCGCCAAGCGCCTGCCAGCGTCCCTGCTGCAATGCATGCTGGTAGTCGGTCAGCCGACGGCTGGCCGACAGGATCAGCGCCCAGGTCAGCTCGGCCGGCGCCACCGGCGAGCCGACGCCTTCGGCCACCGCCACACCCGATGCGGTGCACGCCGCCACATCCACATGCGCGCCAACGCGCCCGGTCTGGCTGATCAGTTTCAACCGCGGCAGCCGTTGCAGCAGCGCCGCATCCACGCGCGTGCGTTCGCGGATCAATACCAATGCGTCGGCGTCGGCCAGAGATGCGGCACGCGCGTCGAGCTCCGCGTCCAACGCGCCGAGCACCTGCACCGGGTGGCCCTGCATCTGCTGCAGGCAGGGCAGCTGAGCGACGGCGCCCTGGTAGTCGTCGGGCACCACAATGCGCATCAGCGTGGCTTGATCGGCGAGGGGAACGGGGTGACCACCTTGTCGCCGGTGGTGGCATCGCGAATCACCGACTGGCCTTTTTTCTCCACTTCTTCGATCCGCACGATGCTCTGCATCGGCAGGTGCAAGGTCTTGGTATTGCCGAATTCCTCGCGCAGGCGTTCTTCGGTGGGGTCCACCACCAGCCCGTCGTGCACGTCGAACACTAGCTCGCCGATCTGGTTGAAGCCCCACAGATGGCTGCCGGTGACCTCACGCGCGTAGAGCTCGTACACCTTGCCGTGATTGAGGAAGGTGACTTTGTACAGAGACTTGGACATGCACACGATTATAGGCGCGCGCCTGGACAGCGACGTGCGCGGCATCGTGCCGGTACCTCGGCCACGCATGGGGTGCGGCCTGCCGCTACAGCCCGGATGCTGCGCGGCTCAGAAACCGTGGCGCTTGCGCAGCCGCCGCGCGATTGCCGCGCGCACGTACAGGCCGTACACGATGCCGAACACGAAGCCGGCGATGTGTGCCGACCACGCCACCATGCCGAACGCCGGGCCGATATAGGCGAACACCACCTGCAGCAGTGCCCAGGCGCCGATCAACAGCGGCGCCGGCACACGAATGAATTCCAGAAACACGCCCAGCGGCAGCACCACGCCCAGCTTGGCGCCCGGAAACAGCGCCAGGTACGTGCCGATCAACGCCGACACCGCACCCGAGGCGCCGATGATCACCCGGTCCGGCGTGCCGATGGCAAAGATCGCCGCCAGGTTGGAGGCCGCGCCGCCGACCAGAAACAGCAGCAACAACCGCCACGGGCCCAGGATGCGTTCGGCCGGCAGCCCGAAGATCAGCAGGAACACCAGGTTGCCGAGCAGATGCGACCAGTCCGCGTGCAGGAACAGCGCCGTGAACAGGCGCAGCACGCTGCCGTCGCGCAAGGTGGCCCACCAGTCGCCCAGATTGGAGACCCCGCTGGAGAGCGCGCCCCAGTCCAGCCACAACGTATTGCGCGCCTCGCCCGGCCGGCTGATCGACCACAGATACGCCAGCCACACCGTGGCGAACAGCAACGGCACTGCCCAGCGCGGGGTGGGTTTCTTGCGGGAAGGAAGAGAGACGAACATCGGACGGCGACAATAGCCGGTCCACGCTGCTGAACCCAGCCCTAACCTGACGGCACGTTCAGCGCGCGCCTCGTTATTGTTCGGTTAATCGTCATGGGTATACTGCGTACGGCGTCGTATGTCGGGGGGGGGTCTCCGGCGCGCTCCGGGCACTGGATTGGTGCTGGACGCGGGCGCTGAACCGACCATTGCAGTCCTTATCCGGAGAGCTACAACTTATGTCTACCGCTTCCACTCTCAGCCGCGCCACCCTGTTGGCCGTCGGTATCGCTGGCGTGCTGGCCGTTGGTCAGGCGCACGGCGCCGCGTTCCAGCTGAAGGAAAACAGCGCCAAGGGCCTTGGCCGCGCATTCGCAGGTTCGGGCAGCGCCCCGGATGATGCCTCCATCATCGCCAACAACCCGGCAGGCATGCGCCAGCTGGACGGTCGCCTGTTCCAGGCCGACGTCAGCGCCATCAGCTTCTCGGCCAAGTTCCAGCCCGACACCGCGGCCTACGCCAACGGCGCTCCGGTCTCCGGCGGCAACGGCGGCGACGCCGGCATGATCGCGCCGGTCCCGGCGATGTACTTCCACGTGCCGTTCGGCGAGAACGACAACATGCACCTGGGCACCTCGCTGACCGTGCCGTTCGGCTTCAAGACCGAATACGACCGCGACTGGGTCGGCCGCTACCACGGCACCAAGACCGAGCTGCAGGCGATCGACTTCAACGTCGCGTTCTCCTATGACGTGAACCCGTACGTGTCCTTCGGTGCCTCGGTGTTCGCCGAGCGTCTGGATATCGACCTGGCCAACGCCGTGGATTTCGGCAGCGTGCTGGCTGCGCGCCGCGTGCCGGGCTTCGCGCCGGGCAGCGCCGATGGCTACTCGCGCATCAAGGGCGACAGCACCGAAGTGGGCTTCACCCTGGGCGGCTTGTTCAGCATCGACGAGAACACCCACATCGGCTTCAGCTACCGCTCGCAGGTGGAACACAAGATCACCGACGGCACCGCCGACTTCACCGTGCCGGGCAGTGCTGCCGCCGTGCTGGGCGTAGCCGCGCCGGGTACCTTCGTCGACACCAAGGGCCGCGCCACCGTCAAGCTGCCGGCCAGCGCCACCGCCAGCTTCACGCATAACGTGAACGAGCAGTGGTCGATCATGGCCGACGTCACCCGCACCGCCTGGAGCAAGTTCGACCAGGTCACCGTGGACTTCGCCTCCAACCAGCCCGATAGCGTGCTGGACTTCTCCTACCGCGACACCACCTTCGCCTCGATCGGTGCCGACTACCGCATGAGCGACACGGTGACCCTGCGCGGCGGCCTGGCGTACGACCAGACCCCGACCACGGCCGAACACCGCGACGTGCGCGTGCCGGACGCGAGCCGCAAGTGGGTTTCGCTGGGTATGAGCTGGCGTCCGTCGGCGCAGACCGAGTACAACTTCGGCTACACCCACCTGTTCACCAGCGACCCGACCAGCGACACCCGCAGCGCCACCGGCGACCGTCTGGCCGGCAGCTACGACGTGAAGGGCGACGTGCTGGCCGCTTCGATCAACTACAAGTTCTGATCGCCGCAGCACGCGTTGCGTGACGAAAAACCCCGCTTCGGCGGGGTTTTTCTTTGGCGCCTTGCATGCTCCAGCCACGACACGGGCAACCAGCAACAAGCAACAAGCAACAAGCAAAGCAGGCAGGACACATCGCCTCGGCACCGCGCTTGCCCACCGTGTGCGGTGGCGCCACCTGGCCACGCACGGGTGATCCCGACAACCTCGCGTGCTGATCCCCCGGCACGCACCGCCTGTCGAACGCTGCAGCCGGCGCGCCGGATTGCTATGGTCAGGCGCATGAGCCAACCCGACTTCATCCAGATCACCGACAACGCCATCGCGCGCGAGGAGTGCGTGGCCATCGTGCACCGCATGCGCCAGAGCCAGCAGCTGCATCCCGGCCGCATCGGTGGCGGCGTCTTTCCCGACCTCAAACACAGCCGCGACCTGCGCATCAGTGGGATGGCCGAATGGGCGGAAGTGGAAAACCGCCTGCAACAGGCCGTGTTCGATGGCGTGCTCACGTATCTGCGGCAGTATCCGCAGGCGTTGATTTCACCGCTGATGCTGCAGGTCACCACCGCCGATGGCACAGCGCATCGCCTGGTGGCCGAGGATATCGTGCAGATGAGCGACCAGGCGCTGGGCGATCTGGCACGTACCTGCCTGCGCCCGGGTGCGATCAATCTGCAGTGGTATACCGCCGACCAGGGCGGCTACCCGTACTGGCATTGCGAGCTGTATCCGCGCGATGCCAATGCCGACACGCTGCATCGCCATCTGCTGTGGACGCTGTATCTCAACGAGGAATTCGAGCAGGGCGAAACCGAATTCCTGTTCCAGCAACGCAAGGCGCGCCCACGCACCGGCAGCCTGCTGATCGCTCCCACCGCCTTCACCCACACCCACCGCGGCAACCGCCCGCTCGGCGGCGACAAGTTCATTGCCACCAGCTGGATTCTGTTTCAGTCGGCGCAGGCGCTTTACGGCGGGGATTAGGGAATCGGGAATAGGGAATGGGGAATCGCAACGGCGGCGCTTTCTGCTGTTGCTGTTGCTGTTGCTTTCCCGTTTCCGTTTCCCGTTTCCCGATTCTCCATTCCCCCGCTGCGACTGCGCCCTGCACCGCGTCGTAGCGGTTGTGCTCGCTCCTCGGACCGGTACACGTTGCTTGCACCAGGCTTCGTTAGTAAGAATACTAACGGCATGCAGAAGAACTCTTTCCCCGGCACGAGCGCGGCAGCTGAGCGCGATGTCCGCAGCTCGCGTACGGTCATCAAGGGGCGCGGCACCACCGCCTACGTGCCCGGCCGCTTCGCGGTCACCACCGCCGTCGAGATAGACGATGGCTGGGGCGCGCTCGATGCCGACGGCGAGGCCGCCATGCGTCCCAAGACCGTGGTGGCCGAGGAAATCGCGCGCAGCATCATCAGCCGCAACAACTCGCCCGACATCGGCTTCTCGCAGTCGGTGAACCCGTACCGGGGATGTGAGCACGGTATGGTGTTTTGGTAGATTGTTCACAACGTAGGGCTGCGTTAAACGTTGGTTAGCAACGCTTTCGTTGAGATGGAACACTGAACGAACTAAGCTAGGTCCCGAAGCCTTGGTAGACAGTGTTCAACTTAGCCCGATGTTGGCTGCTCGCTAGATTGCATGATCCCCAAGGCCGTGATTTCTTCGTTCCGGCCCCCGGGAGAAGCAGTCTTGGATATCTACCAGCCTCAGATCGCCCAAACGGTTGTTCTGCCTGCCCGTGGGCAGGCGCGTCACTTGCTGGGGTCTACCGCCGCGCTTCCCGCGGGCTTCTACTTCGTTGTCGATAGACGTACGTCAGTCCCTATCCCCGACGTCTATGACTTCTTGATTTCGGAGAACGTTAGCCTGCTGGGTAGGCCAAAACTTCGCCACCAGTCCAATACAAGTAAGGCTAACGCTGAAGACTTGGTTGACCTCCTGCTCTTCGCCAACGAAATCAGCACAACTCTTGCAGAGTTTTCGGACGAACTGCTCCAGCAGTATGCCGATAGCATGTTGTACGTAGTGAGTCCGCAGACATCTCTGAATTACGCAGATCGGACGGTCATCAAGCGGGTCTCGACTGCAAAGCGGCTCTTCCATTATCTGCAGAATAACGGGCGTTTGAAGAATCGCTTCAAGATCGCAAAGGTCCTGCAACGAGGAATCGAAAAGCGTGTCATAGCGCCGGACGTTCAAGTGCCAAAGACACCTGCAACGGATGCGCTGGTGAAACATATTGCTACGGACCTTGTAGAGGCAATTAGCAAAAATCTTGGCCAGATGCCTAGTGAAAAAACGCAAGTCCTGACTCGGGATCGCCTCTTGTTTGCCTTCTTGCTAAATACCGGTGCCCGGATCTCAGAGGCGCTATCAATCAAGATTAGCGATTTGCCATTTCAAAAAGTCGGTAAGGAAAATTCTCTTGCAGCTTGCCACATACAAGTAATGGGAAAAGGAGGAACGCATCGAAAACTCATTGTCCCTATTTGGCTATTGGCAGAACTAAGCATCTATATTTCTACCGAGCGTGCCGACGCCGTACTCGCTTCGGAAGGAAAGGCACAGCATAACCAAGTCTTCGTCAATCATGTGGTTGCTCGTTATTCTCGTGGTCAACCGCTAACAGCAAATAACTTCAGAAAGATAATGAGGCGCGCCGCAACAAGTGCAGTTGCAAAAACCGGAAACAACAGTATCCCGTCCCCGCACGCTTGTAGACATTCTTTTGCTTTGTGGCACTTCATCCTGGAAGCGCGTGCGGGAAATCCCGACCCGGCAAAGAAAGTTCAGGCGCTTCTTGGACATGCAAACAGATCTACCACAGAACAAATATATCTAAACGCGAGCCTGCTTCTAGAAGAGGAGTTGTCCGAGAAGGATCAACGCCATCTAATGAATGCACTGGATGGGTACACAACATGAAACGTACGCGATTTCGAACGGAGTCCGGCCAGAATTCATTCGGTCCTACTCAATTGCGTTTCTCTCGAGTTGAGAAAAAAGGATTACTGCACTTTCAGTGCGAAGGGCCACTCGATGAAGATATCAAGCTTTACGACTTTTCCGGATGGGCAGGTCTCTCTCAAATCGCCGAAGATCTCATTGATGCAACACTTGCCATCCTTGCATCAGAAAGAGCAACAACTCGGAACGGAACGCACCGATCGCTTCGCTACGGAATTATTCAATACCTGAACGAAACCTCTCCTCATACCGAGCTACGTAGCCTTGATCAAGCAACTTTTCAAGATTTTACACAATGGCTAAGAAAAAGAAGAGATGGACAAAAATGCGTTTGGGGCTATTCCGATAGGATGCACAAGCTGAGTGCCCTACGTAAGTTGATCTCACGGCTTTCTCCAAAGCTATCAAAGCTCGGCGTCCAGCATGATATTCCAATTAATCCGTGGCCTGGAGACAATCCACACAGAAATGAGGGGAAAGAGAAGGAAGCAATATCACAAGAGCATTTTTTGAGGTTGATGACCGCCGCGATAAATGCGCATGAACAAAATTTTAGAGAGTTGGATGCCTCGCTTACACAGATAGATCACAACCTTTCCCTCATCAAAATTAGTTCAGTTATTTCAAACACTCTTGAGGGACTGTGCGCTCAAGCGATAGTCAAGTACGGAGGCATACTTCCGGAACGTAAATGGCTTAAGCATCACGAACCTGATTTCTTTCTCCGCTTGGAAGAGATGGGTTACCTGCGTGTCGCAAAACTGATCGGCCCAAGCGTCAATGACCTGATGCCTGCCTTCATCATCCTTCAGTGCTTCACGCATTGGAACGAACAGCCAATGTGCTGCTTGCGTATTTCAAACATCGACAGATGTTCAGGAATATTTTCAAACAAGTACAAACTATCGAGCATAAAGTTTCGCGGGAAAGGCATGGTCCATCGCTCTTTTTTTAAAGGCGACGAGTTGTTCAATCCCTGCAACGTTATCGACTTCGTTGAACGATGGACCAAACATCTTCGGGCGCACGCCCCGCAACGAGTACGTGACGATCTATTTCTGTACGCGTGCAAGTTCAAGACTCGAAGGATCGGCGCAATCCGCTCACTGGGACAACCGCTCCGTGGGACCTACAATCTTTCAGCCGAGAGGAAGTCAAGGTTCTTCAAGGAGCAAGGACTCAAGGCCGCAGGCTCAAGCGCCCTTCGGTTAGCGGGGGCCGAGTACCTCGATGAAATACTTGGGGATACGGACAAGGTCCGTGTTCTCCTTGGACACAGCACGGTCTCGGTCACACACAATAACTACCGTTCTAAAGTAACTCGCAGAAATGACGAGGAAGCGTTAGCTGGAGCCATGGCTTTACAGTTTCGATACCACGATAGCAATACGAAAGTTGACTCACGCAGTCACTTCGGCGATCGATCTGCGGCGTCACCCGGCTACCAATGTCTGGATCCATTTCAAAGCCCAATGCCGGGTCAAATTAATGGGCGCATGTGCACTGGCTATGGCTTGTGTCCGGCGTGTCCTCTTGCCGTCGAAATGAATGACGACGTTTCCATCGGGCGCAGAATTCAAATTTTCGAGAGGTACGGTGAGGCGCTCCGCACTCTTGGCACGCAGCGTTTCAGAGAGCGGTATGGAAGTGCATACGACCGCCTTGGCTCAGCTCTCGCATCCACGCTTAAGAAAGCAAATGCGAAGCGACTGGAACAATTAGTCCTCAACCCCATACCGCCGTTGGAATAGAATATGCCAACACGTGAAAGCAAAAAGCTGAGCCGACTTACTTTCGCAGGTGCAGATTTTAACGCTCGCGTCTGGATGCTTCCCAATGAAACTCCTGGTCAAGTAAAAAAGAACGCGGTGATGAGATGGGACAGGCCTCTTATAAATGGGGAGTCGCTTTTCGCGCCTGAACATCAGGATCTTCTCTTCTCTCTTAAATGCTTCGTATGGACGCTGGTTTACATGCCGCAGGCATCTGCAGCTACAACTGCGGGCGGGCTACAAAGGGTCCTTATTGGAGTAAGAGATCTCGCGAGCTTCATGATTGATGAGGGCATAAAGGATCTCGACGATTTGGACACAGGAGACTCATGGGCCTTTGCTGAGTACGCAGTTATAGTGCACGAAGCAGGAACAAGGGATGCAGAACGATGGGGCGCCTCACGAAAGCCTACCCACGCTGGCGTTATTCCATCTGTCAATGTTCTAACTCTGATCCATAGGCAGCGCTTAGCAATGTCCAGCCTAGGTGCAAGGACTCTCAAACTTGCGCCTTACGATGATAAGTCGCCTTACGAAGTAGTGAACAAAGACTTAGGACTCAAACGAGGAAGTAAAACCATACCTGCAATTCCTGATGAGGTTGCGATACCGATACTAAATGCGGCGTCACGCGTGATGGACCACTCTGTGGAAGCACTACGCGTTGCAGTAGGAAAGCTTCTTAGCATCAGGGGTTTTAAAAAGGATTGGGACGAGATTAGCGTTGCTGATCGTCTAGAGTTGTACGCTCAGGTCAACGCGTTCGCAAAGGAAATGCAGATACCGATGCCTAATGGCGGGGAATCACTGTTACTTGGTGAAAAGGCTACCAGGCGGAATTCCGAAGGCGATCATCTCGTCCTCGACAAGCCGCTTCTCGTACTTCGTTATTTAATTGTCACGTGTGTTGCAGCCTGCTCAATCGTGCTGCAAGCGGGAACAGGTTTGAGAGCCCACGAGCTACTCAGCTTACGCGCAAAAGCCACTCGAACCAATGGTTGGCCGGCGTGTTTGCATAGCTCAGTCACTCCCGATGGATTACTAGAGATGTTTTATGTGGAAGCCACGACTGCCAAGCGTGGGAGGCCTAGACAGGCAGATTGGCTAATTGGTGCAAGGCCGGTTGGTGCTGACTACAAGCCTCCTACAGTGCGCGCTGTTTTGGCGCTCAACGAGCTTCTTAAAGAGTTTCGCGACCTCGGTGGTCAATCCGAACTCCTTGTCACTCTAAGAACTAAAGGTGGGCTTCCCACAACCGCCGCTTCAGTCACGTCCATGAGCAGTGGTTATCTCGCAAGATTGCAGCGGGAGTTTCTTCTGAACTGGGTAGACTTTAGTATGCTCTCTGAACAGGAGCATGAGGTCTACAAGAAAGGGCGAATTAGACCTCATCAATGGCGACCAACTTTTGCGACATTCGTTTTTCGAACTAATCCCAATATGCTCAAACCGCTTAGCGAGCATTATAAACATGTGAACGATGCGATCACGTGCCGATACTACATAGGAAATGACCCGACGCTCGTTTCAGCTTGTTCGGATGCTCAGGCGATGTCAGCGGTACACGTTCTTCGCTCTATAACCTTCTCATCTGTCCCAATGGCTGGCGGATTCTCTACGGTTGTAAGTGCGGTACGCAAGGCACTGAGCCTGGAACTGAGTAGCGAAAGCTTGTCGGACGACGACACCGCTGCCCGCTACGTTAACGAGAATGAAGTGTCATTGTGGAACACACCTTATGGCCGCTGCTGGGCGTCACAGCTTCCTTCAAAAAGTTTGTGCAATCAGCGTGCGGGCACCTCTACATTCGCAGCGACCAAGCCCAATCTCAAAGTTGCCCATCTGGAGTTATGTGTAGGTTGCAGTTGCCTTGCCATCGGTCCTGAACACGAGAATTTTTGGCGTAATCGACGCGATGAGAACCAAGTGTTGATCAAGCGGGCACATGCGTCTGGAGACAAGGCGAGCCTGGCAATCGCCACACGGCGTAGGAAGCAATGCGATGCGATCCTTGCTGCCCTTACTCCTTAGTGCGCTTGTTTCTGAAGTTCCTTTGCATGCTGCGCACAATGGGATCGGCGCCAAGCTCGATCAGCGATTTCTGAGCTCGATCTAGCTCAGCACGTTGGGAGGCGATCACCGTAACCAATTCCGCTTTAAGTTTCTTTAGCTCGGCGATTTCCTGACGCAGCGCCTTGATGGTTGATGAACTCGGAGCTGCCTTTTTCGCCTTCAGAACTGCCATTCGGATCGCAGGGTACTGACAGCCGTCGTAACCAATAAGAGTGCGACTTACACCCGCTTCTAGGGCGACATTGGCGATGGAGACTAAGTTATAGGTTTTACCGGCACCAAGCTTCGAATCTAGACTTGCGCGAAGCTTTGGGTGATTCGGTTCACCATCGCGTAGTCTCTTCAGGGCATCTTCCAGTTGTTGTTTGGTTGTATCTTTCATGACCATTCCGCCTTGCAGAGACGCTCCCGACAAATCTTATCGGCCGGTTCGCCAGCCGGCCGCACGTCGGCTACCCGCCAAGATATTCGAGTTTGCCTGTGCGCAGATAGAAGTTAGCGACGCCCCCCGGGCCTGGCGGACCGGTGCGCATGTCCCCTGTGCAAAAAAGCTCGGATTAGGGTGTGAACGTGACCCTTTAAAGCGTTAGTATTAATGCTAACAAATGCAGGGGGCGCGTTGTAATTTGGGATGGTGAAAGGACGGATGCCTTGACACCCAGGGCTCCCATCAAAGGCAGGGCTCGGCTTCTCACGTGGCCGGGCGCTTCTCCCCCGTCGTTACGTTAGGAGTGGATGCAATCACACATGTGCGCCTGATCGCAGGACGGCTGGATCACGACACCTTGTCGACCCGCCAGCGACGCCAGATCGAAGTGCCGCTGGACGTGCAAGCCAGCTGACGGCTGGGGTTCTTTCTACGAAGACCACGCCGGGCGTCCGCAAACGTCTGTGGCATAAGAACGGGCCAAAACCATCATCAGCCGCAACGATTCCTCAGACATTGGTTTCTCTCAGTCCGGCAATCCCTCTATGGGCTGTGAGCACGGATGCGTTTACTGCTTCGCCCGTCCGTCCCACGCGTTTCTGGATCTCTCCCCTGGCTTGGACTTCGAGACGAAGGTCTTCGCGAAACGTAACGCGGCAGAACTCCTTCGCAAAGAGCCCCAGTGAGTGGCATCTCATCGCCGGTTTCGGCAGCGATCTATCAAGAAAGCTGATCGTCCAGGAAGTCGTCGCGATGAATGCCCAAGAGCTTGGCAAGCCAGCGCGTAAGCTGAAACGGAGGAGTGCCGCGAGGGGCCTGCTTTCCCGCGATCAATCGGAAATTGCTCCAGTCGCCCCAATTCCGATCTTCGTGGGCGGCTGCTGTTTGCAGCTCCAGAACGTGGATGAAGGGACCGATCAGCGACACAATTGCAGGCATCTTGCTTGAAAAGAAGTGTGCATCGCCCTCTTCGAACAGAACCATTCCAAATCCGGCTGCGAGGCAAAGCAACTCTTGCGGTGGGGCCTCCGGGAGTCCGTCAAAATCAGATGCAAAAAAAATATAGCTATTGAACTCCGGTGGGTGCATGTCAGCTGAGTTCAGGTAGGTGCGCATGAAATGCTCAGTACTCCGCGCATCCTCAACGTAAAGGTGCGGGATCTTATTTTTCTCGAGCAGATACCGAAGTACCCGCCAAGCCACGGACAAATAGAACCTCACGGTGGATGCGTCAGGCGAAGAGCCGGGGACGTTGGGATACGAACTAAACCACGTCCTAGAAAAGGGGCCTTCAAGATCCCCAAAAAGATCCTCGCAGGACTCGCAGAGGAAGGGAAGCTTGAGCGTGTCCTGTGCGAAAACACGCCGACCCCTCAGCGTGACCAGGCGATTCTTGCCGGCCGCCTTGGCACGCCTTCCCACAAAGGCTGGGATGATGTGACTTTTCTCGGCGGTCGGATGAAGCCCGCACAGGCGGCAGAGATCCGTTGGAGTTCCCTTCTGCATTGATCAACTGCCCCTTTATGATGGTGTCAAATACTAATTCTATCGATCTTCCATCAGCCACCGTACTATTTCGTTAATGAGAAGTGATTGATGTACGCGCACAGCAAATTTTCGTGTGAGCCCATTAAGTCATAACACCTCCTAAAGGGAATACCACGATGACCAATGCAGTCGTTTGGCTTGAAGCCGGAACAGAGAAAGTCTGGGCAATCGCAGACTCCCTGATCACAGCCACTGGTACTAATCCGGTTAGACGAGTAACTAATCAGGCAATGAAGATCATGAAGATGCACGTTGGCGCCTGGGGCCAAACGAAGTACACAATCGCGAGCGGACCGATGATTGGTTATGAGGTAGGCATGGCGTATGCAGGAGCCGTGACGCCGGCGCTCATGACACATGCAACGGCATCCATGATGCTCAAGAACTTGCATCCTCAGACGAAAGCGAGCCGCCGCATCTACGCACCCTCTTTCCACCGGATCGCTGAGCTGGTCCGCATGATATCTGAGAGATATACCAGGGAAGCCATGGTTGGGCAGGGAAACAACAACCCGCCATTCTGCGAGTTCGTGATCTTTGCTGTTCCGCCCGCGCAGAGCGAGGACCTTCCTGCTAAAGGTAGCTGGGATGAGAATCTTACTCAGCAACAGAGGCAAGCCTACGCGGACAAGCTCAATAGAGGGTCATTGGATTGCTATTGGATCCATCCGAAAGTCGATTCGCTTGGCTATCGTCAGGTGGCGGAGAGAGTGAACTTGCTCGACGGAGAGTACGTTGTGATCGGGGACCAGACGGCCACGTTGAGGACTGACATAGAGAGCCTCAAAGCATCCCCAAGCACCGGTCTGGTTGCAGAGCCCCGGATCGCGCTGGCGGCCCGCATTCTAGCCGGTCTGCACGATACCGTGGGCGGGACTCTACAGTTCGGACTCATGGAGCAGGGCCGGCTGGGCCTGTTCGGAGCTATGCAGGACGCCTACGGGGACCCTGCGAAAAACTGGTTAGGGTTCGAGTGCGAGACGGACATCAACCCGGTGTTGGGTATGCCAGTCGTCATTCCCTCGCAGGCGTAGATCGAGATCTTGGCCCTCCACACAAAACTGAGCCATCGTAGAGTAGAGACTTCGCCGGCATGGGACCCCATCATCACAACGAAGCAAGCTATAGCGACTCACAACGAAGCAAGCTATAGCGACGAAGAAGTCCCGTTTTGGCGTCCGCTGAAAGCCGAGGGATTACCGGCGCGTCTACTCTCTTCAGGTGTATAGCTGCCTCACTTTCCGGTCTCTAGGGAATCTCTGAACAACGGGCCACAAAAGCGCGACACTACCGGCTCGGAGCGAGGAGGCACGCATGCAACTGACGTTCGGTGACGCCGAGGGCTTGGGCAAGCGTAAGCGAACCCGTCGCGAGATCTTCCTAGCCGAGATGGAGCGGGTCGTTCCGTGGCAGCAATTGCTTGGTTTAATTGAGCCGCACCATCAGGTATCAGTGCGGCCCGGTCGGCAACCGTACGCACTGGCGACAATGTTGCGGATTCAGCTACTACAGCAGTGGTATGCGTTGAGCGATCCGGCGATGGAAGAGGCATTGCACGAGATCCCAACCCTGCGGCTTTTGCCAAGCTCGGCGGCTTGGACAACGTTCCCGACGAGATCACGATCTCAACTTTCGGCGCCTGCTGGAGACCCATGACCTTGCTGCACGGATGCTGGAAGCGGTCGACGCGCATCTGGCGCGCAAGGGCCAGAGTCTGCGGGCGGGAACGATCGTCGATGCGACTCTGATCGCTGCGCCCAGCTCGACCAAGAATGCCGATCATGCGCGCGACCCGGAGATGCATCAGACCAAGAAGGGCAACCAGTGGTATTTCGGAATGAAGGCGCACATCGGCGTAGGTGAATTTTCCGGGCTGGTGCACCACGTCCGTTGCACGGCCGCCAATGTGGCCGATGTGACGGTGACGCACGCGTTGCTGCATGGCAAGGAAGACAGCGTGTTCGGCGATAGCGGCTATACCGGTGCGGAAAAACGCGACGAGCTGCAACGCTGCGAGGCAGCATTCTTCTTTCAGCCGGCATTCGCTTTTTCGTACTCGCTTTCGCTCAGCGCTCCAGATCAAAGCGCGTCGCACGGGCAGAACGCTCGTCCCCGCGGCGTTCGGTCAGCACGTGGTACAGCTCCGGACGCCTGCCTGTCATCCAGCGTTGGCCACTGCTGCCTGTCACCAGATCGAGATCCAGGTCGGCGACAACTACGTCATCATCGATCGCCGTGCTTTCGGCGACAATGCGGCCGTAAGGATCCAGAATCATGGCATTGCCGGTGCGCAGCTCATCCTGGTCGCGGCCGACGCCATTGCTGAAGACCACGAACATCCCGTTGTCATGCGCTCTGGCAGGCAGCCAACGCATCAGCCACGCTTTGCCGTTTGGACCCGCAAAAGCCTGGCGTACGGCATCCGGGTCGCTTGCTCGACGTTCCCATAATGCAAGGGAAATTCGTTGCATGCCGTGTGGGCTGCGCGAGTCAGTTCCGCCGGTCTGATGCGGCGCCAGTAGGACCTGCGCGCCCATCAACGCGCATGCACGGACGTTCTCCACCAAGTTGTTGTCCCAACAGATCAGGATCGCCATCCGCACACCCCAGGGCGTATCGAACACTGTGTAGCTCTGACCACTGCAGATCAGCGGATGCTCGAAGGCATGCAGCTTGCGATGCGTTTGGCTTGAACCGTCAGGCAGGCAAAGCCGATATGCGTTGTAGAAACACTCATCGTCGGCCATCTCCAGCCAACCGATTCCGATGGCGATCCCTAGCAAAGTCGCAAGCTCGGCAACTGCTCGCAACGATGGACCGTCTCCTGGCTCGGCCAGATTGGCCAAGCCTGCGGCATCGAGCCGGGGAACATGCCAGTAGCCGGAAATGCACATCTCCGGCATTAGCACCATCGTTGCTCCGCGCATCTGGGCGCGAAGAGCTAGCGCCGCTATCCGCGACAGGTTGTAGCGCTTGTCGCCTGCACGATGCTGAAACTGCACGGTGGCGACACGCAGCTTTGTTTGCATTCCGGAGATCCTCGCGATTGGTCGGCTCAGGATCATGCGTTGCATCCATGAAATCTAATGAAAGCTGGGCGAACTTGTGATAACAATAGGGAATGGACCTACCGCATCTGCGCGCATTCGTAGCGCTGGCTGAGCTACAACATTTCGGACGTGCCGCCGACCGCTTGCATATCACCCAGCCCGCACTAACCAAACGGTTGCGGCTCCTTGAGGATGTGATCGGTGCTCGACTCTTCGAGCGCGACCGTACGGGAACGGTTCTGACCTCAATCGGGAAGGCGTTGCTTCCGGACGCGCTACGGATCATTACCGAGGCCGATGCCCTGCTGATTCGCGCCCGCCATGTCGTGCAAGGTACGGCAGGCCGGCTGGATATTGGGTTCGGGCTTTCGAGCATCGACATGGCACCATGGTTGGTCAGCGCGTACCGACGCACGCACCCAGAAGTATCGGTATCCCTCAACGACTTTTCCTCGACCGAGCAGATCGAGCGGCTTCGAGATGGGCGCCTGGATGTCGGCTTCGTGAGGCTTCCCCTCGCCTCTGCCGGATTGAAAGCAAAAACGCTGGGCCGGGACACATTGGCACTGGCTTGCCCCAAAGGCTGTCCGTCAAGCGGACATCTGTCAGACCTTGACGCCTTGAACGCGATTGGTTTTGTCATGCTCGATCGCAAGCGCGGCCCCGGATTGCGCGCACAAATCGACCGCTGGTGTGCCGTAGTTGGCCTGGAACCGCGGATACTGCAAATCGCGGACGACCTCCAGACCGTTTTGGCCTTGGTGGCCGCAGGAGTTGGTCTCTCTATAGTCCCGCAGCGGGCCGTGCGTCTGTCGGGCCCAGGAGCGGACTTGTTTCCATTGACGGGAGAGCATGCGGAATGGGTGATCGGCGCGGCCTGGCGCTCGGACCGGGACAACCCCGCCCTTTGGAGTTTTCTCGCCTTGATCGAGCAGGCGTGGCTGACTGAAACCACACGCGCGATCGACATCTCTGCCCTGAGACCTTAAAGCCCTGCGCACCTGGGTCCAACTCACCTATCTCACAACTGCAGCGCCGGATAAATGGACATAACTCATTCGGGCATGAGCAACGTGTCAGGCCTATCAATTTGTTTTTAAAATGGGCAAAGCCCAAAACTACTTGCCGACACCCGCAAACTTACTTGGTACACAAGCTGCTGGGCGCGACCAACACGGGAGCATATCTTCGCACGGGCTCGCTCGAGCTTTTGGGCTTCGCGCGGCTGGCAACCCTATGGGGCTGCCGTACAAGCCGGTCGAAGCTACTGGACATGAAGTGTGGGCTGTGTACGCGAACGCTATTCCACAGCCTCGGGGATCTGATAGTCGTCTGAGCGCCGCCGCTACCCAGTGGTGCAGCGGCATACGGGTACGCAGAAGGGCCCTTCTTTAATCCCGTCTTCCAACAAACCATGTCCATATGAGATAACAAATCATTGCCTCCAATGGAACTGGTTATAAGGCATAAGCCTCGCGCTGCGTCTGAGCTGTGTTCGGGCCGACGCCTTGAATTACATGTGAAGAGCATGGAAGCAGAAACATGACTACGTCTACGAAGTCCTCGTCCAAGAACCCCGGCCTGCCCACGCGGCACGGCATGCCGTGGAGCCCTAAGGAACTTGGAGAACTACTCGACGGCATCAAGCGCGGCATGGATCTGGACCAGCTTGCCTGCAACCACCAGCGGTCACGCTCAGGCATCAGTGTGGCGGCAGCCCGCCTTCTTCCTGAGCAGATGCGGCCGCCAACGCGAGCGCACTCGGTTGCCGTCCTAACCCGGTACCTCCTGCAACAGCAGAAGAGTCAACAGACATCGACAACCGACAGAGTCCCTACCGATTCCGTACTACAGAGCGAACCTGGGATGATTCAGCAATGGTCTCCAACGGGTGAGCCTTCGGCCTCAAGTGCTAATGGCTTCATCGCCACGATTGAGGTGTCGAGTCCAAAGGGACAGGAAGAGCCGGCTGAAGATGAAGCGCTGTCGGTTGATCACACCGACGCGACTATGCTGGTCGCCGTCGCGATTGAGAGCCTGAGCAACAAGCGGGACCGTAAAGTTCTAGAGTTGCGCTTAGGCACGGATGGACAACGGCTGACGCTTGCCCGGACCGGCAAGGAATGGGGAGTCACGGGAGAGAGAGTGCGTCAGATCCAGGAACGAGCACTGAAGAGGCTGGCCGCTCGGGCACGTCGTCTAGGAACCGCGGGCGCCTCCCTTAGACGACTGATCAACGCGAGTTCCGCTGACTCAAACGCTTCGGCGCCCTGGTTGATTGAAGTGGCTCGTAACGGCTTCGATATAGCCCTCCCACTGGCGTTGAAGTTCATGCTCAGGGCTGCCGGCTTCCCATAATTGGAGGTAGAAAGCGCCATCCAACTACTGTGCGGAATCGAACGATCGCGCCAAACTGAAACTCGTACGACCGCATCTCGCAGTGAAGAATTATGGGCACTAAGGGAGGTTGGGGATACCAATATTGCCGGCACCTACCACTCAGACAAGCTTGGACGAGCTGTCCAGTACGAGTCGGGCCTTGAGCTGGAAGTCATGTCACTCCTTGAAAAGAGCGAGCAGGTGGCTTACTACCAGGAGCAGCTGGCAGCCATCCGCTATGCTTTCGGCAAGAAACACTACAACTACTACCCCGATCTTCTGCTCGCCACTACTGACGGACGTTGTGTGCTCGTCGAAGTGAAGCCAACTAGCGCAAGCTCAGCCTGCAGCCTACGAAAAATCCAAGCAGTAGAACTGTAGTCAGTATGGATGCCACAAGTGCTCGCCGGGAGCTGCCGTAGAGCGTTCGGCGGTAGCGCTCCCTGTTTCTCTGATGAAGGCGTCGCCCAATTACCCAGACGCAGGCTGGAATCACCATCAGCGGAGAACTCGCGATCACCTGGATCCAGGGCTCGGCAAAGCTTCGATGATTCATAGTCCAGGCAACCGCTTGCGTTGGGAGGCCAAGGTAGAGAGCCATTGAGGCCACCTGGGTAAGGTGGAATCGAAAGCCGACCCTTGGCTTGGCGCGCCAATCGAAGTGTGTAATGACTACCTGAAGCCGGTACACCAAAGCGCAGATCAGCGATATCGCGACGATTCCCAGGTAGGCCACCGCTGGGAACACATATGTGCTGATCTCCAGCCATGTCGACATATTCTCAAAGGCTACCTGACCGAGCTCGGCTACGATCCTGTCCTCCGTCGTGTCGAAGAACATGGAGCGGTACTGGTCATAGGCGATCGCCCAAGGCGCAACCGCCACGGTTACCAATGGCCAGCTTCCTTTGAATGCGTCTCGGATCGCATCCCTTAGGCGAGCCTTGGGCGGTATTGGAAACGACTTGGGATCGCCCCATATCGGGAAGGCCGCCAAAAGTGCATAAGGATGGGCCTGAGACCAGCGCTTTGCCCGACGCACCCATCTGTATCCCACAGCTTTCATCTTTCGAGCCGCCTGAAGGACAAGGAATCTGATGTGCGTCAGGATCACCAGGCATCGGTGGGCTGCGAGGTGCAGCCGTCCATGTTTAGCTGCCCGCCTATGTGCTCGCTTGGTAGCGTGTGAGGAGGAGTTCATGATTCTTTTCATTTAAATGAGTTTAGACGAGCATTGCTTCTTCAACTGCGGAGCTCTCCCGAGCTGAAGGGTTCTATTGGCAGGCCTAAAGCTTTGGGCTGGCTTGCCGAATTCAGGCACCTCTGATGAGATGCCGCAACGCATGGTCATCCGGCACTCCCCAGCCCGCAGCAACACGTCGATCGCTTGCATTGATGCAAACCTTCCTGGCCGAAGCGAAGGCACTTGCCAGCGAACGCTCCCAATGAAGGTGTTCCGCAGCGATAGCTGTGGATAAGCCTGGAAAGCCTTCTCTGCGTCTCCCTGGGTGGCCTACAGCTAACTGAATCTTCGGGTATTGCGGTGGCCGTGGTTAGTAATAATACTAACCACCTATCCTTCCCAGGTCGTTGCTATGGAACACGATGCTCGAAAGGCACAAGTTCCCATCAAAGGTAGAGGTGCCGCATCGCGCGTCCCAAGCCGCTTCGATACCACATCAACCGTGGGGGTCGATGATGGCTGGGAGTCCGTCTATCAGGGGATGGAAGACGAGCCGCGATTGCGAACTCACGTACAGGAAGAGCGAGCGCGGACGGTCATCAGCCGCAACTCGTCACCCGACGTTGGCTTCAGCGTGTCGGTCAATCCGTACCGCGGTTGCGAGCACGGGTGCGTCTACTGCTTTGCACGCCCTTCTCATTCCTATCTCAGTCTCTCACCTGGCTTGGACTTCGAGACGCGCCTGTTTGCAAAGACGAACGCGCCTGAACGACTCAGAGCAGAGATCAGCAAGTCGAACTACAAGTGCGCCCCGATTGCGTTGGGGATCAACACCGACGGCTATCAGCCGATTGAAAGGAACTACCAAATTACACGCCAGTGCCTTGAGGTGCTTGCTGACGCAAAGCATCCGGCAAGCTTCGTCACCAAGAGCGCCCTGATCATCAAGGACATCGACTTGCTGGCCTCGATGGCCAAAGATCGGCTGGTGACGGTCTACTTCTCAGTCACCACGCTCGATAGAAAGCTATCGGCAAAACTCGAACCACGAGCCGCCGCTCCCCACGCGAGGCTGCGGGCAATGAAGCAGCTGCAGGAGGCAGGAGTGCCGGTAGGCGTTCTGATCGCGCCCGTCATCCCTATGATCACCGACCAGGACCTGGAAGCTATACTTCAGGCCGCTTACGAGCACGGCGCGAGGGCTGCAGGCTACGTGCTGCTCAGGCTGCCCAACGAGATCAAGGACATCTGGAGAGAGTGGCTAGAACTGCACTACCCGGATCGGGCCGAGCACGTGCTTAGCTTGATGCGACAGATGCATGGTGGAAAGGAGTACGACGCAAGCTTCGGCACCAGGATGTCCGGAACGGGCCCGGTGGCCGACTTGATCCGCAAACGGTTTGAAAAGAAGCATCGTGAGCTCGGCTTCGCCAGGCTGCCAGCGCTGGCCACCCATCTCTTCCAACCCCCTCAGGAAAAGTCTCCACAGGGTCAGCTCTTCTAGATCTGAGACATTCGGTATGAAGGCCTCAATCTGTAGCATTCGGCTCAGAGCCGCCGCCGCGAGCTTCAAAGTGGTCTTTCAATAGTGGGACCAGGCAGAGATGCCACATCAACCAACAAGCATAAATGGAATCCCCGGAGTAGGCTTGGCCATCGCTTGTCGTTCCGTGCGCGATGGCGTGGCGAAGCCCCGGACCGGATCGAGTAAGAAACACTCGCTCGATGTCATCAATCACGGGCGCGCTGAAGATGGCCTCTAGCTCACCGCGATGATTCTTGTACAACTGCGTAATGCTCATGTCCTCCTGGGTCCCAGACTCCTCATCGTGACGAACAACATCGATGTCATGTCCTTTCAGGACATAGATCAGCGAGGCTTCTAGCAGCGGAGTCAGGATGAACATGGCCGACGTCATATCGCCATGCAGAAATGCCATGATTCCCTTAGAAAAGGTCTCCGTGAGATCAGGAGGAACGAATGGGCTTTCTCGGCAGAGAGGGAAGACCTCGTCTAGTGATACTGAGTGCTCGCTGGCCAACTGATACACAACGACAGCGATTCGGCCCCGCACCACAGTCTCTCGGTAGATCCCCTCCTGCTTCGCGATAGCATGCTCCAATGCGGCAGGATCAATGTTCCGCGTGTCCGTTCCCGGAGAACGGAATCGAACATGGCCATCGGAATCGTGCTGCTGAACACCGAACAAAGAACCTAATGGATGTTTGCGCATCCCTTCAATTGCCTCTTTCTCGATGACTGAAGTAGGCCGGGGCCGGTGGATAGCAGCAAGCAAGAACAGAGCCTCCTCAATAGAAAGACCCTGAGTCCGATCTTTCACAGCTTTGACCAGCTCACTCAGATCATACGAGTACTCGAAGGTACCGAACTCATCCTCGGCAGCGGACTGAAGCCGAATCAACTCTATACGCAGCTCGCGCTTGGAAGCTTTGGCATCAGGCGAAGACAGCCCCCGCAGCAAGTCAATAGCCTGCTGTACGAAGTGTGAGCCACTCAAATTTCCGCCTAGTGCCTTTCCATACTCTGCCATACGGCAGCTTGCTTCAATCATGCATCGTTCGTAGTTGGAACTGTCCTTCGCACGGCGCCAAGCGCGACCAGCACCAACAAGCGCATCGCAAACAAAATGAGGGTCTGCTCCAGAAGTGAATCCGCGTGCAGCGAACTCCATACGAGGTGCACAACGCTCCGGCAAATCCAACTCATAGTCCAAGGCCAGATTCATCATGGCCAGCAGCCCCTGGCTGTCGCCTTCAGTCTCAAGCTGATCGGCAGACGCCAAGCAGAAAGTTTTCAGCGCTACGAGATCGGAGTCGTCCTCGCGCAGGCGCAGCAGGTCACAGATCTGGAGTCCTCTGCGAAGCGACCTCGTGACCTCGCTAATGGGACGATGATCTGAATCATAATCCCGATGCCTTAGCTCGCGGGTAAGCATCCCATCTGCTACACGAATGTAGGCGAGCACGGCCGCTCTACCAGCATCAACACGACTCCGCTCAACCAGCCAGGCAAGGTCCAAAAGCCGAGCGCAGATCACAGGATTGGGCGAACGTCTCCCCAACTCCTCCAGCACTGCGGCACACCCAATCCAATCCGACCCAATAGCTGTCCGTCGGCCACCGAATTCCATCATTGCGCTGTACGGGGCCTTGGGTAGATCAAGCCTTTGGTGCAGCTGCAATGCTGAAGCCACCATACAAAGAACCCGACTTCGCGGCGAGGTCGCTTGCTGATCGGCACGCTGATCTTCCGCTATCAGTAGGTCACCTATACGATGCGCAGAAGCTTCGCTGGCGAGCAGCCCAGAATCACCAGTATCAAAATTAAACTCACTTGCATCTGAAAACGAAGCCTCCGTCCAGGGGTAATTGATACTGTTCATTAGGCCTATCCCCATCAAGTCAGTGTGTAGCGATTACGACATGAAGTTGGCGCTGCGAAGACAAGACAGAACCAACTAACCATAGTTGCGTAATGCGTGGACCTAGCCTACCGGAAATACATCTAGGTCAGGAAACCAGAAGATCGATCAGAGTCCGTTCTTGCCATGGCAAGAACGAAAATCCAATTGAAGGAGGAATTCACGGAGATTCCGCTGGTCGTCGTGAATATGGCAACGCGTTTAGGCGTTCCCGTAAATGACGTGCCCGTCATCGACGACCTGATTCTTAAGCGGTTCTTGATAGGCAAGCTGGAGGCGTCGCGCTCGGCCGGGTGATCTGTCAGTACACAAGCGTCGAAAACTGTGTGCGACAGCTCTCGAAGAATTTTTACCGACTTCGACTTGCTTCAAGGATATAAATAAAGGGACATCGCCCTGTTCTATAAGCCTGGCGAGGGCTTTCCCATCAAGTCATATGTGGTTGGTATTGCAAGGCAGGACAACAAGTAATTGTTGATCGAATCAAGACAAGGGGGGGAGCCTTGCAGGGTTGCATGGCCATCTCGTGAGTCAGCGACGGCTTTTGGCCAATAGCGAACGTTGACGGTGGAATGAATGGATTGATTTATCGTGGTATGGACTGGTGGCCTAAAAGAACTTCAATCGACTGGCCCTGCAGCTTGCAGACTTGTGGCGTTGGCTTGCCTTTTGAGCACGCAATCGCTGCAATTGATCAGAGCGCTTAGTCGACCGCTTCGAAGGCAGCTATCGCTCCAGCTTATTCTCGTGATCTGCTCAAATGTATATACTTGCCGGAAAGGGGGGAGCATGGCAGCAGTTTTCATACATTTGTCGGACATCCACTTCGGCCAAGAGAAGGACGGCGGGCTCGTAACGATAAACGACGATGCGAAGGAGCGGCTGCTTGAAGACGCCGCTGCTGAGATCGCGAAACTGGGTATTAGTGCAACTGGCATAATCGTGACTGGGGACATCGCATATGCGGCGAAGTACGAAGAGTATGCGAAGGCCGGCAAATGGCTGGACCGGTTGGCGGAGTGCACAGGCTGCAGTCGCCTCGACATCCAGATGGTCCCCGGTAACCACGACATTGATCGCGACGCCATAACCGCAGTCACCAAGTTCCATCTCGATGCCGTCAGCGAGCAAGGAGACAAGGTGCTGGATATGCTTCTCGACGATGAGGCCCAGCGCGAGGCGCTCTACGAGCGCTTTGCTGCCTACCGGGACTTTTCGGGCGGCTACGGATGCGATCTGGACGTCGGCGGTGTGTATTCGGCTGACGTGGCTGTCGCCGTCGCACCGGGGCGGGCTGTTCGCTTCGTCCGGCTTAACTCCGCGCTGATCTGTTCGCGCAAAGATGACGAGGGTAAGCTGATCCTGGGGGCACGCCAGCGAGTGTTCGAACCGACTGACGGCGAAGAAATGGTGGTGCTCGTCCACCACCCTCTCAACTGGCTCCAAGATTCGGATGAGGCGGCACGCTACTTCAAGTCTCGCGCCCGCGTCATCATTTCGGGACACGAGCACTTCCCGTCACTCGACATCAAGTCGGTCGAAGAGGAATGCGATCTTTTGATGCTCGCCGCGGGCGCAACGGCGCCTGACGACATCGACGAGAAGTACACGTATAAGTACAACATCCTAACGTTCGATTGGGATGAGAGGGCCGATGCGCTGGCAGTGACCATCAACCCGCGGACTTGGAACTTCGAGATGAAGCGCTTCGAGCGGGATGACCCCTTTCTCGAAGGCCGGTCAGAGCGCAATGTCCTGGGGTCGCCCTACTTCCGTAGAGGAACTCAACCGATCGCGCCCGTACAACGCGCGGAGGACGAGCCGCCTCAAGCGCAGCCGGTCGCGAATCCGGTCACGGGCTCGAAGGAGGTAGACCTTACAATGACAGACGACGTTCGCCTGATCCGTCTGCGCTTCTTTCGGGATCTGCCGGAGCCCTGCCGCCGCCGCATCCTTGTCGAGCTCGACGTCATACCTGATGATCTGACCGACCGTCTTGATCACACTATCGAGCAGCGCTTTTTCGCGAAGTTGGTTGCGCAGGGGCGCATGGGCGAACTAGCTGCTGCGATAGACGCGGCGGCACTGCAATTGAAATCTGGAGATACCGAATGAGCGTGATGGCGAAGTACGTCAGGATCTTCTGTCCGGACCCCAAGGACGATGACGTTAGTCGTCGCAACGCCGCCGTCGTGGCAATCCAGTCTTGGATCACTGCATTAGACGACCCCTGGTCGGCGATTCAGCTGGCCTCGGCTTTGGCAGATGGGGTCGCCGACGGGAAGGCGCGCGACGATTTCGCCTTGAAGATCGAGCAGGCAATAGTTGACGCCGGAAGTGCAGCTTTCGTGCGCCAAGACCACGATCTAGAGATCATCGTCGTGGCGCTCGTGTCGGTTCTCAACCTCATCGAGCGCGAACCAGATGGTTCCAATTGGACGCCGGTTGACGCTCTGGCGGCGGGTTTATGGTCGGCGCTCTCGTTCCAGGCTCCCGTTCCGGAAGAACCCATCGAGCTTCTCCGTCACGAGTTGCTCGTCGCATCGCGGACAAGGACGATGCTGATTGCCGAGCGGTCACGCAAGCGGGTGCCGGTCCCGGAGATTGGACCGCTCACACTGCCGGAGGCTCAGCCAACAGGCACGCGGGCAAACATGGCATACCGCAGGGCTACTGAGCCGCTGGTCAGGGCCTTGCGGAAGAACGCCGAGCTGGACCGCGAGGAGCTTGAGTTCCTGTGGTGGACGATCGAAGACTGGAGCGAGTCACTTGGCTGTCGCCTGTCGGATGCGGATCCGCTCGTCCGTGCGGTCGTCGCGGGGATTGATGGCGCTTCTAAGCTGCGGCGCTTGCCGGCGTCAGGCCACCGAAACGTGGTGCTGCGGGGTGTGCCGGCGGGAACCCCCGCCGCTTTGCACTCGCTCCTCGCAGCGCTGGGGGATCATCGCTCGACGCTGGCGAGGTCGATCGACGCGGATCGGATTGGTCAGTCAGCTACGGTGTTTCCTCTGCTCGCGGCGATCACGGGCAGGAAGGCCGATCCTGTGGGCGCTGACATCGAGCGCGATGCACGTGAGTGGGGCGCGCGAGCGCTTCTGGAGGGCGGCGTCCTCCAGGCCGAAATGCTGCGGGACGTTTGATCATGGCTCAGGGCTCATGCCGACTGAGCGACTGCACGTTCAACTTGACGGGCGCGTGCGTGCTGAACCGTCCGGTCGAGCAATGCTCGAACCGGAGTGATCCTGGCAAGGCTGCAGGAGGCATTGAGGAGGCCGACGAGTCCGACAGGTGGGCGCTTGCGGCAGGTTCTTTGTCCGAAGGACCATCCTCCTCTGATCTGGGCGACGCAGTCCTGGCACCCCCGGATGAGACTCCGAGGTTACCGTCGAGCCTGACGATGGGTCTAGAAGAGGCGACGTCCCTCATGATGAGGCGACACACGACGATGGTCGGCATCCTGGGCCTGCCCGATTCCGGCAAGACTGCCTGCTTGGTTAGTGCTTACTTGCTCCTCGCTAGGGGCGGGTTCGAGGGATACGACTACGCCGACAGCGCCTCGCTGATGGCGTTCGAGCAGATCTCGCGCGGCAGCCGCCACTGGACGAAGGGGGACGAGCCAGGGCAGCTGACCATACACACTGAGATGGCTGACGACAGGCAGGCAGGGTTCCTCCACCTCAGGCTGCGTCGCCAGAAGGACGGCCGGTTCTTCGACCTACTGATGCCAGATCTTCCGGGCGAGTGGTCTAAGGCGCTGATTGATAAGACCGACAGTAACCGCTTCGCATTCCTCGGATCGGCCTCGGTGATCTGGCTAATGGTTGATGGCCGTGCGTTCGCCGATCCGGCGAGGAAGGGGTATGCGACCTACCGGGCCGAGGTGCTCGTCGAACGCCTGTCCGCGATCCTGCCAACGCCTAGGCCACGGGTCATCCTCGTCCCGAGCTGGCGGGACATTGGCGAGTTCCCAGCGGATGCATATAAGAGCATATGCGAGGAGGGTCTCAGACACGGCATGAAGATCGCCCTCGCGCCGATCGCCTCCTTCTCCTTCGGGGACGTTCCGCCCGGATTCGGTGTGGCGTCGCTCATCAACATGACGCTGAACCACGATCGGACGTCACCTGACTTCTGGCCGGACGATCGAAGCCCGGGCGCGAGGACGCTTGGTTGCTTCAGGAGTGCCAAATGACCCGGAGATCGATAGTGCTCCTAGGCGGCCCGGATTCGGGCAAAACCAACTACGTCGGCCGGCTTTGGCCGTCGTTCAAGAAGCGCAAAGGAGTGCTGCAGGCTGAGCGACTGCCGGACGATATCGCCTATGTCGACGGGGCAGTCGAGCACCTGATGCAGGGCAGCTTCGCGCCCCGCTCCGACAGGAACCTTGAGGTCGGCCGCGCGGACTTCACGATCAGCGTGCGTGGCGCAAACGGCGAGGGCGGGCTGACCGAACTGATGGTGCCGGACATCTCAGGCGAGCTGTGGACGCGCACGGTAGCGACATTCGAGATCTCCCAGGAGTGGCTCGACGTCCTCAACGAGGCGGAGGGGGCGGTCGTCTTTGTGCGGGCGCACTCCGATCAGATCGTTCAGCCGCTCGACTGGGTCACCGCGCAAACAATCCTGCAGCTTGATGCTGAGGACGACGAAACCGTCGCCGAAGCGGCGGCCGATAGCGCTGACAAACCCATAGTCGCAACCGAGGCAGCTTCGACGATAGCCGAGGTCGAACAGTCGCTTGCAGACGAGGAACGTGATAATTCTGCCGGGCTTACATCGGAGCCGAGTCTGCCAACGCAGGTGTTGCTCTGCGAGTTGCTCCGGTATCTGGACTTGTGTCTGGCAAACCGTGCGAATAGCGGCCGCCCGCGCATCGCTGTCGTCGTAGCTGCGTGGGACCTGCTCGACCCTGGTGTTCGCGCCGGTGGACCGATGGCCTATCTGAGGCGGGAGTTTCCGCTGTTCGCGGGCCGCCTTGCGGATACCGGCCGGCTGGACGTGAAGCTGTTCGGGCTTTCGGTCGTCGGCGGAGATCTCGCGGATGATGAGGACTTTCGCAACCGCTTCCTCGAACGGGACATCACGGAACAGGGCTGGGTCGTCGTTGAGGACGTGGACGGCGTGAAGACAGATGAGGACGTGATGCTGCCCATCGCTTGGGCGATGGGGGACTAGCTTGGCCGAATTCGATCAGCAACTGCATGGCTATCGGCAGGGGCACCAGCTCCTGTCTAGCACCATTCGGTTGCCCAAGGCCGATCAGGACCTGATCGACCGTCTGTCCGATGTCGCCGGCCCGCTTTCGCCAGGCGAACGCTTCGCGCCCTACCTCACCCTATATCCTCTTCCGAGCGAGACACACTACGTAGTGGCTCGGACGTGGCAGGATTTTGCGGCGCCGAGGGCCGGATGCGTTCGCACTCGAAGCGTTTTGGTGCCGATGTCCGAATGGCAGGAGATGCAGGACTTAGCCTCGATCGTCTCCGTCGCGACCGAGGGCGGTGCAGACCAGCCGGCCGAGCGCAGGGCGCCTGCAGCCGCCATCGTGGCCCAGCTTCCACCGGTCGATCCGCGACAGGGTACCGAGTTGATCGAGGCCATCTTTCTTGAAGAACGCGCACCGATTGTCGTGTTCGATGCGGAGAATCCCGAGCCGCTCGCACTCCGATTGACGACCGCGCTCTGGCCGGGCTTTCGCCGCACCTTCAGCATGTCGACCTTTGCCCGCTCGCCGCGGACGATAGGCCGACGTAGCTTCGATCTCGTGTTCGCGTCGAAAGAGGCTAGGTCCCGGTTCGCCGGTTGGAAGGGGCGTCGAATCGACGGGCGTAAAGGCGGACAGGCAAGGCATCCGTGGTCCGCGCCCATTGTCTACCAAGTCCTCAGCGCCCCCGTTCCGTCGCTCAAGAGCCTGGATGCACTCGGCGAGATGTCATCGGACGATGTCGGGAGTGAGTCGGCGCTGCGGGTCTCGCTGCTGTGGGACGATCTGCGTCGTAAGCTGCCCAGTTCGCCCACTGCGGCGCTGGGCATGCTCGACATCGCCAATACGCGGAAGGTCAGACAGGTCGACCTGATCCGTGAGCTAGAGCCGGCTCTGGCCCGGTCGGCAGCGATGGCAGCCACCACCATGCAGACGGAGGACGCCTGGAGATACCTGGGCGCCCTTATCCAGAAGCTAGAGGATATTCGTCCGTCGATGTCCGTGGAGACATCCATACGGACTGCAGCGGTGGAACTGGCGGCCCGCCATCCGGCCGAGACCGTAGGTGTGCTCTCGTCACTGAATGTCGAGCCTCAGAGGGGGCTGCTGATTACTGCGGCGGCCGACGGGCTCGCTCGATCGCTCGATCTCGACGTTGCAGAGCTGCTGAGCCGCCTCGATGGCGAGGATCTTCTCGATCTACTGTTCGCAAGCGCGAAGCTGGCGGAGGAGGCCATCGGCAGATTTCCGGTCTTGTCGTCCGCGTTGGCGACGGCGCTCCGTACCGCCGACTATGGGGTACGAGCGGAGGCGAGGCGCCAGCTGCTAGGGCTACTGGTCGATGATGACCACGTCGATCCTGCACGACTGCTTATCGACGACCTCGACGTCAACGGTCTAGTCAAGGAGGCAGCGCACGTCTATGTCGTCAACGGACTGAGCTCAAACGGGATCCGGAGTGTCCTCGTCGAGCGAGCACGGGTGCTTCAAGGCGAAGTCGTCCTCCGCGACGCGGTGAGCGCAATGGGAGCGAGCGCCGGAGGCGACGCGCTCGTCGAGGCCACGTTGCGTCAAACTCCGGAAGACATGGCTTGGCTGGTTACCAGTCCTATGCTGAAGCAGGAACGGCGGATCGAGTTAATCCGGTCCCTGCTCGCCGCGGCGAACTCGTTGCAGCTGCGCGGCATGCTAGCCGATCAGAGCGTACTGATCAGGACTATCGAACTGCTGAGCGCTGCGGACGAATCAGACGCCCAGCTGCTGTGCCGCATCGCCTGCAACGTGACAATGCCGCGTCACCACTACGTTGCCCTCATAGTCGCTCTGCTTCCAAAACTAACGGGCAGCATTGGCACAGAGCTCGTCGCCAAGGCGATCGAACTTGCATTGCCTCAAGAACCTAACGAGATCTCGTCCACCGCACTTGATCGACTATTGTCAACGGCAGGAGCCAAGCTGAACGGCGGCAGGACAATGCGCGTGGGTTTGCAGCGTGGTGTGTCCTCGGAGGCAGCGTCTCGTAACCTCGCGGCATTCGGTCGCGCTCCCGTCGCCGCCCGTGGCGCCCTTCTTGCCGGCATCGAGGAGATGGCAGGGGCAATAACGGGGCGGCATCAGCTGGACATCTCCACAGAGGCGGCAGAGGTGGCCGCTACGCTGTTGTGGGAATCCGGATCGGTGACCGCGAATGGCTTTGTTCGGGCTTCAGCCACTATTCTGCAAAGCGCGCTTGATGATCGGCGCGAGGCCGCATCTCCCCTGATTGCGGCGTCGTTTCCGCCGGTGTATTGGGAGCTCACCAAGGAAAGCGCGTCCAATCCGCTGAGCTATATTTTCGTCTTCCTAGACTGGGACAAGTGCAAAAGCGCACGCCGACGTCTAGCTGACGCGTTCGTCCATTCAGAATGGCGTATCTCTGACATAGCTATCGCAGCTGTGCGAGCTCGTGATCCTGTTCGCATCTTAGGGAGGATCGCCCGCGAGCGTGGCGGAGAAGAAGTACTTCAGGGTCTGAGCGCCAACTTGAAGCAGCTCCCGGTAGATGTTCGCAAGCCCATCCGGGCAGCCCTGAAAGAGCTCGAGATTTGCTGAAGTCGCGTCAGACGGCTGCGTCTTGCCTGAATCAAAATTATGATATTCAACTCGATTTTCCATGGCTTGCTGAAACTTCCGCAGCTCTTGTTGTTTCTCCCTTGGTGAAGATGTTTCTAAGCCGAATCTTTATTGGATCGGCTATTGGTGGACTGGTCGCCAAGTGTGTGATAAAGCCTAGATATTCTATCGCTGAGCCCCGTGGTCAACGGCCCGTACCGATAGCCCTCGAACCAGCAGGCCTCAGGCTGCGGCAAGAAGTGCCCGATGACCGACGAAGTAACTGCAAGCGAGCCCCCTGGTGTGGGGTAATGACGTGTTAGCCGTGCCGCTTCGCGGCGCACTTCAACAGGCAAACGCTCATCGAGCGCGAGCTCAACCAAGAAAGCGCCAGCTTGAAAGAGATGGCGCGTACTTTCTTTGGGTGTCGTCATATGGGCATCCTTAGGAAAACAATTTGGATAAAAAGGCTAGCGCTTAAGATGCGATCTCGGTCACTTCTTACTTGTTAGCTTGCTTGTGGAGGGGACAGCGTCCAAAATTTCTCGCCCATCGGTGCAATTCTTGTCAGGAAAAGTTCCATCAGTATTGGACGGCGCCAATGGGCGTCAGGTACGAAGCTATACTCGTCATCAGCAAGGTCTCGCTGGGTTTGCCTGGCTGCGAGCCAACGTCCTCGGCGTCGTAGATGTGTTTGTAGGGTGGCATATACCGCGTCTGTACCCAAGTGCTCTTGGGCCAACGTGGCGGCAACGTGGCGCACGCTCAACCAAGCAAGGTAGCGACGTCTACCTACAGAATATGGTGCCCACTCTGCTCGGATCGCCAATATGAGCGTTTGAACGTCGCCGCCGTCTAGTCGATGGCGTTGTAAGAGATGAACAAGATAGGCCTCGCTATCCCCATCGGCGAGCAACCGCCAGAGGGCATTACGAATTATTCCATCGTCCTCGGCTAGGCGAAGTTGTAATGCATCATCAAGAGCTGCTTGGATTTCTGTGCTTGGCAAATCGATGTCACAGTAGCGCCAAGCAACAGGCTCGTAGACGGCCCGGTGGGGTGCACCAGATGGAGAAGTACAGCGTATCAGGATGCCAGCCTGCTCTAGGAACTGAAGTAACTGCTCCGTTAAGCAAGGGCGAGACGTGATTGGGTTTGGCTGTTGGGTAGCGAGGTGCAAGGCGCACCAAGCAGCGGTGCCCATCAAACCGACACGCTCGGAAGCGCGCAACAGCGCGGTGCGAGGAGTTAAAAGAGTCGGTTGAGTCTGGACATGAGCCACGCGTACCTCTGTGGTATCAGGCTATCAGCGTATCAGGTGAAGGGACTGATATCTACATGATTTTCATGTAATCAGTAGATGGCGCATAGATTGCTGGTCGCATTCAGCAATCGCGACCATGGCAACTAAGACGATCTATGACGGGCAATACCGTGAGCTGATCTACCAGCTACGTGCACGCCGTGAGCGATTGAGGCTGTCACAGAGTGATGTTGCCCGGCGGTTGAGCTGGCCACAACAGCGCCTGTCGGCGATCGAAGCAGGCGCACGTCGTTTGGATATCTTGGAGTTCGTTCTGCTTACGCGTGCTTTGGGCTTGAGTGTAGCCGCTTCCACTAGGCTGCTGTTCCCAAAAGAAGGTTAGATGGCAGGTTCCCATACGGCACTTTACTAATTCGACGCTAACTGGAGTGCCGATCAGTTTTCCGCGAGGAGGTGTCAGCTAGGAGCAGGTATAGGTTGCCGCTGGCCTAAAGTGAGAGGGGGTTTGACGTTGCGAGGTCAGCGACTCAGCGCGATGCGGTCCTGCCGTTACGTCAGAACCCACGAAAGATAGGCGTCACTCTCGGAGTGTCGCTGAATGCTGTAAAGATCTCTGCGGTTTTTTCTGACGCTGCGACGAGTTCACGGCTGATGGTGCTGAAGGTCTTGTCATGACAATAATTCTTCGTCGTCCAGGCCACGTCCCCCACCATGGCTGGGGGACGGAGGTCAGAGCCTCCACTCAAGCGCCGATGACCAGAGGCCTGGCATGCGAGGTCTTTGCTTTTGCGCCTAGTACATCAAGCCCGGACCATGAACCCAGCCGCTACTCAGGATGGAGCAGTTCAGTTGCGAGATGCTTGGCGCAGAGTTTGTAGCTGCGACAAAACGGCTATGTCGAAGAACGCATGGTGCGTCGGACCGCTCCTCGCGTGTCGGACAATGGACGGTGTGAAGCTGCTACATCGTGCGCTGTTGCGGGAGCTGCATGTGCTGCTTTTCAGCAGGCAAGAGAGAGCGAAGGAAATCGTGCCATTGGATGTTCTCGGCCTCACACCGCGCCTCAACCTGCTCAACAATCCAATGCGAGTAGACCAGCACTGGGGCTTTGCCGTCTGCAATGTCATCGACCGCTGCGCCGACTAGCCAGCCAAGTGCGGCTATTTCGTCATCAGTGCCGGCGACAGGATCATCGTCCACTACGACTGTCCACGAATTTGTATCGTCACCTTCAACATAGGCGAGAAGAGCTTCGTCTTCACCAATGAGTTCAACAATGATGTTGCGCTCGGCATCAAAAGCGGCCATCCAATCTTCAACCTTACTTGGACCTGTGATTGGTCGCGCCTGCGCTTCTGCAGCTCTCTTGCGACGCTCCTTGAGCTTCGCTTTTCGTGCAGCATCCGATTTCTTTGCCATTGTTGCTCCTAGCGTAAAGCGTGGTACAGATGCCTGCCCAGCAGATGCGGTCTGTCGTTGTCAAAGTCTAACTTTCGATTCAATCAGCTACCCATCCCGGTTATGACATTCGCGGCCCCGTCCTGCTCGGGTCATTCTGGGTCTGGTCACGTGCTTGCGCTAGCTCCTGCAGTAGAGTCTGTTCTTGCGTATCGCGGGTCTGACTCGCAGCTAGATATTGCTGTTCCGGAGCTGCCGCTAGCGCCTCGCTAGTCGGCATATGTGCCCGGTTGGCGAAAGGATCTGGGGAAGCGCCTGGGCCTGAGCGCATCACGAACATCGTCACGCCGCCTGGAAGCTTGTCGGTCGGTAAGTTCAGTGCAACGTCGACCTTGTCGCCGGGCTTGAATCCTGCCTCCACGGCCATTTTGTAGGCACTCGCAACCATGCGATCGCTGCGCTCATCCCACGGTTTGTTGGCGCTCTCATCAAGTCTTGCGATGGAAGAGCGTAGTTGCTCCACCAGCGCAGCGTCTTGCGGTCTTGGGCCAACGGCGCTCTGACGATTCACAGATGGCTGCTCGTCTTCACGAGGATCATGCGATGGATTGGAACGCGCACCCATCTGCATTGCCGGTGCGGCGACCTGTGCTGTGTTCCTGCTCGTGGGCGCTGCACGCTGTTGCATGTGATCGTCATCCAGCGCTGATGAATGTCCCGGCGTTGTCTGCGACGACGGCGCGCTGGGTAATGGGGTTTGCGTGGGCGGCGCTGCAGGCTGCAGTGTTTGCGGCGACTGCGTGGAGGGATCGGGTTGGGGGACGTTGGCGGGCGTAGACTGCTGCCGTTCTGCCTGCAATATCTCTGCTGCCGTCGTGGTAGCCCTGATTTCCATGCGGTCGTCGTTCTGGCCAACCACCGTGGCGATTGAGCCATCTTTCTGCAGCTGCAGGAAGAAGGGCATCTGCTTGCCCGTATCGCGTGCATGGTCTTGTGCAACTGCCGCCGTGGCGGCATCAATCTGCGCGTCAGTGCGTGTAATACCAGCGCGGGCGTACATCCCGGTCACCTGGCTGTGCAAGTCGCTCTGCGTCGGCGTGGGATGGGTGCGCGCTATTTCCGCCATCGAAGCCATGTCTTGAAGGCCGGCCTGCTGGCTCTGCCACGTGCGGTTCAATTCCTCGCGTGTGTTGCCGGTGGCCGCATTGGTGCCATAGAACGTGCCGGGCGTGGTCCATTCGCCGCTGGCGTCGCGGGTGTAGGCATGACCGTCGGAAGCCTGTAACGGCTGCGGTTGCGTGCGCGCGTTCGTGATGGCCTGGGGCACAGGTTCGCGATTGGCGAACTCATTCCAGCCGAACTGGTTGTAGGCAATCTGGTAGCGGGCCGCTGTTGCTTCCGGCGTGCTGGCGGCGTTTTGCGCAATGATTGCCTGGGACTGGCTTTCCAGTGCGGTCTCACGCTCGGTGCTGATCGGGGTATTGCGTGTGATCGGTATCTTGCCGTCGATATTTTCCCTGATTTCGAGCTGCCACTGCCCGGTCTGCGCATCGCGCACGTAGTCGCGGCCCGTTTCAAACGGTTCGCGCGGCGGATGCGTTTCGGCCTTGGCATCCAGGCGGTATGGATCCTGCGGCTTTGGTGGATTTGCCAGCCCGAGCGAATACGAGTCGTTAGCCGCGCGGTAATTCAGTTCGTCGGCAAGGCGGCCAGCAGCAACCAGGCGTGTCTCCTGATAGCCGCCGCTTGGCAACGGAGCGCTCACCGTACGCGTCCACGTGCCCTGTGGGTCCTCTGGATTACGCGTCCACTCGTTGCCACTGCGGTCCGGCTGTGTGTAGATCCGGTTGATGTCCTGCTTCTCTGCCCAACGTTCGCCAAGGTAGGCGCCCGCCACGCCGCCGACCAAGCCAGTAGCTAACGCCCCAGGCCCCGTCCACGATCCTGTGACAGCACCGTAGCCTGCACCAAGCAGGAAGCCGCCTGCGATGCCGCCTGCATTGCGGCCGACGAAATGCGTTGCTGCTGACGCAGCACCGGTGTCGTTGCCTTGCGTACTTAGCTGGACAACGCGATGGCCGGTCACGGCGAAGTCGTAGGCCATCAGCGCTACGCCGGCCGCACCCGCGACACGAGCACCAGAAAGCCCGCGCGCTCCGGCAGCTTCCGCTGCAAGCCCTTCGCCCGCCACGACGCTGCCTTCGCCTGGGGTGCCCGGGAGCCGGGGACCAGCCGGTGGCCGTGCGAGAACTGGGGGCATCTCCTGTGCAAAGGAGAGGCGAAGACGGGCTTCAATCGGTTCGGTGATTGATAGGCGCCCGGCCTGGTTCGCTTCAGCAACTGCGGTGCCCAGCGACTTGTGGCCACCCCACTTGTCGCTGAGGGTAGATGATCCCGGCTGATTGATCGCATCCAATGCTAGCCTGACGTTACGCTCTGACTGAGTGACGCCAGCCCATTTCGCCTCTGCATCTGCCATCTTTCCCAATTCGGAAATCTGGGCTGCGTGGCCCTGTTTGTACGCAGCGAGATCCCCATGAAACGCTCGGATCTTCGCGTTCGCTTGCTCCTGCGTCATGCCCTCAGGCGTGTTAGTGACAAGATCTCCATTTACTAAGCCCACCTTAAGAGTGTCGGTTAAGGCATTGACCCTAGCTGCGATTCGCTGAGCTGCTCCCGGATCCGTTGCTTTATCCCCGAGCAGGGTTTGTTGGCCGTCGGGAGATATCTCTAGCCGATCAAGAGCAGTCTTAAGCTCGTCGGTGTATGCGCCGAGGGGACCACCTGGATGAGGCGACAATCCCATCTCTGCCGCCAATGCCTGGTCTGCGGGCAGATTGAGAATATTGCGTGGGCCATGTAGTTCAAACAAACCGCGTTCCGATAGCGCCTGTAGTAATTCACTGCGGGCATACGCAACTTGCTCAATTACGTGATGTCCCTGGAAAACAGGTGTGTCGGCCATGCTGGTGCTCCTGCGCAAAAATCCATGAGTGCGTCGGCGGAATCAGATTTCCGCAGCGTCTCGTATCCGAACACCGTCGAGGTTCGCAGCCATCAGTGCATCGGCTAGAAGACGGTCGCAGATAGCATCTATCGCGAGTCGCGGTTGCCGGAAAACGTGCGCGTCACCAACGATCTCTTCCTTGAAACCGAGACTTGCACCGCCGGCCACGCTGTAGAACTTGAGATCTTCTCCGGTCTGGTGATCGCGCTCATACTCGATCTTCACCCGTGAATTTTCCTCATCGAGCGCATCGAGCGAACGCACCACACCACACAAGTAGTACTGGGGACCTGCAGAACCATCGGCGAGGGTAAAATCACACGCACAAAAAGCGAACCCGTGCGGATCAATAGACTCGAAGATGTGTTTCAGAGATTCGGAAACAATCCACTTACCTGCCAACTTTTCAAAATCTCTCGGCATCCCGCCTTGGTCGGGTACATGGATCAGGTGGGGTTTTTCTGGGTATTGATTTGGATCGCCATTTGGATTTTCAATCATGAAAGTCCCAGGGAGCCGTAACTGCTTCTTGTTGGCAATCTCTAAGCCCGGCTGTTTGCCATTTCCCCAGAAGCTGGGCTCAAGAACAAAGAACTTCCCCTTCTGAGATGCGCTCATAACAGTGACCGGAATCGCACTTCTTTCGTTCATTTGGGCTTCCATCGGGGATGCGAGTGCGCTGCACATTGAAGTTGAATCCTCCTGCCGTCGCTATTGCTAGAGTAGCAGATGAGGTTGCCTTCTATTGATGAGGTCTTACATGATTGTTGTAGAAAAAATTTCTAGCGTAGCTAAGTTATTGTCTGAGGCTGCCCAGTCGAGAAGCACTGCTGGATTTAGGAAGCTTCACGAAATTTTCGATGAGGGTACTCGAAGTAATGACGTGTACGATACTTTGGAAGCCGCTAGCCGAGCGCTTTGCGACACACGCACAGCTATCTACAGTGCAGTGCTGGCAAAAAATTCCGATGGTTGCCCTGGAAGCGGGTTTTACGACATATTTAATAATATTCGCAGGCAAGAGTTTTTCGAAATCGCCGGACATAATGATATTCATAAATTAACGGATGGAGATCGGGTGTCAATGGCAAGAGTCGAGCGCGAACGGGTCTACCAGCATGCTGAGGAAGATTGAGTATCTGTTCTACTTCGAGAGCTAAGAGTACTGAACTGATCCTACTACCTATAGGGGGTCTTCGATATATCCACTGGTACAGACCACTCAACATCTCCACCGTCGGGGCGATAGCCGCTCTTAATTGAACCTATGAACATCTTCACGGACAAGGAAGCTAGGTGTTGATCTCGAAGGGGGCCAACACGGATACCAACTATCGCCTCTGCGGGGATCTCGACTTCAACATAAGGAATTAGTATCCCATTTCTGGGTCTGTACCTAATATTGTGCTGTCCGGGTGCATGATCATGCGGACTTCACTCTCCTTATCGAATCCGGCATCTTTGAAGGCAGCTGCCGATTCGAAACTCTGCCCTGCTTGCCGCGTGTACTGCACACGTCGAAAAGCTACGCATCGGCTTGCAAAGTAGCGCAGTACCCAACTTTTTTGATAGGCGCGTCAGACTCATCAAGGTCGCTCGGCGGCGCGTAGCCAATCGTTTACACCGTTTACGCCTAGCTCAAGCAATAGATCCTGAGTGGTGACCACCCTCCTCAACATAGTGCCATTGTCTACTTCTTCTTGATCTTCGGCTTCGGCGAAAAGACGAGTCATAAGCTGAGGGAGTCTGTTTTTTTGATCATAGAGATGCAATTTGAATTTCTTCGCATAGGAGAGAAAAAACTCTGCAGCAGACAGAGCCGTTTGGGGGGAAAGCTGAGAGGTCACGCTGAGCCAGTCGGGGAATTTGTAAAGACTATTTTTTCGCTCACTATCTACCTCACTTGATAGCGCTTTGAAGAAAAGCTCTATCATCTTAACTGGTAGGAGCAAGGTGGCTGCGCTCTCGTCTAGAAGCTGTGGGACATGTCTAGAAACTGAGTTAATGTAAGGAGAATCAAGCCTCAATCCCTCAGTCAACGCGGCAATGCAATGCTCTTTATGTTGTTGAAAATTATTGAGGTTAGTCCACACGCCGGCCGCCCCATCCCAGGCGCTGGGATCATCCAAATTGACCAAATCACTGATAAATTCAGACAATTTAATCTTGTCGGACATTGCCGCCAATGCTGAAATTCGGCCCCACGTTTTGAGCTGCTTTCCCTTTCCTTCTTCGCGCAACCTAGCTAGCAGTGGCTCCACTACCTCAAAATTCTTGTAATAAGCATAATAAAGGCATCGTTCGGAAACCCTCCACAATCCAACAGCTTCTCTCATCGCGACATGAAATAGTTCCCAGCCCAAAGCAAAGTCCTTGCTTTGGATATATGGCAAACGACGCAGAATGAGGGAGCGGATGGCGGGGTTCTCGTCGGTGGCGAAGCGGCGAAGAGTCGGAACCAATATTTCGGGATAATTGACGTTTTGATCGATAAGATTTTCCGTCAAGATCATTAAGCTGTCTGCAACATCGCCTTTCTTCATGTTAATCCCAATCGAAACAGGATCTGCATCGTCACCGCTGATTGGATTATCCTCTTTAAGGCTTGCAAATTGGATCGCGAGGAAAATTATTCGCTCTGCCGTCTCGGAATCAAAGACAACATGCGAGCAAGCCTTCAATGCTCTCGCGGCTGAGCGACTAAGCCGCCAGTGACAAGGATGCCTCTCCACCTCTCTAAGCATTCGCTTGGCTAATCTTGTTTCGTTAGCTTCGCATACAGGGTTCCACCCCGCGTTTGCCTGCAAGTCACCGAATCTGTGTTCCAAATAATTAGAAACCCCTTCCATGATGTCATCTCGGAACCTTCCGGCTAGCTCACGCCAAGATGCGCTCAGTAAGCTCAAGAATCTCTCTGGATGTCGAGACGATGCCTCGCGTAGCTGCCCGCCCACCTCGCGCTCACCCCCAACTAGGTGATCGTCGAACCAGCTATTTTGCCCCTCGTAATGCGCCAGAAGACGAAGAATTCCGGCGTCGCTGGAAGTTAGGAGCACGTCGTAAGGGAACGGCGCGCTTACAAACCCGCTTTGCCTTTGTATATCTGGTTGGTGGATAAATTTCCCAGACCTAATCTCATAGCGAGTTAGGTAATCCTGAGCACTGCAAGAACGAAGATGACATGGAATCGCTGCAATCAACTCAACCCGCTTTCTTATTATCCAATGTCCGTGCGAGTTTTCAAGGTCATGACCATTCCATGCCGATAGGAAAGATTCTATTGCCGCATCCTGTACTAGATCATCAAGATAAATAAATGCTGAGCTGATAAGAAGAGACAACTCGTATGAAAGTTTAAACTCCAGAAGTTCTTTATTGCAGAGCATGCGTCCAATTAGCTCAGAATTATTCTCTGCGGCCGTTCTGCAGGCTA
The DNA here is from genome assembly GCF_017746015.1 of Xanthomonas sp. A1809. Lineage (NCBI taxonomy): Bacteria > Pseudomonadati > Pseudomonadota > Gammaproteobacteria > Lysobacterales > Lysobacteraceae > Xanthomonas > Xanthomonas sp. A1809. The sequence goes on along the minus strand of NZ_JAGHWZ010000016.1, from coordinate 140,880 downwards.
GTATGGCGATATATGCGAGCGCGCCCTCGTGGCTACTGCAAACGCGCTCGGAATTTTCTACCCACCAGTTAGAGTTTTCACTCGCTTGAACCATGACGGAGTGCTCTATCGCATCCAGAAGAACATCCAAGCTATCCGAATGTCGCAAATCCGTCTGGCTATGAGTCGATGCGTATGATGTCTGATCTAGAAATCCGTGACGATAGCTTTTGCGCAAATCACCACGGCGTGATTCTCGATAATCACTCCATCTTTCCAAGTTATCTAACGCGAGATCCAGTAGCGCGGTTGATTTGATCATTCGCTGGCGAAGAAAATTTTTATCTGGATCGCCAAATTCATGCATGTCACATCGCAACTTGCCATCAAATTTGTAGCTGAGCAGATTAGATTCTTCGATCTCTCCCGCAATATACTTCCACAGCATCGAATCATCCATGACGCCAGCATCGACCGATCGCGCGATAGTTGGGCCTAGAGAGCTGTGCTCGGCGCGTGGAAGGAGAATTAGTTTTTCTAGAATCGGTACGAGGAGATTTAATTCACTCGAAGAGACGCTTGAAAGGTGGTATCCAAGATACTCTGAAATGCTTTTCTGGTCCAGCCAATTCAATGACAGCGCCTCGGTCCAGAACTGCACAACACCTCTAGTGTCTACATTTGACCACTGCGATATTCGATGCACATGCCTAGTCATCTCATCGGACTCCATGGCAAGTCTCATCTCTGGAACCAAGTTTCTAAGCCAAAAAAAATGCCAATCTAACTTATTGGATGCATAAATGACCTGGAATATCTCACCATGGTTCCTACGGAGCTCGCGCACCAGTGGCCAGTCCTCATCATGAGGGGTTTGCTCAGCGAAAGATTCAGCAACCAATCGTCTGATATGAAAGGCTGAATCGCCTTGAAGAACTGCGCGCACCTGCCTCCTGAACTCACGGCGCCCGCCAAGGGCTAGCTCCGAGACAAAGCTTCTAATGCTGGGGCGGATAAATGGAACTGGGGGTAGGCTACCAATAAATTCATTGAGAGAAACCCCGTTTCTGATTGCCCCGCTGATAACCAGTACATCTAACAATGTTTGATGGCCGAACGTTATCTTGTGATCTTGCGTTTCACAAAGGATATTAAGACTGAGTAGGCCTCTTAGAACATCTTGAGATGCACGGAAACGTTGGTAGGGAATTGTAAGGCTGCGCGAGTTCAGCATATCCGAGGCTATGGCCTCAATAGCTTGCATCGCGGTGTCGCCTAGCGCTGAGTCGTTTTGGACAATTGTATGTAGATAACGCTGCGCTAGTCCGTGACTCGTCACGACGTTGAAGCTTCCCTGATGCCGCGCCAGTTCCACAAAGAGAGTTAGCTCTCGCGGATTGGTTATCAGACCGCGCGTCAGGTCATCGATGGACTCTGTGGATATACCTAGATCATCAAGCAAAGGCTTGATTGCAGAGTCCCAATCTAAAATATTGCAATCTATCTCGTAATCCCACTGCCTTTCCGCGATTCGGCGATCGTAATGCCTATCAAAGTTTCGACAGGATGTCACTACCGTCACAGATGGAATCAATAGAAGGCGATCAATTTGACCTAAGAAATAGCCGAGGACCCTGTGATCACGAGCGATTGAGAGAACATCCAGCGAATCAATGACCACAATTACGTGTGCGCTTTCCGCCAAACGCGCGACTCGCTCTACCCACTGCTCATGCAGGCCGAAAGATTGCCGGTCCTGTGAACTTGAAATATCAGCAAATTCTCTTGATTGAATGAAGATTGGAACGATACCGGGGTCAAGTCCGGCTCTTTCTTCAAGCTTCTCCTGCAGGTCCAGCATTACGCATGTTTTCCCTGATCCAGGCAGGCCTGTGAGCAAGATCGCCCTATTTCCTTCGAAAATTGCGGCAAGTAGCAGATCAGGCGTAGGCACAGCAAGTCTTCTGCCAGAGATTTCTCTACGCCAGGACCTGCCTATCGCAGAGGTACTGGCGAATGACGAACGCACTTCCGCTAGGTCAAGTGGCGGAACTAATAGGGCGCCGGCCTCGTGTACGATGGCTTTAAGATCATCTTTGGTGAGTCTATGCCGATTGGCAGCGGTGCAATTACCCTCAATGCGTGCGCCCAATCGATTAAGATGCGTCCAAAGATGATTAAACGCAGACTTTGGATTGCTTGCCATGCCACGCAATCGTTCATGCAAAAGCTCTGTCATACGCTCCAGTTCATCAGTAGTGACAAACTTTGTGCGCTTGAGGAATTCATATGAAGAAAGACTCGACGAGGCGCCTTTCAGCTTTTCGGTCAGTTGAGCGTCGGTTGCCTCGATTGATTTAGTCAGGCTGGAACGATAGCTTGCTTCACAATCCTGTGTGGTACTGTGCTCTCGCAGCTTTGCCAGATCGCCGAAGTTGTTGCGGGAGTAGAAGCGCACTTCGACGCCAGCGTCCCGAGCAAGTAGGATGAAGGACTTATCTAACTCGTCGCCAAGGTCTGCAATCGACCAAGCCCTCGAGTCAATTTGGTTCTTCTTGCATTGGCAGGCTATTAGAGTGCCGTCTGCCTTTCCAATTACGACATCGTCAACGGTATATGCCACTGAATCAATCTCGATCCAGACAAAGTTTGGATCGGATATAACCGTCAATGCCCAGTCCAGTGCTACCAGAGTCTGGTAGCTGTCGCCTCGGTTTGATCGTATACCTGAAGTGCTCATCGATTAAATTCCGTTTTCCTCGATTTTACTCCGTATTCTTGGGGCGGGGGAGACTGCCTCCCCACAAAACTGGTTCGTCAAGTAGACACTTCGCTGGCATGAGTTCCCGTCTTCACGAGGAGTCAAGCGATGAAAAAGTCTCGTTTCACCGAGAAGCAGATTGCGTAGGAAGAGACAGGGATTGAACAATGTATCGAACGACGAATTCGCGGAAGTGATAACAGTCCCAATGGATAAGACTTGGCTCAGGGAGTGAAGGTATCTACTGCCTAGTGGCTCATCTTGCCGCACAGCCTAAAAAACTTGTTTCCGGGTGCCTGTCACCCACGATCGAGATGGTCATATCAAGGGAACTTGAAACCTGCCCCAACCCCCCTTACGGGCGGTACTTGCGACCATTAGCCTTGGATGAACCCAGTCCGATCTTGCGCACTTTGCCCAGATGCCAACCCCAGATATCGCCGTTGACCCACCAAAGCAACTGAACAAAAGAGCAAAGTCTCCATACAGTGTTGCTGCGTGTACTGCTTTGCCAGGCCCTCGCACGCGTATCTGGATCTGTCGCCAGGGCTGGATTTCGAAACGCGGATCTTCGCCAAGCCGAATGCGGCAGCGCTGCTGCGCGCAGAGATCGCACGCCCGTCCTACCAGTGCTCGCCGATCGCGTTGGGGATCAATACCGACGCCTACCAGCCCACCGAGCGGCGCCTGCACATTTCCCGGCAATGCCTGCAAGTGCTTGCGCAGGCCCGTCACCCGGTCAGCTTCGTGACCAAGGCAGCGTTGATCGAACGCGACATCGATGTGCTGGCCGAGATGGCGCAGCACAACCTGGTGTCGGTGTATTTCTCGGTCACCACGCTCGACAATCGCCTCGCGGCCAAGATGGAGCCGCGCGCCGCCGCGCCGCACGCGCGACTGCGCGCGATGCAGGCGCTGCACGCTGCCGGCGTACCGGTGGGCGTGCTGGTCGCTCCGGTCATCCCGATGATCAACGACAAGGAACTGGAGCGCATCCTGGACGCGGCAGCAGCCCACGGCGCACGTTCGGCCGGCTACGTGTTGCTGCGCCTGCCGCACGAGCTCACCCAGTTATGGCGCGAGTGGCTCGAGCTGCACTATCCCGATCGTGCCAAGCATGTCATGAGCCTGATCCAGCAGATGCGCGGCGGCAAGGACTACGACAGCCGCTTCGGCAAGCGCATGGTCGGCGAAGGCCCGTTTGCAGAACTGATCGCGCAGCGGTTTTCCATCGCGTATCGGCGCCTTGGATTCGGGCGGCTGCCCAGGCTCGATACCACGCAGTTCCGTCCACCCAGACCGGACACGCCGCAGCTGGACTTGTTTTGATCCTGCCGGGTCCGCGCTGCCTGCAGTGGCCTTGGCCCCGACGCGCAGGCAACGCGTTCGGCAGCAGGACCAATGCGCCAGCGCCGGCAAACGCGCTGCAACGCGTCCAGCAGAAGGCTGCAACCTGATGCCGTGGAAGGGTTGCAGCACGATCTCGGCAATTGCCGAACGTCCCACCTCGAAGGCGTGCTGATACTCCGCATCGGCAATCATCTGCTTGAAGGCGGATCGACCCGGATACTGCACCAGCGTGACCGCATCCCACGGCTGTGCCTGGCCCGCGGTCAGCACCGGCAGGCCATCGCCACTGAAGACGATGTGCGCGCCGAACCGGGCCAGGATGGGCGTGGCCAACCGCAGGTACTGGTGATAGCGCTCGCGGCCACCATCGGCCTGGAAGCGAATCAGGTTCAACATGACGATTGCCGAGGTGTCCTCGTCATCCAGGAACGCACCGAGCGCATCGGGTAAAAACGCAACCATGTCAGTCTCCTTGGTCTGGCTTCCTCGCAGTGGAAGCGGCCAACACACGCTAGCGTTGCGGCCTGTCAGAAACTGTCAGTAGCGAACGCCAGTCGCGGTCCTGCTCTCGCCATTGCTTCACCAACGCCTGGCGCGAGTGCGGGTAACGCGTTTGCAGCAGTGCCCGCACCTGCAACCGATCGACACGAAAATGCCGGAACGCGCAGCGGCGCTCGCACCAGGCCGCCAGGACGCGTACGTCGTCGAAATACACCAGGGCGATCGGCCAGACGATGCGCTCGGAGGGCGTGTCGTGCGCATCGACATAGCCGATCGCCAGTTTGCATTGCCGCCGAATGGCCTCGCGCAACACGGCGGTCTGCGGATGATCGACCGACTCGGATGTGGAAGCGGCGGTCAGAATCGCCGCTGGCGCCATGTCTGTGCCGACGCCATCGCCGTGCCTTCTGGCAGACAAGATCTTCGCCAGGGCGCTTTCACCACATCTGGCCAAGGCAGGATCGGCGCGTTGTTTGACCCAATCCAGGCCCAGCATGACCGCATCCAGTTCCTCCTGCGAAAACGCCAGCGATGGCAGGAAGAATCCCGGCTTCAGGTAATAGCCAACGCCGGCTTGGCCCTCCAACGGCGCACCGAGCGCGCGCAAGGTGTCGATATCCCGGTAGACGCTTCGCTGCGATACCCCCAACTCGGACGCCAGCGCAGCTGCCGACACCGGCCGTCTGTGCGCGCGCAGCAGGCCAAGCAGTTCAAACAGGCGGGTTGTCCTGGACATCCATCAGCCTTCGCGCGACAGCCTTGCATTCCGGCGCTCATCCTAGAGCGTGTCATGTACTTTGGGGTGAGTGCGAAGCGTCCTATGGCGCGTGGAGACACCGCGTGCGCTGCGGCCAGGCTTGCCGCCTGGGCACGGCGCGCAACGCGGTATCGGCGCCCCACACGGCGCTTCCCCGGCAGGTTGGCCGCCAGCGCTGCAGTGCGCTCTGGCGAATGCCATCCAGGGCTGGAAGCGCCCGGGCACGCGACCGACGCCTGCAGAACGGGCAGGTCTTGCCGGCTCGAGGGCACCGGCGCGTGCAGGCCGCTATCGGCAGCGTTTGCGTGCCGCCGCCGCCATCGCCACCTCGCTCACGCGGGCAGTGATCATCGCAACACCGCATGCGCCCCGTAGAATCCGCGCATGCTCGCACTTGCACAGGGCGCGTGGGAGTGGCTGGCCACCATTCCCCACCTCGAAGCGCTCCTCCTGGCCGCCTATGTGCTGTATCTGCTGTGGATCGCCGGCTGGATCGTGCTGCAGAAGCGCGAACCGGTGGCCACGCTGAGCTGGGTGTTGTCGCTGGCGGCGCTGCCGTACCTGGGGCTGCTGATCTACTACTGGCTGGGCCCGCAAAAGGTCAAACGGCAGCGGCTGCGGCGCGGGCGCTCGCGCTCGGGCATGGAGAGCTACAGCAGCGTCTGCCCGCCGGATGCCGACTGTACCGAGCTGGCCAAGATCGCCCAGTCCACCACCGGGCTGGCGCCCAGCAGCGCCACCGAGGTGCACTGGCTGGTGGATGGCGCTGCCACGTATGCCGCCATCATCGAAGCGATCCGGGGCGCACGCGACCATATCCATCTGGAGTACTACATCTTCCAGCCCGACCACAGCGGTACCGCGATCTGCGCTGCGCTGATGGAACGTGCCCGTGCCGGAGTCAAGGTGCGGCTGCTGATGGATGCGATCGGCTCATCGGCAATGACCCGACGCGCACTGCGCACGCTGCGCGAGGCCGGGGTGGAAACCGCCTGGTTCCATCCCTCGCAATTGCTCAAGCCATTCAAGCGGCCGTGGTTGAACCTGCGCACCCACCGCAAGGTGATCGTCATCGATGGCCGCGTGGGTTTCACCGGCGGCATCAACGTCACCGACGACGAGAACGAACAGGTGCGCAAGCAGGCGTATCGCGATCTGCACGTGCGCCTGCAAGGCCATGTGGTGCGCAGTCTGCAGCTGGTGTTCCTGGAGGACTGGCTCTATGCCACCGGCCAGGGCCGCGCGGCCTTCCACGGCCAGCAGCTGTGGCCGGACGATGTGCCCACCCGCGCGCAAGGCACGGTGGATGCGCAGGTGCTGGTGTCCGGGCCGGATTCGTCGTGGGAAGCGATCCACCGCCTGATGGTCGCCGCCATCCATGAAGCCAAGCACCGCGTGTGGCTGGTCACTCCGTACTTCGTGCCCGGCGAAGCAGCGCGCATGGCGCTGACCTCGGCCGCGCTCGGCGGGCTGGACGTGCGCCTGCTGGTGCCGCGGGTCAGCGATTCGCGCCTGGTCACCTACGCGGCACGCTCGTATTTCGACGAGTTGCTGGAAGCCGGTGTCCGCATCTACGAGTACGGCCCGCGCATGCTGCACACCAAGGCGCTGCTGGCCGACGACGATGTCTGCATCGTCGGCAGCGCCAATTTCGACAGCCGCAGCTTCCGGCTGAATTTCGAGTTGTCGATGCTGTTCCGCGACCAGGCGGTGGCGGCAGAGATGGCCGGGCTGATCGGCACCGATCTGCAGCAGGCGCAGGAGGTGCAATTCGCGCGGCATCGGCCGTTATGGCGCTCGCGCCTGCCGGAGGCCTTCGCCCGGCTGTTGTCGCCGCTGCTCTGACCAACGGTGAGGCGCCCACGTGGAACCGCGCCGGGCGCGGCGCTACACTGCCGCCACTCAACGGGGGAGCGCGTCATGCACTGGCTGTTTCTGCTTATGGCACTGGGTGCGCTGGTGCTGGCTTTCAGCACGCCGCACGTGTGGTTGCTGGTGGTCTCGCTGCTGGTGGCGTTGGTGCTGCTGCTGTTGTGGACGCGCGGTTGGTTCGCCTCGCGCATGGGCGACACCCAACGCGATACCAGCAGCATGATCGATCCGGCCGAGCTGCGCCGCCTGCGCGAGCTGGCAGAAGCACGCAAGTCGGCCGCCCTGGCCGCCGCACGTGACAGCGAGCCGCAGGCCTGATCACCGCATGACCACCCAGCTCAGCGTCAACGTCAACAAGATTGCAGTCCTGCGCAACTCGCGCGGCGGCACCGACCCGGACGTGGTGCAGGCCGCACGCGCCTGCATTGCCGCCGGCGCACACGGCATCACTGTGCATCCGCGCCCGGACCAGCGGCATATCCGCGCCGACGACGTGCTGGCGCTCAGTGCACTCACGCGCGCGCAGGCGGTGGAATTCAATATCGAAGGCAACCCCTTCGCGCCGCCGCGCGCAGGCTACCCGGGGTTGCTGGAATTGTGCCGTGCCACGCGCCCGCAACAGATCACCCTGGTGCCGGACGGCGACGGGCAGCTGACCTCCGATCACGGCTTCGATTTTGCGCAGGACACCACGCAGCTCGCCGAGCTGATCACCGCGTTCAAGCAGCTGGGCAGCCGGGTCAGCCTGTTCGTCGATGCGGGTAACCCGGACATCGCCCGCGCAGCCGCGCTCGGTGCGGACCGTATCGAGTTGTACACCGGCCCGTATGCCCACGCGCACGCCAGCGGCCAGGCCGATGCCACGTTGGCGCTGTTCGCCGATGCCGCGCAGCGCGCCAGTGCCGCAGGCCTGGGCATCAATGCCGGGCACGATTTGTCGCAAGCCAACCTGGGCGATTTTCTCGCCGCTGTGCCGGGGGTGCTGGAAGTATCCATCGGCCACGCCTTGATCAGCGAGGCCTTGTACCAGGGATTGGATGCAAGCGTGCGCGCGTACGTCGACATCCTGCGTGGCAGCCACGTTAGCGCTTGAGTCCATGCGCTAACGTCGGCATCGATGATCGATGCCCGGGTTGGCGACAACCACGTTCGCGTGGTGGATGCTACGCAGGAACATCACGACGAGCGCCTGGTTAGCGACGGCCAGCTGCTGCCGGTGAGAAACAACCTCGATTAACTCCCCATGCCTGTCGCGTCCGAAGCCGCGATGCGGCGCCTGGGCGACGCGCATCGCGCGTTGTTGCATGCACTGCACGTGGCCAAGCGCAATACGCGCTTGCACAAACACTACTGCACAAAGGCGATGCGCTGCACTTGCGCGTTCTTCGCTGCCGCCAGCACGCTGGCCACCGCGGCATACTCGGCGTCCCCACTGGCGGCGATGCGCAGTTCCGGCTGACGTCCTGCAGTTGCCTGCATCTGCTCGATCAACCTGGACTGGAGTTGCTGCAAGGTCACCGGGTTGGCGTTCCAGAACAGCTGTCCGTCGGCATCCACACGCAAGGCGATTGGTGCAGCCGGCTCCGGCCGTGTGGTCACTTGCGAACTGTGCTGCGGCAGATCCACCGCGATTGTCCGCGTCACCATCGGTGCGGTGACGATGAAGATAATCAACAACACCAACATGACATCCACCAGCGGCGTGACATTGATCTCCGCCAGCGGTCCCCGATTCCCTGTCGTACTGAAAGCCATGACTGCCTCCCGTGCTGTGATCGTGGGTGCTGCACGGCCGAGCACACACCTGCGACCTGCACCGGCAACTCGACGCGGGTGCGCTGGCGGCACGGCATCGGCTCGGCAATGGGGTGCTGGGCGCTGAAGGGTCTACAAGCGCTGCCATTAACGCGCTTGGGTCGAAGCACACATAAAAAAACGCCACCGTTTCCGGTGGCGTTGCAGTCGCGTCATGACTGTTGTGTTGCGGTCTTGCAGATACGTTTACTGCTGCATGAAGCCGATTTTCTTCATCTGCGAGTTCTTCGCAGCGGCCAGCACCTTGGCCATCACCTCGTACTCCGCATCCGGATTTGCATCGATGCGCAGTTCCGGCTGATTGGTCGGATCGGCCTGCACCACTTCTTCCATCTTCTGTTGCAACACATCGACCGGAGTCGGGCTGTTGTTCCAGAACACCTGGTTGCTGGCGTCGATACGCAACTCGATCGGCGGCGGCGGTTCGGTCGTCTGCGGTGGCGGGTTGAGCACCCGCTGCGGCAGATCCACGGCGATCGGGTAGGTCATGATCGGCGCGGTGACGATGAAGATGATCAGCAGCACCAGCATCACGTCCACGAGGGGCGTGACGTTGATGTCGGCCATCGGCCCACGGCTTCCACCAGTACTAAATGCCATGGCTTACTGCCCCTTCACTTTGGTTGCAACGAAACCGACGTCCAGCATGCCCTGACCCTGCGCGATCTTGGTGATCTCGTTGATCGTACGCATCTTGGTCGTGCGGTCGCCACGCAGGTTGAGCGGCGGCTGCGGGGTCTGCTGTGCGGCGGTGGACAGGCGCGACTCCAGGGCTTCCTTGGAAATCGGCTCGTCGTTCCAGTACAGCGACCCATCTTCCTTGACGGCCAGAGTGATCGGCGCGGCGCGTTTCTCCGCATCTTCCTTCTGGATCAAGTTGGCCTCTGGCAGCTCCACCTTGACCTTATGGGACATCAGCGGTGCCGTAATGATGAAGATGATCAGCAGCACCAGCATGACGTCCACGAGGGGCGTCACGTTGATGTCGGCCATCGGGCCACCGCTGTTTCCACTACTGAAGGCCATAACGGGCTCCGTCTAAATCGTTGCGAAGGCGTTCTTGACGACCGGATTAGCGAACGCGCGAACCGGTGGCGAAGAAGTCGTGCAGGTCGTGGGCAAAGGTGTCGAACTTGGCGATCACCGAGCTGTTGACCTTGGAGAAGAAGTTGAACGCGAACACGGCCGGGATCGCGACGAACAGGCCGATCGCGGTCATGATCAGCGCTTCACCCACCGGGCCGGCAACGGCGTCGATGGAGGCCGAACCGGTCGCACCGATCTTGATCAGCGCGCCGTAGATGCCCCACACGGTACCGAGCAGACCGACGAACGGTGCGGTCGCACCGACGGTGGCCAGCAGGGTCATGCCCGACTGCAGCTTGGTGCTTTCGCGGGTCACGGCCTGACGCAGGGCGCGGTCGACGAACTCCGAACGGCTCAGGCTCTCGCCCAGGCCACCGGTGCTGCCTTCGGCACGCTGGTGGTGCGCAGCAGCCTGGGCGGCGTCCAGCGCGATCTTCGAGAACGGCTCGGAAGCCGGCTGTTCTTCCATGGCGCGGATGGCGTCCTGTGCATTCGGGGCATCCCAGAACGCGGTGGTGACGCGGTCAGCCGCGCTCTTCAGGCGGGTGGCACGGAAGATGTTGATGACAGTCCAGTACCAGGAGGCAGCGGACATGGCGATCAGGGTGATCAACACGACCCAGGACACGGCGAAGTCGCCGGGGCTGGAAGTCATTTCGGTGATCAAGTGCTCGAAGCCCATCTGCGACAGAGCGGCCGACGGATTGGAGCCCCCTGCAGCGGCGGCGATAAAGAATTCCTGCAGCATGACGCTTACCTTTGTTGTGTGTGGTGATGAAGGGTGGAGCGAAAGGAAGACAGGATCCTGGGCCGACCGTGGCCGGCCCGTGGGATCAGTTCAGAGCAAAGTTGACCGGGACGCGGACACGTCCGGCGGCTTTCTGCCCGTTGACGGTGGAAGCGTTGAACTTCCACTTGCGTGCTGCGTCCATCGCGGCACGGTCAAGGTCGCGGTTGCGGCTGGACTTTTCGACCGACACGTTGGTCACGTTGCCGCTGGCATCCACATCCACGATCAGGATGACCTCGCCTTGGACACCGGCACGGAATGCAGCCGGCGGGTACTTCGGCGGGTTCATGTTCTTGGACGAGATATCGACGCTGGCGCCAATGTCACTCGGCGGAGCCGGCGGGCTCGGCGGGCTCGGCGGCGTGACGATATCGCTCGGACGCGGTTCGGGAACGTCGACCACCGGAGCTTCCGGCGGCGGCGGAACCGGTGACGGCTTCGGCGGCGACAGATTCTTGACCGGCGGCGGCGGCTTGTCTTCCGGCGGCGGCGGCGGCGGCGGCGGCGGGGGAGGAGGCGGTGCATCCACCAAGGTGACCATGGTGGTGCGCTCCTTCTCTGCCGGAGCCTTCGGCGCCACTGCAGGGATCAGCAACATCATCAGTGCAGTGAGGTGCAAAGCAATTACAAAAGCAATGCCGATAATGCGGGCCCAGCTCAGACCCTGGTTCCCGGCATCGTAGTCATGCCTGTGGATAACGAGTTGTTCCGTCATGCGCCAATGGCTCTTTCAGTGGGGGCCCGGATCACTGTGATGATCCCCAGGTTTTCGGACGGCTTTGACACCGCAGGAACTCCCAAGCTTATACCAATCCCGAGTCCTGTAACCACTAAAAACACAGGGATTTCGGGGGTTTATTTTCTTTTTTTACTTCAGGTTGATGATCTTCTTGGCGTCTTCGGGTTTTTTAACACCCTTGGCGATCGCCTGCTGTGCGGCCTGCTTGGCCTCGGGGATGCGACCTTCCGAATGCAGCACCTTGGCCAGATTCAAATAGGTCTCGCCATCCTTGGAAAGCGGTGCGGCCTTCTGCCAGTTTTCGATCGCCTTCGGGACATCGTCGCTGTAGTAATACGACTGGGCCAGGGCAAGGTATGTCTGATAATCAGGCTTGAGGATGCCTTTTTGCATACCCTCATTGATGACGGCAATGACGTCCTTTTCTTTGTTCTCGGTGTTGGCGTAGATGGAATACAACTGCTTGTATTCCTTTTCTTCGGTCAACTGGCCGGAGGCACGCAGCTTGTCCATCACGCCTGCGGCCTTGTCCATCTGGTCGGCCTGCATGTACATGTTGGCCAGGTTGAGCTGCGCCTTTTTGTCGTTGGGCGTCTTGGCGGCCAGCGCCTCGGCGGCCGCAACGGCCTCACCGGTCTGGCCAGCTTCGGCGTAGGACGCCATCAGCAGCTGGTTCCAGCTGTCCTTGGGCTCGGGCGAGGCAGCGATGGCCTGCTTCAACACCGGAATGGCTTCCTTGTAGCGCTCGGTCTGGTACAGCGCCTGGCCCTTGAGGATCAGGTCTTCCGGACGCTGCGACTTGCTCTCTTCCAGATATTTGTCCAGCGTGGCCAGACCCTCGGCCTGCTGGTCGTCCTGCATCTGCAACTGCGCCAGCATCAGCATCGACTGGAACTGGCCGTTGTTGTCCAGCGCGTTCAGGCCGATGGCCTGCTGCAGGTACTTCTTGGCAGCGGCGGTGTCGTCCAGGTTGTAGGCAGCCTGCGCGGCCAGCTGGGCCGCCAGCGCCTTGTCGGCGTCGTTGGCAGCGCTGTTGGCCAGGATCTCATCGGCCTGGGTGCGCACGCCTTGGTAGTCCTCGCCCTTGTTGAAGGTTTCGATCAGCTTCTGCAGCTTGCTGCTCAACTTGGAGGACGGCTTGATCGTCGGTGCCTGGCGGGTCGACTGCGGGTACAGCTCCTCGGCCTTGCCGCTTTTGGATTTGCGGCTGGCGCGTTCGGAGGAACGGTCCGACTGCGCGACCGCATCGGTGACGACAGCCCCACCCAGCGACGCGGCGATGAACAGGGACAACAGGGCTTGCTTGCGGTTGAGCAGTTTCATGTTTCACCTCGGACGATCCGCCGTCGGGCGGTACGAAAAGCGGAATGGGCGCTGTACGAAAAATCTGAGCCGGCAAACTTAGCAGAAAGTCTCAGTTCCCGAAAACGGTTTCCATGTTGTGTTGCGGCAATCAGAAGCAGGGAACCGATGTCTTAGCGTCGCTAACAGACCTTGACCGGTGTAGCGGCGCGTACGCCACCAGGGGAGGCAAGCAAGCGTCGCATCGAATCGGTGTTCGTCCGGGTTGACGGCGGCCGCACGGATGTCGTTAGCAGCACTAGCCACAACGCGGCACGCGCCCGCTCTGCCTGGCCTGCTGGTACACCGGTTCGAGCTGGGCAACGTCGGCCTGCAGTTCGCGGATGCGGTTGGCAGGGTCGGGGTGGGTCGACAGCCACTGCGGTTGGCGATTGCCGCTGGCGGCCATCATGTTCTGCCACAGCGTCACCGCCTGCGCCGGATCGAAGCCGGCCTGGGCCATCAGACGTTGGCCGACCACATCGGCTTCGCTTTCCTGGGTACGCGAGCCGGGCAGCAGGAACACTGTCTGGGCAGTCATACCGCCGACCTGATTGACTGCATTGGCCGCCCCATCGCCATAGGCAGCGCCGGCGAGTGCGCCGATGATGCCCAGGCCCGTCTGCGCGCCGAGCTGACGGGTGATGCGCTCTTCGTGATGGCGCGAAATGACATGGCCGATCTCATGCCCGAGCACGGCGGCGAGCTGATCCTGGGTCTTGGCGACAGTAAAAATGCCCGTGTTGACACCGACCTTGCCACCAGGCAGGGCGAAAGCATTGGCTTCGTTGTCCACGAACAGCGCGGTTTCCCACTTGGTTTCGCGCCATTGCGGCGGCAGTTGCGCCACCAGCGCGTTGACCACGCACTGCACGTAGGCGTTCTGCTTGCCATCGGTGCTGACTTTTTCCTTGGCCTTGGTCTGCGCAAAGGATTGCGCGCCCAACTGGTCCAATTGCTGTTGCGATACCCCGCCCACCACCTGTCGGCGGCCGGTTGGCGAAGTTGTGGTGGCACACGCCGTCAGTGCAAGCACGGCAACAACGATCAACAGCCTAGCTTTCATTCGATCCCCCTAGAACCATGGGGGCATTCTGGCAGGCTCGTCTTAACTTTTCGTCAAACGGTTCCGTGCGGCCGATGACGCGTGCCCGGCCGGGGCGATCGGCTGTCCAAAGCGTGCGGATTTATCCGGTGCCCAGGCGCCGCGCCGCTGCGGCTGGGTTCTCGCATCTGACCGCTTGTGGACTCAGCCAAGCCCGAAAAAGTACAGCGCTGCCAGGGCCGTGGTGTTGTTGATGCCATGCGCGGCAATGGGCGCCCATAACGTACCGGTGCGCCAGTACAGCCATGCGAACGCCGCGCCCATGCTGCCGTACACCAGCCACAGCTGCGCGATCGCGGCCGGGCCGTTGCCGCTGATGCCGGGTACTTCGTGCACCAGCGCGAAAATCGCCCCGCTCAGCACGATGCCCAGCCAGGGGCGGCCGGCAGCGAGCAGGCGCCCGAACAGCACGCGACGAAACAGCAGTTCTTCGTAAGCCGGCGCGATGACCACCGCAAACAGCGTCAGTGCCAGCGGCCACTGCTGGAGCGCGTCTTCCATCAACGGCAGGTTGGTGGGCACCGGCTTGATGCCCAACGCCGAAGCCGCCACGCTGACCAGGTTGCTGAGCAGGAACACTGCGGCGGCGACCAGCGCGGTCCAGCCCCAGGTGGAGGCGCGACGCGCGGCAGCCCGCGAGGCGGTCTGTTCGGCAGCGGTGGCGCGGCGGCGCCAGTAGTACAACAGCAGCGCCGGCGTGGCCGTGCTGACCAAGGCGGTGAGCAGCTGCACCATCACGCCGGGTTGGCCAATGGCGGCCATGACCTCGGTGGGCGAGGGAGTCAGTCCCTGCGCCTTGGCCGCCTGTACGTGGCCAAAGCCACGCACCGCGCCCCACAACGCAAAGCCGGCCACGCTGAGGGTCAACAGCAGGCCGGCGGCGATGAGCACGTCGACCCAGAAACCCACGAGCACGGGCAGCAACGGCGGCTTGCCGGCAACCGTGCATGGTGCCGGGGGCGGTGGAAGATCGGTGCGCATCATCAATCCTGCGAACACCGCACCGGCCACCACGCCGCGGTTGCGACGTGTCGGCCGATGCGGGTGCCTCAGATATCCAGGTTGGACACCTTCAGCGCGTTGTCCTCGATGAAGTCGCGGCGTGGCTCGACCACATCGCCCATCAAGGTGCTGAAGATCTGGTCGGCGGCCACCGCGTCCTCGATGCGCACCTGCAACAGGCGACGCGTGTCGGGGTTGACCGTGGTTTCCCACAGCTGCTCGGCATTCATTTCGCCCAGGCCCTTGAAGCGCTGCACCTGGCGGCCCTTCTTGGCCTCGTCCAGCAACCAGGCATGGGCCTGCGCGAAGCTGGTGATCGGGTGGCTCTTGTTGCCGCGCACGATCTGGGCACCTTCGCGCACCAGGTCGTGCAAGGCCAGCGAGACCTCACGCAGCGGACGCAGCTCGCCGCTTTCGAACGCACCCATCGGCAGCACCTGGGTGAACTCTTCGCCCATGTGGCGGCGGATGGCCACCAGGGTGGCAGGCGCGTTCTCGCTGCCGGGGTCGAAGCGCAACTGGTAGCGCGCGGTACCCAGGGTGCCGCGGTTGAGCACTGCCTGCAGTGCATCCAGGGTCGGATGCTGGTCGCCTTCGGCCTGCAGTTTTTCCACATCCAGTGGCGGCAGGTCGATCAGCGCGGTGAGCAGGGCCGGGTCGTAGCGGTGTGCGTTGCGCGCGATCGCTTCGTTGGCGCTGGTGAACAGCATCAACAATTTCTCCAGCGCTTCGCCGGTGATCGGCGGTTCGTCGGTGGCCGGAATCAGCGCCGCACCCTCGACCGCATTGCTGGCCAGGTAGGCGTTGAGCGCCGCGTCGTCCTTCAGATACAGCTCGCTCTTGCCCTGCTTGAGCTTGTACAGCGGCGGCAGGCCGATGTAGATGTAGCCGCGCTCGATCAACTCCGGCATCTGCCGGTAGAAGAAGGTCAGCAGCAGGGTGCGGATGTGCGAGCCGTCCACGTCGGCGTCGGTCATCAGGATGATGCGGTGGTAGCGCAGCTTGTCCGGGTTGTACTCGTCGCGACCGATGCCGGTGCCCAGCGCAGTGATCAGCGTGCCGACCTGGTCGGAGGCCAGCATGCGGTCGAAGCGGGCACGTTCGACATTGAGGATCTTGCCGCGCAGCGGCAGCACGGCCTGGTTCTTGCGGTTGCGTCCCTGCTTGGCCGAACCGCCCGCCGAGTCACCCTCGACGATGAACAGTTCCGACAGCGCCGGGTCCTTTTCCTGGCAGTCGGCCAGCTTGCCCGGCAGGCCGGCGATGTCCAGCGCACCCTTGCGGCGGGTCAGGTCGCGCGCCTTGCGGGCGGCTTCGCGCGCGCGCGCGGCATCGACGATCTTGCCGGTGATGGCCTTGGCTTCGTTCGGGTTCTCCTGCAGGAACTCCTGCAGGCGCGCACCGAAGGCGTTTTCCACCGCCGGGCGCACATCCGAGCTGACCAGCTTTTCCTTGGTCTGCGAAGAGAAGCTGGGGTCGGGCACCTTGACCGAAAGCACCGCGATCATGCCTTCGCGCATGTCATCGCCGGTCAGCGCGACCTTGGCCTGCTTGGCGATGCCGTTCTGTTCGATGTAGGTGCTGAGCACGCGCGTCAGCGCCGCACGGAAACCGGCCAGGTGGGTGCCGCCGTCCTTCTGCGGAATATTGTTGGTGAAGCAGTACATGGTTTCCTGGTAGGCGTCGGTCCATTGCAGGGCCACGTCCACCATGATGCCGTTGTGCTCGCCGGTCACCGAGATCACATTCGGGTGCAGCGGCGACTTCAACTGCGCCAGATGCTCCACGAAGCTGCGGATACCGCCTTCGTAATGGAAATCGTCGCGACGGCCTTCGCCGCGCTCGTCGATCAAGGTGATCTTGACGCCGGAATTGAGGAAGGACAGCTCGCGCAGGCGCCGCGCCAGGATGTCGTAATGGAACTCGACGTCGCTGAAGATGGCCACGGACGGCTTAAAGCGCAGCGTGGTGCCGCGCTTGGTCGAGGCTTCCAGCTGCTTGAGCGGGTACTGCGGCTCGCCCAGCGCGTATTCCTGCTGGTAGTGGAAGCCGTCGCGCCAGATATCCAGCCACAAGTGCTCGGACAATGCGTTCACCACCGAGACGCCTACGCCGTGCAGGCCGCCGGAGACCTTGTAGCTGTTGTCGTCGAACTTGCCGCCGGCGTGCAGCACGGTGAGGATCACCTCGGCCGCCGAGACGCCTTCTTCCTTGTGGATGTCGACCGGCACGCCGCGCCCGTTGTCGGAGACCGCCACCGAGCCATCGGCCAGGATCTTCACCACGATGTCGTCCGCATGCCCGGCCAGGGCTTCGTCGACCGAGTTGTCGACCACCTCGAACACCATGTGATGCAGGCCGGTGCCGTCATGGACGTCGCCGATATACATGCCGGGGCGCTTGCGGACGGCCTCCAGGCCACGCAGCACGGTGATCTTGCTGGAGTCGTAGGTGCCGTTGGGTGTTGGCGGGGTGTTTTGTTCGTCGGTCATGCGCGTGCCGTTGGCTCCACAACACGGGCGAAGGCGGCGATAGCCGCTCCGCACCGTGGGAAAAGGGGGATAGCGAGCAAATTATACCAGCCGGCACGAGCCGGCCGTTGCGGCTCAGTGGGCCGCTGCCTGTCGCGTAATGTGGCCGTGTTCCACGTGGAACTGCTGCAATCGTGCGCCGGCATCTGCAAGACCAGGCGGGGTTTCGGTTGCGGTGATGAGCACCTGCGCCGGCGCGGACGCGAGCCGCTGCAGCACACGCCCCTGATGGTGCCGGTCCAGCTCCGAGCCCAGATCATCCAGGGCGATGACCGGCCACTCGCCGCGTTCGTATGCGAAGTCCTCCGCCTGTGCGAGCAGGCAGGCGAGGGCGGTGAGCTTGGCCTGTCCCCGGGAAAGCGCGTCCCGTCCAGGGAGTGCCTGAAAGCTGGGCACCCAATCTGCGCGGTGCGGGCCTTGCGAGGTGTAGCCGTTCTGGCGATCTCGTTCGCGCGCAAGCAGCAGGGCGTCCGCCAGCGAGACCTCGTGCCGCTTCCAGCCGGGAGCGAACGTCAGCGCAGACAGTCCCAGCGCGGGCGCGATCGCGTCTGCCACGGGAACCAGCCGCTCCTGCAGGCGTTCCAGGTAGCGCGTGCGCCGAGACGTCAGGCTCTCGCCGGATTCGGCGAGTTCGTGGTCCCAGGCGTCCAACATGCGTGGCTGCGCGCCCTGCTTCAGCAACGCATTACGTTGCTTGAGCGCCCGGGCGTAGCGGCGCCACATGGTGAGGAAATCGGGTTCCACGTGGAACAGGCCCCAATCCAGGAAGCGGCGACGAGGTTCGCCACCGCCACTGATCAGCACGTGGCTGCCGGGCTCGAACGTCACCACTGCCAGCGCAGCGCAAAGCGCGCCAAGCTGCGCCACGTCTTCACCGTCCAGACGTCCCGTCCATTCCTGCCCGCTATGACGCAGGCCGGCTCGACGCGTCCGTTCGCCCGCAGCGCCGTTGCCTTCTTTCCATTCCACGAAAACTTCAAGGTCGTTGGCGCCTTGTTGGATCAGGCCGTCACGGACGCGCCCGCGGAAGCTGCGGCCGTAGGCCATCAGATGCAGCGCTTCGAGCACGCTGGTCTTCCCCGCACCGTTGTCGCCGGTCAGCAGATTCAAGGTACTGGAGGGATGAAGCTCGACCGTGTGAAACCGGCGAAGCCGATGAATGGACAACCGCACTACATGCATCGATCGGTGTGCTCTGGGCTGTAATCCGGCATGCCGGTCGGGTCGAAGGATACGGGATCGGCATGAAACGCGCGCAGTTGTGGCCGGCAACAACGGCGGGACAGGCAGGGGATAACATGTGGATAAAAAAGGGGCGGAGGGCGGTGTTTTTTCTTATCCACAGCTTGTAAGCCAGAAAACAGGTCGATAAACACAGGGTTTCGACCCCCTAATTCCCTTTAAGAACAATCACTTGAGGTGTTTTTACGCGAAATCTGCGCCTACCATCACCACAAAGCTCTTAAGTTATTTATAGATTTAAAAGCAAAGCGCGATGTGCATAAGTCAAAAACAGTAGGGAGCTGAACAGCTGGACACCGGATCTCGCCGACATGTGCGATAGCAAATCAATTGATTGCCTTGAAATGAACTCATTCAGGTTAAACACGCAGAGCTTCAAAACCCAATGGCGCATGAGAGATAAGGTGTCCTGTTCTCTCCCTGCTTTCGCTGTGTCTCGGACCAAGCCAGCTCGACGATCAAAGACCGGGCGAATGAACTCGGCTCCGGCCACGTTGAGACTTTCGAACCTCGCTGGGTCGCCAGGTGCCAGGCCCGTCCAAAATTTCAGGACACTGCAGACGTAACGCGAAGATGCGTGGCGACGGTAATAGTCCGTAGAGGTCCTACTTACGCGCCGCGGTGAATCTTGTCCTGACGTTTGACCGAGTCGGAGCTGGGTCCGCAGCCGCTCATGTAGATTTTGAAACTCGATGTGTACCGCGTCTCAACCCTGGCGCCGATGTCCAGCCAACACAGCAGCGCCGTGGCAAGCGCGTGGAGCGCGTTGGTCCATCGATCGGATCGAAGGCATAGCTCCCACGCTTACGTCAGCGCTTTATCCCTTCAGATCATGCACAGGCGCCATAGCTCGACCCACGCCCCATTTGGTCGCCACAGACGACTTGGCCGCGATGCTTATCTACACACAACAAGCCCCCGAATGGCGCAAACAAAAAGCCCGGCAGATGCCGGGCTTTTGCGTGTTCCACGTGGAACGAAGCGTTAGAGACGCAATGGCATCACCACATGGCGCGACTTCTCGCTGCTGGCCTCACGCACCAATGCAGACGAATTGGCGTCACGCAGCTGGATCACCACGTGCTCGTCGCGCAGTGCCGACAGCGCGTCGAGCAAATAGTTGACGTTGAAGCCGATAGCCAGGTCGTCGACCTTGGTATCGGCCTCGATCTCTTCCTGCGCCTCTTCCTGCTCGGGGTTATGCGCGCTGATCTTCAGCTGACCCGGCGACACTTCCACACGGACGCCGCGGTACTTCTCGTTGGACAGGATGGCG
Source organism: Xanthomonas sp. A1809 (assembly GCF_017746015.1). Lineage (NCBI taxonomy): Bacteria > Pseudomonadati > Pseudomonadota > Gammaproteobacteria > Lysobacterales > Lysobacteraceae > Xanthomonas > Xanthomonas sp. A1809. Next base: position 120,733 of record NZ_JAGHWZ010000016.1, on the reverse strand, counting down.
GCACGCTGTAGCGACGCGCGCAGCGCTTCACGATCCACCTTGACCTCACGATCGGCACCAATCGGAATCACTGCCTCGTAGTCCGGGAACCGGCCGTCGATCAGCTTCGACGTAAAGGTCACATCACCGCGCTTGACGCGGATATGGCTACGTCCCACTTCCAGCTCGACCTCGCGATCGGCACCTTCCAGCAAACGCTGCAGCTCGGTCACGCCCTTGCGCGGCACGATGATCTGGCGCTTGGCGCCGCCGGCTTTCTCCAGCTCCATCTCGCACAGCGCCAGACGATGACCGTCGGTGGCCACGCAGCGCAGCAAGCCGTCGCGCAGGTCGAACAACAGGCCATTGAGGTAGTAGCGCACGTCCTGCTGGGCCATGGCGAACGCGGTGCGCTCGATCAGCTCCTTGAGCCCGGCTTCGGGCACCACGACGCGCTCGGTCGCCTCGACCTCGTCCACGGACGGGAAGTCGTTGGACGGCAACGTCGCCAGGGTGAAGCGGCTTCGCCCGGCCTGCACGGTGACCTTGTCGCCGGTCTGCGAAATGGTGACGCGGCTGCCGTCGGGCAGGGCGCGCAGGATGTCGAACAGCTTGCGCGCCGGAATCGTGGTTTCGCCGTCCTGCGCGTCCTCCACCAGCGTGCGCGAGATCATTTCCACTTCCAGGTCGGTGCCGGTCAACGAGACCTGTCCGTCCTTGACCTGGACCAGCAAGTTGGCCAGGACGGGCAGGGTTTGACGGCGTTCGACCACATTGACCACTTGTGCCAATGGTTTGAGGAAGGCTTCGCGCTGCAGTGTAAAACGCATGTGGTTCCGTGCCCCTATGCTTTAAAAGATATGGAATAAATCAAAAGCTTGGTGGTGATGGTAGGGCCGTTTTCAGCGGATAACCACCGTAACTATTTGTTTCCAAAGACATTTCAGCATCTGAAACGCGTTGGACTAGTGCGCCTGAGCTGGTCGGAAAACCTGTGGATAGTTTTCCAGCCGGACTGCGGTGCAACGTTATCCACAGATTCTCCCGCATTTGACCCCAACGTTTCCACGCTTTTTTCCAGCCTGGCGCCGATGGCAGCCGATGGCCTACTCGCTGAGCTTGCGAATCAACTTTTCCCAGTCCTCGCGGAGCTTGCCGTCGGCCTCCATCAACGTGCGGATCTGCCGGCAGGCATGCAGCACGGTGGTGTGGTCGCGGCCGGCGAACGCGTCGCCGATCTCCGGCAGGCTGTGCTCGGTGAGCTCCTTGGCCAACGCCATCGCCACCTGGCGCGGGCGCGCCAGCGAGCGGGTGCGCCGCTTGGACAGCAGGTCCTTCATCTGCAGGCCGTAGTAATCGGCCACGGTCTTCTGGATATTGGGAATGCCGATCGCCTGTTGCTGGGCGCGCAGCAAATCGCGCAGCGTCTCCTGGGCAAATTCCACCGTGATCGAGCGGCCGGTGAAGTTGGCACGCGCCACCAGGGTGTTGAGCGCGCCTTCCAGGTCGCGCACGTTGGAGCGCATCTTCTTGGCGATCAGGAATGCCACGTCGTCGGGAATCTCGGCGCCGCGCTCGCGTGCCTTGGCCAGCACGATGGCCGCGCGGGTTTCAAAGTCCGGCGGGTCGATCGCCACCGACAGGCCCCAGGCCAGGCGCGACTTCAGGCGCGGCTCCAGGCCTTCCACTTCGCGCGGGTAGCGGTCGCAGGTCAGGATGATCTGCTGGCGGCCATCGAACAGCGCGTTGAAGGTGTGGAAGAACTCTTCCTGGGTGCGGTCCTTGCCGGCGAAGAACTGGATGTCGTCGATCAGCAGCGCATCGATCTGCTGGAACTGGCGCTTGAACTGGTCCATCGCCTTGTCCTGCAGCGCCCGGATCATCGCGCTGAAGAACTGTTCCGAACGCAGGTACATCACCTTGGCGGCCGGATTGGCCTGACGCAGCGCATTGCCGGCCGCGAACATCAGGTGGGTCTTGCCCAGGCCGGTGCTGCCGTACAGCAGCAACGGGTTGTGCGCGCGGTCGCCGGGCTTCTGCGCCGCCTGAATCGCGGCGGCCAGACCCAGCTGGTTGCTGCGGCCTTCGACGAAGTTGGCGAAGGTGTAATGCGAATCCAGGTTGCCGGCGAACGGCACCATCGGCGCAGCCTGCGGCGCACTTGGCACCGCCGCCGCTGCGGGGGCCGGCTCAGGCGCACGTGGACGCGAACCGACCGCCAGCGCGACTTCGCCGTTGCCGGCGAAATACGCCAGCAATTCGCGGATGCGCGGCAGGTACCGTTCGCGAACCTGGTCGACGATGAAGGCGTTCGGGGCGTACAGCACGATGCTGTCGCCGCGATCTTCGGCTTGCAGGGGTTTCAACCAGGTGTGGACATCTTCGGGCGGGAATTCGGCTTCGAGACGTTCCAGACAGCGGGGCCAAGCATCCATCAACGTGTGATCATCTGTTGCCGGCCGCGGGGCGCAGAAAAGCGCCGTGCTCGCAGCCCGGTAGTGAAAAGAGGATGGACCAGACTAGCACCGAGGGCAGGGTTTTCCCAGAGTTATTCACAGGGCCATCCACAGGCCGCCGTCGTCCTCTTCCGCGGTAAGGCAAGCAGGGTGTTGACCTGCGGCGCGGCAGGCCTATAGAATTGCCGGTTCTATTCGTCTCCATTCATGCAGAGGGCCCCATGGCCACCAAGCGTACTTTCCAACCCAGCAATCTCAAGCGAGCACGCGACCATGGTTTCCGCGCACGTATGGCAACCGCCGACGGCCGCAAGATCCTGGCTCGCCGCCGCGCCAAGGGCCGCAAGCGCCTGAGCGCTTGATTGCCGCGCCGCTCCCTGCGGCCGAGGCAGTCCCTACCGTGAACGCATCGAACCCGTGCAGGCGATTTCCTCGCTCTGCGCGGGTTCGTACGCGTGCGCAATATACGATCGTTTTCGATACTGCACGTCGCACCTCGGACCCACTCCTGAGCCTGCACTGGCGCACCGGCGATACGCCGCCGCGCCTGGGCATGGCCGTGTCGCGCAAGGTCGATACGCGCGCGGTCGGACGTAACCGCATCAAACGTGTGCTGCGCGATGCCATGCGGCATCTATTGCCCGAGCTGGCCGGTGGTGACTACGTCATCGTGGCGCGCTCGGCGGCGGCAAAAGCGACCAATCCACAGATCCGCGATGCCTTCGTGCGTCTGCTGCGCCGTGCCGGCGCATTGCCCCTGCCTGCTGCGCCCGGCACAATGCCGCCCGCCAGGACGGTGCGCCCATCCTCCCCTTCCCCGACAGAGCCGGAACTGTAGTTCCGACTGAGCGAGTTGCTGCCCGATGAACCAGACCCGTGTTTTCCTGATTTTTGCCTGGCTGATGGTCGCGGCGTTGCTGTGGATGGAGTGGGGCAAGGACAAGGCGGCTGCCAATGCGCCGGTGGCCGCGGCGACCCAGGCGGTGCCGGCGGCGCGCGATCCGGATGCGGCAGCGCCGAGCGCGGCCAATGTGCCTTCGGCCCAGCCCATTCCGCAGGCCGGCGCGCCGGGCACGGTGCCGGCGACCAGCAGCACTGCGGCAACACCGGCCGCAGCCGGCGCTGCGCCGGTGGTGACCCTGACCTCGGATGTGCTGCGCCTGAAGCTGGACGGCCGCAGCGTGCTCGATGCCGAGCTGCTGCAATTCCCGCAGACCAAGGACGGCACCGCGCCGGTCAGCCTGCTGACCGAAGATCCGGCGCACCCGTATAACGCCACCAGCGGCTGGGCCAGCGAGCATTCGCCGGTGCCGGGTGTAGGCGGCTTCCGCGCCGAGCAGCCGGGCACGACGTTCGAAATGGCCAAGGGCCAGAACACGCTGGTGGTGCCGTTCGTCTGGAATGGCCCCGACGGCGTCTCGATCCGTCGCACCTTTACCCTGGAGCGCGGCCGCTATGCCATCTCGATCAAGGACGAGGTGATCAACAAGAGTGGCGCGCCGTGGAACGGCTACGTGTTCCGGAAGCTGAGCCGGGTGCCGACCATCCTCAGCCGCGGCATGACCAATCCGGATTCCTTCAGCTTCAATGGCGCGACCTGGTACAGCCCGCAGGAAGGCTACGAGCGGCGCGCGTTCAAGGACTACATGGACGACGGCGGCCTGAATCGCCAGATCACCGGCGGCTGGGTAGCGCTGCTGCAGCACCACTTCTTCACCGCGTGGATTCCGCAGAAGGACCAAGCCTCGCTGTACGTGCTGGCCCAGGACGGCCCGCGCGACGTGGCCGAGTTGCGTGGCCCGGCCTTCACCGTGGCGCCTGGCCAGACCGCCAGCACCGAAGCGCGCCTGTGGGTAGGCCCGAAGCTGGTCAGCCTGATCGCCAAGGAAGACGTCAAGGGCCTGGACCGCGTGGTCGATTACAGCCGCTTCTCGATCATGGCCATCATCGGCCAGGGCCTGTTCTGGGTGCTGAGCCATCTGCACAGCTTCCTGCACAACTGGGGCTGGGCCATCATCGGCCTGGTGGTCCTGCTGCGCCTGGCGCTGTATCCGCTGTCGGCTGCCCAGTACAAGTCCGGTGCCAAGATGCGCCGATTCCAGCCGCGCCTGGCGCAGCTCAAGGAGCGCTACGGCGACGATCGCGTCAAGTACCAGCAGGCGACGATGGAGCTGTTCAAGAAGGAAAAGATCAACCCGATGGGCGGCTGCCTGCCGCTGCTGATCCAGATGCCGATCTTCTTCGCGCTGTACTGGGTGCTGGTGGAGTCGGTGGAACTGCGCCAGGCGCCGTGGCTGGGCTGGATCCAGGATCTGACTGCGCGCGACCCGTACTTCATCCTGCCGGTGCTCAACATCTCGATCATGTGGGCGACGCAGAAGCTGACCCCGACCCCGGGCATGGACCCGATGCAGGCCAAGATGATGCAGTTCATGCCGCTGGTGTTCGGCGTCATGATGGCCTTCATGCCGGCCGGCCTGGTGCTGTACTGGGTGGTCAACGGCGGGCTGGGCCTGTTGATCCAGTGGTGGATGATCCGCCAGCACGGCGAGAAGCCGAGCAAGATCATCCAGGCCAACGCCAAGTAAGTTCAAGAAGGCCCGCCGCAAGGCGGGCTTTCTGCATATCAGCCCGCATTGAGTGCCTGTTGTCTCTTTCGCCAAGGACGCCGTCGTGACCACATCGCCGTTGCATCGCCTGTTGCTGTGCGCAAGTTGCGTCGGAGTGCTGGCACTGGCCGGCTGCGGCACGCAGGACGCCAGCGATGCTGCCGGCGCTGCGAAGCCCGCGGCTGCAACGAGCGCTGGCACGCAGGCGGACAAGACCGGGAACGCCACCGGTGCATTGATCGCGCAACTGCGCGAACAGCTGGACCGGCACCGCCGCATCATCGTGCTGCTGGCCGATGAGGACAAACAAACGCCACGCGATCGCGCCACCTCCAGCAGCGTGGGCCAGCAGTTGTTTCATGAAAACCTGGAGCAGCGCGAACGCATTGCCGCATCGTTGGACACGATTCTGGCTTCCAAGGATGCACGCCGGTTCGCGACGATTGCCGCAGTGCTGGACGAGGTGGAATCTGCGTCGGATCTGTTCGATGCCGACCGCCTGGCATTTGCCGAGGTGCTGCGCGATCTGCATGCGCGCATCGGCCGTGACTCTGCATTGCCGGCGGTGAAACTGCATCAGCGCATCGGCGAGGATCTGGAGGCGCTGGACGAGATCGAGCGCAGCTACAACAAGGAGTTGACGCAGATCTTCAGCCGTTTCGATCGCAGCCGGGCGATCGTGCCCAAGCGCGAGAAGTGGGGCGACTACGTGGCGCAGTTGCGCACGCTCTATACGCGCGAGAACATCCTGCGCGACCATGGCGTGGTCGAGCCGTACCCGTTCGCCGCGCGCGACAGCGACAGCGAAGTGTTCGGCCGCGACCTGCCGCCCAAGACAGTGGTGCTCACCTTCGACGATGGCCCGCACAAGGCCTATACCGAAGAGATCGTGGCGATTCTCAAACGCTACGATGTGCCAGGCGTGTTCTTCGAAGTGGGACGCAACCTCGGCAGCCTGGATGCCAACGGCAAACCGCAACTTGCGCCGCTGTCGAAGATCAGTCATTCGCTGATGGAAGAAGGCTATGCGGTGGGGAACCACAGCCTGACCCACGCACAGTTGTCCAAGACCACCGGCGATGCACTGCGTCGCTAGGTTCTGGATACCGACACCTTGCTGCGTGCGGTGGATGACAAACGTGCGCCGCTGTTCCGGTTTCCGTATGGCGCGCGCAATGCGGAAGGCTTGCAGCTGCTGGGCGAAGCCGGCCTGAAATCGATCATGTGGAACATCGACTCGCTGGACTGGGCCGATCCGGTGCCGGAATCCATCGTGCAACGCGTGCTCGATCAAGTGAACAAGGAGCAGCGTGGCATCGTGCTGTTTCATGACATCCACGACCGCGCAGTGAAGGCGCTGCCGCAGATTCTGGATCGTCTGATCGCCGACGGTTACCAGTTCGCCGGCTGGAATGGCCGCGAGTTCTCGGTCGCGCGCGCGCCCGGCGCGGCGGCCGATGCCACGGTGACCACCGGCTATGCGAAATCGTGGGCGATCGTGATCGGCATCGACGACTACGCGCATTGGCCCAAGCTGGAATATGCGGCCAACGATGCGCAGGCGATTGCCAGTACCCTGACCGGGCCGTTGGGATTTCCGTCCTCGCAAGTGATCGTGCTCAAGGACGGGCAGGCCACGCGCAACAATATCCTGGCCGCATTCCACGACCGCCTCGGCGAAGGCCGTGCACAAACCAACGACCGCGTGTTCGTGTTCTTTGCCGGGCATGGCGCCACACGACGGCTCGCTTCCGGTCGCGATCTGGGTTACATCATTCCGGTCGACTCGGACCCGCAGCATCTGGCCAGCGATGCGATCGCAATGAGCGATTTGCAGAACATCGCCGAAAGCCTGCAGGCCAAGCACGTCTTGTTCGTGATGGATGCGTGCTACAGCGGGCTGGGATTGACACGTGGCGGGCCGACGTCCAGCGCGTACCTGCGCGAGAACGCGCGGCGTATCGCGCGCCAGATGCTCACCGCCGGCGGCGCCGATCAACAGGTGGCCGATAGCGGACCCAATGGGCATTCGGTGTTCACCTGGGTGCTGTTGCAGGCATTGGCTGGCAAGGGCGACCTCAATGGCGATGGCTTGATCACCGGAACCGAACTGGCCGCGTACGTGGCGCCCGCGGTGTCGGCAGTCTCGGCGCAGACGCCGGCCTTCGGCAGCCTGCCCGGTTCGCAAGGCGGCGAATTCGTGTTCCAGGTTCCCAGCGGCGAAGAATTTCTCACTGCGCAGACCGCGCAGCTGTCGGCCGATGCGATTGCGCTCAACTCACGCGTGGACGCAGCGCGCCCTGTGCCGGCCGCAGCCGGTGTGGCAGTGGCTGCAGTGCCGGTGACGGTGAAGACACTGCAAGGTGGCCAGGCCACGCTGGTGTTGCCCACCGCAGCGAAGAGCAGCGATCGCCAACGTGCACAACTGGCCAACGAACGCGGCCTGCAGTTGTACAAGGAAAAGCGCTATGCCGATGCGGCCGAGCAATTTGCCGAGGCACTGAAGCTGCGTCCGGATTTCGCGCTGGCGGCCAACAACCTGGGCTTTGTGTATTACCGTCAGGGGCGCTTTGCCGAATCGGCGCGCTGGCTGGAAAATACCTTGAAGATCGATCCCTCGCGCGCGGTGGCCTATCTCAATCTCGGCGATGCATATGCCAAGGCAGGCGATCGCGACAAGGCGCGCAAGGCCTATGCCACGTACCTGGAATTGCAGCCGCAAGGCAGTGGTGCCGAGCAGGCGCGCGCACAGCTGCAATCGTTGTGACCGGACGCGCGACACGACATGGCGTGCAGACGCCAGACAGCGCGGATGTCGTCATGGGAGGTGATTCAAAAGTGCCCGCAAATATGTGGGTCGGCGCTGTTGGCTGCGCCGTTTAAACTCCAGGTGTCCTTTTTTAATCCACGTAGAGCAGTGCCCATGTCGTCTTCCGCTTCGACCATCGTTGCCATCGCCAGTGCTGCCGGAATCGGCGGCGTTGGCATCGTGCGCCTGTCCGGGCGGCAGTCGGTGCAGATTGCAGCGCAACTGGGAATTGCGCGGATGCAGCCGCGGCATGCGCACTACGCGCGTTTTCGCGACGGGCAGGGCGCCGTCATCGACGATGGCATTGCGCTGTGGTTCCACGCGCCGCACAGCTTTACCGGCGAAGACGTCGTCGAGCTGCAAGGCCATGGCAGCCCGGTGCTGTTGCGGCAACTGGTTGCCCGCTGCATCGAACTGGGCGCCCGCCAGGCACGCGCCGGTGAATTCAGTGAGCGTGCGTTCCTCAACGGCAAGCTCGATCTTGCGCAGGCCGAAGCGATTGCCGACCTGATCGCAGCCGGCGACCTGCGGGCGGCCCGCGCCGCGCGGCGCGCACTGGACGGGGTGTTTTCGCGACGGGTCGATGCGGTGGCCGACACCCTGACCCGCCTGCGTATCCACGTGGAAGCGGCCATCGACTTTGCCGACGAGCCGCTCGACACCTTGGGCGGCAACCAACTACGCGATGGTCTGGGTCAGGCGCGCAACGTGCTCGCCCAGCTGCTGCGCGATGCCGAACGCGGACGCAAGTTGCGCGACGGCCTGCATGCGGTGTTGATCGGTCCGCCCAACGCCGGCAAGAGTTCCTTGCTCAATGCGCTGGCCGGTAGCGACCGGGCGATCGTCACCGATGTCGCCGGCACCACCCGCGACACCTTGCACGAAGCCATCCAGCTCGACGGCTTCGAGTTGACCCTGGTCGATACCGCCGGCCTGCGCGATGGCGGCGATGCGATCGAACGCGAAGGCATGCGCCGTGCACGCGCCGAGCTGGAGCGCGCGGACCTGGCACTGGTGGTGCTGGATGCACGCGACCCGCAGGCCGCCCGCGATGCCATTGGCGATGCCGTCGATGCCGTGCCGCGTCAGCTGTGGATCCACAACAAATGCGATCTGCTCGGCAATGCCGCATCGCTCGATGCCAATGCGATCGCTGTCTCTGCCGTGACCGGGCAGGGACTGGAGCAATTGCACATCCGCCTGCGCGCGCTTGCGCTCGGCGATGGCGTGGACAGCGTCGAGGGCGAATTCTCTGCCCGCACGCGGCATGTGCAGGCGCTGCATCGCGCCGAACAACACGTGGACGCAGCCGATCTGGAACTGGGTTTCGAGCAGCTGGAACTGGCTGCCGAAGAACTGCGCCTGGCGCATGAAGCGCTCGGCGAGATCACCGGAAAGCTCAGTGCCGATGACCTGCTCGGCAAGATCTTCTCGAGTTTTTGCATCGGCAAGTGATGCGGCGATGCCCAGCGCGATGAGGCGCGCGGCAACCGTCGGAACCGGGCCGCATCCAGACGCAGCTGCCGCCGCATCATCTGCGTGGACGGCGATGCGGGCGCAAACTCTCGCACGTCGTCCGAGCACCGCAGGCGCATCGGCCATGCGCTTGCGGTGGACTACAGCACCCCAGGCAATGCGGTCCCTAGCGCTTGGTTTTCCGCGTTGCACGCAGCCACCGAGGACGCAGCCGGCTGCTTGGCCTGCGCCTGTTCGATCTCGCGGCGTGCGGCGGCCAGGTCTTTTTCGAACGCAGGATTGGCGTGCAATGCGGCGACCGTGGCAGCGCCTACCACGCGGCCCTGGGTGACATCGCTCTGCCAGTGCACGTTGCAGACCAGGCGGCTGTCGCCGAAGGCGCGGCCGCGCGCGAGCAGGGCGTCGCGGTGGGCGGGGGCGATTTCGGACAGGATCAGGCCCCAGGTCCAGCCGATGGCGGTGTGGCCGGAGGGGTAGGAACCGTTCTTGCGCAGGGCCGCGTCATCGGCCGGGGTGCACATCGGTTGCGCGTTGCGCATGAAAGGACGCGGGCGTTGATAGCGTGCCTTGGCGGCGCTGGTCGCGGTGCTGGCATCGCGCATGCTGCGTTCGAGCAGACGGATCAGATGCGGGGTGCTGGCCTGGTCGATCTGTATGCCCAGCGCGCAGCTGAAGTGCGTGGCCGCAGCCGGAAAGCTCAGCACCGCGTCCTGCGCGGCCAGCTCCCAGCGCGGTGTCCCGCGCAGGGCGAGCATGGCCTTGGCCACTGCCTCGTCGTTGGCGAGCGCAGCGCTGCCCTCCTGCGGTGGCGGTGGCACCAGCTGCACGCTGTCGGGCAGTTGTTGTTTCTCCAGGTACCCATGCGCATCGGTGGCGAGCACCGAATCTTTCGCGGCTGCCTTGTCCCGTGCACTTGCGATGCCGCTGCCGATCAACAATGCGGCGATGGCAACGCTGACCAGCGTCCGGTGAGAGTGGCAAGCAATGCGCTGCGACATGGCAACCTCAGACAACACAAATGGAAGAGCCCGCAGATTACGACGGCTCGATGACAGCTGCATGCCAACGCGACGCAGCAACGGCCAGGGATGCGAAACGGTTGTCGTTGCACTGTCATGTTTCGGTCGCATCGACGCAAGACAACTGTCGCACGCTTGCCGCCATCTTTTGACTCGTCCCCAACGCCGCTCATGCCCAAGACCCATCAGTTAAGTGCCGCCGTTCTCGCCGCGCTCGTGCTCGCGCCTGCCGCTTACGCCGCCGACCCTGAGGTGTCTGCCGATACCGGTGCGACCGTGCAGCAACTCGATGCGGTGTCGGTGATCGGCCAGGGCGAAACCCGCCAGGTGCAGCGCATCACCCCGCAGGACATTGCGGTGTTGCCGCCGGGCACCAGCATCCAGAAGCTGCTCAACCGCATGCCGGGCGTCAACGTGCAATCCAACGATGCGTTCGGTGCCAACGAAGAATCGCAGACGATCAGCCTGCGCGGCTTCAACGGTACGCGCCTGGGCTATACGCTCGACGGCCTGCCGTTGGGCGACAACGCCTATGGCAACTACAACGGCCTCAACATCAGCCGCGCATTGATTGCGGAAAACTTCGGCGGCGTGGAGCTGGCCTCGGGCATCGGTGCGTTGGGCACGGCGTCGACCAGCAACCTGGGCGGCACCATCCAGTATTACTCGGCCGATCCGTCCAGCGTATTCGGCGGGCAGGTGTCGCAGACGGTGGGCTCCGATGCCAATCGGCGCACCTTCCTGCGCGTGGATACCGGCGATTACAATGGGTTTTCGGCGTATGTGTCGGGCATCAATGCCGAAGCCGACATGTGGGCGCGCCCGGAATCGCCGACCACCACGCGGCAGTTCAATGCCAAGGGCGTGTACCAGTTCGATGGCGGCAAGCTGACCGCATTCGCCGATACCTCGCGTACTTCGCAGGCCGACTATGCGTACCTGTCCAAGAGCGGCATGGCGCGCGGCCTGGGCTGGGACTGGAATCTGTACGCGCCGGACTGGAACCGCGCATTGGCTGCGGCGTATTGCGCACCGGCCACGCGCAATGCCGCGCGTTGCGGTTTCAGCGGCGGTGTCGACAACATCGACGATGCGTATTACCAGAGCCGCGCCTTGCGCGACGACGACCTGTTCTACGTGGCCGGCGATTTCCAGCCCAACGATGCGATCAGCCTGCATACGCAGGTCTATCACCACGAGAACAAGGGCCAGGGCCACTGGTGGTCGCCGGGCCAGGCGTCCAATCCGGGTACGCCGCAGGCATTGCCGATTTCCATCCGCAGCACCAATTACTGGATCAACCGCACCGGCGGCATCGCTTCGCTCGGTTGGGACCTTGGCCCGCATCATCTTGAAGCGGGCCTGTGGTACGAGCGCAATCATCACGATGTGGAGCGCAATTTCTACTGGATCGATGGTCCGGTCAGCGACGACAAGTTCCTTCAGAATCCCAATCGCCGGTTGTTCTCGCAGAACTACATCATCACCACGCGGCAGTTCTACGTGCAGGGCAATTTCAAGTTCCTGGATGAGCGTCTGAGCCTGGACCTGGGCATCAAGAGCCCGAGCACCGAAATGACCGCGCGCGAGACGCCGGGCGTGGCAGTGGAAGCGCCGGTGGCCACCGGTTCGCTCAAGGCCAGCGAATCGGTGTTGCCGCAGATCGGCGTGGGCTATCGGCTGGCCGAAGGCCAGGAAGTGTTCGCCTCGTACGCGGAAAACATCGCGGCGTTCCAGGGCGGCGGCGCCGGCGGCCCGTTGCTGGTGACCCAGGCCTCGTTCGATGCCAGCGTCGGCGCATTGGAGCCGGAGAAATCGCGCACGCTGGAAGCGGGCTATCGCTTCGTGCGCGACCGCTTCGAAGCCTCGCTGGTCGGTTACGACGTCACCTTCGATAACCGCCTGCTTTCGCTCAACCCCTGCGCCAGCATCCAGCAGGGCACCACGCCCGCATGCACCACGCGCTTCTTCAACGTGGGCTCGGTGAGCAGCCGCGGCGGCGAACTGACGGTGATCTGGAAGCCGACCAGCTACCTGCAGTGGTACAACTCGGCCTCGATCAACCGTTCGACCTACGACGACAACTACGTGCAGAACGGCGTGGTGATTCCCACCGCCGGCAAGTACACCGTCGACACGCCCAAGCGCATGTTCGCCAGCGAACTGGCCTTCAATTACGGGCCGTGGAATCTCAACCTGCGCGGCAAGTACACCGGCCAGCGCTACTACACCTACACCAACGACCAGGGCTTCGGCGGCTACACCGCCTTCGATGCGGGCGGTGGTTATGACTTCGGCCAGGTTGGCGTGCTGCAGGGGCTCAAGCTTTCGCTCAATGTCACCAACCTCACCGACAAGCGTTACGCCTCCAACCTGACGGCCTTCGCCAATAGCGATCCCAACGGCCGCCAGCTGGCCTTCCATGCCAGTGCGCCGCGGCAAGTGTTCTTGACGCTGGATGCGAAGTTCTGAGGACGGGAATCGGGATTGGGGAATCGTAAGAGCCGGTCTTGCGGTTGCTTACCGAATTCCGGTTTCGATCGACGCAGACAGTTTCAGGCTGGCGAACAAGACGTCGCGAGTGATGTTCCGGCGGGTGCTGACGATGCAGCGGAAGCGGGATGTACAGTCGTACCTCCCGCGCCGCCTATCGGCCAGACTCGCCCGGCGGTCATACGTCGATTCGGTACCTGTTTTTCGTTGGAGAGATGCATGATGCAGTTCGGTCGTATCTGGTTGGTGGGAGCGATGATGGTTGGCATGAACGGCCCGGCAGTTGCCGAAGCGCCGCTGGCCAAGACGGTGCAGATCTTTGCGCACCGCGGCGCCAGTGCGCTGCGTCCGGAACACACCCTGGCCTCCTATGCCAAAGCCATTGTCGATGGCGCCGATTTTGTCGAGCCGGATCTGGTGTCCACCAAGGATGGCGTACTGATCGCGCGGCACGAGAACGAGATCGGTGGCACCACCGATGTGGCCAGCCACCCGGAATTCGCTGCGCGCAAGACCCGCAAGACCATCGACGGTCAGGCGATGGAAGGCTGGTTCACCGAAGATTTCACCCTGGCCGAGTTGAAGACGCTACGTGCGCGCGAGCGGCTGCCGCAGCTGCGTGGCACGCGCTGGGATGGCCAGTTCCAGATCGTGACCTTGGACGAGATCATCGATTTCGTCGCGGCCGAATCTGCCGCGACCGGCCGCACGATCGGGCTGATTCCGGAGATCAAGCACCCCAGCTATTTCAAGGCGCTGGGCCTGCCGATGGAAGACAAGGTGCTGGCCACCTTGCAGGCGCATGCCTATACCCGGACTGCGCCGGTGATCATCCAGTCGTTCGAGACCGGCAATCTGCGCTATCTGCGCGACAAGATCGGGCGCACCAGCAACATCGGCCTGCTGCAGTTGCTCGGTGGCGCGCAGATGGCGCTGCCCGCCGGCACGGACGATGCGCCGAAGACCTACGGGCAGATGATCACGCCCGACGGCCTGAAGCAGGTCGCGACATATGCCGATGCGATCGGCCCCGACATCCGCAGCATCATCCCGCTGGATGCGCAGCAACGTTTGGGCGCGCCCACCAGCCTGGTGCACGACGCACATGCGGCCGGGTTGCAGGTGCAGCCGTATACGTTCCGTCCAGAAAATTATTTTCTGGCCGCCAACAACCGCAGCAGCGGCGCGGTGACCGAGCGCAACGACGCCGGTGCGTTGGTCGAGTTGCAGGCGTATCTGGATGCGGGCATCGATGCGTTCTTCGCCGACGACCCGGGCCTGGCGCGGCGCGCATTGAGCGGGCGCCCCGCGCGCTAATCAGCATCTGTAGGAGCGCGCCAGAGCGCAACGGGCTCTAGCGGTACAGCCCGTCGCGCGCAGGCACGCGCCTACGCAGGGCAGAGCAACGCCGTCGATCGCGCGAGCGGAGCAACGGCGTTGATTGATTCGAAAGTCGCCTGAAAATTTTTTAGGCACCTGGCGGCCGTTCGCGCGGCGGGAAATGCAGCACCACGCTCTGCGAGCCATCGTCCTGGCGCTGCCACAGCACCGGCACCTGACGCGGCGGTGGCGGTTCCAGCATCGCGTGTTCGGAGTTGCTCACCTCCCAGGCAGCGTCTTCGTCCTCGTCTTCCCAGCTGTAGCGCGGCTTGGCCTGTTGCGGGTCGCGCAGGCGCAGCAGCAGGGCGGCGATCAGGCCGGCCACCGCACCGCCCAGATGCGATTGCCAGGACACGCCGGCTTCGTGCGGCAGGATGGTCATCAGCATGCCGCCGTAGAACAGGAAGGCGATCATGCTGGTGGCGATCGCGGGGCGGTCGCGGCGCAGCAGGCCCAGCACGAACACCAGGAACATCAGCCCGTGGGTCACGCCGCTGGCGCCCAGATGCCGGCTGCCGGGTTCGCCCAGCAGCCATGCGCCCAGGCCCGAGCCCAGCCACAACAGCGGCAGCGCCATGACGGTGGCACGCGGATACACGCTGCCGGCCAGCGTGCCCAGGATCAGCAGCGCCGCGGCGTTGGCGCCCAGGTGGGCCAGCGAACCATGCAGCAGCGGTGCGGTGAGGATGCCGCGCAGGCCGTCGGCCTGCAGCGGTGCCACGGCCCAGGCGCGCCAGTCGAACATGCCCTGGGCGGTGAACACCGCCACCAGCAACAACACGGCGGCCAGGCTGATGTTGAAGGCACGCAAGACCCGGGAACGATCCAGGCGAGCTTGGGTGGTGGTTTCTGCGGCGGCAACAGGATGCGGTGTCATACCTTCACGGATGGCGTCACGCGGGTTTTTTTACAAGCCTCTCAAACTCGGGATAAGCAGGCCCGGCGGCGGGATAATCCAATCCCGCCGCCGAATCCTGGCGTCGTCTGCCGCGCATGACGCAAGTGGATGAGGCGCGGCACCGCACGTGCCGCGCCATCCGCCATCTGCAAAGTCCACTTCCGGCCGATCTGCAGCTTGGCTGCAGGGCCCTTGCCCGCCCACCATCGCGGGACACGCTGCAAGTACGTCCTTGTAAGCTCTGGCGCGGCATCCATGCCGCTCAAGGTCCCGCGACGGTGGGCGGGCAAGGACCTGGCGAGATGGTCGGTGCGCATGGTTGCCAGCAGTGCAGGCTGCGCCACGATTCCCGATTCCCGATTCCCTCAGTGCCCGGCAGGCCTGGGCGGGCGCAGCAGGCTCAGCACGATGGTCGCCACCAGGATCGCAACCACCACGCCCAGCGACACCAGCACCGGGATCTTGTACAGATCGATGATCATCATCTTGATGCCGATGAACACCAGGATCACCGCCAGGCCGTAGGGCAGCAGGTGGAAGCGGTCGGCCATGCCGGCCAGCAGGAAGAACATCGCGCGCAGGCCCAGCACCGCGAACACGTTGGAGGTGAGCACGATGAACGGGTCGGTGGTGATCGCGAAGATCGCCGGGATGCTGTCCACCGCGAAGATCACATCGATCACCGCGATCAAAATCAGCACCACGAACAGCGGCGTAAACCAGCGCTTGCCGTCCTTGATCACGCTGAGCAGGTTGCCGTGGTACTGCGGGCTCAGGCGCAGGTGCCCGCGCATCCAGCGCAGCACCGGGTTGGCTTCCAGATCCGGCTCCTTGCCGGCGGAGAACCACATCTTGATGCCGGTCAGCAGCAGGAACGCACCGAACACGTAGAGCAGCCAATGGAACTTGGCCAGCAGCATCGAGCCGGCAAAGATCATGATCGCGCGCAGCACGATGGCACCCAGCACGCCGATGATCAGCACGCGCTGGCGCTGTTCTTCGGGCACGCCGAAGTAGGTCATCACCATCAGGAAGACGAAGATGTTGTCGACCGCCAGGGATTTTTCCACCAGGTAGCCGGTGAGGAACTGCAGCCCGATCTGGTCGGCCTGGGCGTCGCCGACGCTGCCTTGCAGGTACCACCACAGCCCGGCATTGAAGGCCAGCGCCAGCAGCACCCAACCGATGCTCCACCAGGTGGCCTCCTTGAAGGTGACCTTGTGGGCACCGCCGTGGCGCATCAGCACCAGATCGATCAGCAGCGCGGCGATCACCACCACCGCGAAGCCACCCCATAACCACACGTTGCCAATGGTTTGCATAAGAATCCCGAAAAAAGTGAAAGCGGCCTGGACAGCCGGCGGGCTGAGGCCTTGTGACACGGAAATCGTGGATTCCGGGTGACGGACCTTCGCCTGCGCGGCGAAGGTCTCGCTCGCAACCGGCCGGGCCGGTTGCCGTTGCACCGGAGCGCTGCACATGGCGGGCTCGTAATGACGGCGACAACGCTGGGAGCTACTCCCCTTCTGCGCCCGATTCTGCGTGCACGGCGCAGGCACGTCAATCCAGCCGGATACAATGGACCGATGAATATTCCAGTCCCCGTCGTCCGTCTCAAGAATGCCTGGCGCTCCAGCCACCCGTGGATCTTCCAGAAGCTGGTGGAAAAGCCCGCCGCCAAGCCCAAGCCCGGCACCATCGTCGATGTGGTCGGCGTGGATGGGGAATGGATTGGCCGCGGCTTCTACAACGGCCATTCGCGCATTGCCGTGCGCATCCTGGAAACCGACCGGTCGGTACCGGTGGATGCGGGCTGGTTCTCGCGCAAGATCGCCGCGGCAGTGAGCCTGCGCCGCGACTGGCTCAAGCTCGATGGCGTGTCCGACGCTTGGCGCGTGGTGCACAGCGAAGGCGACGGCCTGTCCGGCCTGGTGGTGGACCGCTACGGCGACCTGGTGGTGGTGGAGTTCTTCGCCGCCGGCATGTTCCGTCATCGCGAATGGATCTACGAGGCGCTGCGCGAACAGTTCCCTGGCTGCCGCTTCCACAGCTTTGCCGACGAACATGTGCAAAAGCAGGAAAGCTTCGATTTCCACGGCAACACCACCACCGAAGCGGCGGTGATCACCGAGCACGGCATCAAGTTCCGCGCCGACCCGGCCGGTGCGCACAAGACCGGCTTCTTCGCCGACCAGCGCGACAACCGCCAGTGGCTGAGCGAGCAGGTGGAAGGCAAGAGCGTGCTGGACCTGTGCTGCAACACCGGCGGCTTTGCGGTGTATGCCGCCGCCCGCGGTGCGGCCGAAGTGCTGGGCGTGGACATCGACGAAGACGTGATTGCCATTGCCAAGGGCAACGCCAAGCTCAACAACGTGCGGCCCAAGTTCGTGCAGGCCGACATCTTTCCGTGGCTGCGCGATGCGGCCAACCGCGGCGAGCAGTTCGATGTGGTGATCCTGGATCCGGCCAAGATGACCCGCGACCGCGATCAGGTGATTCCGGCGCTGAAGAAATACCTGGACATGAACAAGCTGGCCTTGGGCGTGGTCAAGCCGGGCGGCCTGTTCGCCACCTTCTCGTGCACCGGTCTGGTGGCCGAGCAGGAGTTCCTGGACATGCTGCGGCGCGCCTCATATTTCTCCGGGCGCACCATCCAGATCCTGAAAGTGGCCGGGGCCGGTCCCGATCATCCGTTCATGGCGCACGTGCAGGAATCGCGCTATCTGAAGGCGGTGTTCTGCCGGGTGATGTAGCAGCGCGTTGCGGCGAAAGACGCCCGCTGTGTGGCAGGCAGCGTCTTTCGCGGCGCGATGCCATCGTCGGCCAGCAGTAGGTCAACGCAGACATGCAACCAGGAGCCGGCAGCCGATGACCTCCAGCGACGAAGACGAACGCAAGGCCCTGCGCCGCTTGCTGCGGCAGATCGAGCGGCCCAATGCCAGCCTGCTGGCCAGCAACTGGCCGGTGTTCGGCGTCTGGCTGCTGTTTTCCGGGGCTTTCATGTATCTGTTCCAGACCGGCGACGGTTCGCCGCTGCACCCGTTGCTGCTGGCGCTGGGCTCGACCTGTCTGGGCGTGTTCGGTGCGTGGATCGTGTTCCGTTCGGTGTGGGCGCGGCAGTGGCCGCATGTGCGCGAACACATCGATGTGGACAGCGTGCGCGCGCGTCTGGCAGAACTGGACGACTGAGCGATACAGCGCGCGAGGCGGTTTGCGCGCGCTGCCAGGCAGATCAAACCGATCTGCAACGACGAGCGGCCGCCCGCGCCGTGGTTGCCGGCATGGCGGCGTCGCTCGACAGCATCGCGCGTGCGCACGCCATCGGCATCGCCGCAGAACTGCGCTTGCATCGCGCGTATCGCACGCCACGCCGTGCGGATCGACCGCAGCGCTGCAGCGTCCCACGTGTGGCCGCAGTGCGTGTAGCCAGCCGCTATGATCGGCTCACCCCCACTGCCTGTGAGATCGCATGCACCTGCGTTCGCTTTGCCTGTCTGCCACGTTGTTGCTGGCCGCTGCGCTGCCCGCACATGCGCTGGAGTTTTCCAAGGCCGAACTGGCGCGCGCGACTGCCCTGCAGAAACGCCTGGTCACGCTGGATTCGCATCTGGATACGCCGGCCAATCTGGAACGCGCCGACTTCGACGTCTTGCAGGCGCATGCCGGCAACCGCCTGTCCCAGGTGGATTACCCGCGCATGGTCGAAGGCGCGCTGGATGGTGGGTTCTGGGCGGTCTACACCGGGCAGGGCGATCGCAGTGCGGCCGCGCACCTGGACGATCGCGATGCCGGTCTGCAGCGCCTGCTGAAGATCCACACATTGGTGGCCGCGCAACCGCAGCGTTTTGCACTGGCCACCACGCCGGCCGACGCCGCGCGCATCAAGGCCGCCGGCAAGCGCGTGGTGTACATCAGCATGGAAAACGCCAGCCCGCTGGTGGCCGATCCCAC
The DNA here is from genome assembly GCF_017746015.1 of Xanthomonas sp. A1809. Taxonomy (NCBI): domain Bacteria; kingdom Pseudomonadati; phylum Pseudomonadota; class Gammaproteobacteria; order Lysobacterales; family Lysobacteraceae; genus Xanthomonas; species Xanthomonas sp. A1809. The sequence goes on along the minus strand of NZ_JAGHWZ010000016.1, from coordinate 101,663 downwards.
CTTGCTGCGCTTCTATTACGCGCAGGGGCTGCGCTTGATGAGCACCGTGCATTTTCTCAACAACGAGTTCGCCGACTCGGCCACCGACCCCAAGGGCGCGGAGTGGAACGGCCTGAGCCCGGCCGGCAAACGGCTGGTGCAACAGGCGCAGGCGTTGGGCATCGTGATCGATCAGTCGCATGCCTCCGATGCGGTGTTCGACCAGTTGATCGCGCTGTCGCCGGTGCCGATCGTGCTCTCGCACAGCGGTGCGCGCGCGGTCTACAACCACCCGCGCAATATCGACGATGCGCGCCTGAAGGTGCTGGCCGCGCATGGCGGGGTGATCCAGGTCAATTCCTACGGCGGCTACCTGGTGGACAGCGGCGCCAGCCCCGAGCGCAAGGCCGCCGAGAAGGCGCTGACCGACCAATACGGCGGCTGGGAGCACGTCAAGATCGCCGACGGTACCAAGCTCAGCGCCGCGCTGAAGGAGCTGGATGCGCGCTACCCGATCAAGCGCGCCACCGAAGAAGACTTCTTCGCGCATCTTGAGCACTTATTGGCAGTGGTCGGGCCCGAGCACGTGGGCATCGGCATGGATTGGGACGGCGGTGGCGGGGTGGTGGGCCTGGAAGATGTCTCCGACCTGCCGCGCATCACCGCGTGGCTGTTGCGCAAGGGCTACACCGAGCAGCAGATCGCCGGCATCTGGGGCGGCAACCTGTTGCGGGTGATGGGCCGGGCGCAGGCGTATGCGGCCGGGAAACGGGAATCGGGAGTGGGGAGGTAGTGCTGGGGGACCAGGGATTCGGGATTCGGGAATCGGGAATCGGGAATCGGGATTCGCAAAGCCGAGGCGGTGTGTCGTGTGGGGCTGGGTGCTGGCCGCCGGCTTGGTTGTGGGTGCAGGGCTGGGGTAGAGGCAGCGTTGCTGCCGCGGGCTCCTTCGCCGGATGGGCTGGTTGGGGCGCGCGCGGAGTGCGCCGCTAGGTGTCAGCCAAGCGGTGGGTCACGGGGCGCCGTCGCTGCATCGGGGCGGCCAGCCCTGCACCAACAGCATGGTGGCTGTTGCGTTCCGAACCCGGCACACGCCGGGAGCGGTTGCAGTTGATTTGGGCATTTGCACGAAAATTTGCGCGTGTCAGCCCGCAGACAGGCAACACCCTGACGATGATTCCGGGAAAACGCTCAATCTAGAATGCGTCGACCACCTGCCTGGTGTCGGTGCTGCCGCACTGCGCACCGGCTGGCCTTCCGACTGCTGGAGCGTGCGATGACCCAAGCCACCCGGCCCCTGCCGCCCTCCGATGACATGGGTCCGACCTACCGCAAGATCCTGTGGCGGCTGATCCCGTTCCTGTTCGTCTGCTACCTGTTCAATTACCTGGACCGGGTCAACGTGGGCTTTGCCAAGCTGCAGATGCTGGGCGACCTGGGCATGAGCGAGACCGTGTACGGGCTGGGCGCGGGCATTTTCTTCATCGGTTACCTGGCCTGCGGGGTGCCGAGCAATCTGATCCTGCAGCGCATCGGTGCCCGGCGCTGGGTGGCGATCATGATGGTCAGCTGGGGCCTGCTCTCCACCTGCCTGCTGTTCGTGCGCACCCCGGCCGGGTTCTACACCCTGCGCCTGCTCACCGGTGCGGCCGAGGCGGGCTTCTTTCCCGGCATCGTGCTGTACCTGACCCGCTGGTTCCCGCGTGCCCGGCATGGCCGGGTCATGACCGTGTTCATGTCGGCGATCCCGATCTCCGGGGTGCTGGGCGGGCCGTTGTCCGGCTGGATCCTGGATCACTTCTCGGCCGGGCAGGGCGGCCTGGCCGGCTGGCAATGGATGTTCCTGTTGCAGGGCCTGCCGACCGTGTTGCTGGGCATCGGGGTGTGGTTCCTGCTCAGCGACGGCGTGCAACAGGCCAGCTGGCTCAACCCGCAGGAAAAACAGGCCTTGGCACGCGTGCTGGCCGAGGACGAAGCAGGCAAGCCGGCCGGCGCGTCCACCTCGCTGGGCGCAGTGCTGCGCAATCCGGCGGTGTGGCTGCTGGGCACGGTGTACTTCTGCATCCAGAGCGGGGTGTATGCGATCAACTTCTGGCTGCCGTCGATCATCCAGGGCAGCGGCGTCACCGACCCCACCCGGATCGGCCTGATGAGCGCCATCCCGTACCTGGCCGCGGCGGTGTTCATGGTGCTGATGGGCCGCTCGGCCGATCGCCGCTGCGAGCGCCGCTGGCACCTGGTACTCCCGTTGCTGATGGGAGCGGCCGGGCTGTGCATCGCCGCCAGCGTCACCGACAACCTGGGCCTGGCGGTGTTCGGCATGACCCTGGCCACGATGGGGGCGGTCAGCGGCTTGCCGCTGTTCTGGCCGCTGACCAACGGCTTTCTCACCGCCGCCGCCGCGGCTGGTGGGCTGGCGCTGATCAACTCCACCGGCCAGGTCGCCGGCTTCGTCAGCCCGTACCTGGTGGGCTGGATCAAGGACGCCACCCACAGCACCGAGCTGGCGCTGTATGTGCTGGCCGGGGCCATGCTGCTGGGCGCCGCGCTGGTGCTGCGGGTGCCGGCACGCGCGGTGAACCAGTGATGCGTCCGTCCCAGCGAGTGTGCCCATGAAGATCGTCATCGCCCCCGATTCCTACAAGGAAAGCCTGTCCGCGCTGGAGGTCGCCACCCAGATCGAGGCCGGTTTCCGCGAGGTGTTCCCCGACTGGCAGTACCGCAAGGTGCCGGTCGCCGATGGCGGCGAAGGCACGGTCGATGCGCTGGTGGCGGCCACCGGCGGGCGGGTGATCGACTGCACGGTCAGCGGCCCGCTCGGCACCCCGGTGCAGGCGTTCTTCGGCCTGACCGGCGACGGCCGTACCGCGGTGATCGAAATGGCCGCCGCCAGCGGCCTGGCACTGGTGCCGCCGGCCGAGCGCGCGCCGCTGCGCACCAGTACCGCGGGCGTGGGCGAGTTGATCCTGGCCGCCCTGGACGCCGGCGCGCGGCGCTTCATCATCGGCATCGGCGGCAGCGCCACCAACGACGGCGGCGCCGGCCTGGCGCAGGCGCTGGGCGTGCGGCTGCTGGATGCGCAGGGCGAGTCGATCGGCCCCGGTGGCGGCGCGCTGGCGACGCTGGCGCGGATCGATACCCAGGACCTGGACCGGCGGCTGCAGGACTGCCAGTTCGAAGTGGCCTGCGATGTGGACAACCCGCTGATCGGCCCGACCGGCGCCTCGGCGGTATTCGGCCCGCAGAAGGGTGCCACCCCCAGCATGGTGCGCCAGCTCGACAGCAACCTGCAGCGCTACGCCGATGTGCTGCAACGCGACCTGGGGCTGCGCCTGCACGACCTGCCCGGCGGCGGTGCGGCCGGCGGCCTGGGCGCGGCGCTGGTGGCCTACCTGGGTGCGCAGTTGCGGCCCGGGGTGGAGATCGTCGCGCAGGCGCTCGGGCTGGATGCCCTGGTCGCCCAGGCCGATCTGGTCATCACCGGCGAAGGCCGCCTGGACAGCCAGAGCCTGCACGGCAAGACCCCGGTGGGCGTGGCGCGGGTGGCGCAACGACACAGCAAGCCGGTGATCGCCATCGCCGGTTGCCTGGGCAACGGCGCCGCGCTGCTGCATGGGCACGGCATCGACGCGATGTTTGCGGTGGTGCATCGCGCCTGCACGGTGGAACAGGCACTGGCCGACGCCGCCAGCAACGTGCGCATCGCCGCGCGCAACGTGGCGGCGACGCTGCAGCTGGGCGGGGCGTTGGCACAGGTCGGGTCGGGGCGCGAGCGGGGCTGACGGCAGTGCCCCGGGTGGCTCGGAGGGGTGGGGCGCCTGCGCTCGCGTTCGGGGCGGCCTCCTGGACAGGGTGCGCGCCCACGGCATGTACGACCGATCCGCGCGAAGGCGGTCAGCGTTCTTCGCACCGATCCCGGGCATCGGCCGCAACTGCTCCCGTCACACACCTGCCGAACATCCGCGAAGCGAACATGCCACCGTGACCGCTCCTGATCGCGGCAACAGACCCCCGCCCATGCTCACGCTAGACCGCACCCTGGCGCAGTCCATTGTCGACCGCGCGATGACCATCATCGACGGCAACGTCAATGTGATGGACCACTCCGGCGTCATCATCGCCAGCGGCGAGCCGGCGCGGATCGGCCAGCTGCACGAAGGTGCGTTGCTGGTGCTGTCCCGGCAGGGCCGGGTGGAGATCGACGCCGCCCTGGCGCAGCAGCTGGATGCGGTGCGCCCCGGCGTCAACCTGCCGCTGATCGCCGAGGGCCGCATCGTCGGCTGCGTCGGGCTGACCGGCGACCCGCAGCGCATCGGGCAGCAGGCCGAGCTGGTGCGCATGGCCGCCGAAGCGATGCTGGAACAGGCCGGGCTGCTGCGCCTGCTGGCCCGCGACGCGCGCCTGCGCGAAGAGGTCACGCTGGGCCTGATCCGGCCCGAGGGCCCGACCCCGGCGCTGGCCGGCTGGGCCGAGTGGCTCGGTATCGCGCTGGACCTGCCGCGCGTGGCCGCGGTGATCGAAGTGGAAAGCGATAGCCTGGACCTGGACGCGATGCTGGTGGAACTGCAGCGCCTGCACACCCTGCTGTCCACGCCCGAGCGCGGCAACCTGATCGCCGCCACCGCGCTCAACGAGCTGGTGGTGCTCAAGCCGGCACTGGACCGGCGTGGCCACTGGGACGTGGAGGAGCAACGCCGTCGCGCGCACAGCCTGCTCGAGCGCATGCGCGCCAGCAGCCGGCTGCGGATCCGGTTGGCCCTGGGCCAGTATTTTCCGCAGGCCAACGGCCTGGCGTTGTCGCACCAGATCGCGCGCACCACCATGCGCATCGGCAAGGCGCGCACCCCGCATGCCGACGCCTTCTTCTACGACGATTACCGCCTGCCGGTGCTGGTGGACGACCTGCGCCAGGCCTGGCAGGCCGAGGAATTGCGCAAGCCGCTGCAGGCACTGCTGGCGCAGGACCGTCGCAGTCAGTTGCTGAAGACCTTGTCGGTCTGGTTCGGCGCCGGCATGCGCATGGCCCCCACCGCCAAGGCGCTGGGCATTCATCGCAACACCCTGGATTACCGCATGCAGCGCATCCAGGAACTGTGCGCGGTGGACCTGGGCAACACCGACGACTGCATGCGCCTGTACCTGGCGCTGCAGATGCGCCACGACAGCGCCGCAACCACGCCGAACACCGACGCGCACGCCCCCGACTGAGCGAGGCCACAACCGCCGCAACGCTGCCCTGTGCAGTGGCGCACGGAACGCCGCCTTGGCTGGTATGCGCAGTCCGCTAGACTGCGCGGATTGCCCGGCCGCGAGCGCTCCGTTGAACCAGTGCGATACCGTCGTGTCATCTGCGTCTAGCGAGGCCCAGCGCCTGGCACGTCTGGCGTTGTTGCAGGTGGTCGACACTGCCGCCGAGCCGTTCTTCGACGCGCTGGCCGCTGCCGCGCAGGCGATCGCCGGTACCCCCATCGCACTGGTCTCGCTGGTGGACGAACATCGGCAGTGGTGGAAGGCCAACATCGGCCTGCCGGGGGTTTCGGAAACCCCACGCGAGCTGGCGTTCTGCGCCTACACCATCCAGGGCGATGCGGTGATGGAAGTGCGCGACGCGCCGGCCGACCCACGCTTCCACGACAACGCCCTGGTCACCGATGCGCCCGGTATCCGTTATTACGCCGGCGCCCCCATCGTGCTGCCGGATGGTTTACGCATGGGCACGGTGTGCGTGATCGACCAGCGCCCGCGCGCGCTGGAGCCGGCGCAGTTGCAGGCCTTGCAGCAACTGGCCAGGGTGGCCGCCGAAGGCCTGGAGCAACGCCGCGTGATGCTCGAGCGCGAGGCGGCCAATGCCCAGCTGCAGCAGCGGCTGCGCGAGAGCGAAGCGTTTCTGGAGCGCACCGGCCGGGTGGCCGGGGTCGGCGGGTGGGAGGTGGACGTGGCCAGCGGCACGCTGATCTGGTCGGACCAGACCTGCCGCCTGCACGATGTTCCGCCCGGTTACCGGCCCAGCCTGACCGAGGCGATCGGCTTCTATCCGCTGGAAGCGCGCGCGGTCATCACCGAAGCGGTCGAAGCCTGCGTGCGGGACGGCACGTCCTGGGATCTGGAGCTGCCGCTGACCAGCGCCACCGGGCGACGGCTATGGGTGCACAGCACCGGATCGGTGGAACACGTGGATGGGCGCATGCGCCTGATCGGTGCGGTCCAGGACGTGACCGACCGGCACCAGGCGGTGGACGCGCTGGCCGCCAGCGAGCGCAAGTTCCGCAAGATGTTCCAGTACAGCCTGGGCCTGATCTGCACCCACGACATGCATGGCCGGCTGGTCAGCATCAACCCGGCCGCCGCACGCTCGCTCGGCCGCAGCGTCGAGCAGATGGAAGGCCGCTCGCTGGTGGAATTCGTGCGCCCCGAGCGCCACGCCGCCTTGCGCGGGTACCTCTCGCGGATGGTGCTCGATGGCCAGGATTCGGGAGTGATCGAACTGGTGGCCGGCGACGGTAGCCTGCGCCATTGGCAGTACCACAACGTGCTGGACGTGGAATCCGACGCCACGGTGGTGCTGGCGCATGCCCAGGACATCACCAACCAGTACCGGCAGGAGAAGCAGCTGCTGGAATGGTCGTTCACCGACCCGCTGACCAACTGCTACAACCGCCGCTTCCTGGACGAACTGGACAAGCGCGACCCCAGCGTGCGCTGGGGCTGCATCGTGGTGGACCTGGACAAGTTCAAACTGGTCAACGACACCCATGGCCATCAACGCGGCGACGAGGTGTTGGTGCAGATGGCATGGTTCCTCAACCAGCCGCTGCGCACCCAGGACCGCCTGGTACGCCTGGGCGGCGACGAATTCCTGGTGTTGCTGCACCAGGCCACCCAGGCACAGCTGGATGCGTTGACGCGCGACTACATGGGGGCCATCGAGGACGCGCCGATCCGCTTCACCCTCGGCACCGCCCTGCGCCAGGACGGCGAAGCGCTGGCGGCGGTGGTCGATCGCGCCGACCACTCGCTGTACTCGCTGCGCCGCGCCCGCCGCGGCACCGGCACCAGCGACCAGCGCTGAGCCTGCGAACACCCGGAAGCTGCACCGGACCCATGTGACCGGCTGCGGGGAAGCGTGCCGATGAATAAGCGATCGCCTATCATGTAAACGTTTACAACTACATGGATTGGAATGGATACCTTCGATCGCACCCAGCTCAGCCCCAAGTGGCAATTCCGCTTCGCCTTCTTCGACCGTCACGGCGGTCCCAGGGACCCTGCCTACAAAGAGGCGCTCAAGACCCTGCCGTTCGGGGAGAAGCTCAAGGTGGGCATGAACTTCTACGCGTTGTTCTTCGGCTTCATCTATTTCTTCATCCTGGGCCTGTGGCGCAAGGCGCTGGGCCTGATCGGCGTCGGCCTGGTGGTCGGCATCGTAGCCTCGTTCCTGCCCGCATCGATCGGTAACGCGCTGAGCATTCCACTGGCCCTGCTGGCCGGCATGAGCGCCAACTACGCCTACTACCTGGACAAGGTGAAGGGCAGCACCAGCTTCAACCCGTTCGAAGGCATGCGCTGGTAAGCCACCGCCGGGCCGCGGACCCTCCCACCGACGCCCTGCCGCCAAGCCCGGTCCTGTGACCGGGCTTTTTTGTGGGCCAAGCGCGCCGGCCTGAGGACAAACGTGTGGGCATCATTTGCATGCCAGATGGCAGGGGATCGCGGGAAAAGCGCATTCAATCCTCGCCGTACGCGACTCAGGCCGCGCGGGTGCAGACGCGATCGCAGCAACGCCAGGATTTGAGAATAGGCCTCGCTGCACGGCCATGCGTCCTGGGCAGCCTCCCGCGCACGCTGCGAGCGGGGTTGTCGGCGCAGAGCACCCTCCGATCCGGCAGCGCCACGGCTGCCGCAGCGGCGTTTGGCCCTGGAAATGGGCGCCGGACCAACTGCCGTCCAGGCAGGCACGGGAAGTCACAGCCGGACTCATCCGTTAGCGAAGCTGGCAAGGCGTTTGGGTTAATACTCCAAACCATTGATCCAAAAGACGTCTCTACCTCGAAGACGCGCTTGAGACCGCCCGGATTGTTGCGTCGCGGCGTGGTGTGGGTGCTGCCGCATGCTTAATCTTTGCCAACACATGACACACCGCTCTGCTGGTTTTAGATCGATCCAAGCGCGCCCATCGCCCGCAAGTGTTTGAAAAGACATTGTCTTTCCGTCGCACCATCACCCTCGACGAGACGCTTGAATGACCGCTTTCCGCCATTGCCGCCACACCCGCTGTCGCAGGCGCTGCTGCTCGCATCACTGTCGCCCCTGGCTGGCCTGGCCCAGCAGACCCCCGCCCCGCAACAGCTGGACGCGGTCACCGTCACCGGCTCGCGCATCAAGCGCGTGCAGGCCGAAGGCCCGGCGCCGGTGCAGATCATCGGCGCCGACGAGATCCGCGCCCAGGGCTTCACCACCGTCTACGACATGCTCGGCACGCTCAACCAGGCCATCGGCACGGTGGAGGCGGACGTCAGCTGGGGCTCGCATACGCCCAATGCCAGCCCGCTCAACCTGCGCAACCTCGGCCCCAACCGCAGCCTGTTGCTGGTCAACGGCCGCCGCGTGGCCGATTACCCGTTGCCGTACAACGGCCAGAGCAACGTGTCCAACTACAGCAACATCCCGGCCGCGGCGGTGGACCGGGTGGAAGTGCTCACCGGCGGCGCCTCGGCCATCTACGGCTCGGACGCGATCGCCGGCGTGGTCAACGTGATCCTCAAGCAGAACTACAGCGGCGATCAGTTCCGCATGCGCGGCGGCACCTCCACCGAGGGCGGCCGCGACACCGCCGACGTGTCCTGGGCCGGCGGGCGCACCGGCGACCACTGGAGCGTGACCTACGCGCTGCAGTACACCAGCCGCGACCCGCTGTTCGGCCGCGACCGCCCTCAAATGGACGATGCCAGCGATGCGCCCTATAGCGCCTGGACCACCGAACAGCGGCGGGTGGGGTTTCGCCCCAGCAGCGGCATTGCGCTGATCGACAATGCCACCGGCACCCGCCAGGCGCCGCCGCCCGGTGCCTGCGATCAGTTCGGCGGCGAGTACTACCTGGCCGACCGGCTGCTCTACAACCGCAATACCGGCGTCACCACCAATACCGGCCAGCTGTGCGGGCTGAGCGCCGACTACGGCCAATGGCTGCTGCGCAGCGGCGGCAAGGACCTGTCCGGGTATCTGTACGGCACCTGGGAGTTCGGCAACGGCGTACAGGCCTGGACCAACCTGGCGGTGTTCGACTCCGAAGCGCAATGGGGCACCTCGCCGCCCTATGTGCAACTGCCGGCCGGGCTGGACTATCCGGCCTTTTACGATACCGCCAGCGGCCAGCAGCTGATCGGCGTGCGCCAGTTCACCGCCAGCGAGGTCGGCAGCCAGGCCGGCCTGCGCAACCGCAATCGCGAGCGCTCCTGGGACATCAGCGCCGGGCTGCGCGGCACCCTGGCCGACGGCCGCTTCGACTGGGAAGCCTCGCTGGGGCGCTCGTACTACCGGGTACAGGAGCGCATTTCCACGGTCGATTGGCAGCGCGCCAACGACTACTTCCTGGGCCCGCAGCAGGGCACGGTGGACGGGCTGCCGGCCTACACGCTGGACCGCGCGCGCTGGTGGACCCCGCTGACGCCAGGCCAGTACGCGCAGATCGGCGCGCATTCGGTCAACCGCGCCGCGTCCTGGGTCAACCAGGGAGCGCTCAGCCTGAGCGGTCGGCTGTTCGAGGGCTGGGCCGGGCCGGTCGAATTCGCCGCGGTGCTGGAAGCGGCCCAGCAAGGGTATCGGCTCAATCCGGACCCGCGTGCCAATGTCGATTACGAAGTGCAGAACGTCGACCGCGGCGGCGGCGAGCGCACCCGCTACTCGGGCGGCCTGGAGTTCGGCGTGCCGTTGACCGCCACGCTCACCGCCACCCTGGCCGGCCGCTTTGATCGCTATGGCGACTACACCGCATTCAACGACGCCGCCGACCAGTTGGACATCGGCACCCAGAAGGAATCCACCTGGAGCGCCGGCCTGCAGTGGCGGCCGATCGACAGCCTGCTGCTGCGCGGCAGCTACGCCACCAGCTTCCGCGCCCCGGACATGCATTACTTGCTCGGACAACCCAGCTCGGCGCAGGTGCGCACGCTCGACCAGTACCGCTGCATCGCCAGCGGTGCCTACCAGATCAACAACTGCACCGGCGACAACACCGAGGTGACTTATCCCTTCGCGATCAATCGCCGCGGCACCCCGGATCTGGAGTCGGAACTGGGCAATTCCTGGACGGTGGGGTTTGTCTGGGATGCGTTCGAGAACCTGTCGTTGACCGCCGACTTCTGGCGCATCCATCTGGAAGAAGAGATCCGCGACATCGATGAAACCACCATCCTGCGCGACGAGGCCGGCTGCCGCACCGGGCTGACCATCACGCCTGGCCAGGCCTGGTCCAACCCGGGCGGCGCCGATTACTGCGCCTCGATCCTGGCGCGCGTGCAGCGCAATGCGGCCGGCGCCATCACCGCCATCGAGCGCGGGCCGATCAACCTGGCCCAGCGCGATGTCAGCGGCATCGACCTGTCGGCGCGCTACCAGCTCAAGACCGGTGTCGGCGATTTCCAGATGGGGCTCGACTACACCAACCTGCGCTCGATGCGCGAGCAGACCTACCGCACCGACCCCAATCCCGAGCGTCGCGACCGCGACATCCGCAGCAAGCTGCGCGGCAGCGTGAGCTGGCTGTACGGCAACTGGAATGCCACCGTCTATGGCGATCGCGTCGGCGCGGTGCCGGGCGTGCGTTCGCACTGGGGCCTGGACCGGCTGGACAACCCCGGCGGCTGCGTGCCGTTCGCCGATGGCGGCGTGCCCGACGACCGCGCCAACTGCACCGACACCGATCCGGCCAGCCCCACCTTCGGCCAGAGCACCCGCAAGTACTACGGCCGCATCGGCCCGGCGATCACCTGGAATGTCAATGTCGGCTACCGCATCACGCCGGCGATGAAGCTCAACCTGTACGTCAACAACGTTTTCAACAGCACCGGCTACAACCACAAGGATCCGTACAAACTCGATTACGAGTTCTATAACAGCCGCCTGTTCAGCCCGGTCGGGCGCGAGATCGCGGCAGAATACGTGTTCGATTTTTGAAGCGCGCAATCGGCGACGCGTGCGTCGGATATGGACAGGTGGTGTTTGCGGCATCGTCCGGGCACGCAAGATGCCTGCCGATTCCGGGCACGGCCAAAACGCACGACGATGCCGGCGCCTTGGTGTCTCGTGTTGCGCGCACGTGTCGTGCGTCGGTCGCTGCGCATCGCAGCGGCGGGCACGCGCCTTCCACCTGCGGCTTTGGCCGCCCTCTCCCCCAAGGGGTTCTGCATGCTGTCAGTCGTACCGCCCAACCGTTCCACCGCGCGTGCTGCGCGCACGCCGTTCTGGCGCCGCGCCGCGGTCGGTCTGTGCCTGCTTGGCGTGGCCATGTCCGGCCCGCTGGCCGCGCAAGACCCGGCGCAGGTCAACACCTTCATCGGCAGCAAGGACGACGGCAATACCTATCCGGGCGCCTCGGCGCCATTCGGCCTGATCCAGGTCAGCCCGATCGGCGCGCACTACGCCGGCTGGCGCTATGACGACCCCAGCATTCGCGGCTTCGGCCATTCGTTCCTGTCCGGCGCCGGCTGCTGGGAGCAGGGCGGCCAGGTCTCGCTGCTGCCGGTCATCGGCCGCATCGGCCCCGGGGGCGACTTCGACACCAACGATGCCAAGGCCTTCGACCAGAAACGCTATGCCGCGCGCTACACGCACGATGGCGAAGTCGGCCAGGCCGGCTATTACAAGGTACGGCTCACCGATTACGGCGGCATCGACGCCGAAGCCAGCGCGCTGACCCGCGCCGCGACCGAGCGCTACACCTTCGCGCCGGGCGCCGACACCGGCCATGTGCTGGTCAACGTGGCGCAGGCCAACGACCGCCATGTGGTGATCGGCAGCCAGGTGCAGATCGTCGGCGACCGCGTGGTCGAGGGCAAACTGACCACGCAGAGTTTCTGCGGTGGCCACGAATACACCACCTGGTTCCGGCTGGAATTCGATCGCCCGTTCACCGCGCATGGCGTCTGGGGCGAAGAGGGCGGTGTGCCCGGCGCGCGTCACGGCATGGGCGGCGAACTCAAACCCAACGGTGCCTGGCTCAGCTTCCCGCTGGGCAAAGACAAGCGCGCGCGTGCGGTGACTGTGGTCAGCGCCATCTCGCATGTGGATGCGCAAGGCGCCCGCAGCAACCTGCGTGCCGATGGCATGCAGGGCGGCAAACTGCTCAGTCTTGAACAGATGCGCCAACGCGCGCAGCAGGGCTGGCGCAATGCGTTGGCCAGCATGCAAGTGGAAGGCGCCAGCAACGACGAGCGTTCCGTGGCCTATACCGCGCTGTATCACGCCTTGCTGCAGCCGCTGACCGGCAGCGATGCCGATGGCCGCTATCGCGGCTACGACGATGCGATCCATCGCGCCGATGGCTGGACCTACTACGAGTATTTTTCGCTGTGGGATACCTACCGCTCGCAAAACCAGCTGCTGGCCTTGCTGCAGCCAACGCGCGCGCGCGACATCGGCCGCTCGTTGCTGGCGATCCAGCAGCAAGGCGGCTGGCTGCCGCGTTGGGGCTATGCCAACTACGACACCAACATCATGACCGGCGACCCGGTCACCCCGTTCCTGGTGGATCTGTGGCGCTTCGGCGCGTTGCAGGGTAACGAGGCGCAGGCGTATGCAGCGCTGCGCCAGAATGCGTTCGGCCAGCCGCCGATCAATTCGCGCCACGCCGGGCGCTCGGGCAATGCCAACTATCTGGCCAACGGCTTCGTGCAATACGACCGTGCGTTTCCCTCCAAGGGCATGGACGTGGACCCGCATCACGGCGGTTCGGCCACGCTGGAATACGCGCTGGCCGATTGCGCGCTCGCACAGATGGCGCAAGCGCTGGGCCACGGCGATGACAGCGCGCAGCTGCGCAAACGCGGCGGCAACTGGCACAACGTCTGGGATGCGGATGTGCGCGATACCGAGACCGGCTTTGCCGGCTTCCCGCGCCCGCGATTGGAAGACGGCAGCTGGTATGCGCCATCCGACGATCGCTACAGCCCACGCTCCGAGCACGGCTTCCACGAAGGCACCGCCTGGCAATACCAGTGGCTGGTGCAGCAGGACATCCCCGGCATGCTGCAGGCCATGCATGGCCGCGAACACACCGGTAAACGCCTGGACGCCTTCTTCGCCTACGACGATCTACTGAAAGATCCGCTCACTGCCGCACGCACGCACTGGGTGGTCGGCCCGTACAGCTATTACAACCAGTACCGCTACAACCCCAACAACGAACCGGACCTGCACGCACCGTGGATGTACACGCTGATCGGGCAACCGTGGAAGACCGCCACCGTGGTGCGCGCCGCGCAGCAGTTGTTCACCAATGCACCCAACGGCGTCACCGGGAACGACGACCTTGGCACCATGTCGGCCTGGTATCTGTTCAGCGCGCTCGGCCTGTATCCGGCAGTGCCGGGCAGCGGGCAATTCCTGCTGCATGCACCGCGTTTCAAGCGGGTCACGCTGAATCTGGGCAACGGCAAGCGCCTGCGCATCGACGCGCCCGGCGCCAACGGCCGCGCGCTGCAATACGTGGACAGCGTGCGTTGGAATGGAAAGCCGCAGCCGCAGGTGTTCCTGGATTGGGCGCAGCTGCAGCAGGGCGGCACGCTGTCGTTTGCGCTCACCCCGCAGGCGCCCACCCAAGGCTGGGGTACGCAAGCGGATGCATTGCCCACTTCATTCTGCGCCACACCTCAGGCGCAGTAACACCACGGCGGTTGAAGCCCTCTCCCTGCGGGGCGAAAAGGCACAGCTTGCGCGCTACTGGCGCGCGTGCCTTGGAGAGAGAAGGACGCTCAGCCCGCCTGATTCAACCGGCTATTGCGTCGCCCATATGCCAGGTACACCACCACGCCCAGCGCATTCCATAGCAGGAACCAGACCTGCGTCTTGCTCGGCAAACTCCAGAACAGGTACAGACAGCCGCCGATCGCCACCGGTCCCACCACCCACGCCAGCGGCGTGCGGAAGGCGCGCGCGCGGCCGGGCTCGCGCACGCGCAACACCAACAGGCAAGCCGCCACCGCGGTGAATGCGGCCAGCGTGCCGGCATTGGCCAACGCGGCAATTTCGTCCAGCCGGGCCACGCCCGCCAGTGCTGCCACCAGCACCGCGGTGAACAGCGTGATCGCCACCGGCGTGCCGGTGCGTGCATTGACCTTGGACAGCCCGCGCGGCAACAAGCCATCGCGCGACATCACGAAGAAGATGCGGCTCTGCCCGTACAAGAACGCCAGCAACACCGTCGGCAACGCAATGATCGCCACCGCACCGATCACCAGGGCCGCCTTGCCGTGGCCGAGTTCGCGCAGGATCAGCGCCAACGGCTCGGGGCTCTTGCCGAACACGGTAAAGCTCATCGCACCCACCGCCGCCAGCGCCACCAGCACATAGATCAAGGTGCAGCCGATCATCGAACCGACGATGCCGATCGACAGATCGCGTCCGGGGTTCTTGGTTTCTTCGGCGGCGGTGGAAATCGCATCGAAGCCATAGAACGCGAAGAAGATGATGGCCGCCGCTGCCATCACGCCGCGCTCCACGCCATCGGGACCCATTGCCTTGGAGAAGCCATACGGCATGAACGGCTGCAGGTTGGCGCTGTTGAAGGCCGGCAGCGCAATGGCCACGAACACGCCCAGCGCGATGATCTTGAACACCACCAGCACGGCATTGAGCGTGGCGCTTTCCTTGGTACCGGCCATCAACAGGCCAGCCACCAGGAAGGTGATCACCACCGCCGGCAGGTTCACGATGCCGCCGGCATGCGGCCCGGCAATGAGTTCATGCGGCAAGCCCACTCCCAGCCATTGCAGGAACCCGACGAAATAGCCCGACCAGCCGACCGCCACGGTGCTGACCACCAGCGAGTATTCCAGCACCAGGCTCCAGCCCACCACCCAGGCAATGCTCTCGCCCAGCGCGGTGTAGCTGTAGGTATACGCACTGCCGGCAGCCGGCATCATCGTGGCCATCTCCGCATACGCCAGCGCCGCGCAGGCGCAGACGATGCCGGCCGCCACGAACGACAGCAGCACCGCGGGGCCGGCCTTGTCGGCGCCCACGCCGATCAGCGTGTAGATACCGGTACCGACGATGGCGCCGATGCCCAGCGCGATCAGATGCGGCCAGCTCAGGCTGCGGACCAGTTGCCGGCCAGTCTCGTGCACGGTGACCTGATCGATGGATTTGCGCCTGAGCCAAGACGACATGCGGACCTCGCAGGAATCAAAAGAATGCGCGAGTGTCGCCCAACGCAGCGCAGCAAAGCTATCGGTCCAAGGTCATGCGGTGGCTATGCCCGGGCAAGGCGGGCACGCGATGGCATCAACTCATGCGCGGCGCATCGTGCCTATCCTTGGCCAAGCACCACCATCCATCACGGCGTGCGCGATCGACGGCACGCGTTCGCCCACCACACTGCCGCTCACTCAATCGAGGCGCGATGCGGCGGGCGCGCGTTGCGATAGATCAGCTGCACCGCCCAGGCACCGGCAAGCCCGACCACACCGGCAGCGAAGTGGCTCCAGTCCAGCACCCGCGGCGCCGCGCCATTGGCGTCATGGCCCCACAGGTTAAACCACAGCAGCACCAACGCGGTGATGCCCATGCCCATCCAGAACCACAGCCGGGTTCCGCCGATTGCGTAGATCAAAAACGGCAACGCCGCTCCGATCAGAAAATGCACCGGAAAAAAATACGCCGTGCCGTAGGGGCGCATCAGGTACCAGACGATCGCTGCGAACGTGCCCAGAAAAACGAACAGGCCAAGCGCCAGCAGGCGGGTTTGGTTGGTGGCAGTGGTCATCGGCAAGTCTCGCAAAAGCAGACCCTCACCCTACCCATGCCCAGGTCAATGCAGTGCGAGCGTGCTGCATGCATCGCTTCGGTGGTCTGGTTCGCTTCGCACAAAGGCGACATGCAGCATCACGGTGCCGTGCAGCCATGGCGCTGAAATCCGGCGCGTGTCTGCAAGTGTGCGTAATACGCCGCCACCGCAGGCAATGCCGCATGCGCGATGGGGCTGGCGACCCAGCGCTGTGTCGACACCCCCAGCACGATGTCGGCAAGCGTAAAGCATGCGCCCAGGACGAACGGACCGCCGCGCTGCAGCTGCGCATCGAGGATCGCCATGTGGCGGTTCCACTGCTCCACGCTCGCCGCAATCGCCTGCGCATCGGTATGCGCGGCGCTGCCACGCACGGTGGCCATGAATGCGTAGCGCCAGGCGGTATTGAGTTCGGTGGCCTGCCAATCCATCCATTGCTCGACCAATGCGCGCGCGGCGGGCGCGGCCGGCAGCAGATCATCGCGTTGGCTGCGCGCGGCCAGGTAGCGGCAGATCGTGTTCGATTCCCACAGCACCAGTTCACCCGCGCGGATGACCGGCACCAACGCATTGGGGTTGAGTGCGCGAAATTCCGGCGTCTGCACCGACGCAAAACCGCTGCCATAGGCATGCAGCGTGTAGTCCAGCCCCAGCTCATCGCACAACCACAACACTTTGCGCACATTGATCGAGCTCGGCTTTCCGTAGATCTCCAGCATGTGTTCCTCAGTGACGCGCGTAATGGCCGGCCGTTGGCGGTGGTGATCCGTGCTGCCTGCAACCCCGCACGCGCCTTGTGCAGCGCGTGCAGCCGAGTGCATCCATGCACGCTGCGGTCAGTCGCAGAGCGGTGCATTCTCGCCGCTGCACTCTTGCGCCGCTACAGCTCGATCTTGCCCGCGTATGCATCGCGCACGGTCTGGCTGATGTAGGTGCTCAGCCCGCGTCCGGCCGTGGCAAGCCGCTGCATGGTCGCGACCGCCTCGGCACCGGCGCTATCGGCGGTATACACATAGGTCTCGCCGCTGCGAAAGCGCACGGCGATGGCGTCGTCGGCCAGCGCGTAGGCCACCACGCCCGAGTGGCCGTCGCGATTGCCATAGCGCTGCATGCGAACCGGGCGGGGTGCGGTCATGCCGGCAGGCTAGAACCGCTGCAGTGATGGGCGCTTCAACGAACACGGCAATAACGCGCTACAGCCCGCAGGCCATGCGACATCGAAACAGGTGTGCTGGCCATTTCAGCGTCATGGCGCAGCCGTGCAGCCACCGTTTGCACGCCGGCCACGCGAGGGCCGCCGTGATGGCAGGTACCGCGCGTGTGGCAGATGGCGCAGCGCATGCAGGTGTGGCGCGTGGATGATGTGCGTTCGCGCGCGCATCGCATCGACCGCCGGCCTTCTGTCTAGCCAAGCGATCGCGCCGATCGCGCCACTGCGATCACCGCATCACCCCATACCAGCCCCATCGGCCTGCAGCGGGTACAACGCCGTCAGCGCCTGGCAGCGCTGCGCAAACAGCGCATGCAATTGCCGGATCGCCGGCGAAAACTGCTTGCGGTGCGGGCACACCAGCTGCAGCGGCAGCCGATCGCCGCACTCGGGCAACAGCGCCTCCAGCCGCCCGGCCTGCACGTCTGCGCACACATCCAGCCACGACTTGTAGGCAATGCCTTCGCCGGCGACTGCCCAACGCCGCACCACATCGGCGTCGTCGCACAGCATCGCCCCGCGCACCGGCACCACGTGGCGGCGGCCGTCCAGGTCGAATTGCCAACGGTCGTAGGCGCGTCCGGCCAGCACGTACAGCAGGCAGGCGTGCTCGCGTAGCGCATCCAGCGTGGCGGGGCGCCCGTGGCGCTGCAGGTAGGCGGGCGCGGCCACCAGTACGCGGCGGTTGTCCGGTGCCAGCGGCAATGCCACATGCTCTGCACCGTCGATACGGCCGAGCCGAAATGCCACATCCACCGGCGCGCGATACAGGTCGGCCACCTGATCGGACAGGTGCAGGCGCAGGGTCAGCTTCGGGTGCGCGGCGCGGAATTCGGTCAGCCACGGCAGCAGCACGTTGCGGCCCAGGTCCGACGGCGCCGTCACCTGCAGCAGCCCCTGCAGCGCGCTGTCGGCGCCTCGCACATGCTCGCGCCCGTCGCGTAGCAACTCCAGCACGCCGCGCGCATAGGGCAGGTACTGCTCGCCCTCGGCGGTCAGCCGCAGGCTGCGCGTAGACCGGGCGAACAGACGCAGATCCAGCGCGCGTTCCAGCCGGGCCACCGCCGCGCTGGCCTGTCCCGGCAACAGATCGGCCTCGCGCGCTGCGCTGGAAAAACTGCCCAGCGCCGCGGTCCGCACGAACAGCGCCAGGTCGTCGAAGCGGACCATCTTCACTCCAGTGGTGAAAGTGCTTGTGCAGTTTGCCGGTTTTTCCGTGAATCCAGGTGGTTGACGATACAACTCCCTCCCGCACGACGCCTGCCATGAAAGCCATCGCCTACCCGCAACACGGCCTGCCCATCGACGATGCGCGCGCGCTGATCGAACTCGAGCTGCCGCTGCCCACCCCCGGCCCGCGCGACCTGCGCGTGCGCATCCACGCCGTGTCGGTCAACCCGGTCGACACCAAGGTGCGCAGCAACACGGCGGTGGATGCCCCGCGCGTGCTGGGCTGGGACGCCAGCGGCGTGGTCGATGCGGTCGGCGAGGCGGTCAGCCTGTTCCGCCCCGGCGATGCGGTGTACTACGCCGGCGCGCTGACCCGCCCGGGCACCAATGCCGAGTTCCACCTGGTCGACGAGCGCCTGGTCGGGCGCAAGCCGGCCACGCTCGACGACGCTGCGGCCGCCGCATTGCCGCTCACCGCCATCACCGCCTGGGAGCTGCTGTTCGACCGGCTCGGCATTGCCGAAGGCGGCGGCGAAGGCCAGGCATTGCTGGTGGTCGGTGCGGCCGGGGGCGTGGGCTCGATCCTGGTGCAGCTGGCGCGCACGCTGACCAAGCTGACCGTCATCGGCACCGCCTCGCGCCCGGAAACCCGGGATTGGGTGCACGCACTCGGCGCGCATCACGTGATCGACCACAGCCAGCCGCTGGGCGAGGGCCTGCAGCGGATCGGCATCGCGCAGGTGCAGCACGTCGCCAGCCTCACCCACACCGACCAGCACTTCGCCCAACTGGTCGAGGTGCTGGCCCCGCAAGGTCAGCTGGCGCTGATCGACGACCCGGCCACGCTGGACGCGCTGCCGCTCAAGCGCAAGAGCCTGTCGCTGCACTGGGAGCTGATGTTCACCCGCTCGCTGTTCGAAACCCAGGACATGATCGCCCAGCACCATCTGCTCAATCGCGTCGCCGAGCTGGTGGATACCGGCGTGCTGCGCACCACCCTGGGCGAGCACTACGGCCGCATCACCGCCGACAACCTGCGCCGCGCCCACGCCGCGCTGGAATCGCACCGCACCCGCGGCAAGCTGGTGCTGGAAGGCTTCTGAGCGCAGAGGCCTCACGCACGACAGCGCTCTGGCATGGCCGCTGTCGTGCAGCCGCACCCTTCAGCGTTGGCACGCGATCGCCGCTGGCCAAGGTCCGCGACGCAGCTATTGCGACAGGCGCCGCTACACTGCGCGCATGTCATCTCAATCCCTGATCCTTCTCGGGCTGCTTGTCGTAGTCCTCGTGTTGCAGCTGCTGGCGCTGCTGCGACGTCCGTCCACCACCGCGCTGGAACATGCACTGCGCGCCGAGCAACGCGATGGCCGCGGCGAATTGCGCGAGCAACTCGAAGGCCTGGCGCGGCAGCAGGACGCCCGCCTGGAAACCTTCGCGCGCAACCTCACCGAGTTGTCCACGCGCACCGACCAACGCCTGGACCTGCTGCGCGACGCGCTCGGCGAAGACGCCCGCAAGGCGCGCGAAGAAAGCGGCCTTGCACAACAACGCACCGGCGAGCTGCTGACCCTGCGGCTCACCGAATTGCGCACCCAGCTCGAAGGCTTCGGCCAGCAACAGGAAACCCGCATTCACGTATTCGGCCAGCAACTGACCGAACTGATCGCGCGCACCGATACGCACATGGCCGCGCTGCGCGACGCGCTGGCCGAAGACGCCCGCAAGGGCCGCCAGGAAGCCGGCCAATCGCAACAACGCTTCACCGAAGCGCTGGGCCAGCGCTTGAACGAACTCACCCAGCGCAACGAACTGCGCATCGGCGAGATGCGCGCCACGCTCGAGCAACAGCTGGCCAACCTGCAACACGACAACGCCAGCAAGCTCGAATTGATGCGCGCCACCGTCGATGAAAAACTGCAGACCACGCTCAACACACGCCTGGATGCCTCGTTCAAGCTGGTCTCCGAACGGCTGGAACAGGTGCAACGCGGCCTGGGCGAAATGCAGCAGCTGGCCACCGGCGTGGGCGACCTCAAGCGCGTGCTCACCAACGTCAAGGACCGCGGCGGCTGGGGCGAAGTGCAGCTGGACAACATCCTCGAGCAGACGCTGACGATGGAGCAATACGCCCGCGGCGTGCGGGTCAAGCCCGACAGTGCCGAAGCGGTGGATTTCGCAATCCGCCTGCCCGGACGCGGCGACGAGCAGGTGGTGTGGCTGCCGGTGGACGCCAAGTTCCCGCGCGAGGACTACGAACGCCTGATCGACGCGCAGGAAAAGGGCGACCTCGACGCGATCAAGCAATCGACCGCGCAACTGGAACGCGCCATCCGCATCCAGGCCAAGTCGATCAGCGACAAGTACGTCTGCCCGCCGCACACCACCGATTTCGCGGTGATGTTTTTGCCCACCGAAGGGCTGTATGCCGAAGTGATCCGGCGTGCCGGCCTGGTCGATCTGCTGCAGCGCGAACACCGCGTGGTGCTGGCCGGCCCCACCACGTTTACCGCCTTGCTCAACAGCCTGCAGATGGGCTTTCGCACGTTGGCGATCGAGAAGCGTTCCAGCGAGGTCTGGCAGGTGCTGGGCGCGGTGAAGAGCGAGTTCGGCAAGTTCGCCGGCATTCTGGAAAAGGCCGAGCGGCAGATCAGCACCGTCGGCAAGAGCCTGGGCGAAGCCAGCCGCAAGACCCGCACCATTGAACGCCGCCTGCGCGGGGTGGAAACCCTGGCCGGCGAGCAATCGCAGGCGCTGCTGGACGATGGCAGCGACGACACCGGCACCAGCAGCGAAGACGACAGCACCGACGAGCAGGCGTGATTGGCTGCAGACGCCGATGCATGGCCTGCGCAGGCGACAGCACACGTAGGAGCGCACCCGGGCGCGAGCCGCTTTACCGATAACGCTTCATCGCGCCCGGGTACGCTCCTACGAATGCAGGTTTGCGGCACGTGCTTGCGCCGATCGCCAGCACATCGTGCAGACATCGCCACCGCGATGCTTGCATCCACCTGATTCAAGACGAGAGTTTCAACATGGCGACCCGATGGATCCACGCAGGGCTCTGCGCGCTGCTGCTGACTGCCTGCAGCAATGCGCCAACCGCCTCCCCTGCCTCGCCAGCCGCGCAGGCCCCTGCTGCACAGACGAGCGCCGACGCCGCTGCCTGCACCGCAAAGGGTGGCCAACTGCGGCCGGTCGGCCGCATGCAGATTCCGCGCTGCATCGTGCCGTATGCCGATGCCGGCAAGACCTGCACCGACAACAGCGATTGCAGCGGCGACTGCCTGGCCACCAGCATCGTGCCGAACGGCGCGGCGGCCACCGGGACCTGTCAGCGCGACAGCGATCGTTTCGGTTGCCGCCAGGAGGTGGTCGGCGGCAAGGGCCAGGCGGCGTTGTGCATCGATTGAGGGCTTCGAAAATGGCCGGACGCGTGTCCTGGCCGGTCAGCCGTTCGGCCCGTGGGCGTCGCTGCAGACAACTGCCAGCCGCGTGAGCCAGCGGCATCGCTCGCTCCACCCTGGCCGTTTATGCTCTCGGCTCTACCTGTCCAGGACGCATCGATGAGCCAGACGCTGTACGACATTCCCGTGACCCGCATCGACGGCCAGCCCACCACCCTGGCCGACTACCGCGGCAAGGTGCTGCTGGTAGTCAACGTCGCCTCCAAGTGCGGCCTGACCCCGCAGTACGATGGCCTGGAAGCGCTGTATCGCGACAAGCGCGCACAGGGCCTGGAAGTGCTGGGGTTTCCGGCCAACGACTTCAACGGCCAGGAGCCGGGCAGCGAAGCGGAAATCGCGCAGTTCTGCCAGCTCACCTACGATGTCACCTTCCCGATGTTTGCCAAGATCGCCGTCACCGGCGACCAGGCGCACCCGCTGTATCGCGCACTGACCAGCACGCACCCGCACACCACCGGCGACGGCCCGATGCGCGAAAAACTGGCCGGCTACGGCATCGCCCCCAACCCCGCGCCCGGGGTGGTGTGGAACTTCGAAAAATTCCTGATCGGCCGCGACGGGAAGATCATCGACCGCTTCGCTCCGGACATCCCCGCCGACGATGCGCGCCTGCGTGCGGCAGTGGATACGGCGCTGGCCACCCACGCATAGCGCGCTGGCGGCATTGCGATGACGCGTCACGTTCTTATCGGGAGCCAGGGAACAGGCAATGACCTTCAATCACTTCTTCAGCTCTTCAATGCTCGCGTTGTCGATGGTGACTGGCTGCTCGCACATGCCCGGTACGGCGTCCACCCCTGACACGCAGGCAGCGCGGTACATCGTCGACTGTTCTCGCGACTGGGCAGAGTCTGTCGTGACAGGAGATCGGTCAAAGCGCAGGATTTACTTTGCCGACGACTTCATCGGGACTGACACCAAGGGCCGCAGATACGATAAATCCCAGGTCACTCGCGAGACCGGTCCTGCCAAACAGATCATGTCCAACACACTCGACGAGATCAACGTCAGATTCTTCGGAGAGACCGCAATCGCGCACGGGAGCGAAACGTGGACCCGTAAAGACGGGTCTACGGGCCGGTATGTCTGGACCGATATCTGGATCAAGCGGAGTGGTCGGTGGCAAATCATCGCTGCGCAGGATGCAGCGGTACCGGTACCGACACCGCCTCGCAACGACGGCACCTAGCACTGCTGTCACACCGAGGCGCTTGGCAATGCGGGCGTTCGTCGTGACGTCGCAACGGGTCCGCCTGGTGCCTAACACACAAAAAAGCCCGGGATAGCTCCCGGGCTTTTACATTCATCACTCGCCAAAACCCTAACCGCTCAACGCACCCAGTTCGGGATCGGCATGGCGTTACCCGGCACGGTGTTGTCCTTGTCGTCGCGCAGGTATTCCGGCAGCTCGTTGTTCTTCTCGCGATGGCTGCGCAGATCGCGGGTGATCTGGTAATTGCGGCGCTGCATCCACGCATCGCGGGTCAGCGCGTATTCGTCCGGCGCCTGGTCGCGCAGCGAATCCAGCGACATCAGCTGCGCGCGCGTGTCCACCAGCTGCAAGCCCTGCAGGGCGAAGCGCGTACCGCCGTCGTCCACCTGGCGAATCCACGACAGCGGAATATCGCCCGCCAGCCCGAAGGTGTCGCGCACGGTGCGCGGGCCGAACAACGGCAGTTCGAAGTAACGCGAATTGCGCCAGCCCCACGCGCCCAGCGTCTGGCCGAAGTCTTCGCTGCGCCGTGGGATGCCGGCCGCCGAGGCGGGGTCGAACAGCCCAGCCACACCCAGGGTGCTGTTCATCACAAAGCGCCCCAGCGACTGCATCGCATGGACCGGGTGGCCTTGCAGCAGCTGGTTGACCATGGTCAGCGGCGTGCCCAGGTTGTCGAAGAAGTTGGTCACGCCCAGACGCGCCGGGCTCGGCACCACCTTGGTGTAGGCCGTCGCCAACGGACGCGCCACGCCACGGTCAACCGCCATGTTGAAGCGGTGCATGCCGCGGTTGTAGCGCTCCCACGGGTCGTATGCCGGCGCCGCGCCCGGTTGTGCCGGCGCACCGTTGGCACCTGCTTGCGGGGTGGTCGGGCCATACAGCGCATCGAAATCGCTTTCGGCATCGGTGGGCGCGCCTGCAGCGGCGGTGCCGGTACCCGCCGCTGCAGGCGCATCGGCAGGAGCAGCAGCGCTCGCCGGCAGCGCGTCCGGGGCGGCCATCCCGGCGGCGGCCGGCTGCGCGGTCACTCCGGCATCGTCGCGTACCGGCGCCTCGGTCGCAGGCGCGATGGCGGTACCGCCCGACGGCGGTGCGGATTTGGGCGCCTGGCTGGCGCAGGCACCCAGCAGCAGGCTGGCCAACAACGGGAGAGAACGGAACTGGGTCATGGGCTGGCGCTCAGGCCTGAAAATCGAGAGTGGGGGACAACCGGTAGGCGGCGCGCAATTCGTCCAGACCGGACGCCTCGCCCACCACCGCGCCGCTGCCGGCTTGGCGTAACCGGGCAGCCAGTTCGGCCAGCATCGCCACGCCGGCACTGTCCAGGCGTTGTACACCCGACAGGTCCAGCGTGCGCGCGCCATCCAGCTGTGCGATCGCCTGCGGCCAGGCCGCGGTGACCGCCGCACGGTCGAGCACGCCGGCAATGACCAGCGCATCGCCCGTGCGTTGCACGGTATCAGTTGCCATTGGCCGGTGCCGTACCGACCTGCAGGTTGCCGCTACGCAGCTCGGCGGCCACCTTGGCGATGCCCTTTTCGCGCAGCGGGCCGTCGAACTGGGTCTTGAAGGTCTGCACGTAGGAAATGCCTTCGATCATCACGTCGAAGATCTTCCACTGGCCGCCGGTATTGCGCATCAGGTAGTCGACCGGGGTCGGGTCGTTGCCGGCACGCAGCAGGTCGGTGGAGACCTTGACGCCGCGGTTGCCCGGCAGCGCGCTCTCGGACTTGGCGCGGAAGGTCGGCTTGCCTTCGAAATTCAGCAGCGCGGTGCCATACCGCTGCATCAGGTTGTCGGCCAGCGCATCGGCAAACAGCTTGACGTCGGCATCGGAGGCGCCACGGCCATGCACGCCCAGCACCAGGCGGGCCGAGTAGTCGCGGTCGAAGGCCTTGTTCAATTCGCCATTAATGAACTGACGCAGCGCGGCCGGATTGCTGCGGAACTCGGCACGGCGCTGGTCCAGCGTGCTCAGGATGCGGGTGCTGCTGTCGATGACGGTCTTGGTCGCCGCGCCCTGCGCAGGTGCGCTGGCAGCGGCCGGCTGCGCCAGCACGGTGGCCGGTGCGCACACCAGCAGGGTCGAGGCCAGGACGGCAGAAAGCACAGTGGTCTTCATTGGTGTGGTTCCGTAGAGGGAGGAGCGGTTTGGGCAGGCGCAGGCGCCTGGCCGTTGGCGGCGGCCGGGGCATTGCTGCCGCCACCGCCACCACTGAACATGTATTTGCCAACCAGCTGCAGCAGATCCACCGCCGGCTGGGTGAAGCCGATTTCGTCGCCCGGCTTGAGGGTGTCCGGGTCGCCGCCCGGCTGCAGCCCGATATAACTCTCGCCCAGCAAGCCGCTGGTGAAGATGCCGGCCGAGGTGTCGGCCGGCAGGTCCTTGTATTTGGTATCCAGCGACAGGGTCACGATCGAATCGAACTTGGTCGGGTCCAGGCTGATGTTGGACACCTTGCCGATGGTCACCCCGCCGATCTTTACCGGTGCCTGCGCGCGCAGCTGGCCGATCTGGCTGAAGCGGGCGGTCAGCGTGTACTGGCTGGAGCCAAAGCCCCAGCGCTGGTTGGTCGAGGCCACCGCCAGCACCAGCAGCGAGGCCAGGGTCAGCAGCAAAAAGGCGCCGACGGCGAATTCGAGTCGTGGTCCACGCATGGCCATAGTTATTCCACTCACCTAAACAACATTGCAGAAAGGACGAAGTTGAACATCAGCACCAGCAAAGAGGCATTCACCACCGCGCGGGTGGTGGCGACCGAGGTGCCTTCGATGGTCGGTTCGGCATGGAAGCCCACGTAGGCGGCAACCAGTGCAGCGGTGCCGCCGAAAATCGCCGACTTGAGCATCGCCACGCCGAAGTCGTCCCAGACGTCCACGCTATTGCTCAGCCCCGACCAGAACGTACCGTTGTCGATGCCCAGCACATGCACCGCTTCGAAATAGCCACCGGTGATGGCCAGCGAGCAGAACACGCCGGTCAGCAACGGCACCGTCAGCACCGCCGCCCAGAAGCGCGGCGCCACGGCCTTGGCCACCGGGTCGATGGCCATCAGCTCCAGCGCCTTGATCTGATCGGTGGCGCGCATCAGGCCGAGCTCGGCGGCGATCGAACTGCCGGCGCGGCCAATGAACAACAAGGCGGTCAGCACCGGCGCCAGTTCGCGATACAGCGACAGGCCCAACAAGGTGGACAACGCATCGGACGCACCGTAGGTGGTGAGCGTGCGGTAGCCCTGCAAGGTCAGCACCAGGCCGACGAAGGCGCCGCCCACCGCAATGATCGGCAGCGAGCGCGCGCCGACCTTGTAGATCTCGCGGACCAGTTCGGCAATGAAATCGCGCGTGGGCAGCGAGCCGCGCAGCACCGTCAGCGAAAACAGCCCGGCGCGGCCGAAGGCGCGAATGGAATCGGCGAAGGCCATCAGGCAGCACTCCGGTCGCGGCGCGGGGCGGCATCGAAGGCGATCGGGCCGTCCGGCTGGCCGTGCAGGAATTGCTGCACCAGCGGGTCGGTACTGTCCTGCAGCTGCGCCGGCGTGCCGGCGAACACGATGCCGCCATTGGCGATCACCACCGCCTGGTCGCAGATCGGCAGCGTCTCGTGCACATGGTGGCTGACGATGATGCTGGTCAGGCCCAGGCTGTCGTTGAGGCGCTGGATCAGGCTCATGATCACGCCCGAGGCGATCGGGTCCAGTCCGGTCAGCGGCTCGTCGTAGATCATCAGCGGCGGGTCCAGTGCCAGCGCGCGCGCCAGTGCCACGCGCCGTGCCATGCCGCCGGACAACTCGCGTGGCCAGGCATCGGCTGCGGCCAGCAGGCCCACTGCATGCAACTTCATCTGCACCAGGCGCTGCAGCACCGCTGCCGGCAACCGCGTGTGGGTGCGCAGCGGCAGTGCGACGTTCTCGGCCACGCTGAGGTCGGTGAGCAGGCCATTGCCCTGCAGCAGCACGCCGACGTTGCGACGCATCTCCAGCAGCGCGCGGCTGCCGGTGGGAATGGGATTGCCGAACAACGTGACCGTGCCTGCGACCGGGCGCAGCTCGCCGGTCAGCGCCGCCAGCATGGTGGATTTGCCGCTACCGGACGGACCGAGCACGGCCGTGATGCTGCCGCGTGGCACCTCCAGCGACACATCGCGCAGGATCGTGCGCCCGCCGCGATCGATGCGGACACCGGACAACTGCACGACAGGGGAAGCGGAAGCCGTCATCGGTGCCTTTAACAAAATTACAACGCGATAGAGTAGCCCGTGCACCGCTGAACATAACCAGACTGGCGCGTGCAGTATTGTCGCATTCACCGAAGGGCGATGTGCGGGTTGCGTGTCGCTGTCTGCGTAACAGCGTGTCCTGCAACGCAACCAGGCCCACGCATGTGGTCGCGATCGGCAAACGTACGCTGCGGTAGGGACGTAAGCGACGTTGCCACAGCACGCAGTGTGTACCTTGAGACTGGCAGGTGCCCCTGGTCGTCTTGCCTGTCGCAGTTGCGCAACGATCTGCCTAGCACGTCGCGTTGTCGGCAGCGGCATCTTGTCGAACCGGCCACAAAACGTGACGATCCACGCTACTTCGTCGCTGCAGGAATCTTCCATGGAGTTGCTGACGCTTGAACACTTTGCCGGCAGCGTCAACGAGACCTTTGCCGCCGCTTTGAATGAGGGCGAGGTGCCGTTCGTGCTGGTGGAGGCGCGGCCCTTGCAGCACGCGCGCAATTCGCAACGTGCGCCGTTCTCGTTGCTGTTTCGGAATGGTTCGGCCTTTTTGTTTCCGCAGCAGACCTATCAGATGCGGCATGCGCGGCTCGGCGAGATCGGTATCTTCCTGGTGCCGGTGGCGCGCGAGCGCGACGGGTTCTTGTATCAGGCCGTATTCAATTGAACACGGCCAGCTGCTCGTTCAACTGAGCAGGTGATCGTGCCGATGCCAGTGCATCTGCAGATGGGTCTGGGTGCTGTCGCCTGCAACGAATCCGAGGCGGGCATACAGGCGTTGCGCGGCGGGGTTGGCGTGCAGCACATGCAATGACAAAGCACATCCCGCATCGCGGGCGCACGCCTGCGCATGTGCAATCAACTGCGTGCCGATGCCCTTGCCATGCCAGTCCGGCAGCAGGCTGATATCGACCAGCGTGTGGTGTGCGGCGCCGCGGTGCAGATACAGCCGGCCGATCGCTAGAGCTTTGGTCTGCACGATCAGAAAGTCCGCATCGGCAAACTGCTGCCGGTAATGCGCGCGCTGCAGGGCGAACTGCTGCTGCAGGAAGGCGCGCTTGGTCGCTTCCGGCCAAGGCACCGGTGCCAGCTCCTCGCGACGCGTGCTTGCGTACAGATCCTGCAACCAGGGCAGATCCGCATCCTGCTCTTCGCGCAATGCAATGGCGTGCGCACCCGGCAACGTGGTCTGGCTTGCGCCGCCGGATGCCTTCACGACCTCGCCGGAAAGCGGGCGTGTCATGACATCAACTGAAGACAGGGTAGTCGCCGGATAGCGCGATGCAGAAGTTTACCGCCAGATACGGCTGCCGGTTCTCGTGGGCCTGGCCGTTGCCGGTGGGAATCAACATAACGGGAGAGAACTGCTTGTCGGGCGCAATTGCGTTATATGGACGTGCGCTGCTGCTACCTGGCGACGACAGCGCGGCGCCGCCGACGGGCGCACCGCTCTTCTTCGTCTGGTCCGCTAAGGAGAACGAGTTGACGCCGTGCTGGTGCATCGGCATCTCCGAGCCCGACAGATTCACCCCTGCGGAACCAAAATTGCTGCCCAGCGTGTGCGGGGTCAGGCCAGGGCCCGGGCCCTGCTGGCAGCCAGCGCGCGCGGTGAAGTTCGGCAGCTGAAACGTACTGGAGCCATTGCCGCCGTAGGCGATGCCGAGCAGCGAATACAGCGCGCTGTTCTGCGTGATCGGCAGGACGGCACCATTGCACAGGGCCCAGCCGTAAGGGTTGTAGTCGAAGCCGAACAACTGGATTTCGCCGAGATAGGGTTCGGTCATGAGCGGATTCCTCCGATGGAGCGGATGCGTGCCGCAGCCACGTCGACGCGGCGCATGGGATCAGGCTTGCTGCGGAAAGATGCCGGTGGTGGCAATGCAGTACTGCACCGTCAGTGTGGGCATGACGTTGTCGTGCGGCTGGTTACCACCGGCGAATGAGGTGCTCTGCCCCGACATCGCTTGCGCCGTGGCGCCGCCGGTGGTGGTGAGATAGAAAGTGTCGCCGCTCACCGCTGCAGGCAACAGGCCCGAGGGTGCCGTCGCTGTCGCCCCCGCGGTGGTAGCTTGCGCGACGTGCGTATGCGCCGGCATCTGCAGATCGGTCAACGTCACCGTCTCGGTACCGGCACTCTGGGCAAGCACGTAGTTGCTCAGTCCCGGCCCCTGGCCCTGGTGGACCGGCACGCGGCCGCGCAGGTCAGGCACTGCAAAGGTGCTGGTGCCATTTCCACCGTAGGCGGTGCCGAGCAGGACATATAACGGCTCGTATTCGGAGATCTGCAGCAATGAGCCATCGCACGCTTGCCAGCCCTGAGGAGTGCGGCCAAAGCCGAACAGGCGGATTTCGCCGATGAAGGGAGTACCCATGAGATTCTTCCTGGTCGATGAGGTGATCCGCGCACCAGTGCGCTGCGCACCCGAGTGCGGATGCGCCTAGCTGCGCGAAGGGAAGATGCCGGACAGCGCGATGCAGAAATTGATCGTGGTGTATGGCTGCACGTTCGGATGCGCCTGGCCGCCGCCCTCTGCGCCTACCGTGGCTTGCGAGAGCGGGACCACGCTCCCCGGCGCGGCGTACAGCGGTGTCGCCGTTCCCGACGTGGCGCCATTGTTGGCGAATAGGCGCCCGGTTGGGTTGCGGTTATTGCCGGCGGCGCTGGCGCATTCCATCAGATGGAGGTGTGCAGGCAACTGGTTTTCCACCAGCGTCACCGTCTCCGCACCAGCGGCCTGACCCATTGGCATCGCCGTCGGCTGCCATGCCGGATCCGCCGACGGCCCATAGCCCATCGGCGTGCGGCCGCGCATGTCCGGCAGCGCGAAATTGGTCTTGCCGTCGCCGCCGAACCGCGTGCTGAGCAGACTGAACAGGGCCTGGTTCTGATTGATCGGCAGCAATTGACCGTTGCATTGCGCAAAATACTTCGGCGCAAACGCGAAACCGGTCAGCATGATCTGACCGATGAAGAACTCGCTCATGCGGATCTCCCCTAGGGTGTTTGACGCCGACATCGCGCCTGGCGCTGCTCTACTTAATCACGTCTTCTGCGCAATGCAAGCATTGATAATGCTGAATCGGACAGGGGCGACGTATTTGGTGCTTTACGAATACGTAAATTTACTGTTCAAATGCTAGCGCAGCATGGTGGGGAATATGCCTTTCAAGGCCTATAACCATGCTGTCTGAGGCACCAGGAGCGTTGCCGGCGCCAGCGGGGTGGCGTGATTTTCCGGGGAAATGGAATATGTCTACGAATTGCACCAATATGGCTGCAGGCGTGCGCGTCGTTTTGCGTTGGCCGCTGGTGTTCGCGCTGCTGCTGTTGAGTACGCTGTATTCCGGCAAGGCCGCAGCAGCGGCGTCGCAATATTGTCCGACGTTGAACGCCACTGTAGTTCAGGGTGGCTCGGTGCAGATCGACGTCACCACCTGCGACGGCACTGGCGTAGACGACATCGGCGTTGGCTGGGACGGAGTGCAGCCTCCCCACGGCACTCTGACCGTTCCTAATCCAAGCGGAGCACAGGGAACGCAGATCGTCACATACACGCATAATGGCGACAGCGCCACCAGCGACACGTTTCCGCTGGAAGACGGCGCTGGCGATACCATCACAGTCAATATCACGATTACCCCCTCGCGGACCGCCAGCATCGCGGTTAGCCCGTCCGCCGCCAACGAGGACAGCGGTACCTCCTTGGTCTACACGGTGACGCTGAGCCAGACCAATACCTCGGCGACCACGGTCAACCTGACCCGCAGCGGCACCGCGACCAGCGGCACGGACTACTCCGGCGCCGTGACCAGCGTGGTGGTGCCGGCCAATACCGCCTCGGCCAGCTTCAGCGTTACCCCGATCGCCGACACCGCGGTGGAAACCGACGAAACGGTGATCTTCAGTGTCGCCAATGGCACCGGCTATTCCACCGGCAGCCCGTCCAGCGCCACCGCCACCATCGTCAACGACGATTTCCCTTCCGCGAGCATCGCCGTCTCCCCGGCCAGCGTGTCCGAGGACGGCGCCACCAATCTCCTCTACACGGTCACCCTGAACCAACCGTCGCCCACCGCGCTGTCCATCGGCTTTGGCGTGAGCGGCACGGCGACCTCGGGCACCGACTATGCGGCCGTCAGTTCGCCGCTGGTGATCGCCGCCGGCCAGACCACCGGCACCATCACCATCAATCCGACCGCCGACAGCACGGTCGAGCCCGACGAAACCGTGGTGATCAGCCTCAACACCGGCAGCGGCTACACGGTCGGTTCGCCGAACAGCGCCACCGGCACCATCCTCAACGACGACCAGCCGGCGCTGTCGATCAACGATGTCTCGGTCAACGAAGGCAATGCCGGCACCACCAACGCCACCTTCACCGTGTCGTTGAGCGCGCCGGCCGGCGCCGGCGGCGTCAGCTTCGATATCGCCACGGCCGATGGCACCGCCACTGCGGGTGTGGACTATGTCGCCTCCAGTCTGACCGGGCAGACCATCCCGGCCGGCAGCAGCAGCGCCACCTTCACCGTGCTGGTCACCGGCGACACGCTGGCCGAGCCGAACGAAACGTTCTTCGTCAACCTCAGCAACGTCACCGGCGCCAGCGTGAGTGACGGGCAGGGCCTGGGCACGATCGTCAACGACGATGCGCAGCCGGCCCTGTCGATCGACGATGTGAGCGTCAACGAAGGCAACAGCGGCACCACCACGGCCACCTTCACGGTGAGCCTGAGCGCTGCCAGCGGCCAGACAGTCACGGTCAACTACGCCACCGCCGACGGGACCGCCACCGCCGGCAGCGACTATGTCGCGCGCTCCGGCACGCTGAGCTTCGCGCCGGGCGTGACCGCGCAAGGCGTGGCCGTCACCGTCAATGGCGACACCGCGGTCGAGCCCAACGAAACCTTCAGCGTTGGCCTGTCCGGCGCCAGCAATGCGACCATCGCCCGCGCCACCGGCACCGGCACCATCCTCAACGATGATGCGGTGGTGACGATCTCGCCGGCGTCGCTGCCCGCAGCAACCGCAGGCAGCGCGTACAGCCAGACGCTGAGCGCCAGCGGTGGCACGCCCGGCTACAGCTTCGTGATCAGTGCCGGTACGTTGCCGGCCGGAATGACCCTGAACGCCGCCGGGGTGCTGTCCGGTACGCCGACTGCCAGCGGCAGCTTCAACTTCACCGTCACCGCAACCGACAGCGGGGCACCGACCAGCGGCAGCCGCGCCTATACCCTGACCGTGGCCGGCGCCAACGTGATCTTGCCGGCCACCACCTTGCCGGCCGGCACCGCGGGCCAGGCCTATTCGAGTGCGATCACTCCGGCCGCCGGCGGCATTGCGCCCTACAGCTACGCGCTCACCGCCGGCGCGTTGCCCGCCGGCATCACGCTCAATAGCGGTAGCGGCGCATTGAGCGGCACCACCACCAGCGTGGGCAGCTTCAGCTTCACCGTCACTGCGACCGACAGTACCAGCGGCACGCCCTCGCAGGGCACGCGCGGATACACGTTGAACATCGCCGCGCCGACGATTGCAGTGGCGCCGTCCACGGTTCCCACCGCAACACGTGGCACCGCCTACAGCCAGACGCTGACCGCCAGCGGCGGCACGGCGGCCTACACCTACGCGATCACGAGCGGTGCATTGCCGGCCGGGATCACCTTGGCCAGCAACGGCACCTTGTCGGGCACGGCCACGCTGGAGGGTACGTTCAACTTCACCGTACAGGCCACCGACGCCAACAGCTTCACCGGCACGCAGGCATACAGCCTGACCGTGGCTGGCCCGAACCTGGTGTTGCCGGCGTCGACCTTGCCGGCAGGGACGGCCGGGCAGGCCTATGCAGCTGCGGTCACGCCGGCCACCGGCGGCACCGCGCCGTACAGCTATGCAGTCACTGCCGGCGCGCTGCCGGGTGGCTTGGGACTGGACGCTGCCACCGGCGGCCTCAGCGGGACGCCGACGGTGTCGGGGACCTTCACCTTCACCCTGACGGTCACCGACAGCACGCCCAGCCCCGCCGCGCAGGCCAGCCGGAGCTACTCGCTGACCATCAACGCCGCAACGCTGGTGCCGGGGCAGCCCACCTTGCCGCCGGCCGTGCGTGGCACCGCCTACAACCAGGTGCTCACCGCCAGCGGCGGCGTTGCGCCGTACCGCTACAGCATTGCCAGCGGCACGTTGCCGGCCGGATTGACGCTGGCCAGCGACGGCACGCTGTCGGGCACGCCAACGGTACAGGGCACCACGTCGTTCACCATTGCGGTGGCCGATGCGGGCAATGCCAGCGCCACGCAGGCCTACACCTTCACGGTGAACGATGCGGCGCCGGTGGCGGTGGCCGATGTTGCCGCCACCATGACCGACACCGCCGTGACCGCAGCGGTCACCGCCAACGACACCGGCAGCATCACCGCGATCGCCATTGCCAGCGCGCCCACCAACGGCACGGCCGTGGTCAACGGGCTGGAAGTGGTCTACACGCCGAACGCCGGCTTTGCCGGTACCGACGTGCTGAGCTATACCGCCAGCGGCGCAGGCGGCACCTCGGCAGCGGTGACGCTGACCATCACGGTTAACGTGCGGCCGGTGGCGGTGTCGGTGACTGCGGCGGCAGTGCCGGGCGAAGCGCAACAGGTGGACATCACCCGTAACGCCACCGGCGGGCCGTTCGTGGCGGCTGCGGTGGTTGCGGTGTTGCCGGCCTCGGCCGGTACCGCCACCATCACCCGCGTGGGCGGCACCGCCAGTGCGGCGGCGGCGCGTGCCTCCGGGCTGTCGCCAGCGGCCGCTGCAATGGCCGAGACGCCGACCTTTACCCTGACCTTTACGCCCAACCCGGCCTTCGTCGGCCAGGCCACGGTGCAGTTCACCTTGTCCAACGCATTCGCCACCTCGGCCCCGGCCAGTGTGGTGTTCAACATCGCGCCACGGCGCGACCCGAGCGTGGATGCGGAAGTGCGTGGCCTGATCGATGCGCAGTCCGAGTCCACGCGGCGTTTTGCGCGGGCGCAGATCGACAACTTCCAGCGCCGTCTGGAGGCCACCCATCGCGGCGGCGGCAGCTTCACCAACGCAGTGAGCTTCCAGCCGACCTCGCATTGCCGCCAGGCCGAGCGCGGCATCAGTGCGCAGCCCTGCA
The DNA here is from genome assembly GCF_017746015.1 of Xanthomonas sp. A1809. NCBI lineage: Bacteria > Pseudomonadati > Pseudomonadota > Gammaproteobacteria > Lysobacterales > Lysobacteraceae > Xanthomonas > Xanthomonas sp. A1809. Next base: position 67,257 of record NZ_JAGHWZ010000016.1, on the reverse strand, counting down.
GCCCGGACACGCAGGACGTCGACAACGACTTCCGCGATGCGCCCGCGGCGACCGGCACCACCGGCAGCAGCGCGCAGACGCAGGGTGACCTGGGCCTGTGGGTGGGCGGCGCAATCCGCTCGGGCAGCCTGAACCGCCAGACCAACAGCAACGGCGTGGATTTCCAGACCGATGGGTTGAGCGTGGGTGCCGACTACCGGGTTGCCTCGTCGCTGGCGATCGGCGCGGGCCTGGGTTGGGGCCGCGACGACAGCGACGTGGGCAACAACGGCAGCCACAGCAAGGCCACTGCCTACACGATGGCGTTGTACGCCAGCTTCCATCCGGGCAAGGCGTTCTTCTTCGACACCTTGGTCGGCTACCAGCTGCTGTCTTACGACCTGCGCCGCTTCGTCACCGATGACAGTTCGCTGGCCGAGGGCAACCGCGACGGCACGCAGTGGATCGCCTCGCTGTCCACCGGTGCCGACCTGCAACGCGGCACGCTGCAGATCACCCCGTACGCGCGGGTGGATGTGGCACGCGCCACCTTGGACGGCTATGTGGAAGCAGGCGTGGCCCCGTTCGCGCTGCGCTATGCCGACATGGATGTGGCCACCACCACCGGCAATCTCGGCCTGCGTCTGGAATGGCGTCGCGAGGTTGCCTGGGGACGGCTGACCCCGCAGTTGCGCGTGGAGTACCAGCGCGACTTCCAGGGCCGTGGCGATGCGATCCTGAGCTACGCCGACCTTACCGGTGGCCCGTTCTATCGCACCGCGCAGAGCGCGTTCGACCGCAACCGCTTGATGGTGGGCATCGGTGCAGCGCTGTTGACCGAACAAGGCCTGTCGACGCGGCTGGAATACCGCGGCATCACCGACGGCGACAGCAACAACGATCAGACCTGGATGATCAATCTGGAAAAGAAATACTGATCGGGTTGTAAGCCGCGCGGTCATGCAACGCGATGGGCCGGGCGAACACCCCGGCCCATTGCGTTTGTGATGTCGGCAGCGTGTTGCGCGCGTGGTTGCGATGACGCTCGCGGACGCAGTGAATGGCTGCGTTGGGCGTCTCGAAGGTTGCACGTCACGACCGCAGTACGTCGAATGTGGTGTTGAGCCTGATGGCAGTGGGTGACGCACGGTGTGCGGCGCGCCGTCGATCGGCATCTCCCGCGCAGCGCTGTTGCACGGTGCCGTGCGGCCTTGCGTCCCAGCGCGGCGACCTGGCCGCCGACACGGCGGCCAACAACGCCTCACGCGCGCATCCGGCACAATGCGCCACGCATGCACGCCACTTCCGCGCCCGATTTCCGTCTTTATCCATCCAATGCGCTGGATACCCTGGCCGCCTTGCTCGCGCAGGAGTTGCGCCGGCCGATGCCGGGGCAGCCGTTGCTGCAGCCGGAGGTGGTGCTGATTCCGCAGGTGGCGATGCGGCGCTGGTTGCAGTCCACGCTTGCGGCCGAGCACGGTGTTGCGGCGAATCTGGAATTTCTCACGCCCGGCGAATTCGTCGCGCGCGCGCTGGAGCGCAACCTCGGCGCGGCCGACGACGATCTGGACATGGCCACCACGCAGTGGCGGTTGTATGCGGCCCTGCAGTCGGACCTGGGCAGCGACGCGGCCCTGGCCCCGCTGGCCGGATACCTGTCCGATGGCGATGCGCTCAAGCCGTGGGCGCTGGCCGGCGAGCTGGCCAGCGTGTTCGAGAAATACCAGGCATGGCGCCGCGACTGGTTGCTGCGCTGGGAAGCAGGCGCCGACCCGGACGACCCGCAGGCACGGTTGTGGCGCAGCATCGCCACCGGCCGGCAATACCGCGCCCGGCGCATCGGCCAGTATCTGGATCGCCATGCGCGTGCCGACGGCCCGTTGCCGCAAGGCCTGCCGCCGCGCGTGTTCGCATTCGCCATCTTGAACATCTCGCCGGACGTCCTGCGCGTGCTGGCCACGCAGGCGCGCGTGGGCACGCTGCACTTCTATCTGCCCACGCCGACGCAAGGCTACTGGGGCGACCTGCAGACCTTGTGGCAACGCCGGCGCGAAGACGGCGCCGTGCAACTGTTCGCCGAGCAGGTACAGGAAAACCCGTTGCTGCAGGCCTGGGGCGCAGCCGGGCGCGATTTCATGGCGTTGGTGGGCGATTACGAAGTGGTGCACCCGCTGGCCGAAATCGCCGCCTACGCCGACCCGCTCGATTCCGGCCGCCGCACGCTGGCCGATGGCGGGTTGGGCGACAGCCTGTTGCGGCGCATGCAGAGCGATCTGTTCCATCGCCGCGCGCCTGCGGCGCACGCGGTATTGCCGGCGGTGAATCTGCACGACCCCAGCCTGCAGGTGCATGCCTGCCACACGCGGCTGCGCGAGTTGCAGGTGTTGCACGACCAACTGCGTGCGCTGCTCGACGATGCACGCTTCGACCCGCCCCTGCAGCCGCGCGAGATCGCGGTGCTGTCGCCCAATATCGACCCGTACGTGCCGTATCTGGATGCGGTGTTCGGCAGCCATGGCAACGACGACGCGCTGCCCTATGCGCTGGCCGATGCCAGCCCGTTGGCGAGCGAGCCGCTGGCCGAGGTGTTCCTCACCTTGCTCGGTTTGCCGATCGCGCGTTTCGGGCTGCATGAAATTCTCGACCTGCTGGCCAGCGCGCCGATCGCCGAAGCGGCCGGGCTGGACGAAGCCGGGCTGGAACGCCTGCGCAGCTGGCTGCACGCGGCCGGCGCGCGTTGGGGCCTGGACGCAGCGCACCGGCGGCAGCACCAGGCACCGGGCGACGATGCCTACACCTGGCGTTTCGCGCTGGACCGGCTGCTGCTCGGCCATGCCAGCGGCGCCGACGAGGACATCGATGGGGTGGCGCCGTGGCCGCAGCTGGAAGGCAGCGCGCTGGCCGCACTGGACACCTTGTTGCGGTTGTTGCGCGTGCTCGAACGGCATCAAGCCGCGCTGGCCGAGGCGATGACCCCGGTCGAGTGGCGCGAGCGGTTGCTGGGCCTGCTCGAGGCATTGATTCCGACCATGCCGACTGCGCCGCGCGCGCAACGCGCGCTGGATCGCTTGCGCGCCTTGATCGACCAATTCGCCCGCGACGCGATACGCGCCGAGTACGCCGGCAAGGTGCCTGCCGAGGTAGTGCGTGCGCATTTTGCGGCGGTGCTGGGCGAATCGGATACGCGCGCGCCGCTGCTTACCGGCGGCATCAGTTTCGGGCGCATGGTGCCGATGCGCTTGCTGCCGTTCCGCGTGATCTGCCTGCTCGGCATGAACGATGGCGACTTCCCGCGGCGCGACCCGGCCGCCGGGCTCAATCGCCTCACCGCGGAACTGGGCACCGAGCGTCGCCGGCACGGCGACCGCTCCACGCGCGAGGACGACCGCTTTTTGTTCCTGCAGTTGTTCGCTTCCGCGCAGGACGTGTTTTATCTGAGCTATCTCGGCGCCGATGCGCGCGATGGCAGCGTGCGCGAGCCGTCGGTGCTGGTCAGCGAATTACTGGCAAGCGCTGCGCAGTACCACGCCGCCAGCAACGCGCTCGACACGCTGGTGGTGCGACACCCGTTGCAACCCTTCGCCGCTGCCGCGTTCGGCGCGCTGGGCGACGAGAGCGATGCCGGAGCCGACCCGCGCCGTTTCAGTTATCGCCGGCAGTGGCGGCCGGCGGTGGACAGCCTGGTCGGCCAGCGGCAGCCGCTGGCGCCGTGGGTGGCCGGTGCATTGCCGGCCGAAGGGATCGCCTTGCCGGCCAGCATGTCCATCGACGCGCTGCGCCGCCTGTTGACCGACCCGGCCGGGCAGTTCCTGCGTCATCGATTGGGCATGCGCCTGCCCGATCCGGCCGGAGAGGACGCCGATCTGGAACCGTTGCTCGCCCCCACGCGTGGGCTGGATCAATACGGGTTGCAGCAGCAGATATTCGACGCTGCGTTGGCCGGCGACACCGAGCACCTGTACGCGCGTCTGCGTGCCCGCGCGCTGCTGCCATCCGGCCCGCTGGGGCGGCGCCAGCTCGACGAGCGCGTGGCGCAATTGCGCCCGTATGCCGATGCGTTCCGGCAGTGGCGTGGCGAATCCCCGGCCCAGTCGCGCCGGCTGCAGGTGCAGATTGACGAGATCGAACTGCACGGTCGTGTGCCGGGCTGGTACGCAAGCGGCGTGGGGCGCGTGCAGGTCGGCGCGCTCAGCGGCCGCAGCGCCATTCGCCACGGCCTGGAATGGCTGCTGCTGCGCGCCGCCGGTGAGCACGCGCCGTACGTGCGTTTCTTCGAACACGACGACGGCCTGGGCCCGCATCCCATCGACGCGCAGCCGCTGTCGCAGACACAGGCGCGCACCGCGTTGGCCGAGCTGCTGCAGCTGTATCGCCAGGGCTTGCAGATGCCGCTGGCGTTCGCGCCTTACAGCAGCTGGAAATATCACCAGGCCGCGCGCGGCGGCGACCTGGACAAGGCCATCAAGGAGGCGGCCGGGCAGTGGCAATCGGGTTTCGGCTGGAGCGAATCGCACAGCCCGGAACTGCGCCTGGTCACCCGCGGCCGCGACCCGTTTGCCGACGCGCAACGCTTCGCCGAGTTCGCCGCCACCAGCCATCGGGTGTATGCATTGCTCGAACAGGGAAACACCGGCGCGCCGCTCGAGACCGAGCGCGTGATCGACAGCTGGCGACACTGGCACGGCGCGCAGGAGGATGTCGAATGAGCGTCAGCCCCGTCACCGACCCGTACCTGCAGTTGCCGCTGCACGGCGTGCGCCTGATCGAGGCCAGCGCCGGCACCGGCAAGACCTTTACGCTGGCCACGTTGTTCACCCGGCTGGTGGTCGAGCGTGGCTTGCGCATCGGCCAGATCCTTGCGGTGACCTTCACCGAAGCGGCCACGCAGGAGCTGCGCCGCCGCATTCGCGAACGCCTGGTGCTGGCCGCAAGCCTGGTTCCCGAGGCGCCATCGCCTCTCGCAGGAGCGGCTTCGGCCGCGACCGAGTCGTCCGCAATCCAGTCGCCCGACGCCCCATCGGCTTCTGCAGGAGTGGCCCTGGGCGCGACCGACCTCGCCGATGCCCCGTCGCAGCCAGGGCCGCTCCTCCATGAAGCGCCCGACGTGTTACTCACCCGCGCCATCCTCGCCACCCATCTGGGCGGCGGCAGCGAAACGCCCGTCGCCTTGCGTCGCCGCCTGCAGCAGGCGGTGGAAGAAATCGATCTGGCCGCGGTGTTCACCATCCACGGCTTTTGCGCGCGCGTGCTGCGCGAACACGCACTGGAAAGCGGCCAGGCGTTCGCCGCGCCGGAACTGCTCGCCAACGATCGCCAATTGCTTGGCGAAGTGGCGGCCGATCTGTGGCGGCAGCGCGCCGCCGATGCGGTGATGGCCGAAGATCTCATCGCCCTGTGGTCGGGCGGCCCCGAGGCCTTGGCCAGCGATCTGCGCGCGCTGGTGCGGCACCCGACGCTGTTGCCGGCAGTCGCCACAATCACCGACGATGCACCTGCCTTGCTGCAGGCCGCGCACGCGGCAGCCAACGCACTGGCCGCCGCATTCCAGACGCACGGCACCGCATTCTTCGACGCCATCATGGCGGCCATCGAGGGCGGCATCCTGAGCAAGGTCAGCTACAAACCCGAGTGGCTGGCATCGCTGTGGCACTGGTTCGAAACCTTCGCCGCTGCGCCTGCGCTCAACACCGCGCCGCATGCCAAGTTGCTCAAGTTGACCGCGGCGGAACTGGCTGCCGGCACCAACAAGAAGTTCGTCGATCGCACGCCGTCTTCGCCGATGAGCCACCAGATCGATGGCTATCTCACTGCGCTGGCGCGCGTGGAAGAATGGCGCAGCCGTCGCCGTATCGCATTGCTGCACGCGCTGCGCGACGATGCCATCGCACGGCTGGCGCTGCTCAAGCGGCAACGCCGCGTGCAGACCTACGACGACCTGGTCGATGGGGTGGCGCACGCATTGCAAGGCGCGCAGGCCGACGCCTTGGTCAAACGCCTGCGCACGCAATACGCCATCGCGTTGGTGGACGAATTCCAGGACACCGACGACCGCCAGTGGTCGATCTTTTCCAACGTGTTCGGCGAAGGCCCGCTCGCACGAGCAGCAGGGCTGGAACCGGCGCTGTTTCTGATCGGCGACCCCAAGCAGGCCATCTACGGCTTCCGTGGCGGCGATGTGCGCACCTATCTGGCCGCGGCCGTCACCGCCGAACTGGCGCCGCCGCTGAGCCACAACTTCCGCTCGCGCCCCGGCGTGCTGGCGGCCATCGACGCGCTGTACGCACAGGCCGGCTACGCCGATGCCTTCCTCACCGACGGTATCGCCTTCCACCCGGTGCGGGCCGGGACCAAGCGCGTGGATGAAGACCTGCAACGCGATGGCGTCACTGCGCCGGCACTGACGCTGTGGCGCGCGCCGGAACCGCCGCCGCCTGCGAAAGGCAAGCCCAAGCCCTGGAGCGCCGGCCGCGCACGCGAGCTGGCCACCGCCGCCTGCGTCGCAGCGATCCGCGGCTGGTTGGCCGGCGGCCGCGACGGCACGGCCACGGTGTGCGGCCGGCCGGTGCAGGCCGGCGATATCGCCGTGCTGGTGCGCAGCCACGGCGAGGCCACGCGTCTCCAGCAGGCGCTCGGCGCGGTGGGCATTCCGGCGGTGGCCGCCGGCAAGCAAAGTCTGTTCGCCACCGAACAGGCGCTGGAAGTGCTTGCCTTGCTGCAGGCCTTGCTCGATCCGGGCGACGACAGCCGCCTGCGCGCCGCCTTGGCCACGGTGTTGATCGGCGAAGACGCCATCGCCATCGCCGCACTTGAACGCGACGGCGAGCGTCACCGCCACTGGCAGCAACAGGCGCTGGACTGGCGGGAACGCTGGCAGCGCGGCGGCCCGCTCGCCCTGATCGGCGAACTCGGCGCCACCCACGGGCAACGCCTGCTTGCCCTGGTTGATGGCGAACGCCGCCTCACCAACTATCTGCAACTGGCCGAACTGCTGCAGGAAGCCGACGCGCGCGCACTCGGCCCGCATGGCCTGGTCGACTGGCTGTCGCGGCGCATCGCCAATGCCGACGACAACGACGAAGCCCAGCAGTTGCGGCTGGAATCGGACGCGCGCCGCGTGCAGATCGTCACCCTGCACAAGAGCAAGGGCCTGGAATATCCGCTGGTGTTCCTGCCGTATATCGGCATCGGCCGCAGCGACAAGGGCGCCGGCCGTCATTGCGTGGTGCATGCGCCGGACGTGGGCCGCCAGTTGCACTGGAAGACAGAGCGCGACGACCCGAGCTGGAGCGCCGCCGAAGCCGCCTGGAAACAGGAACAACGTGCCGAAGACGCGCGCCTGCTGTATGTCGGCCTGACCCGCGCCGAGCACGCGCTGTGGATCGCCAGCGGCCCGTTCCATCAGCACGAACGCACTGCGTTGTCGGCCATGCTGCGTGCGCTCGATGCGCTGCAGGGCGCGGCAGGCGAGGGCACCGTGGTGGTGGACACCAGCACGCCGCCGGCCCACTTGCCGCGGCTGCCGGCCCCGATCGAGGCGCAGGTGCCGCCCGCGCGCAGCGCGCAACGGCACATCGCCCCGGAATGGTGGGTGTATAGCTTCACCCAACTGGCCAACGCCGATGCCGGCGCGGCCACCGACCCGATGGCCAGCGCCACCGTCGTCGGCAGCGGCGGCAGCGATGAACCGTCCGGCAGCGAGGCGGTTGCCGTGGCCGTTGCCAGCGACGCCGAACCGTTCGATCCGCGCTTTGCCGGCAACCGCTTCGGCGTGGTGATGCACGATGTGTTCGAACGTTGCGACTTCGCCGCCTGGCAGGCCTGGCGGCCGGGCCACCCCGCCCCCGACGGCCAGGCCGCACCCATCCTCCAGGCCCTGCAACGCGGCGGCTACGCCCAGGACGACCTCGACGACGGCCTGCGCATGCTCACCGCGCTGATCGGCCACACGCTCACCGTGGCCTTGCCCGAAGGCACCCGCCTGGCCGACGTGCCCGAACCGCAGCGCCGCAACGAAATGGAATTCCATTTCGCCATGCGGCCCACCCGCGTCGATGCGTTGCTGGCCCTGCTGCATCGGTTCGGCGTGGTCGGCGACCGCCAGGCCTTCGGCGCGCGCCAGCGCCTGGAAGGCCTGATGACCGGCCTGATCGACCTCACCTACAGCGTGGACGGGCGCTGGTATGTGCTGGACTACAAATCCAACCGCCTGCCCAGCTACGATGCCGACGCCCTGGCGCGGGCCATGGCGCACAGCGAGTACGAACTGCAGGCGCTGATCTACACCGTGGCGCTGCACCGCTGGTTGCGCTTTCGCCTGGGCGAGGCCTACGACTACGCCCGCGACTTCGGCGGCGTGCGCTATCTGTTCTGTCGCGGCCTGGATGCCGGGCGCCCTGCGGAGGCTGCCGGGTCGGAAGCCGTTGCCGAAACCCCTGGCCATTCCATCGCGGGCCAGCGCATGTCCGCAACCGCGCGCGATTCCACGGGCGACAGACCTGATTCCGCTCCGAACGCCGGCGCCACCACCACCGGCGATGCGCGCGCGCCGCTTGGCGATCCGGCACCGGGCATCCACGCCTGGCGCTTCGAACCGGCGCTGGTGCTGGCCGTGGACGCCTTGTTCGCCGGCAAGCCCGCAGATGCGCTGTCCAATGACGCGCCAGCGCAAGGGTCCCGCAACGGCCTCGAGCCCTTCTCCCCCCGGGAGAGGGGTTGGGGCGAGGGTACGTCCGCAGCAGGGACCCCCACACCATGAAGCAGCGCACCACGCCACTGGCATGGCCGACCCGCACCGCGTCCAAGCCTCTCCGTGATCGCGCCGAGCAGGCACCACCTGCGAGCCACGGGCGCCAATGCCGCTGCGCGCCCGCAAAGCAAGCCAGCGCCGCGCATGCCAGCACAGGTGCGCGGAGCATGACGGGGCGCGAGCGCGCGTGCGCCAAGGGAATGCCGACGCCATGACCCATCCAAACCTGCTCGCCGCCCTCAACCAGAGCGGCGCCCTGCGCACCTTGGATCTGGCCTTCGCGCAAAGCCTGCAACGCCTGGAGCCGGACACCGGCCCACAGGTGCTGGCCGGCGCCGCGCTCGCCTCGCTGGCGGTCACCAGCGGCCACGCCGGCCTGGACCCCGCCCGCGCCGCCATGTTGCTGGACGCGCGCGACGGCCCGCCGCCCACCTTCCCGGACCCCGCCGACTGGCAACGCAGCCTGGCCGCCTCGCGCTGGGTCGACCAACCGCAGCCCGACGCCCCGGCCGCCGCCGATTGCCCGCTCGTCCTCGAACGCGGCCTGCTCTACCTGCGCCGCTACCGCGAGTACGAACGCCGCCTGGCCCTGGGCCTGCAACGCATCGCCGCGCAACCGCTGCCGCTGGTCGACGCCGCCACGCTGGCGCCGCTGTTCGCGCAGTTGTTCCCGAACGCGATCCCAACCCCTCGTACCGCGGAGCCAACCCCGCTCCCCCCGGGAGAGGGTGCCCGACGGGCGGGTGAGGGTACGGGCCTGCCCGCGCCAATCCACTACCAAGAGGGAACAAACCCCCCCACGCCATCCCACCCCCCGGACCGCCAGGCCCAGGCCGCCGCACTCGCGCTACGCCGCGCGTTACTGCTGGTCACCGGCGGCCCGGGCACCGGCAAGACCACCACCATCGCCCGCCTGCTGTTGCTGCGCATCGCCCAGGCACGGGCATCCAGCACGCCGGCCCCACGCATCGCCCTGGCCGCGCCCACCGGCCGCGCCGCCGAGCGCATGGCCGAAAGCCTGCGCGCCGCCATCGCGCGTGCCATCGCCGACGGCATCCAGCTCCCGGCCGCCGGCTCGCTCCCCGCACCATCGGCAAGCGCCGGCCTCATCACGTCCACGCATCCGACCAACGCCGCCGCGTCCGCGTCGCCGTCCACCGGCGCCGGATTGGAACTGCAGACGCATGCCGCCTCAGAGCAGGGCGCGCCGCCCAGCTGGGAAGCGCTGCTGCCCAGCAGCGCCAGTACCCTGCATCGTCTGCTCGGCGTCATCCCGGATTCCCCGCACTTCCACCACAACGCCGACAACCCGCTGCCGTTCGACCTGATCGTCGTCGACGAAGCCTCCATGGTCGACCTGCCGCTGATGTGCAAACTGGTCGACGCCGTCGCCGATGGCACCCAGCTGATCCTGCTTGGCGATGCCGACCAGCTGCCTTCGGTGGAAGCCGGCGACGTGCTGGCCGCCATCCTGCAGGCCGCCGGCCCGGGCGATGCCCTGCAGCCCGAAGACGCCCAGGCACTGCAATCGCTGCTCGGCAGCGCGCCCGTCGAGTGTCCGCCTGCGGTCACCTCCGCCACCCGCAGCGGCGGCCTGGACGGCCACCGCGTGCACCTGCTGCGCGGCTATCGCCAGGCGCAGGATTTCGCACTGGCGCCACTGGCCGACGCCATCCGCGCCGGCGATGCCGACACCGCCCTGGCCCTGCTGCGCAGCGGCGAACTGCCCGGCGTGCACTTCCACGAAGACGGCGAAGATCCGCTGGCACTCGGCCGCGACGCGCTGCTCGCGCACTGGCGTGCGCTGGCCAACGCCCAGGACCCCGCCGCCGCCCTGCGCGATGCCGGCCGCCTGCGCCTGCTCACCGCGGTGCGTGCCGGCCCGCAAGGCGCACGCGGCCTCAACGCCCGCATCGAACAACTGCTCGCCGACACCGGCTCCGGCGCCCGCCGTCTGGGCGGCGCCTCGCCCTGGTTCCAGGGCCGCCTGCTGCTGATCACCGAAAACAGCTATCGCCACGGTCTGTTCAATGGCGATGTCGGTATCTGCCTGCGCAGCGACGCGGGCCCTTCCCCCGGGCAGGGCGACGCGAGTGCCGTGACCGCGCGCGGCCACGCGGCACCGTCGTCAAGGCCGGGCCACGCTGGCGACAGCGCACGCCATGACGCCCCCGCCACCGACCGCCCTGCCCAAGGCCCCTTGGTCGCCTGGTTCGAAGGCGACGGCGACGGCCAGGTGCGCGGCTTCCATCCCGCCGCACTGCCCGCGCACGAAAGCGCCTTCGCTATGACCGTGCACAAGGCCCAGGGCAGCGAATTCGACGAGGTCTGGCTGCAACTGCCCACCCGCGACGCCCGCGTACTCAGCCGCGAACTGCTCTACACCGGCATCACCCGCGCCCGCCGCGCCCTGCACCTGGCCGGCAGCGAAGCGGTCATGCGCGCCGCGCTGGCACGCCACGCCGCGCGGATCTCGGGCTTGGCGTGGCGGTTGGGTGCAAAAGACGACAAGCCACCGCCGGTTCCAGCACCCACTCCAGCGCCACTTCCACAACCACCGCCTAGTGCACCTGTGCAAGGTGCGCTGTTCTGATCAATCCAGTCGGTGCCGGCGCTGTCCCGCAATGGCCGACTGCACATTGGTCACATGATCAGGCGCTTTACCGACAAGGAAGCCGAAAAGATCTGGGCTGGGTGAGCGTTCCCGCCGGTTGCCTGCCGACATCCAATTGGTCGCGCGCCGCACGTTGCGCATGCTCAATGCCGCCGCGCATCTCGACAATCTGCGGATTCCGCCCGCCAACCGGCTGGAAGCGTCGAAGGGCGAGCGGCCCGGCCAGTACAGCATCCGGATCAACGATCAATGGCGCATCTGCTTCCGATGGATGGAAGGCGATGTGGTCCAGGTCGAAATCGTCGATTACCACTGAGCAGGAGGCATCTGTCGATGACGGTCCTACCCAATATCCACCCTGGCGAAATTCTGCTTGAGGAGTTTCTCGAGCCTCTGGGCATCAGTCAGAACGCACTGGCACGCGCCACCGGCGTCCCGCCGCGCCGTATCAACGAAATCGTGCTGGGCAAGCGCGGCATCACTGCCGACACTGCCGTGCGTCTGGCCGCCGCGTTGGGAACCTCCGAGCGCGTCTGGCTTGGCCTGCAGGCCGACGACGAACTGGAGCAGGCGCATCGCGCGCTGGGCGACTTGCCGGCGCGGATCAAGCGGCTGGCGGCATGATCCGGGCGGCTTCCAGCACATGCTGCTAAGTCGGCATAGCGCATGCGCTGCTCGCCAACACCGGCGTCGGGTTGGGCTGATGCGGCGGCGTGCCGGCCGGTGACGCTTCGTCGCCGCACACAGGAATTCACCACGCCGCCCTGGCGCTGCGCTGGAGGTGGGTAACGTTGCGAGCCTGGCCGTCCGCTGGATCGCGCCGCACGCCATTGCCGCGGCCCACGGTCGCACGCGTGAGCGCGAACACGCGACAGTTTCGTGCAGCCTTGCGCATGCATGAGCGAGAGCACCGATTCTGTCGTGTTGCCGACGGGGCTGCCAGCACCGCCGTTCACTGCCAGAGGTCCTCCCATGCAGCCCACCGCAATCCGTTCCACCGTCGGCTTGCCCGGCGCAGACATGACGGCTGACCTACGCGATCCTGCACCCGTCGCCGTGCCCGCACATTCCGCCGCAGACGCGGCCGCGCCGCCGCCGGGCGCCTTGCAGACCATCGTTGGCCGTCCTCCCCGCCCGGACGGACCACGGCACCGCCGCACGCAGAGCTTGCCCGCGCGATTGACGCCCGCCCAACGCAGCATGCTGGCCGAGCTCGGTGTGGCCGACACGTCCGTGCTGACGCCCACCGAGGCGGCCGTGCTGCGGGAGTTGCGTCTGCACCGGCCGCCGTTGCCGCTCGACACGCTGCTGTTCACCGACCCGAACAAGGACCCCGACGATGTCGTGACCTACACCATCGCCAAGCAGCTGCAGGCCGAAGGCTTTTTGCGTCTGACCGACGTCGTCGTCACCCTGGGCGATGCCGACATGCGATCGCAACGCGCGCAGCTGGCCAAAGGTGTCTTCGATCGCCTGGCATTGCCGGAGGTTCGCGTCGCGCGCGGTCAGGACTATCCCATGACGTCCACGCAGGCCCGGGAGCATTCCAAGTTCCTCGCCGAGGGAGCCGCGCTGCGTGCGGCGCCGGACGCGGTGCACACCGATGGCGTCCGCGCGATGCGCGAGCGCCTGGCGACCTCGCCCCACAAGCTCGGCATGGTGGTCATCGCCGGAATGACCGACGCCAGCGCCTTGCTTGCGGAGGCGGGCGATCTGGTGCGGGAAAAGGTCGCGTCCATCACCATCATGGGGGGCATCGACCCGGCCAGGGACGCCGATGGTCTCGTGCAACCGGACACGCGCGCCTACAACAACGCCACCGACATCCACGCCGCCCGTGCGCTCTACCGCCGCGCGCAGCAACTCGGCATTCCGCTGCGCATCCTGAGCAAGGAAGCTGCCTACAGGGCCGCCGTACCGCCGGCGTTCTACGAAGGCATCGCGCGCAATGGCCACCCCGTGGGCGAGTATCTGCGCGATGTGCAGAAAAACGCCTTGAAAGGCCTGTGGGAAGGCATCCAGGCCAACCTGATCCCCGGCCTGGATACGGCGTGGTTCTTCCGTACGTTCGTCACAGCACAACCGCAGGATCCAGCGGCAGCGGATCAGCAAGGCGCCCTGAGCTTCGACGCCATCTGGCCGCAGGTGACCAAGCTCAATCTCTACGATCCGCTGACCCTGCTGGCAGCGCTGCCCGGCGCCGCGCGCCTGCTGTTCCAGCCAACCCCCATGCACCGCGAGGGAGCCAGCCCGGTGGAGCACGTGGGCCACGCCGAGGTTGTGCGTCCGGAAAAAGCCAGGCTGTTGCTGTCGGCGCTGGCCAAGGCCGCGCTCGCCCAGCAGGACGAGGGGCAACGCGGGCGCTGAGCGCTCGGCAGCTTTCGCGGAGTGGCGCCGTCGGGCGTCATCCGCGAAGCGCGAGGTTGGGCTTCCCCTCCAGTTCGTCCGCCTGCCAACAGGCCGGGCGGCTTACTTGCCCCTCTTTTCCTGCTTGGCCGCGCGCTTTTCTTTCAGCGTCTTGGTCGGCTCTTTCTTCTGGTTCTTCTTCTGGTCCATCCCCTTGCTCATGACACCCTCGTGGTTGCTGGATTGAACGGTCGGGCAGCGCCGGACCCGGCGTGCCAGCGCACTGTAAGGCTTGTGCGCCATGGAAGGGCAGAGGGTCTGGCGCAGGGGAAGACGCGACAACCGGTGGCGGCAGCCGGCGCCCATCGCCTCAGCGTGGCGCAAGCAGCTTGGCCAAGGTGTCGGGCCGCCCGGCCAGCCGCTCCAGCCGTGGGTAGCGCAGTGGTCCGGTGTACTGGATCTGCACGTCTGCACGCTGCTCGTCCTGTGCGATGCCCAACACGATGGGGCGGCGAATGGAGTCGCGCACCGCATCGCGCAACGCGTCCTGCTCGAACGGCGATCTATTGACGGTCAACACGCGCGTGCCCGGCCGCAGCCCGGCCGCGAACGCGGGGCCGTTCCAGGCCACCGTGCGCACCATGCCGTCGGCGCGTACCGTCAATCCGATCGAGTAGGTGAGATCGGCAACGCCAGCTTCCGCTTCGCTGGCACGCAACGCGGCCGTCGGCGTGTCGGTGTAGACCAGCGCCCAACCGTGTTGGGCCAGTCCGCGCGTGGTGTCCAGTTCGTCGTGGGCATCGATCCACCCGCGCAGGAAACCTGCCCAGTTCGCTGGCGCCACGGCATGCAACGTGGCGCAGATGTCCTCGAACGTATAGGTCCGCGTGGGCGCGTGCGGCGTGGCGCCGGCGAAAAAGCGCTGCGCGAAATCGTCGATGCTGCGCTTGCCGCCGCTGCGCGTGCGCAGTTCGGCATCCACGGCCAGCCACAGCATCACGCCTTCGGAGTAGTAATCGCGCCGGCGCTGCCAGTCGCGCCACGCCACCGGCTGGCGCAACATGAAAGCCGGGTAGTGCACGTCGTCGGATAAGGAGCGCCATGCCCGCCCGGGCCGCGTTGCGATCTCCGCCGCTTCCAGCGCCAGGCGGTCGCGCACCTCATCGGGCGTGAACTGGCCGGCCCGTGTCGCCAGCACGCGGCCCCAGAACTCGGTCTGTCCCTCGTACATCCACAACAGGCTTCCGGAGACCGGCACGTTCGGCGTCGGTGCCCATAAATCGGCAGGCGTCCGGTAAAAGCCGTTCCAGGCATGCACGATTTCGTGCGCAATCAGGTCGCGCGAGAGGATCTGGCCCGGCCAGTCCTGGAAATGCGACGAGGCCAAACCGTTCTCGCTGGACGCACGATGCTCGGTGCCGCCAGCCGACCCCTCATCGCTCAGCCGCGCCAGGATGGCGTAGCGTGCAAACGGTGGCGGACCGAATACCACGCCCAGCTGCGCAAGCAGCGAACGTAGTTCGGCCACACGTGCGGGCGGCACCTGCAGGTCGGCGGGCCGCTGCGCCACGATATCCAGCGACACCGCCCCGCTCAGCGGCAGCTGCGCGGCGTATCGGCCGGCGAGCACCGGCGCATCCAGCAGCGTTTCCAGCGATGTCGTCTTGAAGGCGTAGTGCGTGCCGCGCACGCGCTCCACGTCCAAGGCACTGAACGGTCGCAGCCCGTCGGGCAGCGTCAACATGGCGGCCACGGGAATGTTCCGCGCATACCAACCGGCCGGATACAGCACCAACCGCTGCCAGGGCACAGACACGATGTCGCGTGTCAGCAACTCGCCGCCGGCCACCATCTGGAACCGCACATCGAGCTGCTGCACGCCGGCCGGCACCTGCACGTGGAAGGCATGCGGCTCATAGGCATCGCGCCGCCATGCCAGGCGGCGGCCCGCTGCACTGACCTCCAGGCCGGCAAGATCGGTCACCGTCAGGCTCGGCCCGTGGCTGGCGGCCTCCCAACGTGGATACAGCAGCGTTATTGCGCCGCCCGCGTCTACCGGTATCTGCTGGCGCACAGCGAAGATGCGGCGCGCTACGTCGGTGGCATCCACGTCCACGCGCATCACCCCGGCAAAGGCATGGTCTGCCGGCGGCGCAACCGTCGGCGTCGGGGCAACGTACGTCGGGCCGTGACTGGATTGCGCGAACCCCTGGCCTGCCAACAATGCGAGCACCACCGCCAAGACCGACGCATGCGCAAAGCGGAAATGGGGAATGTGTCTTGAATGGATGCGCATTGCACGGCCTCGAACAAGGCCGTGATCGTATACGCCTGCAACACCACGCAGCCATCTCGAAAGCAGCGCGCTGCTCCAGCTCGCTTCGGCGCATGCATCCGCATCGAGAGACGCACACACGTGCCCAGATGCCGAACGCCCGCGTGCGGCCGTCAAGGTCTGCACGCGGGCGCCGGTGACAGCTGCTCTTATTTGGCCGGTACGCGCTCGTATTGCTCACCACCGGTATTGAGATGGCCGTTGCTCTCGTCGATGGCGAAGTTCACCGTCTCGCCATCGTTGGTGACCTGCAATGCGCCGTTCTTGTACACCGCCGGGTAGCTTTCGGTCTTGGGCTGGCGGCTGAAGAACTTCGGTGTGGTGCTGCGCACCATGAAGGTCTCGCCATTGCGCTCGATGTCCATCGTCTCGTCCTGCGACTGCAGGTTGACCCAATGCCCAACGAACTTCTCGCCTTCCACCTTGGCGCAACCGCTCATCAACAATGCCGCGGCCAGCGCGGTGCCCATCCACTTCATCATCGTGCGTTCTCCAGTTGAGGCTGCAGCGAGGATGGCGGGTGGGGGATGTATGGAAGGTCAAGGCGTATTCGCCCAGGTCTCGAATGCGAGCACTGATGAGGTTGGAAGAAGTCGACCCGACTCTTGTCCTACGTCAATTCTGCCTCTGCTCCCGCACCTTCTGCCAAGTGCGAAAACGCGTCACATGCGAACCTGTTGCGACAAAAGACCCCCTCAAATACGCTGTTGAACTGCCTTCGCAAAAAATTACGGAGATATCGTGAAGCACATATGGAGCGCTGTGCTGGCGACAGGATGTGCCGTTGTCTCGGCCTGGGCCCAGGCCGTTGCAATCCGGTGCGACACTTGCCGAGTAGACAGCGATTTTCGTGCTGAAGCGGTGCGCAGGGGACCCGGCACCCACATCGTCTACAACGTAGAAGATAACCTGGTTCAACAGTGGTACGTTGGATCAGACGGCGACACAGTGCCCGCATCGGTGAAAGCTCCACCGATGCCAATCGCGCAGCAGCAGACGCCATCCGCTGGAGCGACTCAAGAGCTCGCCAACGCGCACACGTTTCACGTGATCGATGGGGGCACCATTCGACCTATTTACAATATCCCGATCGAGATGCTGGGATTGAATTCTCATGCACGCGAGAAAAGCGCATACGATTACGTGATCGACGCAAATCTCAGGGCCATGGTTGAATCTGCCACGGGCAGCAGCTCGCTGATACAACAGGTCACAGGCTCCGGGACCACGGCGTCGCGGGCCAACCCGCATCGGGCAAACTTGCTTTTCAGAGTTGTCTTCAAAGACGGCTCATATGTCGGCGTGATCGTTGATGTGAATCAGGCCAACGGAAAATCCGAACCCGGTAGCGAAAGAACCGCAGCGGGCCAATCGATTCCGAAGCAAGCCAGCGAACTTTCGGGTACCTGGACCAACAATGGGGGCGACAACCTGGCCCCGATGGTGGCGCTCATGCAACGCCTTGGCGGCACTGTGAGCGACGCGGGGTCTGCGGGCGCAGGCGGCACAATCACTGCCATCGTGTGCGTGGCTCAGCACTGCACGGTAGCGCGTTCGGCGTCGTGATCGATCGTTGGCATGCATTCCAGGCGCTTATGACGACCGTTCGCTGGGCGGATGGAGTGCTCGACATGACACAGGCAGCAAACCGGAAAAACTGCGCTCAGGCTTCACCCAATAGCGCGCTGCAGGTTCGGCGCCACGCTGGAGCAGATCGATCGGCTCTCGGTGTCGCGACGCACGGCCAGTGCGCAAGGCGACATGGCGTGGCGACGGGATGCCGGAGTACCCCCTGATCGGCGGCAACCATTGGACAAGGCCACCGAAAAAGTAACCCCGGCCGCGTTTCCAGCAAACATGGCGACAACCGCCACCTGCGGGCGATCGAGCGCGCGGTCACTCTGGCTGATCGCAGCGCTCTGGCAGCGGCCTAAATCGCCATGACTCCGCCATCGATAAACAACTCGTGCCCCGCGATGAAGCTGGACGCGTCCGAGGCCAGGAACAGTACCGCCTCGGCGATCTCCTCGGCGTCGCCCAGACGCCCGAACGGAATCATCTGCTTGAACGCGTCCTCGGCCCCTGCATTGGCTTCCAGGTAGGTCTGCATGGCCGGTGTGTGGACCATGCCGGGCGACACCACATTCACGCGGATGCCGCGGCTTTTCAGGTCGCTCGTCCAGGTGCGCGCGAACGAGCGGATGGCTGCCTTCGTGGCGCTGTAGACCGAGAGCGCGCCAATGCCCTTGCTGCCAGCCACAGAGCCGGCCAGGATCACGGCGCCGCCGCTGGCCATCAGCGGCAGCGCCTTCTGCACGGTGAAGACCGTGCCCTTGATGTTGGTCGCCAGCAGGCGTTCCAGGTGCGCAACGTCGATCTCGCCAAGCGCGGCCGACTCGGAAACCCCCGCGTTGGCAAAGACGACATCCAGCCGGCCGTGCTCCTGCTGGATGCGCGCATAGAGCCGGTCCATGTCCTCGGGCACGCCGACATCGCCCTGCACGCCCACCGCGCCGCCGCCGATCTCCGCCACCGCAGCGTCCAACCGGTCCTGCCGCCGCCCCGTGACGTAGACCTGCGCGCCTTCGGCCGAAAACGCCTGCGCTGTCACCAGCCCGATGCCGTCCGTACCGCCGGTGACCACGACCACCTTGCCTTCGAATCGCTTGCCCATGGTGTTTCCTAGTAAGTGGAGGATTGCTCCACTTAGTATATGGAGGTAGCCTCCACTTCCACAAGTCTCGCCGGAAGAGCCCGTTGACCGCCAAAACTCCCTTGCGCGCCGATGCCCAGCGAAACCGCGAGCGCCTGCTCGCCGCGGCCGAGGAGGTATTCCTGGAGCGCGGCGCCGAGGCGTCGATGGAAGACGTCGCCAAGCGCGCCGGTGTGGGCATCGGCACGCTGTATCGGCGCTTCCCCACACGCGAGTCGTTGTTTGCCGCGGCCTATAGCGGGCGCTTCCTGTCGCTGGCGGCTTCCAGTCACGCGCGCGCCAGTTCGCTCGACGCGCTGGCCGCGCTGCGCGCGTATCTGGAGGATCTGGCACTGCACACCAGTGTCTATCGTGGGCTGGCTGCGTCGCTCGGCGCCGTGCTGCAGAGCGGCACGCCAGGGTGCGAGGCTGTCAGCAAGGAAGGGCAGCAACGTTTGCGTAGCGCGCAGAACAGCGGCGTCGTCCGCCGCGATGTCTGCTTCGACGATCTCGTCGTCGTCGCCATCGCCACCTCGCTGGCCACCGAGCAGCATGGCTCGCCGAAGACGCGCATCGCGCATCTGATCGGGCTGTTCGTCGACGGCATTGCAGCGCCGAGGGCGGCGTCGGCTGCGTGAGGCGGCTGACACGATGACGTCCGGATTGCCCGATCGTTCGTGTCGGGTGGTGAGGGCTCGGAACCCACGCACGCGCGAGCGTTGACAAGGGAGAACGATCGTTCTACATTGGCGCCGTGGACAAGCCAACCAACGACACCCAACAGAAGATCCTGGCAACGGCTGAGGCGCTGATCTATCAGCACGGCATCCATGCCACCGGCATGGACCTGCTGGTGAAGACCTCAGGCGTGGCGCGGAAAAGCATCTACCGCCACTTCGACAACAAGGACGAGGTGGCCGCCGCGGCACTGAGCGCGCGCGACGTCCGTTGGCTCGAATGGTTCAGGCGCGAATGCGACAAGGCCGACAGCCCCGAGGCGCGCATCCTGCGCATGTTCACGGTGCTCAAGGAATGGTTCCAGTCTGCCGGTTACCGCGGCTGTGCCTTCATCAACACCGCAGGCGAGGTCGGGGACCCCGACGATCCAATTCGCAAGATCGCCAAGCATCACAAACAGAAGTTGCTCGACTACACGCTGGAACTGACCGGGCAACTGGGTATTACGCAGCCGGCCGCACTGGCGCGCCAGCTGCTGCTTCTCATGGAAGGCGCAATCACCGTCTCGCGCGTGATGGGTGACGAAGACGCCGCAGACACCGCAAGGGATATCGCGCAGTTGTTGCTAAAGCAGGCCACCGGCTAGCGGCCTGACGCTCCGTCGCAATTTCAAAACACCGATGTATCCACTTTGATTGGAGGCCTTGCCATGTCCAACGCTCACGCTCGCCCGCCGCTTCCCCCCTTCACCCGCGAATCGGCGATCGAAAAGGTACGACTCGCCGAAGACGGTTGGAATTCCCGCGATGCCGACAAAGTGTCGCTTGCCTATTCGCTCGACACCCAATGGCGAAACCGTGCCGAGTTCACCAACGGTCGGGAAGAAGCGCGGCAGTTTCTTGCGCGCAAATGGAACAAGGAGCTTGAGTACCGCCTGATCAAGGAACTGTGGGCCTTTACCGAAAACCGTATTGCCGTGCGCTACGCCTACGAATGGCGCGACGATTCAGGCAACTGGTTCCGCTCCTACGGCAATGAGAACTGGGAATTCGGCGCCGATGGCCTGATGGAGCGCCGCTTCTCGTGCATCAACGACATGCCGATCAAGGAAAGCGAGCGCAAGTTCCACTGGCCGCTGGGCCGTCGCCCGGACGATCATCCGGGGCTGTCTGATCTGGGTATGTAGGGGTTCTACGCGACTGAGATGCAAGCCCTCGGCGGTGCTTCTGCACGGGGGCTTTTGTCTGGCCCCGGCTGCGTCATTGGCATGCAGGGGGAGGCGGCAAGGAAACAGGGTCAAGTTCACTCAGAAAGTAAACCTGACTCCGTTTCCGCCCCGTTTTCCGTAGTCGTACTTTATTCGGAGGACGACGCTGTGGCGGCCGCCGTCACCGACCTTCTAAAGGCAAGCAGGCGATCGACCAGCGCGTCCGCGTCATCGCCAACGCCGCTGGCCGCCTCCCACAGGCCCGGCTCCAATCTGGAAGGCTCCCACGTCGCCAACCGCAGCAGATCGTCGGCGAGCATCTGGGTCTCATGCTCGTTCATCGGATGCGCGGCGCGATCGTGCTCCTCGGGCATCGTGACAATGTCGACCGCGCGGTTCATGCAGCCGTCTGTCATTCCCATTGCGCGGGCCCTGGAACTGATGTTGTTTCCATACGCATAAGCGTGTGCCAGGCGCTGGACGGCACTGAGCGCGCAGGTGGTGGCAACACCGGCCAAGGCGGCAATTCCGCTGTACTTTGCAAGTTGATCTTTCTCGCTGATATAGCCCATGAATGCGACCATGGGTGGAGGAATCGAAGCGATACCAGTGAGGGCGGCGCCGATGCCGGCGACGGTCGAAACGTGGCCTGCAATCCGTTGCCCCGTCGTTCTGGTCGACGCTCTGCGCACCGGTTGTTGTGGTAGGCCTTGCAACTGTGCATCTATCCGTGCATCGGCATGTCGCGGCTCTGTGGCGCCGAGTTCGATCTCGGCATGACCGCGTTCCAGATCGATCTCTTCTCTTCTCGCCATCGGCGACAAAGACGGTAACACTGCGGGATGCATGAGACACCTCACCATGGATGGTCGATGCCAATTTTCTCATCGAAACATCGCCGCGCCTCATCGCGCGCCGAAACGCACGCGCTTTCGACGAAGTCGCAAGAACAGAATCAGGTCCATTTAGAATTCAACCTGACCCAGTTTGCTGTGGTCTGATCTGGTGTATAGGGGTCCCAACGAAGGGGAGGAAGCTCCAGCCAGTGGTGCCGCACGGTGCTTTTTGTCTGTCCCCGGCCTGCGTCATTTGCACGCAAGGAGAAGGTTGAAAGGAAAATTGGGCCAAATGCATTCAAAAAGTCAACCTGACCCCGTTTCCGCCATGAAGTACGCCTGGATCCGTGAGCAAGGCGAATATCGGGTGCGTCGGCTCTGTCACGCACTGGGGGTATCTCCGAGCGGCTATTACGCGTGGCGCGGACGTCGTCCTGGAACGCGTGTGCAAGAGAACGCGCGGCTATTGGAGCGGATCAAAGACATGCACCTGCAGACGTATCAAGCCTATGGTGCCCTGCGCATGTGGCAAGCCCTGCGCCAGCAAGGTGAAACCTGTGGCCAGCATCGGGTAGAGCGACTGCGTCGAGCGCACGGCATTCGCAGCAAGCGCCGTCAGCGCTATCTGCGCACGCGTAGCACCTACCAACGCACCATCGTGGCGCCGAACCGCTTGGAATGGCCCTTCGTCAGCCCTGGACGTGATCGGGTCTGGGTTGCCGATATCACCTTCGTGCCCACCCGCGGCGGTTGGCTGTACCTGGCAGCGATACTGGACATGCACAGCCGTCACCTTGCGGGCTGGGCGATGGGCGCTCGTGCCGACCAAGCCCTGGCCAGTGCGGCGTTGGAGATGGCACTACAACGCCGTCGACCATCAAAGGGCACCATCCATCACAGCGATCAGGGCTCGCAGACACCAGCGGCGCGTATCAGCGGCAGTTGCAGGCGGCGGGCTTGGTGGCAAGCATGAGCCGCAAAGGCATGCCGTACGACAACGCAGTGATGGAAAGCTTCTTCAGTTCGCTCAAGCAGGAGCTGACGCACCACGAGCAGTTTGTAAGCCTCGACGAGGCACGCGCAAAGCTATTCACATACATCGAGGTGTTCTACAACCGCCAGCGCCTGCACAGTGCTTTGGGCTATCGCTCGCCGGTCGAGTTTGAAAGGACGGATGTTCCTTAATTAAACGGTCCGAGAAATCGGGGATGGTCCAACCTGACCCCGTTCCTAGCGGGAATTGCTTTTCAGTCAGCAAGCGCGCCCCTGCGGCGCTTTTTTTGTATGCTTGAGCCGCGCATGAAAACCAAGCATTCTCGTGCAAAGTGAAGGGTTGCTGGCAGCGTCGATGTTTGCGGCAGAAGCACCAGCTGGATCGTTGCTAATAACGCGGCTGCGTCTGCAGAAATGACAGGATGAAACATACGCCGGGCGATTCGCTGACCAACCGAGTATTAACGTGTCGTTTGTAGACCAAATCCAAATCTCGCATCCCTACCTGGTCAGTGTCGTCCGTTGTGGTGACGGGATTGAGGTCACGTTGAGCGATGTTTTCCCTGCTGAGTTTCGTGTCTTCCAATTGTGGGCTGCGCCTGAAGTTTGGCCCGGCTACAAAGAAGTCGAAGGCAGCCTCGGCTTGATCGAGGAAGATGGCAGGACGCTCTGGCTATGCGGTGCCGGGTGTCCGTGGAAGAGGCTGTGGAAGATGCTTTGTTGAAGTTCGTCAATTGGGTCGTGCATCCAGCGGATGTGACGGCAAATGACTTCTGCATGCGGCCGGCACTCCCTGTTGGATAAATATAAATACTAGATGTAAAAAATAAAGCGCTACGAGGTTAGTTTGTAAAAAACGGGGGTCAGGTTCGCTTACGAAGTTCCTCTGCACTTGGGAAACTGGATACAACCTAGGAAGTTCTGGCCGGTGCGCCGGTTTGTCCTCTGCACAAGCGTGCTGCCGCAGCGTGGGCAGCCTGGATTGACGAGATTTGCAGAAGTAGAAGAATCAGGTGAAGCAAAGACAGGCTCGATGCGCGCGGGTGTCACCGTCGGCTGCCCTGTGTCTTGCTGCTGCACCGCTTGGATCATGTTCAGCAACTGTTCGCCGCCAATTAATTCGATCGGTTTGCCTTCGGCAAAGCGCTCGGCGTCTTTCGTGTAAGTGCCGATGCAGGCGATCTTGACCGCGTGGGCCTGGTGATGTGCCAGCAGGCCGTACATTTCGCGCACCACGCTGACGCCAACCTGCTGGCGTTTCCACTGTTTGCATTGCACGAGTGTGCGGCGGCCGTCCTTGCGCAGAATCAGGTCGATGCCGCCGTCTGCACCGCCCAGGCCAGTTTCTTCGACGCTATAGCCTTGGCGGCGAAATGCTTCGCCTACCAATCGTTCGAATTGGCGCCAGCCGCCAGCGGCCAGGCTCTCCAGGGTGGTACGTGTGTCCAGAAAGCGTTGCCGGCTGCGTGAGCCCAGATAGGAGCACAGCGCGGCGAGCCAGCAGATGCCGAGCAGCATCCACGCCAATGGCGCGAACGCCCCACTCGACTGTTGGGCAAACCCTTGCGACAGCATCCCGCCATGGTGGGAGAACCACCAGCCGATGCCGTAGCGCACCCCAAGATACCCAACGATTCCCGCTACAAGGCCGAGCGGCCACGGCAACGCGGCCAACGCTTCAAACCCACTCTGCTTCTTTCTGCGTTCCATGCAAGAACCCCCGTTCCAGGTTCGAACATAACTGCTGAAACGCGTGTTGTCAGCAAGCGAACGATGCTATTGCGATCTGCACCCCATCAAGTGATTAGGATCGTGCACTTCAGCGCGGAAGGCTTACACGGATCTCAATGCTTGAGTCCGCTAAAACTACGTCGGCAGTTGCATCGGCAGCCGCAAGCCGACTCTTGAACGGGTTGCGCGCGGATTGTTTTCGGATACGACGATCAACATGACCAGATGCAATGCGGGCTAGTGGTCGCCAACTTGGCCATCGTTACGAGCGGAGTCTTTGGATCGTCGGTGGAGGCAGGTTTGAAGGTTCTCTGCCTTGAGATCAAGCGGGCAACACTCAGTTGCGGCAACTCGTTCCATTCAACCCCTTCCCTTGAAGGGGAAGGGGCTGCCGGCCCGGAGTGATAGGCGAATACTTCGTCAAATCATCTCACTGCCGAAATCAGTTTGGTGGTGCAATCGTATAATCAGGCTGCTCACGGAAGAACTGAGCTGTAGATGTATAAAACATCATGTTCAGATTATCGTATTGACCTTTAATGATCCCATGCATCACTCCCGATGAGCTCACCACCGGTCCGCCGGAATCGCCTGGACCTGTCAGGCCGCCGAAGTCCGGGGTGGCGGCATGCAGTCCTTGGAGTCCTGGGTCTGGGAAATTTGCAGGAATGCGCGCATCGGTCCAGTCGCACAACACGTCGGTGCTCATGCCGCTTGTGCAGAAGCGGTCAGTCGGAGGAGCGGGCGTGTGGCCATTGACCGCAATCGTATCGAGTCCACCAGCGCGCGACCGATAAAGAATTGCCCGCGAGAGCAGGACCTTGCCTACCGCACGCGGCTCGTAGGTCGAAACGATTGTGCAGTGAATTCCCGTTGATGGCGCTTCGCAATGCCGGTAGTTATGCAGCACCGGTTCCACGCGAATCAATTCGAGATCTGAAACGCTCGATTTCCATGAGACATAGCCAAGATCTGCCCCATCTACGGACACTGTGCTGTTGTAGTCACCACAGTGACCTGCAGTCAGAACGAACCGGACCGCTCTCCGATAGGGCGTCAAGTTAGCAAGGACGCCTGTCTGCTTAAGCACAAGACCGGCAGTGCAGCGGTTACCCAGGCTCATCGTCAGCACCGTACCGCCGACCACTGGCTGCCGGAGTCTGGCCTGATCGATAGCAAGCGCCGAGGCAGACGCAAGGAACGCCAGGACACTAACGGCGATCAAAGAGCCGCGACGTGCACGTCCCATTTTCTTTTGAGACGTATCTCGACGCGCGAAGTAAATATTAATCATCTTTTCCTACGAGGTTATGGTGAAACAACTCAAGACATCGTAATTCCTCGGCAATTAACTATTTTTTTAGGGACGAAACGCCGCCGCAGCAAACGAAGTAGATCGCTGCTGCGCTTTTGCGTGCAGCTGCGCATTGACCAAATCCGGAACTGCGCAAGATTTCAACATGCAGCTTGATCGGCTCCAGCGGTTGAGCAAGCCGTGCATCACAACAAGACCAGATTCGAAGACGCAGTCGCCGTCACAAAGGGGCCGGCCCTGGGAATCCTTGATCGCATGACCGAGCAGGCTTAAGCCACTCGGCCACACAATGCGCGTCCTCGCCAGGGGAGCAGGACACGCAGTTCGATTTACTTGATTTCCACCGCGCCCACATCGCACACCGCGGTATCACGCGCAACACCACGCTGGTCGATCGTGCGGCAGCTAGTGCCAAGGTTGCGCACCGGGCTATTGGCCGCCGGCAATTGGGTAGGCGTGGGTCCGCCATTGGCGGCGGGTGCGCCCAGCAGCGGGTCGGTGGCGCGTGCCAGGCCGGTGGTGAGGCAGCTATGGAACAAGCCGCCCGCAGCGGAGTACTCGATCAGGTTGTTGCCGGTGCTGCTCTGGTCGCTGCAGAAGGCGCGCTCGGTCTTGGAGTAGAAGACGCTGTTGCGGATGTCGAAGCCGCTGCCGAACAACGTGGACCCGGGGGTGTTCTCGGCGAAAGTGACGTTGTTGAAGCGCACCGTGGTCTTGCCCTGGTCGCCATTGGACGGCTGCCAGCCTACATGCTGGATCGCCGCGCCCACACCTTTAGCGTAGTTGCCGTAGAAGGTGCTGTTGCTGACATTGCAGGACGGGCCGTAGCAGTCCATGTACAAGGCACCGGCATTGCTCTTTTCGGCGCGGTTGGAAATGAAGCTGGTTTCTTCGATGTTGATGATGCCCGGCGTGGTGATGGTGGTGCCGGAGTGCGTGGTGTCGCCGAAGCCCAGGCTGATGCGCGCACCGCCGGCCGGGCCGCCATAGGCGATGTTGTTGGCGAAGGTGGAGTAGCGCACGTCGATGGTGTCGGGCGCATACGCCCACAACGTGGCGCCGCCGCCGCTGTTGGCCGCGCTGTTGTTGCGCACCACCGTGCCGCACACCGAGAGCGTTGCGCCACCGGCAGCGGCGTTGAGGTAGCCGGCGAGCGAGGCGCCGTCGGTGTCGATCGCGCCGCTGTTACCGAACTGGTCGGCATCGGGGAAGCCGGCCGGCGCATTGATGGCCTGGTTACCGACAAATTCGGAATTGACGATGGTCAGACGGCTGAGCTGGGTGTAGAGCGCGCCGCCCAGCCATGAGGTGTTCCTGGAGAACGCGCTCTTGACGATGGTCACGTCGGTATCGCTGCCGGCAAAGATGGCACCGCCACCGATGCTGCTGCGGTTGCCCAGGAACTGGCTGTTGATCACTTCCAGCTTGCCGCGGTAGCTGACCTTGATCGCGCCACCGCCCCAGGTGCCGGGCGCGTACTGTGTATTGGATGCCGGCTGCACGGAGCTGCCGTTCTGCAGTTTGAGATTGCGTACCGACAGCGCATTGCCGTTCTGCACCTGGAAGATGCGCGCGGCCTGGCGGCCATCCAGGGTGATCTTGCCCTGACCATCGATCACCGTTGGCGTGCTGGCGCTGATGTTGATGGTCTGGTTGACGGCGATGCTGGCTGCACGGGTGCCGCAGTTGAAGGTGACATAGCCACCTTGCGCCACCGCAGTGGCGAGAGCGCTGGCGGTACAACTGGCGGCCGTACCGTTGCCGACCACCACGCCGGCATTGGAGTGCGCCCACGGCTGCGGCGTGGTGCATTGCGCCACCGATGGCACGGCGGCGATGGCCGCACTGGTGGTGACCAGCGCAAGAAGCCCCGCCGTCACGACGGTGGCGTGAAGTGTTGAACGCATGGTGATGTTCCTGCTTGAGAAAGGGATCGAAGGAGAGCCGGTTGCACGTACGCAACGTCAACGGATTTGATGACAGGTGTATTGCAAGCCGCAGCGTCGCGATCGAGGCGTGGCATGCGGCGCGATCACACGCATCGCGCTTCCAACCTAAGTTCCATCACACCACGCGTCGATGCGGCGCCATCGCGCGGGCGCACATCGCTTCGCGCATGCCGACTACGGCCACTGCAGCGATCGACCGATGCTGCACTGCTGCATGCAACTGCTACGCTGCATGCAGTGCGTCGCCGCATCGCGCGTTACCATGCTGCACTCTCGATCCTGTTGCGATCCCGGCGATGCCCGATGCACCCCGTACCTACGATGGCACGCCGGCCAGCCGCTTCCAGCTGCCTGCCGGCCCGTGGGTCTCGATCTTCGAAGCGCTATGCGCGTGTTTTCCGGCGATCGCGGCCGAGCGTTGGCGCGACCGCTTCGCACGCGGCCTGGTGCGCGATGCCAACGACCAGGCCCTGGCGTTGTCGGCACCGTATCGCGTGGGTGCGGACATCCGCTATTTCCGCGAGGTCGCCGATGAGCCGGTGATTCCTTATGTCGAGACCGTGGTGCATGCCGACGCGCAGTTGGTGGTGGCCTGCAAGCCGCACTTCTTGCCGGTGGCACCCGCCGGTGCATACGTGCGCGAGACGCTGCTGACGCGACTGGTGCGGCGGCTGGACAATCCGGCGCTGGTGCCATTGCACCGCATCGATCGCGAAACCGCGGGGCTGGTGCTGTTCTCGGCCAACCCTGCCACGCGCGGGATCTATCAGGCCTTGTTTCGGCAACGGCGCATCCGCAAGCACTACCTGGCGGTGGCACCACCGCTGCCACAGCTGAGGTTTCCGCATGTGCACCGCAGCCTGTTGGAGCCGGGGGAGCCGTTCTTCCGCATGCGCGAGGGCGTGGGCGAAGCGAACAGCGAGACGGTGATCGAGGTGGTCGCACGCAACGCAGACACCTGGACGTATCGGCTGGAGCCGGTGACCGGGCGCAAGCATCAACTGCGTGTGCACATGGCCGCGCTGGGTGCGCCGATCCTGCACGACCGGTTTTATCCCGAGCTGGAAGCCCAGCGGCCCGATGACCCGGAACGCCCGCTGCAGCTGTTCGCGCATACATTGGCGTTCGATGACCCGCTGACCGGTGAGCCGAGGCACTTCACCGCAACGGTGGGGCCGATGCACTCTGCCGCTGGCTGACCGAAGGAGCGGGACATGCACGTCGATCCGATGCGCGATGGTGTTGCGGTCTCCCGTTACCGGCGATCGACCAGCTTGTTGTGGGCGCTGCTCTGGCTTGCGCTGGCCGTGTTCGCCGGTGAGTTCGTGCGGCACGTGTATCTGAAGTATGCCGCAATGGATTCGCCGGCCTATGGCATGTTTCTGACTCGCCGCGGTTGGTTGTGGTGCCACCTCGGCGGTGGTGCGGTGGGCATTGCGCTTGGCACGTTGCAGTTCGCCACGCAACGCTGGCGCAGACAGGCATGGGTGCATCGCTGGACTGGGCGGGCGTACGTCGCCGGCATGCTGGTGGCCATGCTTGGCGCCACTGGGCTGATTGCTACCTCGCCCGCGCCGACGACGATCCGCGTTGCCTTCGCAGCGACGGAAGTGGCATGGGCGGCGGTGGCATGTGTCGGCCTGCTGGCCATCGGCCGCGGGCAGCTCGACCGGCACCGGCGCTGGATGGTGCGGGCATATCTGGTGACGCTGGCGCCGGTGGTGTTTCGCATCGCGCTCTATGCAGCAGTTGGGGCCGGGGTGGTGCCTTCGCCCGGCACGATCGCCGCGCTGCTCTGGGCGAGCTGGGCGGTGCCGGTGCTGATCCACGTGGCGGCAACCCGCCGGGCACTGACCAGGCCCTGGCGCAGGCGCATCGCTGTGCCGCGCCAGGTGCCGCGGTCGTCATCGACGCGTGGCTGAAACCCGCTTCGGCACGCCTCAACGCACCTTGTACAACACCGCCGCACCCGGCCTGGGTTCGAACATCGGCACGGTCTGCTGTTTGAGCGCGGTGCCCTTGGCGTCCCACACCAGGGTGTCGGTGGGGTATTCGTCCTTGCGGGTCATGCTGTCGATCTGTTTGGCGATGACGGTGGATCCGGCTTTCACGTCCGGGTTCCAGGCGAACACGCCCAGGCGGCCGTAGAACACGGCCGGTGCTGCGGCGTCCAGGCGACGGTCGGGGCACATGACCAGGCCGCGTTCCAGCATCACGCGCAGCGCGCCGACCGGCACGGCCTTGACGGTGGGCGTGGTGCGTTCGGTGCTGTGGCCGGGGCAGACATTGGCCGAGCGGGTGAGCATGTCTTCGACCACCTGGCGGTCGGACTGGGCCAGCGCCGGCAGCGCGGCGGTGGACAGGGCAAGCATGGCAAGGGCGGATTTCCAGGGCATCTGACAACTCCTCATGAGGTGAGACTCCAACACTGCAGCCCATCCACGCGCGGGCTGCTGCCAGTGACGCGCCCGGATGCTAGCAACCGCTGCGTTAAGTGCTGCGAAGGCGGGCAGGCGCGGGCGACGCCGTGCAGGCGATGCGCCGGCCAGCACGCGTGTTCCACGCCGGGCCGCCGCGCCGCGCTGCATCACGCAACGGCCGCTGACGCGCCTGGCGGCTGTCAGGAGTCTCCCGATTGAGCGGCAGCAGCGGCCCGGTTAGCGTGCGCGCACGTACTCAGCTGGACAACCCATGGAACGCGCCGACCTCATCGCAGCAGTGCTTACCGGCATGCGGCGCGCCGAAGATTTTCGCGCGCAGGGCGCGCTCTACAGCACCGCGCACAGCGAGCAGATGCAGGTGGACCACGGCAAGGCGGCCGACGCCGAGCTGGTGCTGTCGATGTTTGCGTTCACCCCCGAACACCTCAAGTTGCTTGGCACCGCCGGCATCGAAAACCTGGGCGAAATCGTTTGCCACGCGTGGGCCTTGAACGGTGGCAATAACGAGGCATTGATCCGCTGGTTTCGTCAACCCATGAATGCCCTCGACGGCCAGACGCCTGCGGCGATGGTGCGTGGCGGGCGCATCCAGGTGCTGCTGCTGGTGCTGCGCCAGCAGGTGGAATGGGAATTGCCGCGCTCTGCCTGATGCCTGATCGACACCGCCGTGCATGCGGTCCGGCATGCGCGGTGCGGTTGCGGCGGGCGTTGCACGCGCGCGTAGCCGTGTGCAACGCGATGATCTCAGCCACTCACCGTTTCGGTCGCGCCACTGCGTACATCTCTGCGGCGATCTTCTTCATCAGCGCGTCGTTGTCGTCGCCCTCGGTGTAGAGATCGAAGTGGGTGCGGCCTTCCAGATAGCGGAAATCGCTCTTGGCGCCCAGGCCATCGAGCACCGCCTGGAATTTATGCGCCGCGCCATCCAGGTAGAACGTATCGGCGGTGCCGACGATCACATGGATCTTGCCGTCCAGGTCCGGCTTGAGCGTGGGCCATTGCGCGGCCACGCGTGCGGAAATGTCGTAGTGGGTACGCCAATAGGCCACCACGGCCGGGTCCACCTTGCCGGTGTCGCGGTCGAACATCGGCAGCGGGCGGCCGTCGGCGCCGCGCGGCGAAAAGACCCACTCGAACGAGGTGAGCTGGCCGCCGTACGGGCCGAGCACCCGTTCGAGCTTGGCGAAGGTTTCCAGATCGGCCAGCACCTTGCCGTGGTCGCGGATCAGCGGAAACTGGCTGCCGTCGGCGCGGCGGTAGACGTTGGCATTGGGCGCGTACAAATCCGGGCCGGTGAAGTCACGGAAATCGCTGGAATCCGGCGAGGTGGACCAGGTGCCGCCGAACAGTTTGGGGTAGCGCGTCTGCAACCACAGCGTGGCCCAGCCGCCGGACGAATGCCCGTTCAAGAAGCGGCCGCTGGCCTTGCCGTCCATCTTGTACTGACGCTCGAGCGCCGGAATCAGCTCTTCGGTCAGCGCGGTGCCCCACGGGCCGTTATTGACCGAATCGGCGAACTCGTGGGTACCGGTGGGCGTGGACTGATCCAGGAAGACCCAGATCATCGGCGGTATCTGCTTGGCCGCCATCAGGCTCCAGGTGGATGCAATGCTGCCGGCGAAGCGGTTGTAGTTACCGCCGAAGCCATGCGTGACATACACGGTGGGATAGCGCGTGGCGGCCTTGGCGTTGTAGTCGGGCGGCGTCAGCACACGGGCGCGCAGCGACACCGGTCGGCCCCAGAACGCGCTGAGCGACGGACTCACCATCGAGGCATCGGCGCTATGCAGCCTGGCTTCGGGCACCGCATCGCGCACCGCCTGCGGCGCGCGTGGCGAGACCTGCCACGGATCGTCCGAGACCGGCACCTGCTTGCTCAAGGTCAGCGCCGGCAGCGCCTTGCCGTTGGCCAATGTCACGGCGGTGACCTCGCTCAGCAGATCGCCGCCATCGCGGCCGCTGTAGCCATAGCTGCCACCCGGATCGAGCACGGCCTGGAACAGATAATCGCCGGCCGGCAGCGCAGAAAACCCGCGCGGGAAGGCGATGTTGTCCAGATCGATCTGGACGCTGCCGCCGGGTGCCAGCGCGGTGACCTCCTGCGCGGCCACCGCCACTGCGGTAGGGCGGAAGGGATTCATATTCACCTCCTCCACCTTGCCGTCCTTCCCGCTTTGTTTGGCCTGCGCCTGGGCATCCTTGGCCAGGGTGGCGAACACCAGCAGGCGCCCGGACGTGGCATGGTCGGTCGCCCCGCCCAGGGTGACGCGCAGCAGACGATGCGCCGGTGCCGGCTCGGCGGCGTGTAAGACACAAGCGCACAACAGGCCGACGGCCAGGCCCAGGCGCGGGGCAAGACGATGCAGGGACATGCAGATCCTTGAAAGCGGATGTGTGGGGTGGGCTTGGTGGCCCTGTGCGGACTGTAGCCAGTTTCTGGGGGAGCTGCGCGCGCTGTGGGCGAGATGAGGTCAGCGCATCCAATCCAGGTATTTTACGCGCTCAGGTTGGGGTCGCTTGCGGCGCAAGAGTGGCTAGAGTTGTATGTGTTCAAGGCGTTTGTGGTGAGGGCGGACTAGCTCAGCGCAGCTGATACAGCACAGATACCATGCAGTTAGATCGACTGTCTGAACTGCTGAGGCAACCGGATATCCAGGTCACGTCGAATTTGCGAGTGGAGCTCAAGACATCGATAGGCAAGCAGCAGACAGGCGTCAGATAAGTTATATGGCGATATTTGTAGTTAGAAGTTCATGCATCGCTGCGACCCGGTAGAAAGCGACCTATGGACGCTTGTCTACTGGTAGAGTGGCGAACTGATAATTCCTACTTCTTCCCTGTGCCACTCGGTGCAGACAACGTCGTCGATGCCGGCAGTCAGCTTCCGGTGCACTTGTCCGACAGCCCAACGCTTGATCGCGTGGGCTAATTGCTGGCAATGCCGATATGACGGTCCAGACTCGTCGAGCGCTATGTTGACGGGCCCGGAGCACGTCCACAATACAAGTTGATTTTGATTATGTTTCTTGCGCTTGTAATCATATGCAACTAACCAGTTCGCCGTGCTTATCGCAATCCGAGTGCGCCATGACTTGGTTGATCTATCGAGCGTGATGCTTCCTGTGCGGGGGGCTGTACAGCTTGCTGGTTTGCGGTTTCCAGCTTCTGCAGGTTCTCTGCCAACGGCTGCTTGACGGCCTCACCTTTGTCGACATGGGTGCGCAGGAGGTCCATGTCATTTCCTGGATTCTTATAAGTTGCGAAGACATTGCCATTAGTTTGGCTTGGAACGACTTCTTGGATCTCGGGCAGAGGCGGACGATTAAGTTTTGCCTGGACAGCCAGGGCGCCGGCAATCCGCTCCTTGTCTTGCTGATTGGTGTAAACACCAGCATCTGGACCCAGCTTGTCGAGTCCAGCAAGAGCCTGTTTGAACAATGGATCATCACGCAGCCGGGCTTCTTGTTGCGGATCGAGAGGTGCTCCACCTGCACTAAAGGCACGTCCTGAATTACCTAGACCTGGTACCGCGGGCTGGACCGACTCGTCCAGCTGTCGCCCCGATGCAGGCGCCCAATGTCCTAAGACTCCGTCGTTTTTCGGTTCCTGAAGACCCACGTCCCGCAGAACGCTATCAGCGAGTGTGTTTGAGTTTTGCAGCAGGGGATCGTAGGGATATTTGTCATCCTTACTCCTGGCATTAGCGACCATGCGGCCCCACGTTCCGGACAAGTCCGCGCCATTTGCAATCTCTTCCCGATACTGCTTTTGGCCAATTGCATTCGGATTGTCCCGATGATCAGGGTTGTTTCGGTCATAGGGGAGGTTAGTCTCAACGTGCATCCGTCCGTACGGCAATCCAGGTCGCTCATCGCCAGTCCAGCCGCTAATAGTGCGCTGGTTGCCCTCCTTGTCCGTGTAGAGAAGGAACTTGTGGTGGTATTCCTTGCCGAGAGCAGCCCCGATATTCCGGTACCCGACTTCGATCTTCTCATCCATGACATGCTCCTGTGGCTTACTGATTCTTGATATGAACGGCTTCGACGTGTGTCACCTTGCCGTCGGCATCCAAAGAAAAAGTCATCACTACGGAACGTGCATCGGGATCCAACATCGCTTGTCCCTTGTTGTCCCTGACGACAATCTTGCTTTCGGTGTCTTCAACGACCTTCGAGGTTGGAGATTTACCGAAGGTCTCTAGCACCGACGCCTTTGTAGTGCCCAACGGTATGTATTTCGTAACGATATTGCTCACATCGATCTGCTCGAATCGAACGGGTTTTTGGGAAGCATAAATCTCGTCAAACATTGGGCTGGCTCCTGTCATCGAGGGGTCTTCCTGTGTCGAAGTAGTGCGCGCATTGTCCGCATTGGCGCAGGACGAAAGTGGAAGTACCGCAACCCCGACAAGTGCAAGTGTTGCGGCCAAGCCCTTCGACATGATGCGTGGCATGGCGATCTCCTGATGCGACTAATCACGTGATTCGAATATCCGCGAGATACTGTCCTTCTCGGCCAAGCTCGAAAACCGAGTAGCGTTCAGGCGGACGGCTGCCAGCTTACTACAAGCTCTCAAGAGCCGATAGTCGTTGAGCGGATTGTCAATGGGGCTTTGCGCTGACGCTTCTGGGCCAAGCCCAGCATGGATCGGTGAGTAAGAGCAATCCATGAGTCATCAATAGACGCTCAGACTTCAGTAGCGGCCCTGACGTACCGAGTCGCTCACTAAGTGACGGATCCGTTCTGTCTCAGTTGTTTTCTAGCTCGATCGACCGAACCCGGTTTGTTCTCCTCTGAAAATCAAAACTGCATCACGTAACGAAATCGCTGAGACGATTTGTCGGGTTGGCATGTTGCAGAAACTCAAAATCGCTGCACCAGAAAGTAATCGATTAAACATCGATGGAGATCTGGAATTACCTTCAACGCCGTATCTAATCGTCAAAAGCGCAAGCGATTATCTGCTGTTTGAGATGTTCGCAAATGGCACTGCGTGCTCTTTCAAAGCGCAGTACATCGCACTACAAACCGTGGCCGCTGATCGTCCTTACACCATAAACTCACACTC
This sequence comes from Xanthomonas sp. A1809, assembly GCF_017746015.1. NCBI lineage: Bacteria > Pseudomonadati > Pseudomonadota > Gammaproteobacteria > Lysobacterales > Lysobacteraceae > Xanthomonas > Xanthomonas sp. A1809. The sequence goes on along the minus strand of NZ_JAGHWZ010000016.1, from coordinate 32,327 downwards.
AGGAGTGATCAAAATGATCCAGAAAAAAAACCGTCGCTGTGCGCTTGCGGCATGCAGCCTCTCGCTTGTGGCGATGGTGCTGTGTATGAGCGCAGCTGTTGCCGCAGCGGTGCCAGGGAAGGAAACGGTTACGTTGCGCCATGTCTTCGCCACGCTGCAGAACGGCCAGCAGGATCAGAAGCCCGAAGATGTTGCCGCGTGTCGCAAGCAGGTTGCCGAGCCGACGTCCAAATACCTGGGAGTGGCCGTCACCACCACCTATTCCATCGATGTGCAGTCGAAGATGATGACCGCTTCGGCGTCGCTGCCATCGCCTGTTGCCACGCAGCCGCTGATGCTCACGGTGCCGCTGTCGCCGTTGGGGTTGTCCGGCGAGTATGCGTTTGGTGCGTTCCGGCCGAGCGCACTGCCCAACACTTATGTGCTGTTCTCGGTCGGGCTGAATTTCAAGGACCCCAAGTCGTCCGTGCTCGTGCTCAACAGCGACAAGCGCTACAACTGCCTGGTCACCAGCGATCCGGCGCCCTTCCAGGGAGCCTTGAGCAGCCAGCTTGGAAAGGACCAGGGGCGTTGATGTTGCAGCATCCCAGTCGCCGCCGGACGGGCCAGCCGACCAGGGCTTCAGTGCGTTCGAGCAATCGCTAAGCGGCCGCGTTCCCGGAGCAGGATGTGCCCAGCACAGGACGCTGGCGATGGGCGAGCGGTGGCGTTGTCCGGGACGCCATATCCGAGCAAGCGGCGTGGTTGCCTGCCGCGATGTGTGGCAGGCAACCAGCCCTCAGCGATACGGCCCCGGCCCACGCCAGACCGGTTCGCCCTGGCGGTAAACCTCCATCATGTTGATGACTTCGCGGGCGTCGCCGATGGACTTCAGTTCGGGCGAATCCGGCGGCAGCAGGCGGCATTTGCTGGAGCCGCGCTTGAGCGCGACATCCAGCGGGCAGATCATGCGTTGCTGGGTGCCGGGCAGGATGATGGCGATTTCCTGCATGCCTTGTTCTTTCCAGGCGCGCAGCTGGGTTTCGCTGCGCACGTCGTAATAGACCTGGAAGCCGCCGATATCCAGGCTGGGCTGGGCGTTGTTGCGGTCGTTGCGGCGGCCCTGGCTGATGGTGGGGGTGTTGGCCATGCCGTCTTCGGCGCCGTCGGCCGGTTCGTCGAGCATGCCCGGCGGCCTGCCGGTCCAGGTGTCCGGGCGGCGCTGTGCGGATGCCGCCGGCGGTGCGGGCGGTTGCGGCGGGGTGGGGCGTTGCTGGCGACGCGGCTGGCGGCGTTCGGCCAGGCTGCCTTGCGCGGTATCGCCCTGCCGCGGCACCGGATTTTTGGCCTGCTGCACCAGCGTGGACTGCACCGGCGAGGCCGCCGGTGGCGGCTGCACGGGCGTGGATGTCGGTGGCACCGGGGTGGGCGAGGGCACCGGCTGATCGGGCTGGGAGGTGTCGCCGACAAAATCCACCTTGATGCGTCCACCGCTGGCCGAGCCCTGCGGCGGGGTCATGGTGGGGGTGGAGGCCGACAGCAGGATCAGCAACATCAGCACGTGCAGCAGCGCGCTGATCAGCGCGGCAATCCACGGTTCGATGCGTTCGATCAGCGGCTCGGTGCGGGGCAGCCAGTCGCTGGCATCCAGATGGACGTGCAGCACCTGCAGGGCGCCCTCGCGCACGCGGTAGACCAGCACGTACGGGGTCTGCTTGACCACCCATTCGCGGGTGCCGGGCGCGCGGCCAACGCGGCCACGGCCGGGTTGCTCGGCCAGGGTGCGGGTGGCTTCCAGCACCTGCCGCGCCATCGCGGCAGCGGCGGTCGGGTTGAGCGCGTGGTAGTGATCCTGGGCGTGTGCAAGCTGCGTGGCGGCCGGGACGGTCCAGTCACGCCGTAACATCAACGCCCCATCTGGCGAACAGTGCGCTCACCTGTGCCGGAGTCGTCAACGCGCCCTGATCTGCAGCGGCAATGCCGTCCTGCACCGCGGCCTGGAAGCTGGCGTCGGCCACGACGCGGACCACGTCACTCCATCCAGCCGTCTCGGGCAGCGTGTCGATCAGCATGTGGGCGTCTTGCTTGATGGCGGACATGGCACGGCGGTGGGGGAGCACTGCGCAAGTCTACCCGCGCCGCTCCTGTTCGCGTGTGGCAGGCGCCGGCGTCCGCGCGCGGCGTTCACCGGGCAGGCGGCAAGCGCCTGCGCAGCAGCGGTCTGGGTGGCGCACGGCCTAACCGCATGCCCGATGCCGGGCAGCGACCGGCAGTGCTGCCGCCTGCAGAAAGTGACACTTGGCACCTTGTTCGGGCCCACGGCTGGTTTCATTCTGCGCGGGTCGCTTCACTCATTCGCAAAGGACTCGCCATGCCTGCCGCTGCCATCGCACCCCTGACGCCGTATCTCTCGATGGCCGCCATCGGCTACCTCTACTACCGGCGCATCCGGCGCAGCTTCGGGCGCCAGCAATGGAAGCCGGTGGCCACGGCGGTGCGCAGCGCGGTGCTGCTGATCGCGGTGGCAGCACTGGCGTTCGCGGTGTACGGCTTGCCGCAGGTGCGGTTCGGCATTGCCGCAGGCGCGCTGGTCGGCATCGGCCTGGGTGCGCTGTCGCTGCGCTACACGCATGCCGAATGGGTGGATGGCCAAGGCTGGTACACGCCCAATCCCTGGATCGGCGGCGGCTTGATGCTGGTGTTGCTGGGGCGCCTGGCCTGGCGCTGGGCCGATGGCGCGTTCACTGCCGGTGCGGCGGCGGCTGGTTCGCAGGCCAGCCCGCTGACCCTGGGGATTGCCGCGGCACTGGTGCTGTATTCGCTGGTGCACGTGGGCGGGTTGTGGTGGCGGCTGCGCCAGCTGCGCCTGCAGGCAGGCGCTGCGGGGGCGGTACGCTGACCCCGCCGCGATTGGCCCTGCGCGCTCACACCTGCGAGCGGAACGGGAACACCAGTTTCTCGCCAAGCCTTTGCCGCAACGGCCGCGCGCGCCAGCGCTCCAGCGAATACTGCTCGGCACGTTGCAGATCGCGTTCGAATACCTCGGTCATGCGTGCGGCCAGCGTGCGGTCGTAGACATTCAGGCTGGCCTCGTCGTTGAGGCGGAACGAGCGGATGTCGAAATTGGTGGAGCCTACCGACACCAACAGGCCGTCGATGATCAGCAGCTTGGTATGCAGCATGGTGGGCTGGTATTCGTGGATCTCGATGCCGGCCTGCAGCAGCGGCTCCCAGCTGGCCTTGGAGGCCAGCCGCACCGAGACGGCATCGATATGCTTGCCGGGCAGCAGCACCCGGATGCGCACGCCGCGCGTACGTGCTTCGAGCAGCGAGCGGGTGATCAAGGCATCGGGTACGAAATACGCCGCAGCCAGGTCGATGCTGCTGCGTGCGGCGGCGATGGCGATCAGGTACATCAGGTGCATGCTTTCGCTGCCGCCGGCCGGCGAGGCCACGAACAACTGCGCATCGCTGTCGCCGGCAGCCTCCAACGCCGGGTAATACTGCGCGCCGTTGACCACACGGCCGGTGGTCTTGATCCAGTTGTCGTTGAAGGCGGTCTGCACCTGCGCCACCACCGGGCCCTCGATGCGGTAGTGGGTGTCGCGCCAATGCTCAGGGTCCTGCGCGTCGCCCATCCATTGGTCGGCCACGCCGACCCCACCGGTGAAGCCGATGCGGCCATCGATCACCAGCAACTTGCGGTGGGTGCGGTTGTTGATGCGATGCAGGTTGTACCAGGCCAGCGGGCGGTAGCGATGCACCTCCACGCCGGCCTCGGTCATGGTGTCCACCAGTGCATGGTCCATCTTCAGGCTGCCACCCCAGTCGATGGTGACCCGCACATCCACCCCGGCACGCGCGCGCTCGGACAAGGCGTCGCTGAACTCGCGGCCGATCTCGCCCGACCAATAGATATAGGTTTCGAACGTGATGGTGTGCTGCGCGCTGCCGATGGCCTCCAGCATGGCCGGAAAGATCTCGCGGCCGTTATTGAGCACGTCGATCCTGTTGCCCGGCAGGATGGCCGGTCCCAGCAACACCGACATCTCGCGTTTGAATTGCGGATCGGCAACGTCGTACAGGTGCTTGGGGATGTGCTCGAGCTTTTTCTCCGGCGTGGCGAAGTTGAGCAGCAGCAGCCCCACCAGCAAGGTGACCGCCACGGCGGCCACGATGATCCATGTCATGCATCCCACTCCGATGTCCCGCCACTGCGGGCGCAAGCGGCCGGCATTTTGGCAAGGCCGGTGGCATGGGGTTTGTGAAGGGGCAGCAGCAGGTGGTGGCATGCACGCGATGTGCTGTCTGCCTCACTGCACCAGATGCAGGTAGTTCGGCGGTACATGCCGCGTCAGCCAGACGCCGTTGTCGGCCTGGTAAAAAAACATGGCCGTCCTCGTGCATCTGCAGGCTGTGCACGCGTAGCACACTAGGTGCGCCGTGCCGTGCGCCGACCGTGGTGGCGGTCTTGGGATCAGCGGACAGATGCACATGATGGCGTTGCCCGGGCTGCAGGCCTTGGGCAAGGATCGCCTCGAGAAAGCGGGTCGCGGTGCCGTGGTACAGCATCGATGGCGGTGTGCGCGGCACATGCACCAGAGCGACGGTCGCTGTGGAGTGGCCTTGGACTGCGCGGATTTGCCGACCATCGGCAGACAGCGCAAAGCGCTGCTTGTCGTTGCTGAAGACCACTGCACGGATCAGGTCTGCATCCAGCGCCCTTCCAGCGGCAGTGGCGGCAGCGATCAGGGCATCGATGTCGGCCCATCCTTCGCGATCCAGTATCAGCCCGATGGACTGCGGTGCATGGCGAAGGACATAGCTGAGGAACTTGCTGGTCTCGGTGTGCAGCGAGCGCATGTGCAGTGCTGGGTGTGGTGCGTGGATGCGAGTCTACCGCCGCGCGCTGCGCAGACCCCACGCACTGCACGATGCGCGGCATGCAGCGCGTGTCTGCGTGCGCCGTCGCGCAGGCACATCGACACCCACTTCCGTGTCTGCGTCTGCGTCTGCCGCATCACGGTAGCGGGCTGTCGGTCGACAGGGCAATGCCGCGTTGCGCCTCGAGTTCGGCCAAGCGAGCGCCCAGGGCCTGCCGGATGGAATGGTAGGCGCTGGCACCCATCACCAGACGCCGCGGTGGCGGGGCGTGTTCGGTGCTGGCGATCATCGCCTCGACCATGCGTTGCGGGTCGCCGGCGATGACCCAGCTGCCATCGTCCAGTGCGCGGCTGAGCGCCCCGACCGGCGTGTCGGCGTAGTCGGCAGGAATGTGGGTGCGCACCAACGCGGCGCCGAAATTGGTACGGGCCGGGCCGGGTTCGGCCAGGGTGAAGTGGATGCCGAAGCCGGCCACTTCCTGCTGCACGGCCTCGACGAAGCCTTCGATGCCCCACTTGCTGGCGTGGTACAGGCTGAAGCCGGGATAGGCGATCTGCCCACCTTCCGATGACACCTGCACCACGTGCCCGCCGCCCTGCTGGCGCAGCCGCGGCAACACTGCCTGGATCACTGCGATGGAGCCGATGAGGTTGGTGTCGATGATCGCGCGGACCTGCGCCTCGGTGGCGGCCTCGGCCGCGCCCAGCGTGCCGTATCCGGCATTGCTGACCACCACATCGATGCGACCCAGCGCTGCGAATGCCTGCGCCACCGCTGCGTGCACGGCCGCAGTCTCGCGCACATCCAGCTGCAGCACCGTCGCTGCATCGCCATACCGGGCCTGCAGATTGGCCAGCGCCTGTGGTTTGCGGACGGTGGCGACGATCCGGTCGCCGCGCGCCAGCACGGTCTCTGCCAGGAGGCGGCCGAAGCCGGACGATGCGCCTGTGATGAGCCAGGTCTTGGACATGGGAGTGGCCTTGTTCGCTGGAGAAGGCGTCACTCTAGGAAACGGGAATTGTTGGGTCTATGCCATAAAATTCGAATGACTTGATGCGGTTTTGCCACCAATGTCCAAGCCCGGCTTCAACGATCTGGTCGCCTTCACTGCGGTGGCCACGCACCGCAGCTTTCGGCGTGCCGCCGCTGAGGTGGGCTTGGCGCCGTCCTCGCTCAGCCATGTGATCAGCGCACTGGAGCGCAATCTCGGCGTGCGCCTGTTGCACCGGACCACCCGTAGCGTGTCGTTGACCGAAGCCGGCGAGCGCCTGTACGCAAGGCTGGTGCCGGCGCTGCAGGAGGTGGACCACGCGTTGCTGGCGCTGGACGATTTCCGTGGCGGGCCCACCGGCACGGTACGCATCAACGCACCGGAAGTGGTGGTGCAGGTCTTGCTGCAGCAGGTTGTGCCGCAAGTGCTGGCGCGCCACCCGGCGCTATCGGTGGATCTGGTGAGCGAAGGCCGGCTGGTGGATATCGTGGCTGCAGGATGCGATGCCGGCATTCGCTTCAGCGAGTCGGTGCCGCAGGACATGGTGGCGGTACCGTTCGGTGGGCCTACGCGTTTCCTCGCCGTCGCGGCGCCCGCCTATCTTGCGCGCGCCGGGATTCCATCAACGCCCGATGCCTTGCACCGGCATGCCTGCATCCGTCATCGCATGCCCAGCGGCCGGCTGTACCACTGGGAGTTCGAGCGCCGTGGCGAGGAGGTGGTGATCGATGTGCCCGGGCGGCTCACCCTGGACCAGATCGCGCCGATGCGCGAGGCGGCCGAAGCCGGCCTTGGCATCGCCTACGTGCCCGAGTACGCGGTCAGCGCCGCGCTGCAACGCGGCACGTTGGTGCCTGTGCTGGACGCATGGTGTCCCACCATTCCGGGGCTGGTGCTTTACTACCCGGGGCATCGGCATCTTCCGCCGGGTCTGCGCGCCTTTATCGAGACGCTCAAGGAGCTGCTGCCGCAGCACGGCTGAAGCGCACCTCACGGCTCCGACCATGGCGCTGCCTGCACGATCACGCGTGCGCCAATGCGCGGCAGTAACAGCAGAACCCGGCGGTGTGCGGTGCTATGGTTCGCGCCATGCGTCCGGCCGCCGCCATCCGGTTCACTGCCACCTTGCTGCAACCGGCAACGCCGGCCGATGCCAGCTGGCTGTTTCTGCTGCTGCCTGCAGCGGCGAGCAACGCGTTGCCCACGCGCAGCATGGTGAGCGTCACCGGGACGGTGGCCGGGCACCCACTGCAGGCGACGCTGCAGCCGGACGGGCGGGGCGGGCATTGGCTGACGATCGAACGCGCCCTGCAGCAGGCAGCCGGTGTGTGCGCTGGACAGACGGTGGCGCTCGCGCTGACGCCCGTGGCCGAAGAGCCCGAGCCGCTGGTGCCGGACGATCTGCATGCAGCGCTGGCCGCGCATCCGGCCGCGCGTGCGACCTGGGACGACATCACCGCCGTGGCGCGGCGCGATTGGATCTTCTGGGTGGTGTCCGGCAAGAAGGCCCAAACGCGGGGCAAGCGCATCGCCACCGCATGCGCCATGCTGGCCTCGGGCAAGCGGCGTGCGTGCTGTTTCGATCGCTCCGGCAAGTACAGCCACGCGCTGGCGGCACCCACGCCAAAAGCGGGCTGAAGCAGGCGGTCCGGTGTGCGAGTTGCCGCCATCTATAAGCCAAAATGCTTACATGCGTCACACAAGCGCGCACCTATACTCCGGGGCTGTCCCACCGAAGAGGTTCTGACCGCATGAGCGCACCCCCATCGTCTCCGATCGCTGCCGGTTCTGGCACAGCTGCCGGCAGCCTTCGCCGCTCGGTGTCCAACACGCTCAAGGGCTCGGCCGGCAACCTCGTCGAGTGGTACGACGTCTACGTCTATTCGGTGTTCGCCACCTACTTCGAGTCGCAGTTCTTTTCCAAGGAAGACAAGAACGCCACCATGTTCGTGTGGGCGATCTTTGCGATGACGTTCCTGATGCGCCCGATCGGCGCATGGTATTTCGGCCGCTTCGCCGACCGTTATGGCCGCCGCCTGGCGTTGACCATTTCGGTATCGGTGATGGCGCTGTGCTCGTTCGTGATTGCGATCACGCCCACGGTGGCCACGATCGGCATCGCTGCGCCGATCATCTTGCTGGTGGCGCGCCTGCTGCAGGGCTTTGCGACCGGCGGCGAATACGGCACCAGCGCCACGTACATGTCCGAAGCGGCGATTCCCGGCCGGCGCGGCTTCCTGTCGTCGTTCCATTACGTGACGCTGGTGGGCGGGCACGTACTGGCACAGACTACCTTGCTGATCATGTTGCATTTCTTCGATGCGTCGCAGGTCTCCGAATGGGGCTGGCGCGTGGCGTTCGGGCTGGGCGGCATCGGCGCGTTGGTGGTGTTCTGGCTGCGCCGCACGATGGATGAGTCGCTGAGCTCCGAATCCATCGCCGATTCGCGTACCGGCAAGGCCAAGGCCTCCGGCTCGATGCGCGAATTGCTCGTCAATCAGTGGCGTCCGCTGCTGTTGTGCTTTTTGATCACCGCCGGCGGCACGATCGCGTTCTACACCTATTCGGTCACCGGGCCGAAGATGATCCAGACCGCGTTCGCCGGTGGCGACGTGATGGCCGGCACCATCATCAATCTGGTGGCGCTGACCGTGCTGATGCTGATGCAGCCGGTGGGCGGCTGGTTGTCGGACATCGTCGGGCGCAAGACCTTGCTGGTGTTCTTCGGCATCGGCGGCGTGCTCTACACCTGGTTCCTGGTGATGGAACTGCCCAAGCAGACCGACTGGTTGACCGCGTTCGCAATCCTCACCGTGGGCTTTGTGATCCTGACCGGCTACACCTCGATCAATGCCGTGGTGAAGGCGGAATTGTTCCCCACCCACGTGCGCGCGCTGGGTGTCGGCCTTGGCTACGCGCTGGCGAATTCGGCCTTCGGCGGAACCGCGCCGTTGCTGTATCAGGCCTCGCTGAAGACCAACCACGTGACCGAGTTCGTGATCTATGCGACGGCGGTGATTGCGGTGTCGTTGGTGGTCTACATGTTCTTCCTGACCAACAAGGGCAGCAACTGGCTGGACGACGAAGCGGCGATGCATCAGCGCAAGCGGTGATGCATGCGCGCGGGCAGAGCCCTGCCCTTCTCCCTGCGGGACATTGTCCCCCTTCATGGGCGAGAAGGTGCCCGAAGGGCGGATGAGGGGCGCCTCAGGTGATTGGCATACCGAGCGTGGTAAACGCGTCGCCACGCGCAGCCAAGGTGAAGCTTCGATGCTGCGGTCGTGCATTGGTAGCCAAACCCTCAGCTCAACCCCCGCTCCGCGTCCCGGCCTGCACTAGCAGCGCGGCCGCTGCAAGACATGCGCGCCAGTGGCGCGCAAGCAGTGCCTTATCGCCCCGAGGGGAGAGGGGCTGACGGCGGCCGAGTATCGGCGTTCCCATGGGTACGCGGCGCCTTTTGCGCAAACACGCTGTAACGCAAACCAATCAACCCCAACAACGCTTCATCACGCTGCGCGCCTGCCGGCACCTTGCCCACGCGCGTCAGCGACATATCCAGACGATCACGCAAAGAGTCAGGACCCGGCAACGGACGCTTCCCTGCAACCTGCCGCCGGTAGTGCGCAGCCACGTCGCGCAACATCGCGTCCACCGCATCGCGACTGGACGCCGGCAAGCCATGCCGAGCGCGGCGCAGCTGCAGGATGTTCAAGCCTACGCGCACTTCGTTGAGCATATCCACCGAGGCCAGGTCGCTACCTTCCGGCGTCAACGCCAGCCGTGGCGCAAGCAGACCAAGCAGATCCAGCATGCGTGCGGCAAAGTGCTGGCGATCCTGCGCGCCATGTCCGTCGGCGGCATCGGCCAGCGTGCGCCAGCCCTGGCGCACCAGTCGGCGCGCGCTCCATTCCGCACCGACCGAACGAAACAGACGCGTCAGCACCACCGCAAACCCGATCCCCAGCACCATCGCCACCGCCGCGTTGACGAAGCTCTGCAGGTTGGCGCTGTAGGTGTTCTGCAGGCTCAGCAGCGCGGTGAGGTTCACCACCAGCGGCAAGGCGATCAGCATGCTCCCGGGGCGATGCAGCAGTGCGCCCAATGGCAGGAAGACCGCCGCCAGCACCACCACCAGCATCGGGAAATCGTGGATGGCCGGGAAGATGCCGAACTGATAGATGCCGGCAACCACGCTGGCCACCACCGCCCAGGTCAGGAACGACAGCATGCTCGGCGCGGGGTCGTCCTGCGCGGCGAAAAACGCAGCAGTCACTGCGGCCATCATCGCGCCGTTGCCGCCGCCTTCCCAGCCGATGCCGATCCACAACACGCAGTACGCCATCAGCGCAAAGCCGGCGCTCAGCGCGGAAAATGCGGCCATGCCCAAATCGATGTGGCGCGTGGCGTGTGCCGCAACCGGAGTGTCAGCGATCTCTGCAGAGGGCTGGCCCGATGGCTGCCACGCTGCCGCACGCGTTGACGAGCGCAGCGCCGCGTCGTCCTGCGTGGGCACGGCCGGCTGCGCCGCGAGACGGCGCGAGAAGCCCAGGCGCTGCAGCAACGCCCCGGGCGCTGCGGAACGCGCCGCGGCATCACGCGCTGCAGGGTCGGCTTGTAGGGATGCATCAGGTGCCGGCGCCGGCAGCGCACGCAGTGCAACGGGCGCGGTGCCCTGCACCAGCGCCTGCTGCAACGCGCGGCAGTCCTGCCACAGGTCGAGCAGCTCCTTCAGGCGCAGCAGCACACTGTCCAGCAGCAGGTGATCGATGTCCTGATCCACCACCGGGCGCAGTGCCTCGATGCGCGCACGCAGTGCATCAGCCTGTCGGGCGGCATCGGCATCGGCACTGCCGGTGTCGGCGACATGATCCACCCACGCAGCAACAGCTTCCAGCAATGTCGCCAACTCCGGCCCGTGCGCGGCGTCGTCGCGCTGCAAGGCGTCCAGGCGGTCGGCAATCGAGGACAGCACCGGCAACAGCATCAGCATGCGTGCGCGCAACTGTTCCAGCGCAGGCGCGGCGCCGGCATGGCGTGGGTCGTCATGGCGCACGAAGGCGATCAGGGCCTCGAACTGCACCAGATCGGCCGCCAGCCGATTGCGCGGCGCCTGCGACGGGCCGCGCTGCAGCACCTGGCGGCACCATTGCGCCGCATCCTGCATCCAGTTGCCGATCCGCGCGGTGAGCATCGGCTTGACCGAGGCCGGGAACAGCAGCGACGCGAACAGCACCGCCATCACCGTGCCCAGGATGATCTCTTCGCTGCGGGCCACCACGGTGTCGAAGATGCCTTCCGGCGAGGTGACCGCAGGAAAGCCGATGAAGGCGGTGGTGTAGCCGGCCAGCAGGAATGCATAGCCGCGCGGGCCGCGATTGAGCAGCGCCAGGAACAGGCAGGCCGAGAGCCACAGTGCCATCGCCGCGCTCAGCAGCAACGGCGTTTCCACCAGATTCGGCAGCATCACCAAGGTGGCCACGCCGGCCAGCAAGGTGCCGAGCACGCGGTACACGCCCTTGGCACGGGTGGGGCCGAGCAGCGGTTGCGAGACGATGTAGACCGTGGCCATGGCCCAGTACGGTCGCGACAGATTGCCGGCCAGTGCGACATACAGCGCCGCGATCGAGGCGGCAAAGGTCTTGGCCGAAAACAGCCAGGCCTGGCGATCGCGCAACAACGGGCTCATCGTGCAGCCGTGGTGGTGTTGCGCCCGGCGTCGGCATCCCAACCGCCGCCCAGCGCCAGAAACAGCTGGATCTGGTCCTGCGACACCTGCGCCTGTGCGTTGGCCAGGGTCATCTCGGCGCTGGCCAGGGTGCGCTCGGCGTCCAGGCTGGACAGGTACGGCGTGCGTCCGCCCTGATACAGGCGCCGGTTTTGCGCCGACGCCAGCTCGGCCTGTTGCTGCGCCTGTTCCAGCAGATGCAGGCGGTCCAGGTCCTGCGCATAGCGCGACAAGCTGGTCTGCACCTCGCGCAAGGCCTGCAGCACGGTGTTGTCGAACTGCGCCAGCGCCGCATCGGCGCCGGCTTCGGTGGCGCGCACCCGCGCACGCGCACCGCTGGAGGGCAGCGTCCAGGAAATCAGCGGGCCCAACGACCATGCGTGTGTGGCCGGCTCGCCGAAATCCGCCAGCAGGCCGGTGGCGCCGATCGAACCGCCCAGGCGGATGTCCGGATACAACGCGGCAGTGGCCACGCCGATGCGCGCGGTGGCGGCGGCGAGCCGGCGCTCGGCCTGGCGCACATCCGGCCGTCGCGCCAGCAGCGCGCGGCCATCGCCGATCGGGATCGGCTGCTGCACTGCAGGCGCGTGCGCGCAGCTGTCCACGCCGGGCGGCAACTCGCCGGGCGTCTTGCCGAGCAGCGCGGCCAATTGGTAACCGGCGGCCTGGCGGCGTGCGCGCAACGGCGGCAGCGCCGCTTCCAGCATCGCCACCTGTGCGGTGGCGCGCGCCAGATCGGGCGGCGTGCCGCGACCGGCCGCGATCAGGCGCTGGGTGATCTGGCGGCTGTGTTGCTGCAACTGCAGCGAATGCGCGGCCACCTGCAGCTCATGGTTGGCGTGGCAAATCTCCACATAGCTGCCGGCCACCTGCGCGGCCACGCTGACGCGCGCCAGATCGATCGCCGCCTGCGCCACCTGGGTGTCGGCATGCGCGGCTTCGGCGCCGCGTTGCAGCTTGCCGAACAGATCGAACTGGTACGACACGCCGAACTTGCCATCGGCCAGGTTGAATACCGGCAGCTTTTCTTCCTGCAAAAATGCTTCGGCCGAGACCTGCGCGCGGCTGACACCGGCTTCCACGTCGTAATCGAACCCGCCGGCATCCATGGCCTGTTCGTACACCGCGGCAGCGCGGCGCAGGTTGGCACCGGCCACCTTCAATTCGACGTTGTCGCGCAGGGCCTGCTCGATCAGGCCATCCAGCATTGGGTCCTGATACAGCGCCCACCAGCGCGCCGGCAGCGCGGCGCCGGGCTGCACCTGCGCGTTGCCGGTGTCCAGGAACGCGGCATTGGCGGCCGGGCGCTGGTAGGCCGACTCGGCCGGCACGACGTAGTTGGGGCCGACCGTGCTGCAGGCACTGAGCATGCTCAGCAGTGCGGCCACTCCCAGCGGACGCAACATCGCGCGGTTCATGGCGCCGCCTTGGCCTGCACATGGGCAGGCGCGGTCGCCGGGGTTGGGTGCGCTGTGTCGGGCAGAATGCTCACCGTGGCAGTGCGCCCTGCGATCAACTGCACATGCGCAGGCACGCGATCCAGCACGATGCGCACCGGGATGCGTTGCGCCAGCCGGACCCAGTCGAATGCCGGGGTGACATTGGGCAATGCGCCGGCGCTGCCGCTACGGTAGCGGTCTTCGATCCCGGCGGCGATGCTCTGCACATGCCCCTGCAGCGTGACCGGCTCGCCCATCAGCTGCACGTCCACGCGCTGGCCGGGGTGCACGCCCTGCAGGCGGGTTTCTTCGAAGTAGCCATCGACGCGGAACGAGCCGGTGTCCAGCACCGCCACCACCGGACGCCCGGCGTTGACGTAGTCACCCACCCGCACGGTGCGGTCGCTGACGCGACCGTTAGCCGGGCTGCGCACCTGGGTGCGGTCCAGGTTGAGCTGGGCCAGATCCACCGCCGATTGCGCGGTGGCCACTGCGGCCTGCGCCTTCTGTACGTTGGAGCGGCGCACTTCGGCATCTTCGGCGGCGACCAGATCCTGCAGGCTGCGGTCGCGCGCGATCTCGCGGCGCAACTGGGTCAGCGTAGCCTGGCGTTCGGCCAGCGCGGCGCGCGCCTGTTCCAGCGCGATCGCATAGCGCGCGCGGTCCACAACGAACAGCAATTGCCCGCGCGTCACCGGTTGGTTGTCGGCCACGGCGACCGATTCCACCAACCCGGAGACGTCCGGCGCCACCTGCACCACATCGGCGCCCACATGCGCATCGCGCGTCCACGGCGCCTGCATGTAATAACGCCACAGGTGCTGCAACACCCACGCGGCCAGCACCACCATCGCCAGGGTCAGCAGTGCCGGCCCCGCGGTCTTGATCAGCTTTTTCACGATTGCATCCAACGGGTAAGGAAGAACAGGCCGCCCAGCAGTGCGATGTACAACGCCAGGTTGAACAGCGCCGGGTGCCAGATGTAGCGGTACGCGCCAGCGCGGGTCAGCAGCGCGGCGATGCCGCTGTTGAGCAGGTAGGCCAGCGTCATCAACGCCAGCAAGGTGGGTACGAACACACCGTAGAGACTGAATTCGCCGTACATCGGGCACATCCTGGAAAAGAACCACAACGCCCGGCGCAGCGCGCCGGGGCATCGGAAAGGGCACAACGGGCGTCGCGCGCGACGCCGACAGCCGACTCAGTCGGCCTGGCTCAGCCGCGCATGCGCCTGCGCGATCTGCTCCCACAAGGTCAGCACCACCTGCACGTCGGCGTCGCTGAGTGCGCCCAACACCTGCGCACGCAGTGCATCCAGGCGGATCTCGATCTGGCCGACCAGTGCCTGGCCTGCATCGGTGAGCCACAGCTGGTTGGCGCGGCGGTCGCTGCTGTCGGCCTCGCGGCGCAGCAGGCCCTGCGCGGCCAACTTGTCCAGCAAACGCACCAACGAGGGGCCTTCCATGCCCAGTTGCTGGGCCAGCGCCACCTGGCGGATGCCGCCGCCGGAGCGCCCGATCATCAGCAATGGTCCGGTGCAGGCGCTGGACAGGTCGAACTCGGCAAACGCCTGATCGGCCAAGCGTTGCCACTGACGGGCAGCCACCAGCAGGCCGGAACTAAGCTGGGCGCGTGGAGAAAGAGCAGGTTTCATAATAGATAGGATGCTATCAATTCATAAATGAATCAATAGTCACTGAATATTTGCAAGCTGGCGCAACCGCCACTGGGGCGGCCGGGCCGTCCTCGGGTACCATGCACGCCCCCTTTGGGTGCACCTGCGCATGAGCCAGTCCAACCAGCCCGATTCCTCCGTCACCCAGACCCAGGCCGAAGAGGCCGTGCGCACCCTGTTGCGCTGGGCGGGCGAAGATCCCACGCGCGAGGGCCTGCTGGACACCCCGCGCCGGGTGGCTGAAGCCTACGGCGACTGGTTCAGCGGCTATCGCGAAGAACCGCGCGAATACCTGGAACGCACGTTCGAGGAAGTGGCCGGCTACGACGAGTTGATCGTGCTGCGCGACATTTCCTACGAAAGCCATTGCGAGCACCACATGGCGCCGATCATCGGCAAGGTGCACGTGGGCTATCTGCCGCGTGGCAAGGTCGTCGGCATCAGCAAGCTGGCCCGCGTGGTGGAAAGCTACGCGCGCCGCTTCCAGGTGCAGGAAAAGATGACCGCGCAGATCGCCCAATGCATCCAGGACGTGCTGCAGCCGCTTGGCGTGGGCGTGGTGGTGGAAGGCGCGCACGAGTGCATGACCACCCGCGGCATCCACAAGCGCGGCGTCAGCATGGTGACCTCCAAGATGCTGGGCACCTTCCGCGAAGATGCGCGCACCCGCGCCGAATTCCTGCAGTTCATCGAAGTGGGCGGCAAGCGTTGAGGCAGTCGCGGCAGCGCCCATGAAGCACCAGGCACGTATCGCCGGTTATCGGCAACTGCGCGAGCAGCCGGTATGGAAACTGCTCGCCGCCGACCACGCACCCGAACTGGTCGGCCTGCTGCAGACGGTGCTGATGGATGGCGAACGCCGCCTGCCTTCGGCCGTGTTGCACGAACGTTTGCAGCGCCAGCTCGACGCCTTGCGCGCCGACGAGCTCTCGCGCGAACTGCCGCGCACCGCACAGGCATATCTGGCGCATTGGTTGGCACAGGGCTGGCTGGAACGCCGCCTGCCTGAAGGCGCAGCCGAAGAAGAATACGAACTCTCGCGTGCCGCGACCCAGGCCATCCGCTTCATCGCCGGCCTGCGCGAAAGCAGCAGCAGCGCCACCGAAAGCCGCCTGTCGCTGGTGATCCAGCAACTGGTGCAGCTGGCCGGACAGACCGAGGCCGATCCAGAGCTCCGGCTGGCCGCGCTGCGCGATGAACGTGCGCGCATCGATGCCGAAATCGAACGCGTGGCCTCCGGCCGCGTGGCGGCGCTGGACGGCAAACGCGCGCTGGAACGCGCGCGCGACCTGATCCATCTCTCCGACGAGCTGGCCGAAGATTTCCACCGCGTGCGCGACGACTTCGAGCAGCTCAACCGCCAATTCCGCGAGCGCATCATCGACGACGAAGGCGCGCGCGGCGACGTGCTCGAACAATTATTCAACGGCGTGGATGTGATTGCAGACAGCGAAGCCGGGCGCACCTTCGAGGCGTTCTGGAGTCTGCTCAACGACACCCAGCAAAGCAGCCAGCTCGACCAGGCGCTGGATGCGCTGCTTGCCCGTGGGTTTGCCCGCAAGCTCGATCGCCGCGAACGCGCCTTCTTGCGCGGGCTGACCGGCACGCTGCTGGAGCGCGGCGGCGAGGTGCACACGGTGATGCAGCATTTCGCACGCAGCCTGCGCGGGTTCGTGCAAAGCCGTGGGTATCTGGAACAGCGCCGGCTCAATCAATTGCTCAAGCAGGCCCAGGGCGAAGCCTTGCAATTGCGCGACAGCCTGCACGCCACCACCGCCACCGGCTATACGCAGGCACTCAGCAGCAGCCGCCTGCGCTCGCTGTCGCAATGGCGGCTGCACGATCCACGGCTCACCCAGGTCGATGGACGCGTGCAGGCCGCCGACGCGGCCGAGATCTCGCTGGACAGCGTGGGCGATCTGGTCGCGCAATCGGAGATCGATGTACGCAGCCTGCGCAACGACCTGCATGAGCTGCTCGGCCAACGCCCGCGGCTGACCATCGGCGACGCCTTGCAACAACGCCCGGCCGTGCAGGGCCTGGGCAGCGTGATCGGATACCTGTCGCTGGGCACGCGCCACGGCATGGTGATCGAAGGACAGATGGAAACGGTGCAATGGGAAGGCAGCGACGGCGCCGTGCGGCGCGCGCGCATTCCCTTGGTGTGGTTTACCCGGGAGAAACGCAATGAACTGGTCTGAGGACGCCGGCCCGGACGCCGACGAGAGCACCGCGGTGTCGGCCATCGACGACCGCATGCCGATGACGCAAGCCTCCAGTGCCGAGCCGCGCGGCGAGCTGTTTTTAGGCGACACCGGCACGCTGCCGTTCGACGCGCGGCGTGCGCTGTGCCAGTTGCTGGCAGGGCCCAGCATCGATGCGCAACGGCACGGTGCGCTGTGGCCGGCGTTGTTGCGCAACGAGGTGGCGATCCGCCAGGTGCTGTGCGAGCTGTTTCTGGAGCTGGTGCTCGACCGCGAGGGCGGGGTGGCCTTCACCCGCCAGGCCGACACCGCCGAGCTCGAATCGCCCACCTTGCTGCGCAGCGCGCCGCTGACGTTCATCGAGTCGGTGTTGCTGCTGTTCCTGCGCCAGCAACTGGCCGAGGCCGATACGCGCGGCGAGCGTGCGGTGGTGGACGAAGCGCAGTTGGTGGAGGCGTTGTCGGTCTACGAGAAGAACGTGTCCACCGATCGGGCGGGCTTCGCGCGGCGGGTGATGACGGCCATCGGCAAGATGCGCGACAACCAGTTGCTGTCGCGCTTGCGCGGCAGCGAGGAGCGCTATGAAGTCTCGCCGGTGCTGAAGCTGTTGTTCTCGGCAGAGGATGTGCAGGCCTTGGTGGTCGCGTATCGCGGTTTGCGGGAAGGGGATGTAGCTGCTGAGTAATTTTCCTTCTCCCGCGCCGGCGCGCCGGCTTCCGTTCTCGCGTCGGGACATTGTCCTCCTTCATCGGGGAGAAGCTGCCCGCAGGGCGATGAGGGGACGTTGTGGCGTGGTGCTTGGGAGCATGTCGTATGTGTTGCATCTACTGCGACGGCAGTTATAGGAATCGCAGCATCACCAGCAACAGCGCCGCAGCAACTCACCACACAGCAGCGCGGCACCATGCGTCATCCAGTTTTTTGCGTTCCACGTCGTCCCGTTCTGATGAGTGAGCTATGAATTCCCAGTCCAATCTGTCGCCAGCGCAACCAGGTGCCTCCTTGTTTGCCGAGACGCTCGCCGAGCAACGTGCGCAGCAGTTCCGCATGCGGCGCTTGCAGGTGCACAACTGGGGCACCTTCAACGGGCTGACCGAAGTGCCGATCGCGGAGAAGGGCTTCCTGTTCGTCGGGCGTTCGGGCTCGGGCAAGTCCACCTTGCTGGATGCGATGTCGGCACTGCTGACGCCGCCGAGCATCGTCGACTTCAACGCCGCCGCGCGCGAAGCCGAGCGCAGTGGGCGCGATCGGAGTCTGGTGTCGTATGTGCGCGGTGCGTGGGCCGATCAGCAGGACAGCGCGTCCGGCGAAATCGCCACCCAATACCTGCGCAAGGGCGCCACCTGGACCGCGCTGGTGCTGGAATACGCAAATGCGCACGGCGAGGCGGTGAGCCTGATCCGCTTGTTCTGGATCGCCGGCAGCGGTAACGCGGCGGCCGATGTACGGCGTCACTACATGGTCGCGCCACGCCGTTTCGACGTGGCGACCGAGCTGGATGGCTTCGATCTTGACCTGCGCAAGCTCAAGGCGCGATTGGGTGAGGACGTTGCGCATTTCGACGGCTTCGCCGGCTACGCCGAACGTTTCCGGCATGCGCTGGGCATCGGCAACGAGATGGCGCTGCGGCTGTTGCACAAGACCCAGTCGGCCAAGAACCTGGGCGATCTCAATGCGTTTCTGCGCGGCTTCATGCTGGACGAGCCGCGTACCTTCGAAGCGGCCGACCGGCTGGTGGAAGATTTTGCCGAGCTCGATGGCGCGCACCATGCGGTGGTCACCGCCCGGCGCCAGGTGGAAACCCTGACCCCTGCGCGCGAGCACCACGCGGCGTTGATGGCGCTGCGCCACAGCGTCGGCGAGTTGCGCGAGCTGCAACTAGGCGTGGACAGCTACCGCGAGCAGCAGCGGCTGGCCTTGCTGGAGGAGCGGCTGCAGGAACTCGACAACCAGGACCGTGGACTGGCCGGCGAAGAAGGCCAGCGCCGCGAATCGCTGGATAACCACGAACAAAAACTGGCTGGCCTGGAGCGCGAGCAGCGCGCCGCCGGTGGCGAGCAGATCGAGGAACTGGAACGCGAACGCGCGCGCGTCGAGCGCGAGCGCGACGAACGCCTGCGCCGCCGTGCACAGATCGAACAGGCCTGCCGCCAGCTCGGCACCGCCCTGGCGGCCGGCGCCAGCGGCTTTGCCGCACAGATCGCGCATGCGCAGACCGTGCTGGATAACGGCAAGCACGACGCCAGCGCGCTGGATGAGGCCATCGCCGAACGCATGGGCGCGCGCCGCGACGACGAGCGCCGGTTTGCCGAAATCCGTGCCGAACTGGAGGCGCTGAAGCGCGCGCCATCGAGCATGCCCGCACCGATGCAGGCCCTGCGCGCGCGCTTGTGCGAAGACACCGGCATTGCCGAGGCCGCGCTGCCGTTCGTGGGCGAGCTGGTGCAGGTGCGCGAGGACCAGACGGCCTGGCGCGGTGCGATCGAGCGTGTGCTGCACGGCTTCGCGCAATCGCTGCTGGTGGACGAGCGGCATTACGCGCAGGTCAGCGAATGGGTCAACCGCACCCATATCGGTACGCGTCTGGTGTACTTCCGTGTGCGCCGCAACGACGAGCTGCATTCGCGGCGGGTCGATCCCGGCGCGCTGCCGGGCAAGCTGCAGCTGCGCGAGCACGCCTTTACCGAATGGCTGCGCAACGAACTGACCCGTCGTTTCGACTACGCGTGCGTGGACAATGCCGCAGCATTGCGCAACGCCGACCGCGCGATCACCCGCGAGGGCCAGGTCAAGCATCCTGGCGATCGCTATGAGAAGGACGACCGCCACGCGGTCAACGATCGCAAGCGTTGGCTGCTCGGTCACGACAACCGCGACAAGCTCAAGGTGTTCGAGCGCGAAGCGCAGGCGCTGGCCCAGCGCATCGCCAGCTGCGATGCCGATGTGGCAGCGCTGCGCAAGCAGCGTGAGCAGGACCAGGAACGCCAACTCGCTGCGCACACCTTGGTGGAGCGCGACTGGGACGAGATCGACGTCGGCCCCAAGCTGCAGCGCCTGAGCGATATCGACGAACAATTGGTGCAGCTGCGCGAAGGCAACAGCGGCCTGCGCGTGCTCGGCCAGGCCATCGAGACCGCACGGACCCTGCGCGACCAGGCCAAGCGCACCTATGAAGATGTGCGGCTGGAGCGCGCGCAACTGGCGCGCGAACGCGTGCGGCTCGAACAGCAGCATGCGGCCTGCGCGGGCCGCGCCGGTTCCGCCACGCTCACGCCCACCCAGTTGCAGGGCTTGCGGGAACGGCTTGCCGCATTGACGCCGCTGTCGCTGGACAATCTGGAAGCGCATTTCCGCGTGGTCGAACGTGGCCTGGCCGAGCAGTTGGCCGACAGCCAGGGCCGCGACAGCCGGCTCAGCGCGCAGTTGCTGGAATGCTTCCGCAAGTATTGCCAGCAGTGGCCCGAAGACAGCGGCGATTTCACCGTGAGCCTTGCCAGCGCCGACGATTTCCTCGCGCGTCTGGACCGGCTGGAAAGCGATGGCCTGCCGCGTCACGAGCATCGTTTCTTCGACCTGTTGCAGACCCAGAGCAAGAACAACCTGCTGGCCTTGCAGCGTTACACCGCCGAAGCCCACAAGGGCATCAAGCAGCGCATGGACGAGGTCAACGCCAGCCTGGAGCAGGTGCCGTTCAATCGCGACACCGTGCTGACCATCGAGGTCGGCGACCGTCGCCTGGCCGAGGTGCAGGAATTCCAGCAGCAGTTGCGCGCGGTGCTGTCGCATCAACAGACCGAAGACCGCGCCCTGGCCGAGGCGCAGTTTTCCACCTTGCGTGCGCTGGTGGCGCGCCTGGGCGCGCAGGAACCGGAGGCACGCCGCTGGCGCGAACAGGTGCTGGATGTGCGCCTGCATGTGGAGTTCATCGGTGTGGAACTGGACGCGCAGACGCGCGCGCAGGTGGAGATCTACCGCAGCGGCGCGGGCAAGTCCGGCGGTCAGCGCCAGAAACTGGCAACCACCTGCCTGGCGGCCGCGCTGCGCTACCAGCTTGGCGGCGAAGACGGCGAACTGCCGCGCTACTGCGCGGTGGTGCTGGACGAAGCCTTCGACAAGGCCGACAACGAATTCACCGCGCTGGCGATGAACATCTTCGAGAACTTCGGCTTCCAGATGGTGGTGGCCACGCCGTTGAAGTCGGTGATGACCTTGGAGCCCTTCATCGGCGGCGCATGTTTTGTCGAAATCAGCGGCCGCCATAACTCCGGCGTGTTGCTGATCGAATACGACGAGCAGGCACAGCGATTGAAGCTGCCGGAGCGCTCGCGTGGCGATGAGGCAGCGGTGGCCGATGCCACTGACGCCGCGTCAGCGATCGAGGCTGCGAGTGAGCCTGTAGGAGTGCAGGGCGCTGCAAACGCAGACGGCATTACAGCTGATGGCCTCCCGCTACACATAGCCTTGCCCGTGCCCGGCGATACCTCACCCGCAGCGCAGAACACGCATAGTAGTAAGCGCAAGCCGGCAGCGGCGACGGCGACGGCGAACAAGCAGAACAAAAACAAGCAAAACAAGAACGCCAAGACCACATCGCCCACACGCGCTGCGGCACAGCCTCACGCAAAGCAGCCGAAGAAATCGCCTTCGCGCACTCCAGCTGTGGCTGGCAAGCCGGTAGCGGACAAACGTACCTCAGGCGCGCAGCAAGCGCCGGCGGTGTCGTCAGGAGCTGCATCCAGGTCCAACGTGGGCAAGACCACGCGGTCTTCAAAAGCGCAGGGCAAGCCGATTGTGGCCGCAAACGCATCCAACGCCACGTCCAGCAAGGTCGCCGCCGCATCTGCGCCAGTGAAAAACACTGCCGCAGCCAAGCCACGTGCAACAGCCGCATCGACTGGTCAGCCAGCGCGTGGCGCCGGCAAGACAACCTCGGCGCGCGCGGTGGCTGAACCGTCACCGGCCACGACGCGCGTCGCCAGGGCAGGCGCCCCGAAGGCGCGCGGCAAGCGCTGAAGACAGTGCACAGGTGACGCCATCTGCAGGTGGCGTCGCCGGTTCGACTACGCTGCGTTGGCAGCGGGTGCCAGTGATGAGTGCAGCAGATCCCAGCCCATCTTGCCGATCAGCACGATCACCAGCACCAGGAACAATTTGCGGATCAATGGCGTGCCGCCACGTAACGCCATCCGTGTGCCGGCCACCGCGCCAGCCACGTTCGCCGCCGCCATCGGCAGGCCGATCGCCAGCATCACCTGTCCGCTGGGCAAGAAGAACGACAACGCCGCAAGGTTGGTGGCCAGGTTGACCACCTTCGCCGCCGCCGAGGCGCGCAGGAAATCCAGCCCGAAAAAGCGAATGAACAGGAAGATCAGGAAGCTGCCCGTCCCCGGGCCGAAGAACCCGTCGTAGAAGCCGATCGCCGCGCCCATCGCCAACGCGGTGGCCAGTTCGCGCCGGCCGATCTGACGTGGCCGATGCAGCGCGCCGAAGTCCTTCTTGATCAGCGTGTAGATCAGCATCGCAATCAGCAGCAGCAAAATCAGCGGCCGCACCGCCTGCCTGGGCATCAGGCTGACGGCGGTCGCGCCCAGGAACGAGAACGTAAACGCCGCCGCGGTGGCATACAGCACCGGCCGCCACGGAAAGCGCACCGTGCGCGCGTATCGCCACGCCGACGCAGCGGTGCCGAACATCGCACTGAACTTGTTGGTGCCCAGAATCAGCGACGGCGCCTGCTGCGGCAGCGTGGCAAACAAGCCCGGCAGCTGGATCAATCCGCCGCCGCCGACCGCCGCATCCACCAACCCGGCCACGAACGCAATGCACAGCAGCCACGGCAATTCGGTGGGAATCAGTTCCAGCAAGACCACGCTCCGCGCAATGGGGGGCGACAGCATAGCCGCCGCTCCCGCGTCCCGCTTCGCAATGCAATCCCCAATCCCCAATCCCCAATCCCCAATCCCCAACCCCCAATCCCCAATCCCATCCCGCACAATCCCCGCATGCCGACCACACCCACCGACCCCTGTCCCTGCGGCCGCCCGGCCGATTACGCACGTTGTTGCGGCCCGTATCACGCCGGTGCCGCCGCGCCCGACGCCGAGACGTTGATGCGCGCCCGCTACAGCGCCTACGTGCGCCGCGATGCTGCGTACCTGCTGGCCAGCTGGCATCCGTCCACGCGCCCGGCCGCGCTGTCGCTGGACGAAGGCGGGCGCACCACCTGGCTTGGCCTGAGCGTGCAGCGCACCCTCGAGACCGGCCCCGAGACGGCCGAGGTGGTCTTCCTGGCGCGCTATCGCATCGGTGGCGGCAGCGCAGTCCGCATGACCGAACACAGCCGTTTCGTGCGCGAGGCAGGTCACTGGTACTACCTCGACGCGCGCTGAGTCCCACGCCCACCGTCCCACCCCAGCCCGACGTCGCCACCAACTGCGCCCCTCGATGCACCGCCCGCCAGGCCGGTCCAGTCCGACGAACGGTCTTCACGCCCGCCATTTGTCGACGCCGCGTTCGCAGCCGATCGCCGAAGCTTGCCGCGCAGGCGAACTCCGCCGCGGGGGGACTTGGATCATGGCAACCTTCAATCTCTGGCAGTGGGTGCTTCTGGCGGCGGTCGTGTTCGCGATCGTGCTGCCGGCGTGCGTGGCGACCGCACTGATTCGCTTCGGCCCGCGCCACGATGCGCCGCGC
Organism: Xanthomonas sp. A1809; assembly: GCF_017746015.1. NCBI lineage: Bacteria > Pseudomonadati > Pseudomonadota > Gammaproteobacteria > Lysobacterales > Lysobacteraceae > Xanthomonas > Xanthomonas sp. A1809. The sequence continues at coordinate 8,737 of NZ_JAGHWZ010000016.1, read as the reverse complement.
CATGCCCGCACCCGCCGAGCGACCGACAACGCCCCATCCGCGCCGGCCCTGTCGATGCTGACCGGGATCACCGGCGACGGCAGCTGAGCCCGTCGGGCCGGCGGCCTCTCGCTCGCACCGAGCCGCCGGCCCCACCCAGGGACGCCCCACGTATCGCCCTCTGCACGCTTGTGACCCCCAGGTTGGCTATGCTCGGCGGCTCGACTTGCCGCGCAGGAGCACTTCACCGCATGACTTCTGTCCACCCGCCAGCCATCGCGCCATGACGCTGGCCCGGCGTGCATTGCCGTTCGTGTTGGGACTGCTGCCGCTGGCAGCCTCTGCCGATCCGGCCTTCGACCGCTGCCTGGCTGGCCTGCAGCCCCAGGCCGCTGCCAAGGGCGTGGACGCTGCCAGCTTTCAGCGCTTCACCGCCGGGCTGGCGCCCGATCCCAGCGTGCTGCCGCTGCTGGATGCGCAGCCCGAATTCACCACGCCCATCTGGGATTACCTGGCCAGCCTGGTCGACAGCCAGCGTGTCAGCGACGGCCAGGCCATGCTGGTTACCCACCGCGAGCTGCTCAGCCGCCTGTCCGAACAGACCGGCGTGGACCCGGCCACCATCGTGGCGGTGTGGGGCGTGGAGAGCGATTACGGCCGCGTCACCGGCAAGCGCCCGCTGCTGGTGTCGCTGGCCACGCTGTCGTGCGCGGGCCGCCGCCAGCCGTTCTTTCGCGGCGAATTCCTCGCCTTGCTCAGCCTGCTGCAGCAAGGCGATCTGTCGGCGGAAGGACTCACCGGCTCCTGGGCCGGTGCGTTCGGGCAAACCCAGTTCATGCCTTCGACCTACGCCCGCATCGCCGTGGATGGCGACGGCGACGGCCGCCGCGATCTGGTGACCAGCATTCCCGATGCACTGGCCTCCACCGCCAACTACCTGGTCAAGGCCGGCTGGGAACGCGCCCGTCCGTGGGGCATGGAAGTCACCCTGCCGCGGGGCTTCGACGCCAGCAAGGCCGGGCGCACCCGCCGCCAACCGCTGCAGGCCTGGCAACGCGCCGGCCTGCTCGGCACCGACGGCACACCGCTGGCACCGGCCGGACTGCCGGCAGAAACGCCGGCCGCCTTGCTGTTGCCGGCCGGTGCCAGCGGCCCGGCGTTCCTGGTGTTTCGCAACTACGACGCGATCTACGCCTACAACGCCGCCGAAAGTTACGCGCTGTCCATCGCCCTGCTCGCCGATCGCCTGCGTGGCGGCCCCGGCCTGATCGCGGCCTGGCCCACGGACGATCCGGGCCTGGGCCGGCCCGAACGGCGCGAACTGCAGCAGTTGCTGCTCGCCCGTGGCTACCAGATCGGCGAGGCCGACGGCATGGTCGGCAGCGCCACCCGCCGCGCCATCCAGGTCGAGCAGACCCGCCTGGGCCTGCAACCGGCCGACGGCCGCCCCGGCCAACGCATCCTCACCGCGCTGCGCGCCGCCCCGCCAGTTACCGGCGCCGCCGCCATGCGCGCCACCGCGTTCAAGCTGCCGGCCGCATACCCGGCCTTCGCCCAATCCCCCAGCGTCCACAAGGCATCCCCCATGTCCGACACCACCGGCCTGACCACAGGCGATTTCCACGGGTTTCCGTCGCTGCTGATCGACACCCCGTTCTCCACCGCCGCCATCAGCCTGTTCGGCGGTCAATTGCTCTCGTTCGTGCCCAAGGGCGGACAGGACGTGATGTGGCTCTCGCCCAGTGCCAAGCAGCCGCCTACCCCGATCCGCGGCGGCGCGCCGGTGTGCTGGCCGTATTTCGGCCGCCAGGACCAGACCGGCGACGTCCCCGCCCACGGCTTCGTGCGCACGGTGGCCTGGCAACTCACCGAAAGCCGCCGTGAAGACGACGGCACCGTGGTGCTCACGCTCACCCCGCCGCGTTTCGACGACCTGGCGCTGCGCCTGCGCATGACCCTGCGCATCGGCCGCACGCTGGAGCAACGCCTGATCACCGAAAACACCAGCGCCGCCCCGGTGCGTTTCACCCAGGCGCTGCACAACTATTTCCGTGTCGGCGACGCGCTCAAGGTCAGCGTGCAGGGCCTGGATGGCCTGGACTATCTCGATAAGTACGAGAACTACGCCACTGCCCATCGCCAGCAAGGCGACTGGAGCCTGCGCGACCCACGCGACCCCGGCCGCAGCGACCGCATCTACACCAATGCCGGCGGCCGCTACACGCTCACCGACCCGGTGCTCGGCCGCCGCGTCGTCATCGCTACCGAAGGCAGCCGCTCGCTGGTGGCCTGGAACCCGGGCCAAGAGGCCGGCAAGCAGATGGCCGACGTGGGCGAGGGCTGGCGCGACTACGTCTGCCTGGAAGCGGCCAATGCCGGCCCGGACGTGATCGAACTCGCTCCCGGCGCCAGCCACACCCTGACCCAGACCATCAGCGTCGAGTAAGCGCAACAATCGCCTCCCGATCGGGCAAAGCCCACGCTGTTTTCAGAATACGAAAGCAGCAGCAACGACTCGCTTCTTCCACCGGGACATTGCCCTGCTCTATGGGGGAGAAGGTGCCCGAAGGGGCGGATGAGGGTACGAACGAAGCCTAGCGCAGTTGGAACGACACGAATGCTTCGCCGTACCCTCACCGCGGGTCTTGCACAGGACGTACAGGCTTTCCCTTCTCCCATCGGGAGAAGGTGCCCGAAGGGCGGATGAGGGTACGCGCGAAGCCTGGTGGAGGCTGAGCGCACATGTCGCTTCGCCCCGTACCCTCACCCCAACCCCTCTCCCGCAGGAGAGGGGCTTTCAGTAGAGGGGGACCTTGGGCGCATCAGACGACAGCCCACCCCAACCCCATCATTCAATCCACCGCTACACTCGCCGCTTCGCCCAACTGCGCCGCGCGATGTCCCTCTCTCCCGATTCCGCTCCCGTCCCCGGGCGCCGCCGCGCCGCGCTGATCTTCATCTTCATCACCGTCCTGATCGACGTGCTGTCCTTCGGGGTGATCATTCCGGTACTTCCGGATCTGGTGCGCCACTTCACCGGCGGCGACTACGTGGTGGCCGCCGGCTGGATCGGCTGGTTCGGTTTCCTGTTCGCTGCCATCCAGTTCGTCTGCTCGCCATTGCAGGGCGCGCTCTCCGATCGCTTCGGTCGCCGCCCGGTGATCCTGCTCTCGTGCCTGGGCCTGGGCCTGGACTTCATCCTGATGGCCATTGCCCACAGCCTGCCGATGCTGCTGCTGGCGCGGGTCATCTCCGGCGTGTGCTCGGCCAGCTTCTCCACCGCCAATGCCTACATCGCCGATGTCACCCCACCGGACAAACGGGCCGGCGCATTCGGCATGCTCGGTGCCGCCTTCGGCATCGGCTTTGTCGCCGGCCCGTTGATCGGCGGTTGGCTGGGCAGCATCGGGTTGCGCTGGCCGTTCTGGTTTGCTGCCGGGCTGGCCCTGTTGAACATGCTGTATGGCTGGTTCGTGCTGCCCGAATCGCTGCCCGCCGAACGTCGTACCGCGCGGCTGGACTGGTCGCACGCCAATCCGCTGGGCGCGCTCAAACTGCTGCGCCGCTACCCGCAGGTGTTCGGCCTGGCGTCGGTGGTGTTCCTGGCCAACTTGGCGCACTACGTCTATCCCAGCATTTTCGTGCTGTTCGCCGGCTACCAATACCATTGGGGCCCGCGCGAAGTGAGCTGGGTGCTGGCCGGGGTCGGTGTCTGCAGCATCATCGTCAATGCGTTGCTGGTCGGCCGCCTGGTGCGCCGGCTCGGCGAACGCCGCGCGTTGCTGCTGGGGCTGGGCTGCGGGGTGATCGGCTTCATCATCTATGGGCTGGCCGACAGCGGCACTGCCTTCCTGATCGGTGTGCCGATCAGTGCGTTGTGGGCCATCGCCGCACCGTCCGCGCAGGCCCTGATCACCCGTGAGGTCGGCGCCGACGCGCAAGGTCGCGTGCAGGGCGCGCTCACCGGCCTGGTCAGCCTGGCCGGTATCGCCGGTCCATTGTTGTTCGCCAATGTCTTCGCCTGGTTCATCGGCAGCGGTGCACCGCTGCATCTGCCGGGCGCGCCGTGGTTGCTGGCCGCTGTGCTGCTGGCCGCAGGCTGGGGCATGGCCTGGAAACGGGCTGCGCGCGGCGCCGGCACCAGCCCCGCGGCGCAGCCGTGAAGCCAACCTATTCAGCTTGCGCTCGCGTCTGCTTTTTCTGATTTGCGCAGGCACTGCTAGGCTGGTGTCCTTCGTGCCGCGGCACCGCTTTGAGCTCCTATGGTTTCCGACGTCCTGGCAGTTCCGCCATCGGCTGCGCTCGCACTGCGCCACGCCACCCAGGATGCCCATCGCCTGGTCGAAGCAGTGCCGCTGATGCAGGCGTTAGCGCAGGGGCGGGTCGATTCGGCCGCCTATGTGCAGATCCTGCGCCGCCACCATGCCTTGCTGAGCGGCTTCGAAGCGCAACTCGGCAACTGGCTGGCCACCCTGGTCGGCAACGGCTGGCATTACCGCCGTCGGGTGCCGGCACTGCGCGATGACCTGCGCGCGCTCGGCCAGCAACCGGATCTGCCGGCCGCACTGCCCGCCACTGCCGACGATGCCGCGCGCTGGGGCATGTTGTACGTCATCGAAGGCTCGCAGCTCGGTGGACGGGTGATCGCACGCAGCGTGCGCAAGCAGCAGCCCGCGCTGGCCGGCGCCCTGCGCTATTTCGAGATGGCCGACGACGACCCGGCCGGCTGGCGCCGCTTCCAGGCAGCGCTGGACCGACGCCTGGCCACCCCATCCGCACGCGACGCCGCCATCGACGGCGCGCAGGCCATGTTCGCCCACTTCCATACCTGCCTCGCAGCGGAGCCACAGCCGTGAATCAGTCCACCGAACCTCTGGATATGGATGTCTGCGCGCGGGAACCGATCCATATTCCCGGCCTGATCCAGCCTTACGGCGTGTTGCTGGTGATCGAACCGGCCGATGGCCGCATCGTGCAGGCCAGCAGCACCGCCGCCGATCTGATCGGCGTGCCGATGGATGCCCTGCTGGGCATGCCGTACACCCAGGTGCTGGAACTGCCCGATGCGCAACCATTTGCAGTAGACGATCAACCGCAGCACCTGCTGCACGCCGATGTGCGCTTCCCGCAGCGCAGCGCGCCGACCGATCATCCCTGGGTGGCCGCCTGGCATCTGTATCCGGAGCAATGGCTGATCGAAATCGAGCCGCGCGACGCGCGCCTGATGGATGTCACCCTGCGCGAAGCGCTGCCGCTGTTGCGCAGCATCGAGCGCGATGCCGGCATCGACGAAGCGGCGGTGCGCGCGGCCAAGGGCCTGCGCAGCATGATCGGCTTCGACCGGGTGATGGTCTATCGCTTCGACGAAGAGTGGAATGGCGACGTCATCGCCGAAGCGCGCCAGCCCGAACTGGAAGCCTATCTGGGCCTGCATTACCCGGCCAGCGACATCCCGGCGCAGGCACGCGCGCTGTACCTGCGCAACCGCGTGCGCCAGATCGCCGATGTGCGGTACCAGCCGTCGCCGATCCAGCCCACCTTGCATCCGCGCCTGGGCACCCCGGTGGATCTGAGCGATGTCAGCCTGCGCAGCGTCTCGCCGGTGCACTTGGAATACCTGGCCAACATGGGCGTCAGCGCCACCCTCGTGTCCTCGATCGTGGTCAACGATGCGCTCTGGGGGCTGATTTCCTGTCACCACTACAGCCCGCACTTCACCAGCCATGCCATGCGCGATGCCACCGATGCGGTGACCCGCGCGCTGGCCGGGCGCATCGGCGCGCTACAGGCGGTGGGGCGGGCGCGGCTGGAGTCGGTGCTGCTCACCATCCGCGAAAAGCTGATCACCGACTTCAACGACGCCGAGCACCTGACCGTGGACATGCTCGCCGACATGGCCCCGGACCTGATGGACGTGGTCGACGCCGATGGCGTGGCCATCTTCCACGGCAACGAAATCAGCCGTCATGGCAGCGTGCCGGATGCAGAGGCGTTGCGCCGCATCCGCGACCACATCGAATCCGAACACCACGACGCCCTGCGCGAGGATGCGGTCGGTGCCCTGCATGTGGACGCCATCGGCGAGGTGTTCCCCGAGCTGGCCGACCTCGCTCCGCTGGCCGCTGGCTTCATCTTCGTGCCGCTGATGCCGCAATCGCGCAGCGCCCTGCTGTGGACGCGCCGCGAGCAGGTGCAGCAGGTCAAATGGGCCGGCAACCCGCAGCTGGCCAAGCTGCAGGACATCCCCAACTCGCGGCTGTCGCCACGCAAGAGTTTCGATCTGTGGCAGCAGACCGTACGCGGCCGCGCACGGCGCTGGTCGCCGCTGCATCTGGAGTCGGCGCGCAGCCTGCGCGTGCTGATCGAACTAATGGAACGCAAGCGCTTCCAGCAGGATTTCACCCTGCTCGAAGCCTCGCTGTCGCGGCTGCGCGACGGGGTGGCCATCATCGAACGCGGTGCCAACGCCGCTGCGCACCGGCTGATGTTCGTCAACCCGGCGTTCGCCGAACTCAGCCAGACCGAAGTGGCCGAGTTGATCGGTTGCGACATCCTCGCCTTGCTGGCCGACGATGCCGCACGTGGCAAGGTCGAACTGTTCGAAGAGGCGCTACGCCTGGGTCGCGCTGCCTATGTCACCTTGCCGCTGCGCACCCGTGATGGCGCACCGGTGTATCGCCAGTTCCATCTCGAACCCTTGCCCAGCCCCAGCAGCGTCACCGCGCACTGGCTGCTGCAGTTGCGCGACCCGGAGTAAGAGCGCTGTGATCACCGGCAGGCGGCCAGCGCATGCGTCTGCCGCACTTGGTGCTCCATCAGCGGGCACGCGTACTAAGGCGCTGCTTTCGTCCGCAATGCCAGCAATGTGATCGTTCCGGCCACCAGGCCCCAGAACGCCGCGCCGATCCCGCCCAGCGTCAGCCCGGAGGCGGTGACCAGAAAGGTGATCAACGCCGCTTCGCGTTCGCTGTCCTCGCGCAATGCCGCCGCCAGGCTATTGCCGATGGTGCCTAGCAGCGCGATCCCGGCAATGGCCATCACCAGTTCACGCGGGAAGGCCGCAAACACCGCTGCCACGGTCGCACCGAACAACCCGACCAGCAGGTAGAACACGCCCGCGCTGACCGCAGCGGTGTAGCGCCGCGCCGGATCTTCATGCGCTTCGCGACCCATGCAGATCGCCGCCGTAATCGCCGCCAGATTCAACGCAAAGCCACCGAACGGCGCCAGCACCGCATTGACCGCACCGATCCAGCCGACCGTCGGTGAGATCGGCACCGCATAGCCGGACGCCCGGATCACCGCCACGCCCGGCACGTTCTGCGAGGCCATGGTCACCACGAACAACGGAATCGCCAGGCCGAACAGCGCCGCCCACGATAGCGACGGCACTACCAGCACCGGGTGGGCCAGTTGCAACTGCACCGCCTCCAACCGCAGCAGCCCGCCGCTGGCAGCTATCGCAATACCCACCAACAAGGTCGCAATCACCGCATAGCGCGCGAACCAGCGCCGCCCGCCCAGGTAGGTCGCCAACATCGCCAGCGCCAGCAACAGCTGGCTCTGCATCGCCACAAAGATGTCCAGGCCGAAGCGCAACAACACGCCGGCCAGCATCCCGGAGGCAAGCGAGACCGGAATCCGCCGGATCGCGCGTTCGAACAATCCCGAAAACCCGGCCACCATCCCCAACACCGCGGCCACCACAAACGCACCGACCGCCTCGCCCAACGGCACCCCGGCTGCACTGCCGATCAGCATCGCCGCGCCCGGCGTGGACCAGGCCGTGACCACCGGCACGCGGTAGCGCAGCGACAAGCCGATACACGTCACGCCCATGCCGATGCCCAGTGCCCACATCCACGATGCAATTTGCGCCTGGTCGGCGCCCAGATGGCGCGCGGCCTCGAATACGATCACCGCAGAGCTGGCGAACCCCACCAGCACGGTGACAAACCCGGCGGCAATCGCGGGCAGGGATAGATCGCGAAGCAGATTGCGGGAAGCGGGCATGAGGGCGCTCTCTGTCTGGTACATACATTTTCATCGAGCCAACCCGCGATCGATACCGCACCGTTACGCCTCCGGGTGTCGATCAATGAGCCTGCAGCCTGCATGCGTGCGGGACGTGGTGAGAGTGCGCAATCGCGTGCCGTATCCGGGTGGATACAGGTCGATGTCATGCCAGTGTCAAAAAGTGCTTGCACTTCTGCGTGGTCTCGATAAACTGCGCGGCCTCGCTCAGGACAGCGGCGCTTCTCGAAGCATCGCAACAACGAACGAGGCGAATCGGAAACATCACAAGGTGTTGACGAAACGAAAAAGCCGGCTATGATGGGCGGCTCGCTACACGGAAAGACGCTACGGCGGATTGAAGTGCAGCGGCGGCAACTTCCTCTTCACGAGGGGTTGACGAGGATGAAAAGCCTGCTAATATGGCCGGCTCGCTTCGCAGAAAACCTTCGGGTTCAAACGAAGCAGCGTCAACCACCTCGAAATGAGGTGTTGACGGCAAGAAAAAGTCCGCTATAATGGGCGGCTCGCTTCGACGGAAACGACGAAGCTGACGGGAACGGCGCTGAGGCCACTTCCCCATGTTCTTTGACAGTGTGCGCAGGTAATTTGTGCGGACGCCTGCAGGAAGGATGATTGTCCATCTTGCAGACGTTTAATCAAGCAACATATTAATTGCTTTGCAAGCGATAAGTTGCCAGTGGTTGGACTTCTGCAGCTAAGAGTATTTGCCTTCGGGCATGTA
>NZ_JAGHWZ010000015.1:0-127596 GCF_017746015.1 Xanthomonas sp. A1809 | reverse complement strand
ATTGAATTGCGGGGAGTCGACACAGATAACGCTCGATGGATAGCCCCGGCACTGACCGGAGCCACTTTTTTGCTTGCAGGTGCGCAACGCATCCTCTTCTTCGGCAAGGACCGCTTCGCGGAGATCTTCGTGCGTGCGTGCGGCGCCAACTACCTAAAAGACCATCCGAAAGTAGAACGGCCTGGGCATTTTCGCCACACAGAGTCCCGAAGACGTGCTGGCCAGCGACATTGCCGCTGCATTGATCGAGCAGACGGCGACCATGATCCTGCTGCCGAACCCCAATGCCACTCGCGACGATTACATGGAAGGGCTCAAGCTCACCGACGCCGAATATCAGGTTGTGGGGTCGCTGCGACGCCACCCAATTTTGACCAAGGCCACGCGATCTGTCCGCAAGAGCAATGAATACGTATGCACGTCCGCGCCCAAAGAGTGCCACGCCGCTAGGCTAACGCCCTTAGTCGGTGGCCGTGTTGGCTGCCAGCAGTGGCCCGGGAGGGGCGTGCATGTTACAGACACCATGGTGGCGCGGGGCGGTCATCTACCAGATCTATCCGCGTAGTTTTCTGGATTCCAACGGCGATGGGGTGGGCGATCTGCCGGGCATCATTGCCAAGCTCGACTACATCGCCGGGCTGGGCGTGGATGCCATCTGGATCTCGCCGTTCTTCAAGTCGCCGATGGCCGATTTCGGCTATGACATCGCAGACTATCGTGCGGTGGATCCGTTGTTCGGGACGCTGGACGATTTCGACCGTCTGCTCGACAAGGCGCATGCGCTCGGGCTGAAGGTGATGATCGATCAGGTGTTGAGCCACACCTCGATCGAACATGCGTGGTTCCAGGAAAGCCGTCAGGACCGGACCAACGCGAAGGCGGATTGGTATGTGTGGGCCGATCCGCGCGAGGACGGGACGCCGCCGAACAACTGGTTGTCGCTATTCGGTGGTGTGGCGTGGCAGTGGGAGCCGCGGCGCGAGCAGTACTACCTGCACAACTTCCTGGTCGACCAGCCCGACCTCAATTTCCATAACGCCGAGGTGCAGCAGGCAACCCTGGACAATGTGCGGTTCTGGTTGGACCGTGGAGTGGATGGCTTCCGCCTGGACGCGATCAACTTCTGCTTCCATGACGCGCAGCTGCGCGATAACCCCGCCAAGCCGGCCGACAAGCGGGTAGGGCGTGGCTTCAGTGCGGACAATCCGTATGCCTATCAATACCACTACTTCAACAACACGCAGCCGGAAAACCTGGCGTTCCTGGAGCGCCTGCGTGCTCTGCTCGATCGCTATCCGAATGCGGTAAGCCTGGGCGAGATTTCCTCGGAAGATTCGTTGGCGACCACGGCCGAGTACACCGCCAAGGGCCGTCTGCACATGGGCTACAGCTTCGAGCTGTTGGTGCAGGATTACAGTGCTGCCTATATCCGTGAAACGGTCAGCCGGCTCGAGGCGACCATGCTGGAAGGCTGGCCGTGCTGGGCGATTTCCAATCACGACGTGGTGCGTGCGGTAACGCGTTGGGGCGGCGAAGATGCGTCGCCTGCGTTCGCCCGCATGGTGGTGGCGCTGCTATGTTCGTTGCGTGGTTCGGTTTGCCTGTACCAGGGCGAGGAGCTTGGGCTGGGCGAGGCGGATGTGGCATTCGAGGATCTGCAGGATCCGTATGGCATCACGTTCTGGCCAACTTTCAAGGGGCGCGATGGATGCCGTACGCCGATGCCGTGGACCGATGCGCCGTCGGCGGGTTTCACCAGCGGCAAGCCGTGGCTGCCGTTGTCCGAGCCGCATCGTCTGGCTGCAGTGAGTGTGCAGCAGGACGATGCCCAGTCTGTGCTGAGCGCCGTGCGGGCATTCCTGAGTTGGCGCAAAAGCATGCCGGCCTTGCGGGAAGGGGCGATCGCGTTCTACGACACCGCAGAGCCGGTGCTGATGTTCCGGCGTGAGCATGCCGGCCAGGTCATGCTGTTGGCGTTCAATTTGTCTGCCGACATCACCGAGCTGCCACTGCCTGCAGGTGCATGGCGCCAGATCGATGTGCCGGGGGTGGAGCACGGGGTGATCGATCATGGTCGCGTGCGCTTGCCGAGGCACGCTGTGGTTTGTGCAATGGGCGGGGAGTGACGCTACCGCTTCAGAAAGCTTGATGGGTGTGTTTGATTGATACCGGCGAGGCGTTCCGTTGGGATGCCTCGCTTTTTTGTGGTGGGTTGTTAGATCCGAGTTGGCGTGCATGCGATGCGCGGTGCCTGGTAGGCGAAGCGAGATGAGTTATGTAGTGGCGCCGCTGTAGGAGATGGTTAGGTATCTCCTCTTGGTCGATCAAATTTGAAGAATCGGCTGCCTGATGAAAATCGATTGCGAAAGCATATTCCCGAGCGATGCCGCGGCTAACATTTCAGAGGATGTCTGGCGCTCGGAAACTGCAGGACGTGAAGTGCGCGCGTGTGGGCCTTGCGCTCGATTCCTTCCAGCCTGTACCAGACGATCGACTCGAAGGGAAAATGCTGTTCAAAGAAAAGCCGCCGGTGTCTAGCCGGCGGCTTTTCCTTGGTGGAGATTTCGAAGTTCTGGAGCGAGACGCCGTGATTGCATTGCGCGTAATAGATCATCGCTCCTGTCGGGAGATCGATTAGGAGGTGAAAGCAGCGCTTTTTGGATGCCGAGGGTGTTCGCGTGGAATCCGTACCCTCATCCCAACCCCTCTCCCGGAGGGAGAGGGGCTAACAGCGCCATTTATCCCTGCAATGGCTCAGAACTTGTAATTTACACCCAGCACAAAGGTGCGGCCCCACTCGATGTATTCCAGCGGGCGGTCCTTGGTTTCTGCGTACGTGCGATACGGCGAGTTGCTGAGGTTGCTTGCCTGCAGCAACAGGGTCAGGCCGGATAGGCTGCTGGCTTCGCTGAAGTTGTAGCTGATCTGCGCGTCGGTGATGTTTTCGCCGACCACGTAGCGCAACGTGCGGTTGCCGTTGAAGTTGCCGATTTCGCCGATGAAGTCCGAGCGGCGACGCTGGCTGACGCGTGCTTCGAAGCCTTTGTGCTCGTAGTACGCGGTCAGGTTGTACACGCGCTTGGACAAGCCCGGCAGGCTGATTTCACCGTCGCCCACGCTGGAGGCGCTTTCCGGGTCGCGGATCTTGACGTCGCTGTCGTTGAAGGTGGCGCTGGCCTGGATGCCAAAGCCTTCCAACGGCGCGAAGATCAGATCCAGCGGCAGCGAGGCGGTGAGTTCGACGCCGCGCAAGGTGCCGCCCTTGCCGTTGAACGGGGCGCTGAAGGTGCCGGTGGTCAGCACCGGTGCAGAGCCCGGCGGCGGCACGTAGCCGGCGACCAGTGAGGAGAAATCGTAGTTGTCGCGGCTCTGGGTGTAGATGTAGCTCTTGAGGTCCTTGTAGAAGAACGCCGCGGCCACGTAAGCACGGTCGGCAAAATACTTCTCGTAGGAGATGTCCAGGGCATTGGCGCGCCATGGATCGAGCATGGGGTTGCCGCCGCTGGCGCCGGGGCGCCCGGTGGAGGTGTCGACACCGAATTCCAGCGATGCCCGCAGTTGATCCACGCGCGGGCGTGCGACCTGCTTGGCCATAGCGAAGCGCAGCGTTTGCTCGTACGGGAACTGAAATGCCAGGTTCAAGCTGGGCAGCCAGTCGCGATAGGTCTTGCCATCGTCGATGGGCCGCACTTCGCTACCGGCCGGCTGCGAGGCGTCCCAGTAGTTGGCCTGCGAGGACTGGTCTGCACTTTGCAGCTGCACGCCAATATTGCCGCGCACGCCTACTTCGCCCCACTCGGTATCGATATTGGCACGCAGCCAGGCGGTGGTGATTTTTTCTTCCACCGTCCAGGCCTTGGACACCAGGAACGAGGCGTCGTCGCTGGGGTTGAACAACATATAGCGCGCCACCGTGGCCGGCACATTCCACGCAGGCAGGGAGCCGAGACCGGCGAAGCCGAGATTGACCGGCGCGTATTGCAGGTCTGCCGCCACCGTGGCCTCGCCCTGTGCGCCCAGGGTGATATTGCCTTCGGGCTGGGTCTTCTGCTTTTCGCGATTGGCGTAGTTGACGCCCACATCCAGGTCCGAGAACCAGCTTAGCGCTTCGGGCATCGGGAAGCTGGCCTGCAGCCGCGCGCCCTTGAGCACGTCTTCCACGCTTGGCACCTTGCCGTATCCGGAGCCATAGATGGTGTTGGTGAGGAACAGCTCGTCCGGATTGGAATAATTCATGCCCGGCGTCAGCTGCGAGAAGCCGTTGCCGACAACCGACACGCCCACGGTATCCAGCTGCGGCATCGGTGCGCGCTGGAGATTGTTTTCCAGGTTCAGTTCGTCCCGTGTGGCCTTGGAGTAGTTCAGGTCGGCGACGATCTTGACGGAGCCGGCCGTGATTTCGTTATTCCAGCCGAAGGCGTCGATCTTGTCTTCGCGCTTGTTGTACATGCCACGCACCAACGGATAGACGCCGCTGGCATCGCCGCCGATGAAGGTATTGCGATCGTTGACGCGCACGTTGCTGATGTTCAGGCCGGGCGTGTAGCCGCCGTTGTAGTTGCTCAGATTGAGCTCGAACTGGTTGGCGGTGTCGATCTGCTCGGCTTCGGTGTGGAAGGCATCGAGCGTGCTGGTCCAGGCATTGGACGGGCGATACTGCAGCGTGGCCATGACGCCGTCGCGCTTCTGGTTGCCGGTGCGGCGCAGCGCCTTGATGCCATCGGAGAAATACACGCCATCGGCGACACCAGGACGCTGCCGCTGCGCGTTGACCTGCTGCCACGGTTCGTACAGGCCTACCTGGTTTTCCTGGATCGGCATGTCGGTATGCGCGTAACCGATGGTCAGGCCGATGGTGCGGTCTGCGAATTGGTCGATGTAGCTGACATTGAAGCGGTTGCCGTAAGGGTCGACGTTGGCGGCCTTGCCCAAGGAGTTGCGCTGGTAGCGGCCACCGATGGCGATCACGCGCTCGTTGTAGCTCAGCGGGCGGGCGGTCTGCATGTCCACCGTGCCCGACAGGCCTTGACCGACCAGGCCGGCATCCGGTGTCTTGTAGACGGTGACGCCGCTGACCAGTTCTGATGGATATTGGTCGAACTCCACGCTGCGGTTGTCGCCGGTGCTGACCACTTCGCGCCCGTTGAGCAGCGTGGTGGAGAAGTCCGGCGACAGGCCGCGCACGCTGATCACCTGCGCACGGCCGGCAACGCGTTGCGCAGCCAGACCGGGCAGGCGCGCCAGCGATTCGGCGATGCTGACGTCCGGCAGGCGACCGATGTCTTCGGCCGAAATGGCTTCCACGATCGAAGTGGAATCGCGCTTGACCGAGATGGCGCCTTCGATTGCGTGGCGCAGGCCGGTGACCTGGACCTTGTCCAAGTCGGTGACCGCGCCGGCAGTCTGTTCGGACGCACCTTGTTGGGCGTCGCTTGCTTGTGCAGGCGTTGCCGTTTGCGCGGCGGCCCATGTCGGTGCCATGGCAACGGCCAGGGCGATACTCAGCGCGGAGCGCTTGTGCTTCAACATTTTCCCCTCCCAGGTACATGTTGTTTTTTGATTTTTGATCCGGCAGGGCTGCCTGGATGTCATGCGTCGCGTGCCACGATGGACGTCACACGACTGCGACGTATGGTAGACACGGCACCTGGGTGCAAACGTGCACTGCATACGTATTCACTGCGGTGTTGCGCGATGAAATCGATTCCACCCAGGGCCATGCCGGCGACGGCCAGGTGATTGCGCTCAGCAACGACATGCTGCGCGATGCGCAGCGGCGGTATGACCGCTGCGCCGTGCAATCGATCGTGCTGGCTGTGCGCGTTGGCGCCCAAGCGATGTCGTGGTCAGCGTTTGCCACCCATCGGAACAAAGCGAATGGCCTGACCACCGCCCGGTGCCAGACGCAGCTCCAACGTATCGGCACTGCTGACCTGACGTTCTTCGCGCACGAAGGCGAACGGGTTGCTGGCATAGTCCGCGCCGTCGCCATCGCGATAGATCTGCGCGATGTAGCGCACGCCGGGTTCGAGAAAGCCCAGCGGCACCTGCAGCAGGCGGCCGTGTTCGTCGGTGATGCTGCCCAGGAACCAGTCGCGGCTGTGCCGGTCCTTGCGTGCGATGGTGACGTAATCGCCCACTTCGCCATTCAGCGCGCGGGTCTGGTCCCAGTCCACCGCCACATCTTCGATGAAGCGGAACGCATCGCGGTGTTGCAGATAATGCTCGGGCAGATCGGCGGCCATCTGGATCGGGCTGTAGAGCGTCACATACAGCGCCAGCTGCCGCGCCAACGTGCTGGGAATCGCCTGGCCGTTGCGGCCCTTCAGGCTGACGATGCCGGGCGTGTAATCCATCGGCCCGGCGAGCAGCCGGGTAAACACCAGGTTGACTTCGTGCTCGGGCGGATTGGGCGGCTGGCCCCAGGCGTTGTATTCCATGCCGCGCGCGCCTTCGCGCGAGATCCAGTTGGGATAGGTACGGCGCAGCCCGGTGTCCTTGATGGGCTCGTGCGCATTGACCGCAATGTGGCGCTGCGCCGCTTCCTGCACCACGTGCAGGTGGTGACGTGCCATCCATTGCCCGTCGTGCCATTCGCGCAGCGGCGTGCCGCCCGCGGGGTTGCGCCGTTCCACCTGGCCGTCGTCGCAGACATAGCCGGTCTTGACCGAGTCCACGCCGAAGCGCGCATACAAGTCCATCGCTTCGGCGATCTGATCTTCGTAATGGTCCACTGCGCACCCGGTTTCATGATGGCCGATCAGATGTACGCCCTTGGCTGCGGCGTATCTGCTGAGTGCTGGCAGGTCGAAATCCGGCGTGGGCCGGGTGAAATCGAAGCTGCCGCCATTGCCGAACCATTCCCCATCCCAGCCGGGATTCCAGCCTTCGACCAGTACGCCGCGAAAGCCGTGGTCTGCGGCGAAGTCGATATAGCGTTTTGTCGTCGCGGTGGTTGCGCCGTGTTTGGGGCCGGTGGCCCAGGTCTGTTGATTGAGATGCATCGACCACCACACGCCCACGTACTTGGACGGCTTGATCCAGCTCACCTCGCCCAGCACATTGGGTTCGTTGAGGTTGAGGATGAGGTTGGATTCCACCAGGCCGGTGGCCTGATCGGCGATCTGCAGCGTGCGCCATGGCGTATCGAAGGGCAGGCTGCGGCGCACCTTCCAGCCTTCGGCAGCCGGCGACAACTGCGCGCGCAGGCGCTGGTTGTCGGTGCGGCGCAGCCACATGCCGGCGTAGTCGACCAAGGCCGCTTCATGCAGTGCGATGTGCAGCCCGCTGTCGGTACGCAGCGTGAGCGGCGTATGCGCCAGCGCAACCTGGTTCAACGGCGTGTGCCGATACAGATACTCGTAGTGGATCGGCTCGCCTGCGGGAATCCACCAGGCATCGGCCGGTTGCGCGATGGCGAATTCGGTCACTTCCTCGTCGATGATCGCCTCGCGCATGCCTGCTTGCTTGGGGAAGCGATAGCGCAGGCCCAGCCCGTCGTCGTAGACGCGGAAGATCACGTCGAACGTGCGCTGCGCACCGTCGCGCTCGCCCAGGCTCACGCGCAACTCGTTGTAGTGATTGCGCACCAGCCGCGTCTCGCCCCAGGGCTGCTCCCAGGTGTCATCGTGACTTTGGCGCGCCTGGGCAAGCACCGCCATGCCGCGGTCCAGCCGGCCGTCGCGTAGCTCGAACCCCAGCCGCGAGCGTTGCACCACCGCCTCGCCGAGGCGCTGCACGCGGTAATAAGGCGTGCCGCCATCCACCTCCAGGCTGACCTGCAGCACCTTGTTCGGCGACTCCACGCTGACGGTGGTGATTTCGGCATGCAGCTGCGGCGCGGCACCGCCGAACAGCGTGAGGACCAGCAGCTGGGCGATCCATGCGGCGCCCAGTGTCGAGTGCGCTCGACGTGAAGACAGCGGCATATCCCCTCCCAAGGTGACCGTTGCGCAAGCAGTGACTATGCAGTGCCTTGCAGTGGATGCGCCGTGCTACGCACTGCTGGAAACCCATGAATACGTATGCAGTGGTGCGGAACAGCAGAGTGCGCGTCTACCATGGCGCCACGGCACCTGGGAGGGTCCGCGCCCGTGGCACGTCCGTGCCGCGCACCACAACGCGTGCAACGAGGGAGGAAGGCCGACGGCGCAAGCTGTCTTGCCACTTCGATGTTGAAGATGATCTGCATGGCTGCAACGCTGGGCGTTGCGGCAAGTTCGCCGGCACTGGCCGACGAACTGGAATTTCAAGGACGCCGGGCCCAAGCGCAGGCATTGGACGACGGCAGCTTCGTGTTGCGCTGGCCGCAGGGCGAACGCCGCATTGCGGCACAACCGATGCGCACGCACACCGCCAGCCCGCTGTTCGACGCCTTGTTCGCGCTGGCACAGCAGGAAATGGCCGACGACCGCGTCGAGGCGATCCGCGACCCCGCCTTCAACGATGGCAAGCCGGTGCCGTGCGCCTGCTTCGAAACCGGCGAACGCTGGCCCTACGTCTGGACGCGCGATGTCAGCTTTGCGGCCGATCTTGCGTTGGCGCAGCTGGAGCCGGAGCGCACGCGCAATGCACTGCGCTTCAAGCTCTCTGCCGCACGCGATGGGCGCACGCCGGGACTGTTCGTGGCGCAGGACACCGGCTCCGGCGGCAGTTGGCCGATCAGCAGCGATCGGGTGGTGTGGTTCCTTGCCGCACGCGGCCTGCTGGACGACAAGCCGTTTGCCGAAGAGGTGTGGCAGGCACTACAGGCAACGATCGCGCAGGACCGCGATGCCGTGTTCGATGCGCAGATCGGTCTCTACCGCGGCGAAACCTCGTTCTTGGATTGGCGAGAACAGACCTACCCGGACTGGACGCGCGAGGACGTGCGATTCATTGCCGAATCCTTTGCGCTCTCCACCAACGTGCTGCATTACCAGGCGTTGCGGCTGGCCGAACAGTTGGCGCGCCAGCATGGCGATGCACGCGCTGTGCAATATGCGCAGTGGGCCGATGCACTTCGCCAGGCCATCGATAGGCGTTTCTGGGATGCGCGCAGCAGCCAATACGTCAGCTATCTCGGCAGCGCAGCGCATCCGGTACGCTACGCCAAGGTGGATCTGCTCGGCCTCTCGCTGGGCGTACTGGCCGATGTGTTTCCGCCGCAGCGGGCGCGCCTTGCGCTGCGCAATTACCCGATGGTTGCGGGCGGCAGCCCGGTGGTGTGGCCGCAAGAGGCCGCGCAGCCGATCTACCACAACCGCGCTGTCTGGCCGTTCGTCAGTGCCTATGCGCTACGCGCTGCACGCACGCTGGACGATGCGCCACGCATCGCGTTGGAGCTGCAATCGCTGATGCGCAGCAGCGCGCTGGCGGGCTCGAACATGGAAAACTACGAGATGCAGCGCCTTGCGGTGCACGTGGAAGAGGGCGCGCGCAGTGGCCCGGTGGTGAACTCGCCACGCCAGCTGTGGTCGGTGGCGGGCTACCTGTCTGCAGTGCAGGAGGGTGTGTTCGGGCTGTCGGCCGATGGCAAGCTACAACCGAAGTTGCCGCGGTCCTTGCTGCCCCTGTTGTTTGGCGACGCCAAGCAGATCGTGCTGGAACAGGGCGCACGACGGTACGTGCTGCAGCGCCCGGCGAACGATGCCGGCGAGTTGCTGGTGGCAGGACGCAGCGAACGGCAGGGGCAGACCACGCTGGTGCAGTTGGTTGGGCACAATGCCGACCTGACGCCGCCGCCGCGACCGAAGCAGGTCTTCGCACCGCAGATGCCACCGGCGCCGGTCGCGCAACAGATCGGCAACACGTATCGCATCGATATTCCGGAAGGAACAACGCTGTATCTGGACGGCCGCGCACTCGATGCCAGCGCGCACTGGGATCTCCCCGACGATGGCGTGCTGCATGTGCTCAGCCTGACCCGGCGGCGCGATGGTCTGGAGTCGCTGCATAGCCCGTCGTTGACGCTCGGCCCACTGCAGCAGTTGCCGGGCAGCCAGCGCTGGAGCTGGCGTCCGGCACATGCAGGCGTGCATCGGGTATCGCTGCGTTACCGCAATGACAATGGCCCGATCAATACCGGGATCACGGCAGCGGTGAAACACCTGGTGCTGGAGTGCCCGGGGAAACCCGCACAATCGCAGGTCATCGTGATGCCGCATAGCGTAGGCGAGCAGCTCTCCACACAAGTGACTTTCGATGCGGTGGCGGGGCAGGCCTGTACGTTCCGGCTCGAGAACGGCTTCAATATGAGCGCATTGGCGCACTTTGCGCAGTACAACGGCGGCCGCGGCGGCCGTGATGGTGTGGTCAATGCGGCGCAGGTCAGTGCGTTGTTGGTCGGGCCTGCAGCACGCGTGGAGGCCGCGCCATGAACGCCAAGCCACGCTTGAATTTCTGGCAGATCTGGAACATGTGCTTCGGCTTTCTCGGCATCCAGTTCGGCTTCGCACTGCAGAACGCCAATGCCAGCCGTATCTTCCAGACCCTGGGCGCGCAGGTCGACGACGTGCCAGGCCTGTGGATCGCTGCACCGCTCACCGGCCTGATCGTGCAGCCGGTCATCGGTTACCTGTCCGATCGCACCTGGACCCCGTGGGGCCGCCGGCGTCCGTACTTCATGGTGGGCGCTGTCTTCACCACGCTGGCCTTGCTGGTGATGCCCAACGCGCCGATGCTCTGGGTGGCCGCCGGGACGCTGTGGGTGCTGGATGCATCGATCAACATCTCGATGGAGCCTTTCCGTGCGCTGGTGGGTGACCAATTACCGCCGTCGCAACGGCCGACCGGCTACGCGATGCAGAGTTTCTTCATTGGCATCGGCGCGATCGTCGCGAGTTTTCTGCCCTGGCTGCTGACCCATTGGGGCATTGCCAACACCGCGCCGCCAGGCCAGTTGCCCGACAGCGTGCGCTACGCGTTCTACCTTGGCGCGGCGGTATTGTTCCTGTCGATCACCTGGACGGTGCTGCGCACGCGCGAGTACAGCCCAGAGCAGTTGGCCGGTTTTGACGATGCGCATCCGCCTCTCGCACAGGTGGCACGCACCGGCATGGCGCCGACACCCATGGCAAGCGTGCTGTGGTGCGGTCTGGGCGTGCTGCTCGCCACGGCCATCGCCTGGCAGCACGGCGACCGCATGCTGTACGTGCTGGCCGGGTTGTGTCTTGCCTACGGCGTGTTGCTTGCCTTGGCCCGCATGTTGCCCGCCACCAGCATGTTGGTGGCGATCGTGCAGGACGTGCGCAGCATGCCGATGACGATGCGTCGCCTGGCCTGGGTGCAGTTCTTCTCGTGGTTTGCCTTGTTTGCGATGTGGATCTACACCACTGCCGCAGTGACGCAAGTGCATTTCGGTGCGAACGACACCGCTTCGGCGGCCTACAACGATGGCGCAAACTGGGTCGGCGTGTTGTTCGGCGCCTATAACGGGTTTGCTGCATTGGCTGCAGTGGTGATTCCGCTGCTGGTGCGTGCGGTCGGCTTGCGCTGGGGCCATCTGTGCAACCTGTGGCTGGGTGCCGCCGGATTGTTGTCGATGCTGGTCATCCGCGACCCGCAGTGGTTGCTGCTGTCGATGGTGGGGGTCGGTTTCGCCTGGGCCTCGATCCTGTCGCTGCCGTATGCCTTGCTGTCAGACAGCGTGCCTGCTCCAAAGATGGGCGTGTACATGGGCATCTTCAATTTCTTCATCGTGATTCCGCAGTTGGTCGCCGCCAGCGCGCTGGGCTTTGTGCTGCGCGTGTGGCTGGGCGGGCAGCCGATCTATGCATTGGCCATTGGCGGGCTCAGCCTGTTGATTGCAGGCGTGTACGTGGTGCGGGTTCCAGTGGCCTCGGGAGGGCAGTGATGCGCAGTGCGATGTATGTAGCGTTGACGATGTACGCGGGCGCGGCAATGGCGGCGCCTGCAGCCAAGGACTACTACGGCACCCTGGAGCCGTTTGCCGCCGAGGCGGTGTACTTCGTGGTGACCGACCGCTTCGTCAACGGCGATACCGGCAACGACCATCGCGATCAGGGTGGTGCGCATCGCACCTTCGATGTGCCTACACCATGCGCCGATGGCAGCGAGGACAACATCGGCTATCTCGGTGGCGACTTCAAAGGCATCGTCGAGCATGCCGATTACATCCGCGACCTGGGCTTCGGGGCGGTGTGGATCACCCCGATCGTCGATAACCCCGACGAAGCGTTCACCGGCGGCAAGCCGATCACCTGCGGCAGCACGCTCAGCGACCATGGCAAGACCGGCTATCACGGCTATTGGGGCGTCAACTTCTACAAGCTCGACGAACATCTGCCCAGCCCGGGACTTGATTTCGCCGGCTTTACCCGCGCCATGCACGCCAACAAGCTGAAGGTCGTATTGGACATCGTGGGCAACCATGGTTCGCCGGCCTACACCATGCCGCAGGCGCAACCCGGCTTTGGCAAGCTCTACGATGCACAAGGGCGCCTGGTCGCCGACCACCAGAATCTCGCGCCTGCGCAACTGGATCCGCAGCACAACCCATTGCATGCCTTCTACAACACCGGCGGCGGCCTGGCGGAATTGTCCGACCTCAACGAAAATAATCCGGCGGTGCTGGATTATCTGGCCGGCGCGTACCTGCAGTGGATGGAGCAGGGCGCCGATGCTTTTCGCATCGATACCATCGGCTGGATGCCGGATCGCTTCTGGCATGCCTTCGTGGCGCGCATTCGCGAAAAACGTCCGGGTTTTTTCATGTTCGGCGAAGCCTTCGATTACGACGCCAACAAGATCGCCGGGCATACCTGGACGCGCAATGCCGGCGTCAGCGTGCTGGATTTCCCGCTCAAGCAGCAGCTTGCCGCGGTATTCGGTCATGAACAGGCCGGCTTCGAAAAACTCGCCGCGCCCTTGTTCCTGCGTCAAGGGCCCTACGCGAACCCCTACGAGTTGATGAGCTTCTACGACAACCACGACATGGCGCGCCTGGATGCCACCGATAACGGGTTTATCGATGCGCACAACTGGTTGTTCACCGCCCGCGGCATTCCGGTGATCTATTACGGCTCGGAAATCGGCTTCATGCGTGGGCGTGCCGAACATGCCGGCAATCGCAACTACTTCGGCGTCGAGCGCATTCGCACTGCACCGCAGAGCCCGATCTTCGGCCCGCTGCAACGCATCGCCCAGGTGCGTCGCAACACCCCGGCATTGCAGCGTGGCGTGCAGGTCGATGTGCGGTTACACGGCGATCAAGCCGCGTTCCTGCGCGTCTATCAGCATGCAGGTACAACCCAGACCGCATTGGTGCTGCTCAACAAGGCCGATACCGCAGCCACCATTCAAGTGACGCGCTTCCTGCAGCCTGGCGCGTGGCGCGATGCGGTCAGTGGCGAGCAGTTGCAGGTGCAGCGTGGTTTCGCAACAGCGGTGCCGGCGCACGGCGTGCGCGTGTTGCTGTCGGATGCGCCGATCACCGACCCGGCCCTGCGCAAGCAGCTCGACCTGCAAATGGCCGAGCAGGCTGCACGCGACGCACGCAACAGGTAGGCGCGCACCTGGGCGCGATCAGGCATTGCCGCTGACGCCTGTCGCGCCCGGTTGCGCTCTTGCGCCGCACGCAGCGGGTCGCGAGATCTCGCGACCCAACGGGCGCGCTATCCCGAATCCCGAATCAGCGCCTGACCGTCCCATCCGACGCCCGACCCGTCAGCGCATCGCCGGTCTCTGCGCCAGACGGCGCCCATCCCAGTGGCGGCTGCAGCCCGCTGCTGCGCGAGGAATCGCGTAGCGCCAGACGCACCGGAATCGTGCGGCTCTGCGCGGCCTCGCCACGAATCAGGGCCACCAGACTTTCCACCAGCAATGTGCCGGCCTGCTTGGTGTCCTGCTGCACGGTCGACAGCGCGGGCGCGACCGACGCCGCCAACGCGATATCGTCGAAGCCGCTGACCGCCACGTCCTGCGGCACCCGCAGGCCGCGCTCGCGCAGGGCGCGCA
The DNA here is from genome assembly GCF_017746015.1 of Xanthomonas sp. A1809. Lineage (NCBI taxonomy): Bacteria > Pseudomonadati > Pseudomonadota > Gammaproteobacteria > Lysobacterales > Lysobacteraceae > Xanthomonas > Xanthomonas sp. A1809. Next base: position 113,640 of record NZ_JAGHWZ010000015.1, on the reverse strand, counting down.
TGGCACCGATCGCAATCAGATCGCTGGCTGCGCACACCGCATCGAACGCATTGCCGCTGTCCAGCAGTGCCAGGCATGCGGTGTAGCCGGACAACTCGGTGGTGATCGCATCGAACTGCAGTGCCGGGTCGGCTACCAGGCCGTGCTGCGCCAGCGCAGCGGCATGGCCGCGGTAGCGCTCTTCGAATTCGGGGTAGTGGTTGGACGCGTGTCCGACGAACGCGATGCGCCGGCAGCCCTGCGCCAGCAGATGGTCGGTAATGTCCAGCCCGCCCTGGTAATTGTCGCTGCCGATCGAAATGCCGGGCTGGCCGGGCAGGGCCGCGCCCCAGCGCACGAAGTGGGTGCCTTGCTCGACCAGCAGCTGCAGCCGCTGGCGCGATTCCTGATAGTCGCCATAGCCCAGCAGGATGATGCCGTCGGCCTTGTTGCTGTCTTCGTAATCGGCCTGCCAATCCTTGGACAACTGCTGGAACGACACCAGCAGGTCGTAGCCCTGCAGCGCGCAGGCGCGGGTGATCGAGCCCAGCATCGAGTGGAAGAACGGGTTGATCAGCGAGTCGTCGGCAGTGGGGTCTTCGAAGAACAGCAGTGCCAGCGTGCCGGCATTGCGCAGCCTTAGCGAGGAGGCGTTCTTGTCGACCTTGTAGTTCAGCTCGCGGGCGATGCGCAGGATGCGCTTGCGGGTTTCCTCGTTGACCATCGGGCTGCCGCGCAGTGCGCGCGACACGGTCGGCTGCGACACGCCGGCCAGGTAGGCGATATCCAGCGAGGTGGCTTTACCCTTGATGGTCATGGTCGGCAACGGCAGGACAGGTGGCCGGCATCATGCCATGCGCCCGCCAGCGCCGCGCCGCCGTACGCAGCGGACGGCTGATTGGTTTACCATTCACGCCCAAGACCCCCTGCGAGAAGGTGGCCCGCGCCCGGCGCCGGCCCAGCGTGCGACATGAGCACTACCACCGCCCACCGCTGATCCTTGCCTGCGCCAGCGCGCAGAGCGCCTGCATGGCGCTGTCTTGCCTCTCGTCCCGCATTCCCCTCCGAGCCTGACCAGCGATGGCCAGATCTCCCATGGCAGCCGACCGCTGCAGCCAGACCAGACCTCATTCTTGCCCATGATCAACATCACGCTTCCCGACGGCAGCCGCCGCGAATTCGAATCCCCCGTCTCGGTCATGCAGGTCGCCCAGTCGATCGGCGCCGGCTTGGCCAAGGCCACCATCGCCGGCCAGGTCGACGGCCAGCTGGTCGATGCCAGCGACGTCATCGACCACGATGCCAGCCTGCGCATCATCACCGCCAAGGACGCCGAAGGCGTGGAGATCATCCGCCACTCCTGCGCCCACCTGGTCGGGCATGCGGTCAAGCAGCTGTACCCGGAGGTCAAGATGGTGATCGGCCCGGTCATCGCCGAAGGCTTCTATTACGACATCTACAGCGAACGCCCGTTCACGCCGGACGACATGGCCGCGATCGAGCAGCGCATGCAGGAATTGATCGCGCAGGACTACGACGTGATCAAGAAGGTCACCCCGCGCGCCGAGGTGATCGAGGTCTTCGCCCAGCGCGGCGAAGAGTACAAGCTGCGCCTGATCGAGGACATGTCCGAGGACATCACCGCGATGGGCCTGTACTACCACCAGGAATACGTGGACATGTGCCGCGGCCCGCACGTGCCCAACACGCGCTTCCTCAAGGCCTTCAAGCTGACCCGCATCTCCGGCGCCTACTGGCGCGGCGATGCCAAGAACGAGCAACTACAGCGCATCTACGGCACCGCCTGGGCCGACAAGAAACAGCTGGATGCCTACATCCTGCGCATGGAAGAAGCCGACAAGCGCGACCATCGCCGCATCGGCAAGGCGCAGGACCTGTTCCACCTGCAGGAAGAAGCACCCGGCCTGGTGTTCTGGCACCCCAAGGGCTGGTCGCTGTGGCAGGTGGTCGAGCAGTACATGCGCAAGGTCTACCGCGACAGCGGCTACGGCGAAGTGCGCTGCCCGCAGATCCTGGACGTGTCGCTGTGGCAGAAATCCGGCCACTGGGACAACTACCAGGACGCGATGTTCTTCACCGAGTCGGAGAAGCGCACCTACGCGGTCAAGCCGATGAACTGCCCCGGCCACGTGCAGGTGTTCAACCAGGGCCTGCACAGCTACCGCGACCTGCCGATCCGCTACGGCGAGTTCGGCGCCTGCCACCGCAACGAGCCTTCCGGCGCGCTGCACGGCATCCTGCGCGTGCGCGGCTTCACCCAGGACGACGGGCACGTGTTCTGCCTGGAATCGCAGATCGAATCCGAAGTCACCGCCTTCCACCAGCAGGCGCTGGCGGTCTATACCGCGTTCGGCTTCGACGACATCCAGATCAAGATCGCGCTGCGCCCGGAAAAGCGCCTGGGCGACGATGCCACCTGGGACAAGGCCGAAGCTGCGCTGCGCAGTGCGCTGGGCGTGTGCGGGGTGGAGTGGCAGGAGTTGCCGGGCGAGGGCGCCTTCTACGGCCCCAAGATCGAGTACCACCTCAAGGACGCCATCGGCCGCACCTGGCAGCTGGGCACCATGCAGGTCGACTTCATGATGCCGGGCCGCCTCGGCGCCGAGTACGTGGACGAGAACAGCCAGAAGAAGCATCCGGTCATGCTGCACCGGGCCATCGTCGGCTCGATGGAGCGTTTCATCGGCATTTTGATCGAACACCACGCCGGCGCCTTCCCGTCCTGGCTGGCCCCGGTGCAGGTCGTTGTCGCCAACATCACCGATGCTCAGGCTGAATATGTCGACTCGGTGCGGAAAACCCTTGCAAATCAAGGCTTCCGTGTCAGCGCAGATTTGCGTAACGAGAAGATCGGTTATAAGATTCGCGAGCATACGCTGCAACGCGTGCCATATCTGCTCGTGGTCGGCGACCGCGAGAAGGAAAATGGCGCTGTCGCCGTGCGGACCCGTTCAGGCGAGGACCTTGGGACCATGACGGTCTCGGCCTTCATCGAACGTCTGCAGGCAGAGCAGGCAGCGTGAGCCAACCCCGGCCGGTCTGGATGATCCGGATGCGCCGGTTCGATTCCTCTGGGAGATTGCAATATCAGTACCCCTGACAACAAACAGAACCGCAAGAACCAAGAAATCCGTGTGCCGCGCGTTCGCGTGATCGGCAGTGACGGAGAGATGGTCGGCGTGTTGTCGCGCGACGAAGCGCTCGCCAAGGCCGAAGAAGAAGGCCTGGATCTGGTCGAAATCCAGCCGCAGGCCGATCCGCCGGTCTGCAAGATCATGGATTTCGGCAAGTTCAAGTTCGAGCAGCAGAAAAAGGCCAACGAGGCCAAGAAGAAGACCAAGCAGGTCGAGATCAAGGAACTCAAGTTCCGCCCGGTCACCGACGAGGGCGACTACCAGATCAAGCTGCGCAACATGCGCCGTTTCCTGGAAGAGGGCGACAAGGTCAAGGTCAATATCCGCTTCCGTGGCCGTGAAATGAGCCATCAGGAGCTGGGCCGCGAGATGGCGGCGCGGATCGAGGCCGATCTGGGCGACGACATCGTCATCGAGTCGCGTCCGCGCCTGGAAGGGCGCCAGATGGTCATGATGATCGCGCCCAAGAAGAAGGTCTGAGGATCCGATTCGGCACTGCAACGGGCCCGACAGGTCTGTTGCAGTGCAAGCTCCACGATTTGCAACAATTCCCGGCAACGGGTAGACTGCGCGGCCCGGTTTTATCGGGGCGCCGTGCAAGCGGCACCAGGACCTGTCCGGATCGTGTTCGATCAAGGACTTACAAGCAGGCAAGGGCAAGGATGGAAAGCGTGGTCGCAAGACTGCCGCCCGTGTCAGTGACAAAACACCATCAAGGACATTGCAATGCCCAAGATCAAGACCAACCGGGCGGCGGCCAAGCGTTTCCGCAAGACCGCCTCCGGCAAGTACAAGTGCGGCCACGCAAACCGTAGCCACATCCTCACGAAGAAAGCGACCAAGCGGAAGCGCAACCTGCGGCAGACGAACCACGTCCGTGCCGAGGACGCAGGCCGTCTCGATCGTATGCTTCCCTATCTCTGAGGACTGAACCATGGCACGAGTAAAGCGTGGTGTGCAGGCGCGCCGCCGCCACAAGAAAATTCTGACCCTGGCGAAGGGCTACTACAACGCTCGCCGCAAGGTCTTCCGCGTTGCCAAGCAGGCGGTCATCAAGGCGCAGCAGTACGCCTACATTGGCCGTAAGCAGAAGAAGCGTAATTTCCGTTCGCTGTGGATCACCCGCATCAATGCGGCTGCCCGCATCAACGGTTTGAGCTACAGCCGTTTCATGAATGGCCTGCTCAAGGCTGGCATCACCCTGGACCGTAAGGTACTGGCCGATATCGCCGTGCACGACGCCGCCGGTTTTGCCGCGCTGGCCGAGAAGGCAAAGGGCGCGCTGGCGGCGTAAATGCAGGTCCCTCTGCAAGAGCCCGCACATCCATGTGCGGACTTTTGACAGAAGCGAGTCATCGTCAGTAGTCACACCTCGGTGCGGATGCTTTCGATGCGTGAAACGCAGAGATGCAGGGGGAAGGGCGCGAGTCCTTCCCCTTTTGCGTTTTAGCGAAGTCGCCAAGTGGGCGATGACAGGTCAATGCAGTGACAATGCGTTCCGGTGTATCCGGAAACACCGTTCGGCTAGCAGTTGAGGCGCAAGTGCAATGAGTGAGATTCAATCCCTGACCGAGCGCGCGCTGGCCGATGTTGCCGCGGCGCAGACGCCGGACCAACTGGAAGCCTTGCGTGTCGCATTGCTGGGCAAGAGCGGCAGCATCACTGCCCAGCTCAAGCAGCTCGGGACGTTGCCGGCAGAGCAACGCAAGGCGGCTGGCGAGGCGATCAACCTGTCGCGCGACGCGCTGACTGCAGCGCTGGCCGAGCGCAAGCACACGCTGGAAACCGCCGCGCTGGATGCCCGTCTTGCCGGTGAACGCATCGACGTCACCTTGCCGGGGCGTCGAAGCGAGCGCGGCGGTCTGCACCCGGTGACACGCACGCTGGAGCGCATCGTCGAAATCTTCGCGCGGCTCGGCTACGAGCTGTCGGACGGCCCGGAGATCGAGGACGACTGGCACAACTTCGAAGCCCTGAACTTTCCGCCGCATCATCCGGCGCGCGCGATGCACGACACGTTCTATTTCGGCGACGGACGCCTGCTGCGCACACATACCTCAGGCGTGCAGGTGCGTTACATGGACGCGCACAAACCGCCGCTGCGCATGATCGCGGCCGGCAAGGTGTACCGCTCCGATTCGGATCAGACCCACTCGCCGATGTTCCATCAGGTCGAAGGCCTGTTGGTGGACGAGCATTCCAATTTCGCCGACCTCAAGGGCACCTTGTCCGAGTTCGTGCGTGCGTTCTTCGAGCGCGATTTCGAAATGCGCTTCCGTCCCAGCTATTTCCCGTTCGTGGAGCCTGGCGCGGAAGTGGATATCGCCTGGCAGCAGCCCGACGGCAGCACGCGCTGGCTGGAAGTGCTGGGCTGCGGCATGGTGCACCCGAATGTGCTGCGCAGCGTCGGCATCGATCCTGAGCGCTACACCGGCTTCGCCTTCGGCCTGGGCGTGGAGCGCTTCGCGATGCTGCGCTATGGCGTCAACGACCTGCGCGCGTTCTTCGAGAACGATGTGCGTTTTCTTCGGCAGTTTGCTTGACGGCGGGGAGTCGGGAATTGGGAATCGGGAATCGCAAGAGCCATTGGCTCCATCGGTCCGGTTCCGAAGGCCCGGCAACCCTGCTCTTGCGATTCCCCATTCCCAATTCTCGATTCCCGGCCTCTCATGAAATTCTCTGAAAATTGGCTGCGCAGCCACGTTCCGATCCAGGCCACGCGCGATGAACTGGCCGCGACGCTGACGGCGATCGGTCTGGAAGTCGAAGAAGTCACGCCGCTGGGCGAGTCGCTTGGTCAGGTGGTGGTGGCGCGTATCGTCGAAGCGGTGCGTCATCCCGAAGCCGATCGTCTGCAGGTTTGCAGCGTCGATGCCGGGCAGGGCGAGTTGCTGCAGATCGTGTGTGGCGCGCCGAATGCGCGTGCGGGTCTGGTGGCGCCGTTGGCGCTGGTCGGTGCGAAGATCGGCGAGCTGACGATCACTGCGGCCAAGCTGCGCGGTGTGGCGTCCAACGGCATGTTGTGTTCGGCCAAGGAACTTGGTCTGGACAGCGATGCGTCGGGTCTGTTCGAGTTGCCCGACGATGCGCCGGTGGGGCAGGCGCTGGCCGAGTATCTGGGGCTGCCCGATGCCAGCATCGAGATCAAGCTCACGCCCAACCGTGCCGATTGCTTCAGCGTACGCGGCATCGCCTTCGACGTGGCCGCCGCGTGCGCCAGCGAAGTGGTGGCGTTCGACGCCGGCATGGTGGCGCCGGTGTCCACGCGCACGCTGGCAGTGGAACTGGACGCCGGTAAGGATGCGCCGCGCTATTGCGGTCGTGTGATCGAAGGAATCGACCCGTCCGCCAAGACGCCGGTGTGGCTGGCCGAGCGGCTGCGCCGCAGCGGCGTGCGTCCGGTGTCGTTGCTGGTGGACATCACCCAGTACGTGATGCTGGAGCTGGGCCAGCCGATGCACGCGTTCGACCTAGACACGCTGCAAGGCCCGATCGGCGTGCGCCATTCCCGCGTTGGCGAACAGTTGGTGCTGCTGGACGGTCGCCAGGTCACGTTGGACGAGAGTTTTCTGACCATCACCGATGCCGGGCGTCCGGTTGCATTGGCCGGCTTGATGGGCGGGCTGGACACACGCGTCACCGATACCACCCGCAATGTGTTCCTGGAGTCGGCGTACTTCGCCCCTGAGGCCATCATGGGCCGTGGCCGCAAACTCGGCCTGCATACCGATGCCGGGCACCGTTTCGAGCGTGGCGTGGATCCGGCACTGCCGCCGCAGGCGATTGAAGTGGCGACGCGCCTGGTGCTGGAACTGGCCGGCGGTACGCCTGGCCCGGTGGTGCATGCGCAGCTGCCGGAGCATCTGCCGCAGCCGGCGCGCATCCGCTTGCGCCGTGCGCGCATTGCACGCGTGCTCGGTATCCAGATCGACGATGCCGACGTCGTGCGCATGCTGCGGGCGCTCGGCATGCACGTCGAAGCGGTTGCCGAAGGCTGGGAGGTGATGGCCCCGAGCCGTCGCTTCGACATCGCCATCGAAGAAGATCTCATTGAAGAGCTGGCGCGTATCCACGGGTACGACCGGGTGCCGACCACGCTGCCTGGTGGCGCCAGTCGCATCGCGATGCCGAGCGAAACCCAGCTGGACGAGCTCAGCGTGCGGCGCCAGCTGGTGGCGCGCGAGCTGCAGGAAACCATCAATTACGCCTTCGTCGATGCGGCCTTGCTGGAGCGTTGGCAGCTTACCGAAGGCCTGGTGCCGCTGGCCAACCCGCTCAGTGCGGAGTTGGCGATCATGCGTCCGCGCCTGTTGCCGGGCCTGGTCGCCACGTTGGGCCGCAATGCTGCACGCCAGGCTGGGCGGGTGCGCTTGTTCGAGCTGGGCAAGGTGTTCGCAGCTGCGGCCGATGCCGGTGCGGCACCCGGAGAGTCGCAGCACGTTGCCGCGGCGGTGTGCGGCGATGCGCTGGCGTTGCAGTGGGGCGAGCCAGCGCGCAAGGTGGATTTCCACGATTTGAAGGGCGACTTGATCGCGCTGGCTGCGGCCAGCGGCGCGCAGCTGGAGTTCCAGCCGTCGACGCAGCCGTTCGGACACCCGGGCCGGTCGGCCGATATCTATCGCGACGGCGTCTGTATCGGCTGGATCGGGCAGGTACATCCGCGTCTGGCCAAGGCGCTGGACATCGACGTGGACGTGATCGCGTTCGAGTTGCAGCTGATGCCCTTGGTCCAGCGGACCCTGCCGCGCGCCGGCGAGCTGTCACGGTTCCCCTCGGTGCGCCGCGATCTGGCCTTCCTGGTGCCCGACGAGGTGAGCTGGGCGGCAGTGTCGGCCAGCGTGCGCACTACGGTCGGGCCATTGTTGCGTGAGGTGCAATTGTTCGACCGCTATGTCGGGCAGGGGGTCGAGCCAGGTTTCAAGAGTCTGGCTATGGGCTTGATTTTGCAGGATAACTCGCGCACTCTCACCGACCGGGACGTCGATGCGGTCGTCACCGACGTGGTGGCCGTGATCGAGCGCGAGCATCGCGCCCGGATCCGGAGTTGAGGCGGTAACCAGGGGATTGGCATGGCATTGACGAAAGCGGAGATGGCCGAACGTCTGTTCGACGAGGTCGGTCTGAACAAGCGTGAGGCAAAGGAATTTGTCGACGCGTTCTTCGATGTGCTGCGTGATGCGCTGGAGCAGGGCCGTCAGGTGAAGCTGTCGGGTTTCGGCAACTTCGATCTGCGGCGAAAGAACCAACGGCCCGGTCGCAATCCCAAGACCGGCGAAGAAATTCCGATCTCGGCACGGACGGTGGTGACGTTCCGCCCCGGCCAAAAACTCAAGGAACGGGTGGAGGCTTATGCTGGATCCGGGCAGTAATCGCGAGCTACCGCCGATCCCGGCCAAACGCTATTTCACCATTGGTGAGGTCAGCGAGCTATGCGACGTCAAGCCGCATGTGCTGCGCTATTGGGAAACCGAGTTCCCCAGCCTGGAGCCGGTCAAGCGGCGCGGGAACCGGCGCTACTACCAGCGCCATGACGTGCTGATGGTGCGTCAGATCCGCGGGTTGCTGTACGAACAGGGCTATACCATCGGCGGTGCGCGCTTGCGCCTGGAGGGCGATGGCGCCAAGAGCGAGTCGGCGCTGAGCAATCAGATCATCAAGCAGGTGCGGATGGAGCTGGAAGAAGTCCTGCAACTGCTGCGCCGCTAGGAAAACGTTTCACAAAGCCGCTATAATCGCAGGCCGCCCTCGCGGCGGAGCGCAGCATCTTCGGGGTATAGCGCAGCCTGGTAGCGCACTAGTCTGGGGGACTAGTGGTCGTCGGTTCGAATCCGGCTACCCCGACCAAATAACGAGCCCATGACGTCAGGTCATGGGCTTTTTTGTTGCGTCGCAACATTGCATTTTTGTGTCCGCGACGGCCTGGGCGAATACGCATATCGGCATATCGCGATGCAGCATGAACGGCGCACTAGCGCCGGCTTTTTGCGGTCCGGTTCGCTATGGACTTGGATCACGCAATGGTGCTAAGTGTCCGAAAACACTCCGAAACATTTTCTCCAGATTCAAACGTGGATCACGGTTCGTTAACGCGATATCGACGAACTTGAATCAATAGGCCAACGCTGTCAAAAAAATGGCGTGCGGTCTCTTGCGGTGCGATTTTTCTGTGCCATAGTGCAGTGCAACACGCCTTACCTGTCGTGATCCCGATGTCCCGGGATGAATCCTCTGTCGTACGTTCGTGCTGGCGTGTTTGGCCGGTTGAATGCTGCGCGAGCTCCTGTCCCACCCAACCGAGGCAGCCAGCCACACGCATGAAGAAACTGATCGGACGATTTTGCCAAGCGCTCAGCCTGGCGTTGATCTGCTCGATAACACTGGGCGCTTGCAGCACCGGTAAGGACATGGCGACCTCGTTGCCACTGCCTGACCCGCTCGCAATGTCCGCAGTGCAGCCCGAGTATCGGCTCTCGCCAGGCGACCTGCTGCTGGTCAAGGTGTTCCAGATCGACGATCTGGAACGGCAGGTCCGTATCGATCAGAACGGCCACATTTCGTTGCCGCTCATTGGCGACGTAAATGCGGCCGGCATGGGCGTCGGCGAGCTGGAAAAGATGGTGGCCGACCGGTACCGCAACGGCTACCTGCAAAATCCGCAGGTGTCGGTGTTCGTGCAGGAATCCAACGGCCGTCGCGTCACCGTGACCGGAGCGGTCGACGAGCCGGGCATTTATCCGGTGATCGGGGCCAACCTGACCTTGCAGCAAGCCATCGCGCAGGCCAAGGGCGTGAGCACGGTCGCCAGCCGCGGCAATGTCATCGTGTTCCGCATGGTCAATGGGCAAAAGATGCTCGCGCGGTTCGACCTGACCGAAATCGAGAAGGGAACCAACCCCGATCCTGAGATTTACGGCGGCGACATCGTGGTGGTGTACCGCTCGGATGCGCGCGTGTGGTTGCGCACCATGCTGGAACTGACTCCTCTTGTGATGGTGTGGCGCGCTTACCGATGAGCATGAATTCCGACAATCGTTCCTCTTCGTCGCAGCGTCACGGGCATCTCGAACTCGCCGATGTGGGGTTGCTCGACTACTGGCGCGCCCTGGTGTCGCAGCGTTGGTTGATTATCGCAATCGCACTGGGCGCATTGCTGCTGGCGCTGGCCATCACGCTGCTGATGCCGGAGAAGTACCGCGCGACCAGCACGCTGCAGATCGAACGCGATTCGCTGAACGTGGTGAACGTCGACAACCTGATGCCGGTGGAGTCGCCGCAGGATCGCGATTTCTACCAGACCCAGTATCAGCTGCTGCAGAGCCGTTCACTGGCACGTGCAGTGATCCGCGAAGCCAAGCTCGACAAGGAGCCGGCGTTCAAGGACCAGGTGGACGAGGCACTGGAGAAGGCCGCAGCCAAGAATCCCGAGGCAGGCAAATCGGTTGATTCGCGTCAGGCGATCATCGAGCGCAGCCTCACCGATACGTTGCTGGCCGGCCTGGTGGTCGAACCCATCCTCAATTCGCGCCTGGTCTACGTCAACTACGATTCGCCGGACCCCGTGCTGTCGGCCAAGATCGCCAACACGTACGCAAAGATGTTCATCATCAGTACGCAGGAACGCCGCATGAAGGCGTCCTCGTTCGCGACCAAGTTCCTTGCCGAGCGACTGGAGCAGTTGCGCAGCAAGGTCGAAGATTCGGAGAAGTCGCTGGTCGCATACTCCACCGATGAGCAGATTGTGTCGGTGGGCGACGACAAGCCCTCGTTGCCGGCGCAGAACCTGACCGATCTCAACGCCTTGCTGGCTTCTGCGCAGGACGCCCGTATCAAGGCCGAGGCCGCCTGGCGTCAGGCATCCAGTGGCGATGGCATGTCGTTGCCTCAGGTGCTCAGCAGTCCGTTGATCCAGAGCCTGCGGAGCGAGCAGGTGCGTCTCACCACCGAGTACCAGCAGAAGCTGTCGACCTTCAAGCCGGACTACCCGGAAATGCAGCGTCTGAAGGCGCAAATCGAAGAGTCGCGCCGGCAGATCAATGGCGAGGTCATCAACGTGCGCCAGTCGCTGAAGGCGACCTACGATGCGTCGGTGCATCAGGAGCAGTTGCTCAACGAGCGCATTGCCGGCTTGCGGAACAACGAGCTGGATCTGCAGAGCCGCAGCATTCGTTACAACATGCTCAAGCGCGACGTCGACACCAACCGTCAGCTCTACGATGCGCTGCTTCAGCGCTACAAGGAAATCGGTGTGGCAGGCAATGTCGGCGCCAACAACGTGACCATCGTCGATACCGCAGATGTGCCTACGTCGAAGACTTCGCCGAAACTGAAATTGAACCTCGCGTTGGGCCTGATCTTTGGCGTATTCCTAGGTTTGGCTGTGGCTCTGGTGCGGTACTTCCTGCGCGTCAATGGGCGGGAAACGCGGCCGAACTGACATCGTGATGTTGCAAAACGATGGTTAATTAAAGTGACAACTGATTCAGCGTGGAAAAGGTGGGATCCCGTATGTTTCGGGCTCCTTCGTTTGAAAGTTTGTCTCTGTTGAAACAAAGGGCTGTCGAGTGATCTGGGGTCGGTAGGTTCTACCGCGGTGATCGCTTGGCGGAGATGATTGAAAGCTCGCGTGCGATTCGTATGTTCCCCCGCATGCGTCGTATCGAGTTTGGAGGACATCCCCATGCTTTTGGCAGACTTGAGTAGCGCGACTTACACAACTTCCTCGCCGCGATTGTTGTCCAAATATTCGGCTGCGGCCGATCTGGTTTTGCGCGTCTTCGACCTGACCATGGTTGTGGTGTCCGGTCTGGTCGCTTATCGCATCGTGTTTGGTTCCTGGGTGCCAGCCGCGCCGTATCGGCTGGCGATCGCCACCACGCTGCTGTACTCGGTGATCTGCTTTGCGTTGTTCCCGTTGTACCGCAGCTGGCGCGGCCGTGGGCTGTTGAGCGAACTGATGGTGCTGGGCGGCGCGTTCGGCGGTGTGTTCGCGCTGTTTGCCGTGCATGCGCTGATCGTGCAGGTGGGCGAGCAGGTGTCGCGCGGTTGGATCGGCTTGTGGTTCGTCGGTGGCCTGGCCTCGCTGGTGGCGGCACGCACGGTGCTGCGCGGCTTCCTCAACCATTTGCGTACCCAGGGCGTGGACGTGCAACGCGTGGTGGTGGTGGGGCTGCGTCACCCGGTGATGAAAATCAACCACTACCTGAGCCGTAACTCGTGGGTCGGCATGAACCTGGTCGGTTATTTTCGCACTCCTTACGACATTGCCGTGACCGAACAGCGTCAGTCATTGCCGTGCCTGGGCGAGCCGGACGCGTTGATCGATTATCTGAAGGAAAACCAGGTCGAGCAGGTGTGGATCTCGCTGCCGCTGGGCGAACGCGACCACATCAAGCAGCTGTTGCAGCGCCTGGATCGTTACCCGATCAACGTCAAGCTGGTGCCTGACCTGTTCGATTTCGGTCTGCTCAATCAGTCTGGCGAACAGATCGGCAACGTGCCGGTGATCAATCTGCGCCAGGGCGGGGTGGACCGCGACAATTATTTCGTGGTGGCCAAGGCGTTGCAGGACAAGATCCTGGCCGTGATCGCGCTGCTTGGCCTGTGGCCGCTGATGGCCGCCATTGCCGTGGGCGTCAAGTTGAGCTCGCCCGGCCCGGTGTTCTTCCGCCAGCGCCGTCATGGCCTGGGTGGCCGCGAGTTCTACATGTTCAAGTTCCGCTCGATGCGTGTGCACGACGACCATGGCACGACGATCCAGCAGGCGACCAAGAATGACGCACGTATTACCCGTTTCGGTGCATTCCTGCGTCGTAGCAGCTTGGACGAATTGCCGCAGATCTTCAACGTGCTGGGTGGCAGCATGTCGATCGTCGGGCCGCGCCCGCACGCTGCGCAGCACAACACGCACTACGAAAAGCTGATCAACCACTACATGCAGCGTCACTACGTCAAGCCTGGCATCACCGGTTGGGCGCAGGTGAACGGCTTCCGTGGCGAAACCCCGGAACTGCGGACGATGAAGAAGCGTATCCAGTACGACCTCGATTACATCCGCCGTTGGTCGTTGTGGCTGGACATCCGCATCATCGTGCTGACCGCTGTGCGCGTGCTCGGACAGAAGACCGCGTACTGATGATGGTGGGGAGCGTGCGAGCAGGCGCGTTCGGCGCCGCGGGCGGCTGCATTGCAGCCGCTCCTTTCAAGCGGGCATCTGCATGCTGATTCGAATGAGCGAGGAAACTCGCGTGCGCTGGCATAACCTGCTGATCGAGCTCACGTTGCTAGTCGGCGTGGGCTATAACCTGGTGCTGGCGTTCATCAACGCGAACGTGTTCACCGTGCGACCGGTAATCACCTACGCGGTCGAATTCATGGTCTACGCGGCGTGCTTCCTGCTTGGCATGGGTTCGTTGAGCCGCAAACGCATTGCCCTGATCGTCAGCGGGCTCGGGTTGATCGTTACGCTGATGTTCGTGCGGTTTTTGGTGAACTGGCAGATCGACCCCAAGTTCTTCCGCGACGCGCTGGTGGTGTTCGCCTTCGTCGTGCTTGGCTCTGCCTACACGGGCTCGGTGCCCAAGCTGTTCATCCGCATGACCATCATCGTCTCACTGGTTGCCGCATTCGAGCTGGCGATGCCAGTCAAATACGGCGATCTGATTAATCCGAAGAGCTTCTTCGTCAACGCGCGCGGCATGAGCGCCGAAGGCTTTTGGAACGAAGACAGTAATCTGTTCGTCAGCGCAACACGGCCGGGCGAGCGTAACTTCCTGCCGGGTTCCAATCTGCCGCGCGCCTCTTCGATGTTCATCGAGCCGGTGACGATGGGTAATTACATCTGCTTCTTCACCGCGATCGTGCTGGTGTTCTGGCGTTGGATGCGGCCGGCGGCGCTGATCCTGTCGGTGGGGTTGATCGGTTTCATGATCGTGGCCTCAGACGGACGATTGGCGGCGGGTACCTGTGTCTTGATGGTGCTGCTGACGCCGCTATTGAAACGGTTGGATCAGCGGCTGGCCTTCCTGGTGTTCCTGCTGGTGATCATGAGCGCATGGCTGCTGGTCTGGGTCACGGGCATCACCGCATACCAGGACACCACGATGGGGCGCGTGTTCTTCACCGTTTATTCGATGAATAACCTGTCGTTCGAATCCTGGATGGGCCTGGATTTTGCGCAGGCGTATCGTTACTTCGATAGTGGCATTTCGTACTTCATCGCATCGCAATCGATCGTGGGCGTGCTGGCCTTCCTGCTGGCCTATTCGTTCCTGCTGCTGATGCCGAGCAAGGAAGGGCAGCTGTTCAAGAACCTGGCGATCTTTGCGTTCGCCTTGAGCCTGCTTGTCTCCAACGGTTACTTCTCGATCAAGACATCGGCATTGTGGTGGTTTGTCTGCGGTTGCATGTGGCACATGCTGCCGACCTGGTCTGCGTCCGACGCGCAAACCGCCTTGATCAAGGACGATCCAACGGCAGATGGCGCGCAGTTGCCATTGCCTGCGGGAGCAGCACGATGAGCGTGTCGGCAATGCCGGCATCGCCGTCGGCTTTGCCGGCCGCCGACGCGCAGGTTGCAACAGGCGGTCGCGTCCGCGACCCGCGCATCGACGCCACCAAGGCCATTGCGATCCTGTTGGTGGTGTTCTGTCATGCCAAGGGCGTCCCACATGGCATGACCTTGTTCGCCTATAGCTTCCATGTGCCGCTGTTTTTCCTGGTATCCGGCTGGTTGGCAGCGGGTTATGCGTCGACCACGACTGGGCTGGACAGGCGCTCAGTCGGCAGGCATGTACGCAGCTTGCTGCTGCCGTACGTCACCTTCTATCTGCTTGGTTATGCCTATTGGCTATTGACCCGCAATATCGGCGAAAAGGCTGCGCGCTGGGGAAGTCACCCGTGGTGGGAGCCGATCGTGGCGATGTTCACCGGCATCGGCCCGGACCTGTATGTGCAGCCTCCGCTGTGGTTCTTGCCCGTCATGTTGGTGACTGTGGTGAGTTACATGGTCTTGCGCCGCCTGCTGGCGCCGATCCTGATCGCGGGGCTGGCATTGATCGTGGCGTGGTTCTGGATGAACTGGTTCCCGACACAGCGCGTGCGGATTTTTTTCGGTTTGGATGTGCTACCGGTGTCGCTGTGCTTTTACGCATTGGGCGCCTTGCTGATCCACGTTTCGCCACGCCTGCCGACATCCTTGGCCGGCAGCGCCCTGGCGACGGTCGTGTTGGGATTGGCGGTGGCCTGGCTGGCTGTCGCCAATGGGCGAATCGACGTCAACATGCTCGAATTCGGAAGTAACCACGCGCTGTTCCTGGTTAGCGCGTTGCTTGGTTCGTTGATGGTGATCTGCGCGGCGCGGCTGGTACAGAGCTGGGCGTGGCTGCAGTGGATCGGCCGCAATACCTTGCTGATTCTTTGTACGCATATGTTGGTGTTCTTCGTGCTCTCCGGTGTTGCTGCCTTGGCTGGTGGATTCGGTGGGGCGCGTCCGGGGCTGGGTTGGGCGGTCTTTGTCACGCTGTTCGCATTGGCCGCCAGCGTGCCGCTGCGTTGGATCCTGATGCGCTTCGCTCCGTGGGCGCTGGGCGCGCGCCGGGTGGCGGCATGAGCGGCGCCTTGGCATGACAAGCACATCCTCTTCACCGCACGCTGCGCGTGCGCATCACTTGGCGGACGCCAGAACGGCACCTGCGCCGACGCGTGACTGGCAGATCGACGCCGCCAAAGCGTTGGCCATCGCGCTGGTGGTGCTGGGCCATGCCAGCGGCATGCCCCCAGCGTACAAGCTGTTCGCCTACAGCTTCCATGTGCCGCTGTTTTTCGTGTTGTCGGGTTGGGTTGGCGAGCGATTCGGGCATCGGGCATTGACGGGGGCATCCGTCGCGAAGCTGGCGCGCACGCTGCTGGTGCCGTATCTCGCTTTTTTCATGGTGGCCTATGCGCTGTGGTTGTTGACTGCTGCGATCGATGGGCATGCAGGTCATCCGCAGACGCGCCCGTGGTGGCACCCGCTGACGGGATTGCTGTGGGCCAACGGGTCACGCCTGTATGTGCTTCCGGCGCTGTGGTTTCTGCCAGCGCTCTTTGTCACGACGCTGGCCTACATTGCGTTGCGTGCGCGATTGAGTGCGGCCGCAGTGGCGGCGATCAGCCTGCCGATCGCGTTGGCGTGGGCGGGCTGGTTCCCTTCGCTGCAGCAGCGCTTGCCGCTCGCGCTGGATGTGCTGCCGGTGGCGCTGTTTTTCATTGCAGTCGGCGGTTGGCTATCGCGCTTTGCCGATGCGTTGCGATCATTGCGCGCGCAGGTGTGGGCGCTTGCCTTGTTGCCGTTGGCTGCACTGTGGTGGTGGCTGGCGGGATGGAACGGGCAGGTGGACGTGAACAACCTGCAGTTCGGGCAGTCGGCGGCCGTCTTCCTGCTGGCCAGTCTGCTCGGGACGGCGATGACGTTTTGCGTCGCTTATTTCATTCGGCGTCTGCGCTGGGTGCAATGGATCGGTAGCAATACCTTGCTGATTCTGTGCACGCATACCCTGGTTTTCTTGGTGGCCACCAGCGTGGTGGCGCGTACGGGCCTGATCGCACGTAGCGCAATCGGTACACCTGCCTGGGCGTTGGGGCTGAGCGCGTTCGCGATTGCTGTAAGCGTGCCGATGCGCGCGGTGCTGGTGCCGATCGCACCGTGGATGTTGGGGTTGAAACGCAAATGACGAGTTTTCAGAATCAGCCGTCGCAGCAACTGAGTGCGCGCCGCTGGCAAAGGAGAGTGGCGTAATGAAAGTGGTGCATGTCGTCCGCCAATTCCATCCTTCGATCGGGGGCATGGAAGAGGTCGTTCTCAATGTTGCCCGCCAACATCAGGCCACGAGCGCCGATACGGTCGAGATCGTGACGCTGGATCGTGTGTTTACTAATCCCGGTACGCCGCTTGCGGCGCAGGACACGCACCAAGGGCTGCCGATCCGGCGGATTGGCTATCGCGGCTCGTCGCGCTACCCGCTGGCGCCCTCGGTGCTCGGTGCGATTCGTTCGGCCGACGTTGTGCATCTGCATGGCATCGATTTTTTTTACGACTATCTGGCATTGACCAAGCCGCTGCACGGCAAGCCGATGGTGGTGTCCACGCACGGCGGTTTTTTCCATACCGCCTACGCATCGCGCATGAAGCAGCTGTGGTTCCAGACGCTCACGCGCACCTCGGCGCTGGCCTATGCACGGGTGATCGCCACCAGCGAAAACGATGGCGATCTGTTCGCCAGGGTGGTGGCACCGGCGCGGCTGCGGGTGATCGAAAACGGGGTGGATGTAGAGAAATATGCAGGGCAGGGAGCGACCGCGCCCGGCCGGACCATGCTGTATTTCGGCCGGTGGTCGGTCAACAAGGGGCTGATCGAAACCCTGGAGCTGTTGCAGGCAGCGCTCAAGCGCGACCCGCACTGGCGGCTGATCATTGCCGGCCGCGAGTACGATCTGAACGAAGCGGATCTGCGCAAGGCAATTGCCCAACGCGGGCTGCAGGAGAAGGTGCAGCTGAGCATGTCGCCCTCGCAGGAGCAATTGCGTGCATTGATGCAGCAGGCGCAGTTCTTCGTGTGCCTGTCGCGGCATGAAGGCTTTGGTATCGCGGCAGTGGAGGCAATGAGTGCGGGCTTGATTCCGATCCTCAGCGATATCCCGCCATTCGTGCGGCTCGCCAGCGAATCGGGGCAGGGCGTGATCGTCAGCCGCGACAGAATCGAAGCGGCGGCAGATCAGGTGCAGGCGCTTGCGTTGCAGTCCGACAGCGATTTCGACACCCGTCGCGCGGCGTCCATGGCCTATGTGAGCCGCTATGACTGGAAGCATGTGGTCGGGCGCTACGTCGACGAATACCACGATGCGTTGGGCATTCCGCGCGTGCAGGAGGCTGTGCGATGAGCGCGCTTGCTCCTGCGTCAATGACGCATGCGGCAACGCAGCCGCAGGTGACGGTGCTGTTTTCCACTGAAAAGCCCAATGCCAACACCAATCCGTACCTGACTCAGCTCTACGACGCGCTGCCTGCCGCAGTGCATCCGCGCTTCTTTTCGATGCGCGATGCATTGCTGTCGCGTTACGACGTGTTGCATCTGCATTGGCCCGAATACCTGCTGCGCCATCCGACCGCTGCCGGCACGTTGGCCAAGCAGGCCTGCGCTGCGTTGTTGTTGCTCAAGCTGCAGCTGACCGGCACGCCGGTGGTGCGCACCTTGCACAATCTTGCGCCGCATGAGGACCGCGGCTGGCGCGAACGTAGCCTGCTGCGCTGGATCGACCGGCTGACGCGGCGCTGGATTCGCATCAATGCGACCACGCCGCCACGTCCGCCGTTCACCGATACGATTCTGCACGGCCATTATCGCGACTGGTTCGCGACCATGGAGCAGGGCAACACGGTGCCCGGACGGCTGCTGCACTTCGGTCTGATCCGCCCGTACAAAGGCGTGGAAACCTTGATCGAGGTCATGCGCGAGGTCGACGATGCGCGTCTCAACCTGCGTATCGTCGGCAACCCGGCCACGCCGCAGATGCGCAGCTTGGTGGAGGACGCCTGCGCGCAGGATCCGCGGATCAGCGCATTGCTGGCCTACGTGGAAGAGCCGGTGCTGGCGCGCGAAGTCAGCGCGGCCGAACTGGTGGTGTTGCCGTATCGGCAGATGCATAACTCCGGCACCTTGCTGCTGGCGTTGTCGCTGGCGCGCCCGGTGCTGGCGCCGTGGAGCGAATCCAACGCGGCCATCGCCGAGGAAGTCGGCCCCGGTTGGGTGTTCCTGTATGAAGGCGAGTTCGATGCCGCGCTGCTGACCGGCATGCTGGACAAGGTGCGTGCTGCGCCACGCGGCCCGGCACCGGATCTGTCGCAGCGCGACTGGCCGCGGATCGGGCAGTTGCATTACCGCACCTATCTGGAAGCGTTGGGCAAGGATGGAGACGCCGCGCTGTGACCGCAGAGACACCTACGATGACATCTTCCACACCGCCGCCACCGCCACAGCGCAGCCTGGGGTCGCGCGCTGCCGGCGGCGCAGCGGTGACCATGCTGGGGCAGTCGGCCAAGATGGTGGTGCAGTTCGGCGGCATCATCCTGTTGGCGCGCTTGCTGACGCCCTACGACTACGGTCTGATGGCGATGGTGACCGCCATCGTCGGCGCCGCCGAGATCCTGCGCGATTTCGGTCTGTCGGCCGCGGCTGTGCAAGCCAAGCAAGTGAGCCGCGAGCAGCGCGACAACCTGTTCTGGATCAACAGCGGCATTGGCCTGCTGCTGTCGCTGGTGGTGTTCGCCTCGGCGCATCTGATTGCGAACTTCTACAAGGAGCCGGCCCTGGTGACGATTTCCCAGGCGCTGGCGATCACCTTCCTGATCAACGGCATGACCACGCAGTACCGCGCGCATCTGAGCCGCGGGCTGCGCTTCGGGCAGGTGGCGCTGAGCGATGTGGGCTCGCAGGTGCTCGGTCTGGGCGCTGCGGTTGCTGCTGCGCTGCTGGGCTGGGGCTACTGGGCGCTGGTGGTACAGCAGGTGGTGCAGGCCGGCGTCAATTTCATCATCGCCGCCAGCTGCGCGCGCTGGTTGCCGGGTGGCTACCAGCGTTCTGCACCGATGCGCGATTTCATGAGTTTCGGCTGGAACCTGATGGCGGCGCAGTTGCTGGGGTATGCCAGTCGCAACGTGGGCCAGGTCATCATCGGTTGGCGGACCGGACCGGACGCGCTGGGCTTGTACAACCGCGCATTCCAGTTGTTGATGATGCCGTTGAACCAGATCAATGCGCCTGCCACCAGCGTGGCGCTGCCGGTGTTGTCGCAGCTGCAGGACGACCGCGAGCGCTTCAGTGCCTTCCTGCTGCGCGGGCAGACCGTGATGGTGCACCTGATCTTTGCGCTGTTTGCGTTCGCCTGCGCGCTGGCGATGCCGCTGATTGTGCTGGTACTGGGCGAGCAGTGGCGTGAGGCGGTGCCGCTTTTCCAGGTGCTGACACTGGGCGGTATCTTCCAGACGGCCGCTTATGCAACGTATTGGGTGTTCCTTGCGCGGGGACTGATGCGCGCGCAGCTGGTGTATTCGCTGGTCAGTCGCGTCCTGCTGATTGCCTGCATCTTCGTCGGCTCGCGCTGGGGCGCAATGGGTGTGGCGATCGGCTATTCGTTCGGGCTGTTGTTGACGTGGCCGCTGTCGCTGCTGTGGATCGGCAAGATTTCAGACGCGCCGGTCGGAGCCCTGTTCACCAATGCACTGCGCGCCATGGTCGCCTACGGCGTGGCAGGTGGCTGTGCGTATTACGCCTCCATGACGGTTGGCGGCCCGCTGTGGGAGCAACTGGCTGTCGGCGCAGTGACGATGCTTGGCGTTTGCCTGCTTGCCTTGGCGATCTGGCCGGCATTCCGTCGCGATGTGATTGCCATCATCAACATCCGCAAGCTGCTGACGCAGGCCAAGGCACGTCGATGAGTCGACATTGTCTTCGCCTGCAGTCGGTCATGCTTTCTCTCACTCATTCATAGGACACGGCCCATGAGCGACACACCCGCCGCCGCTTCCGGCATCCGCCGGCCTTGCTATCTGGTCTTGTCCGCCCACGATTACCGAACGCCGCGGCGCGCCAATATCCACTTCATCACCGATCAACTGGCGTTGCGCGGGACCACGCGGTTCTTCTCGCTGCGTTACAGCCGGTTGTCGCGCATGAAGGGCGATATGCGGCTGCCGCTCGACGAAACCGCGAACAAGGTCGTCTCGCACAAGGGCGTCGACTGCTACCTGTGGCGCACGACGGTGCATCCGTTCAATACGCGTCGTCCATGGTTGCGGTCGGTCGAGGATGCGATGTTCCGTTGGTATGCTGCGCATCCGCCGCGCCAGTTGCTCGACTGGATGCGCGAGGCGGATGTGATCGTGTTCGAAAGCGGCATTGCGGTCGCTTTCATCGAGCTGGCCAAGCGCGTCAATCCTGCAGCCAAGCTGGTCTATCGCGCGTCGGACGGATTGAGCACGATCAATGTTGCGTCGTATATCGAACGCGAGTTCGACCGCGTGGCGCCCAAGCTCGATGTGATTGCACTGGTATCGCCGGCAATGGCAGAGGAGATCGCCAGCCGCGACAATGTCTATCACGTTGGCCATGGCGTGGATCACAACCTGGATCAACTCGGCGACCCGTCGCCGTACGGGGAGGGCATCCACGCAGTGGCGGTCGGTTCGATGTTGTTCGATCCGGAATTCTTCGTCGTTGCCAGCAAGGCGTTCCCGCAGGTGACGTTTCATGTGATCGGTTCGGGCATGGGCCGGCATCCGGGCTACGGCGATAACGTGGTGGTCTATGGCGAGATGAAACACGCCGAGACCATTGGCTATATCAAGCACGCGCGGTTCGGGATTGCGCCGTATGCTTCCGAGCAAGTGCCGGTCTACCTGGCCGACAGTTCGATGAAGTTGCTGCAATACGACTTTTTCGGCTTGCCTGCGGTGTGCCCGAACGCCGTGGTGGGGCCGTATCAGTCGCGTTTCGGCTACACTCCGGGGAACGCCGATTCTGTCGTTGCAGCAATCGGCCGCGCCCTGGAAGCACCGCGCGTGCGTTATCGCCAGTGCCTGAATTGGTCCGACACCACCGATCGCGTGCTGGATCCCAGTGCGTATCCGGAAACCCGTTTGTATCCACAGCAAAGCGCAGCGGTGCATGCCTCGTCGGAGGCTGCGCTCTCGCATTGATGCGCGCACATTTTTTCTTTAGGAGACTCACACGTTATGGCCAACGCCTTGCTGCAGAAATGGATAGAACATGCAGAACGTCGTGCGCTGTTCTGGTGGCAGCCCAAGAACGCTGGCGTGAATATGGGAGATCACCTGTCCAAGGTGATCGTCTCCTGCGTGCTGTCCCTGCAGGACAAGACGCTGATCGAAAAGCAGGATCTGAGCAAGAAGCTGATCGCGATCGGTTCGGTACTGCACTTCGCCAAAGACGGCGATACCGTCTGGGGTAGTGGCATCAACGGCAAGATTCCTGCCGAGCGCAACACCTTCAGTACGCTCGATGTCCGTGCAGTGCGTGGGCCGAAGACGCGCAAGTTTCTGCTTGATCGCGGCATCGCAGTGCCGGAAGTGTATGGCGATCCCGGGCTGCTGACGCCGATGTTCTTCCCGGCCGATGCGCTCGGTGCGATCAACAAGCGCCCGTTCGCCATCGTTCCGCACTTCAACGAGCCGGTTGAAAAGTACAGCGCGTACAAGGATCACTTGGTCTTTCCCAACGTCAAGCCCGCAACCTTCATGAGCGCGTTGCTTGGCGCCGAGTTGGTGATCAGCAGCTCGCTGCACGGCCTGATCCTTGCCGAAGCCTATGGAATCCCGGCGGTGTATCTGGATTGGGGCAATGGCGAAGATCGCTTCAAGTACGACGACTACTACAACGGCACCGGGCGTATGCAATGGCATTCCGGCAACAGCGTGGAGGAGTGTCTGCAACTGGGCGGCAACGGCGATTTCGATCTGGAAAAGCTGCAGGCCGGGCTGTTGGCTGCCTTCCCTTACGACCTTTGGTGATTCGATGATGCAGGGCCAGCGCGTGGATGTGGAAACAACGGGGATTGCCAGCGGAACCACGCCGCCGGGTGTGGTGATTCCGTTGGGCGGCTTTCCGGTCCTGTCCACCACGCAGGAAGCCTTTGCGTTGGATCTATTCCACGCGCTGGCCGCCCGTCAGCCGCGACGGGTGTTCTTTGCCAATACCAATTTCATCGTGCAATGCCAGGCGCTGCGGACGCGCATGCGCGAGCCCAGCGTGCGCATCGTCAACGACGGGATCGGCATGGATCTGGCTGCGCGGCTGATCCACGGCCGCCGCTTTGCCGGCAACCTCAATGGCACCGACCTGATTCCGTATCTGTGCCGTGAGAGTGCGCAACCGCTGAAATTCTTTCTGCTGGGCGGCCGTCCGGGTGTGGGCAAGACCGCTGCGGCGACGCTGACCGGGACCTTGGGGCAGCAGGTGGTCGGCATGTGCGATGGTTATGGCGAATTTGCGGCGGCGGGCGAGGGCCTGGCCGAGCGCATCAATCGCTCCGGTGCCGATGTGCTGCTGGTGGCGTTCGGCAATCCGCTGCAGGAGCGCTGGATCCTGGACCACAGCCATGTGCTGAGCGTGCCGCTGGTGTTCGGGGTGGGCGCATTGCTCGATTTCTTGTCCGGTACCGCAAAGCGTGCGCCCGAGTGGGTGCGAGGCCTGCACATGGAGTGGATGTATCGGCTGCTCAACGAGCCACGCCGTTTGCTCAAGCGCTATAGCTGGGATCTGTTGGTGTTCTTCCGCACCTGCTTGCGCGCGGGAAAGCAGCTGCCCTGATGCAGCGCAGGCGTGTCTGGCCTAGCATGCCTGCATGCATCCAACCGCCGCCGCCCTGATCCGCTCGCTGGACCTCGCCCCGCATCCGGAAGGCGGGCACTACCGCCGCATCCATGCCTCTGCGCGTCAGGTGACCGACAACGGCCAGACCCGCCCGGCAATGACCGCCATCCGTTTTTTGCTGAGTGCCGGCGAATGCAGTGCGTGGCACCGCGTGGATGCGGAAGAAACCTGGCATTGGCAGCTGGGCGATGCCTTGGAACTGCTGATCTATGACACCTGTACCGAACAAGTGCAGCGTGTGATCGTGGATGCCGCCGAACGCGGCGAGCCGATGCATGTGGTGCCGGCAGGCTGCTGGCAAGCGGCGCGCTCGCTCGGCGATTTCACCCTGGTGGGCTGCACGGTATCGCCGGGATTCGTCTGGGAAGGCTTTGCGTTGCTCGACAAGGCCTCGCCGCTGGCCGCACGCCTGGCGACGCTGCTGCCACGCTGATCATCGACCGCGCTTGCGCGTCCGAACGCTTCCCTAACGCGGCTGCTGCCGGCTTGGCGTACTGTCCGCCTCAAACAGGGGGCAAGACACCATGCAACGCAAGGTCGCGGGATGGGGAATGGGTTTGATGCTGGTGTCGCTGCTGGCGACCGCCGGGGAAGCCGTGCCGCCCAAGGTGGCGACGCCGGCACCAGCAGTGGTGGATCTGGAGGCCATGGTCGTGCGCGGCGTGCAGCCCGGGCCGGGCTTGTGGAAGGTCAGTAAGGGCGATCATGTGTTGTGGATCCTGGGTACCTTGTCGCCCTTGCCGAAGCGGCTGCAGTGGCAGTCGACCGAAGTGGAAACCATCATCGGCCAGTCCCAGCAGGTGCTGGCAGCGCCAACCGTGCAGGTGGATGCGGACATGGGATTCTTCGGCAAGCTGACCTTGCTGCCGTCGGCCATGAAAGCGATGAAGAACGAAGACGGGCGCGAGCTGCGCGACATCTTGCCGGCCGACCTGTATGCGCGCTGGAGCGTGTCCAAGGCGCGCTATCTCGGCAGCGACCGCGGCGTTGAGCGCAAACGCCCGATGCTGGCTGCCGGCGAGTTGTATCAGGCGGCGATCAAGCGCTCCGGCCTGGCCCGTTCGCCGGTGGTTTGGCCAGTGGTGGAACGCGCTGCCAAGCGTGCCGGCATCAAACCCACACCGACCGCGCTGGACTACAAGATCAAGGACCCGCGCCAGGCGCTCAAGGAATTCCGTGCCGGCGGAATGGACGATACCGCATGTTTCCGCAGCATTCTGGTGGCCGTGGAGCGCGACCTGCCGACGATGGTGGAGCGCGCCAATGCCTGGTCGGTGGGCGATGTCGAGGCCTTGCGTCGGCTGCCGCGCGAAGACCCGCAGGCCGCCTGCATGGACGCAATGGCCAGCTCCGGTGCTGCAAGGAAACGCGGCATCGACGATCTGGAACGGCGCATGCGCGAGCATTGGCTGGGTATCGCCACCGCTGCGCTGCAACGCAATCGCAGCACGTTCGCGGTGTTGCCGATCAGCCGGTTGACCGCGCCGGATGGCTATCTGGCACGCCTGCAAGCGCTGGGCTATGAGGTGGAAGCGCCTTGAGGCGATGTCGCCGCGTGCGCCTGGCGCGTCATGCCGAGCACGAGCACAGCAGTTGGCAGAGACGCAATGGATGCGGCAGGCGGCTGTTGCGCGGCGTGCCTCGCGGTGCATGCGCTTAAAGGTGTATCGGCATGCACGGCGGTGGGCCTACCGATGCGGCCACGGTATGCTGCGCGCCTTCATGTTTTGAGAGCTCCGCGTTGAACGCATTGCCGCTGCGCATCCTGGGCACCGGGCGCCATGTTCCGGCGACGGAAGTGACATCGCGCCAGTTGGACGAGCGCTGGCAGTTGCCGGCCGGAACCACGTTCGCGCGTCTGGGCGTGGAGACGCGCCATTACGTGGGCGAGGGCGAGACCGCATCGTCGATGGGGGCAGCCGCTGCACAGCAGGCCTTGGCCAGCGCCGGGCTCGATGCCAGCCGGATCGATTGCCTGATCTCCGCCTGCAGCGTCATGGAGCAGCCGATTCCCTGCCAGGCGGTGCTGATCCAGCGCGCGCTCGGCCTCGGCGATTCGGGCATCCCCGCATTCGACGTCAATGCAACCTGCCTCAGTTTTCTGGTGGCCCTGGACATGGCGGCCAACGCACTGGCGCTGGGTCGCTACGAGCGCGTGCTGATCGTCTCCAGCGAAGTCGCATCGGCCGGGCTGGATGCGGCGACGCCGGCCACGGCCGGCTTGTTCGGCGATGGCGCAGCCGCAGTGGTCGTTGGACGCAGCGACGCAGGGCAGGGCTCGGCGCTGCTCTCCAGCCGGCTGTCCAGCTATGGCAATGGCGCCGAGCTGTGCCGCATTCGCGGCGGTGGCACGCGTTACCCGCATGGCGAAGACAGCGCGCCCGATGCCTCGCGCGTGTTCTGCATGGATGGACGCGGCGCCTACCGTTTCGCCGCACGGCATCTGCCGGCGTTTTGGGAACAGCTGCTGCACGAGGCCGGCACCGCCACCGCAGCCTTGCGTTGCCTGGTACCGCACCAGGCTTCCGGCGGCGGCCTGGATCATGTGGTGCAGACCTTGGGACTGCGCCCCGAACAGGTGGTGCGCATCCTGCAACACACGGGTAACCAGGTCGCCGCGTCGTTGCCGCATGCGCTGCATCACGCACGCGTCGACCTGGGCCTGCAGCGTGGCGATCTGGTCGCGCTGCTCGGCACCGGGGCAGGGCTTGCCATCGGCGGCATGGTGTTGCGTTACTGATGCCGGTCCGCGTGTCGCTCGAGCTGCTGCGCGTGGGCCACTGCCGCCATTGCGAACGCATGGTGCGTGCAGATGGTCACTGGCATGCGGTGGAATTCCCCGCACTGAGCGTGCTGATCCGGCATCCGCAGCGTGGCGCGCTGTTGTACGACACCGGCTATGCCGCGCATTTTTTTCGTGCCACCGATCCCTGGCCGGAGCGCCTGTACCGCTGGACCACGCCAGTCAGCTTGCCCGCCGACCAAACCCTGGGCGCGCAGTTGAACAAACGTGGCGTATCGCTGGATGACATCGCCTGGTGCCTGATTTCGCACTTCCACGCCGACCATGTCGGCGGCCTGCGCGATCTGCCCAATGCGCGCTTTTTCTGCCTGCGCGCGGATTACCAGCAGCTGCGCAGCTGTTCGCGCATGGGTGGGTTGCGCCGCGCCTTGCTGCCGCAGCTGCTGCCGGACGACTTCGACCAGCGGCTGCAGTTTGCCGACCAGGCACCGCAGCGCGCGTTGACTGGAGCCTGGCAGGAGCTCGGCCCGGCCTACGATCTGTTCGAGGACGGCAGCGTGCTCGCGGTATCGCTACCCGGGCACGTGCCCGGCCAGATGGGACTGTGGGTACGCGACCAGCACGACCGCGAGGTGTTGCTGTGTGCGGACGCGGTATGGTCCTCGGCCACCTGGGCCACGCTGCAATGGCCGGCCTGGCCCACGCGTCTGCTGATGCACGACTGGCACGCATTCCAGCACACCGTGCATCGCTTGCACGCCTTGTCGCACGCCCATCCGGAACTGGTCATCCTGCCTTCGCATTGCCAGCCGAGTCTTGACCGATATCAACCGGAGTGGCGATGAGCCTGCGCATTCTCGTGACCGGCGCGTCCGGTTTTGTCGGTGGTGCATTCCTGCGGCGCTTTCAGGGGCAGCCGGGCGTCGAGATTCACGGTATCGGCCGCCGCGCCAGCGACCTGCCCAACTACCATCGCATCGATCTGAGCCAGGCCTTCTCGCTGGACTGGCAACCGGATGTGGTGATTCATGCAGCTGCGTTGGCCTCGCCGTGGGGCACGCGTGCGCAGTTTCAGCGGCACAATGTCCAGGCCACCGCCAACCTCATCGACTTCTGCAAGCGCAACGGCTGCCCGCGCCTGCTGTATGTCTCCTCCAGTTCGGTGTTCTATCGCGAAGCGCATCAATACGGCCTGGATGAAGACAGCCCGATCGGCCCGGCGTTCGTCAATACATACGCACAAACCAAGTATCTTGGCGAGACGTTGCTGGATGACTATCCCGGGGAAAAGAGCGTGTTGCGCCCGCGTGCGGTATTCGGGCCCGGCGACACGGTGCTGTTTCCGCGCGTGATCGCCGCCGCGCGCAAGGGTGCATTGCCACGTTTCGTCGGTCAGACCCAGCCGGTGATCGGCGACCTGATCTATATCGATACGCTGTGCGATTACCTGTACCGCGCGGCCACCGCGCCGCAGTTGCAGGCTGCTTACAATCTCACCAACGCACACCCGGTGGACCTGCAGCAGTTGTTGTTGGAGGTGCTGGCGCGCCTGCAGCTGCCGTTGCCACGGCGCGAGGTGCGCATCGGCACCGCATTGCGCATGGCCAGCGTGGTGGAAGCGGTGTATCGCGGGCTGCGGCTGCGGGGCGAGCCGCCGATCACGCGCTTCGGCGTTGGCGTGTTCGCATATTCCAAGACCTTCGATCCGCGCCGCACGCTTGCCGATCTGGGCCCGCCCAGCGTCGGCCTGGACGAGGGCGTGGACGCCTTCGTGCGCTGGCAGGCAGCGCAGTGGACCTGATCGTTCCCATCCTGGCCGCGCTGTATCTGGCCGTGCTGCTGGTCAAGACGGCGGCCGTGCTGTGGGTCATGCGTGGCGAACGCGCGAGGCCGGCGCGCCGTGCCGTTGCCACGCCGGCCGAGGTGGCGATCCTGCAGCCTATTCTTGGTGGCGATGCGCATTTGCAGGAGGTGCTTGTTGCCAACGCGCAGGCATTGCCGCAGGCGCAGTTCGTCTGGTTGCTGGATGCCGACGATGGCCCGGGAAACGCCGCTGCCGCTGCTGTCGTTGCGCAATATCCGCAGCTGCGGATCGCGCGCATTCTCGTGCCCGCGGCGCCACCAGGCATCAACCCCAAGGCCTGGAAACTCGATTACGCGCTGCCGCACATCGATGCGGCTGTCAGCCTGGTTCTCGACGACGATGCGCACCTCGGCGGCCATGCGCTGTCGCAACTGTTGTCGGACCTCACGCATGCCGATGTGGTCACCGCACTGCCGTATTACCGCGACAGCGCCACGCTGGCCGGGCGCCTGTTGGCGCAGTTCGTCAACAACAATGCCGCGCTCACGTACTTGGGCTGGCTGCCATTCGCAGCGCCGCTGACCATCAATGGCATGTGCTATGCCGCGCGTACCGAACAGCTGCGCAGCTGGGGTGGCTTTACTGCATTGCTGGAGCAGCTGACCGACGATCTGGCCTTCGCCACCCTGGTGCGCGACCGCGGCGGGCGGCTCTGGCAATCCACTGCGCCGGTGGCGATGCGTACCGCCATGCCCGACCTGCGTGGCTATATGCGCCAGATGCATCGCTGGATGCTGTTCGCATCGATCCTGCTAGGCCGTCAACGCCTGCACGTACGCAGTGCCATCGGCGTGTTGCAGGGGCTGCCGCCGTTGCTGCTGGTGGCCATGCTGGTCTGCGCTTGCATGCAGCACACCTGGCCGGCTGCACTCTGCGTGCTGATCGTCTTGCTGGTGCGCGCGCTGCTGCTGTGCGCTGTGCAATGGCGCGTCACCGGCGCCGTTCGCCACCGCCTGCTGGTGTCGCTATGCGCCGAATGCCTGCAGCCGCTGCATCTGCTGCACGCAGCGCTGGTGCGCACGATCCGCTGGCGCACGCGGCGTTACCGCGTGCTACCGAATGGGTGCTTTCGTGCGGAGTGAGTCGGGGCCGCTGCAGATCGCCTTCCTCACCGGGCAAAGCGATCCGGCAAGCTGCGCCTTGAGTGCGGAGCAGGGCGCATTTCTGCAACAGCTGCAGGGCGCAGGCCGGCAGCTGCTGGATTGCAATTACCCGTACCACCGCAACGGCGCGCCGCACCGGCGTACGCCGTTGTGGCGTGCCTGCCTCTCCAATGCACGGCAGTATCTTGCGGCCCGACATGCCCGCCTTGCCGAAGCCGATCGCAAGCGTGTCCATGCGCTGCTGGATCAGGCGCCGATGACGCTGCTTCTTGCCGGCAGCTGCGGACTGCAGCTGTTGACCGCATTGCAGTTGCCGGATGCGCTGCGTGCACGCCTGGCGGTTTTTGCGTACGGCCCAGTGTGTCATGCGCCCTCAGTGTTCGGCCAGCTGCGCGTGGTACAGGGCCGCAGCGACTGGATCTCTCGAACACTGTTCGATGGGCAGGTCGATGCCAGACCTGCGTGCGGACACATGGCGTACCTGCGCAACGCCGAGGTGCTTGCCGAGTGCCAGCGCTTTGTCGCGCAGATCGAACGAATGCGACAGGGCGCAGCGCATGCGCATTGATCTGATCGCACCGCCCTACAGCGGCCATCTGCATCCCATCCTGGCGATCGCGCAACAGCTCACCGCGCAGCACGATGTCTGCGTCATCAGCACGCCTGCTGCGCGGGCGCGCATCGAGGCATGTGGGCTCGCCGCTGCCAGCGTGCTGGATGCGCATGCCGATCGCTTGCTGCTTTCCATCGCCAACCCGCCGCATGCAGTGGGCCACAACCCCGTGCGCCTGCGTCGGCAGTTGCACAGCGCACTCGGGCTTATGGCGCAGCTCGGCGAAGCGCTGCAGCAGCGCTGGCACGCGCGGCGGCCGGATCTGGTGATCGTCGACTTCACCCTGCCCAGCGCAGGACTGGCCGCACAGACGATGGGCATTGCCTGGTGGACCAGCATGCCGTCTCCATGCGTGATCGAAACCACGGATGGGCCGCCCGCATACTTTGGCGGGTTGCTGCCTGCGACCACACCCTTGCAGCGTGTCTGGCATGCAGCGGCACGCCGGCTCACACGTGGCTTCAAACGGACCCTGCACCTTTGCTATCGGCGCCAGATGCGCGCGTGCGGGTTGCCGGCAATCTATCGCCGCGATCGCAGCGAGGCGGTGTATTCGCCGCAGTGCATCCTGGCCCTGGGAGTTCCGTCGTTCGAGCTGGCGCAACGCTGGCCGACGGCAGTGCGCTTTGTCGGGCCGCAGTTGTGCACGCCGCCTTCGTCGGTGCCGGCGCCCACCTTCGTCGACGGTCGCCGGCATGTGCTGGTGACGCTGGGCACGCATCTGCAATGGGTCAAGCAGCGCATGGATGGCGTGTTGCGTGCGCTGGCGCCGCAGTTCCCGGAGGTGGTCTTCCATTTCAGCGACGGCGACACCGGCGCTTCGCCGCAGCCGGGGCAGGGCAACTATCAGCGGCTGCCCTATGTGGATTACGCCCAGCACCTGCACCGCTACGCCTTGGTGATCCATCACGGCGGCGCCGGCATTCTCTACGCCTGCCTCGCCGCGGGATTGCCGGCCATCGTCTACCCGCTGGATTACGACCAGTTCGATCACGCCGCGCGCCTGCAGGTGGCAGGTGCTGCCTGGTGGTTGCGCGATCTGGATGGCTTGCCGGCGTTGCTGCGTCAGGCGCTCGGCGCCGGCGAGGTGCCACATGGCGTGCGTCGCCTGCAGGCGGCGCTACAACTGATCCAATCGCAGGCGCGCATCGCGCAGCTGGTGGAGGGTTTCGCGCGTACTGGCGCGTTGCCGCCAGTGTAATGCGGCACGCGCCACAACGAATCTGTCGGCGCGCTCAGCCTGCCGCAGCGTTCAACGCAGGCGTCTTGCTGGTCATCAGTTGCGGCCAGCGCTTGAGCACGGCGGCGCGAATGCCGGCCTGGTCGATGCCGGCCTCGGCCAGCAGGTCTTCGCGGCTGGCGTGATGCTGGAAGCTGTCCGGCAGGCCCAGGTGCAGCATCGGCATGGTAACGGCTTCGGCGTTGAGCAGTTCCGACACGCCAGCACCTGCGCCGCCTGCAACCACGTTGTCTTCGATGGTGACGAAGCCGTCGTGGGTTTTTGCGAGCTCCAGCAGCATCGCCTTGTCCAGCGGCTTGACGAAGCGCATGTTCACGACCGTCAGCCCCAGTTCGCGGCCGACCGCCTCTGCCGCATCCACCGTCGCGCCGAAGCCGAGCAGGGCAATGCGGGTGCCGCTGTGGCGCAGCTGCGCCTTGCCGATCGGTAGGGTGGCCAGCGAGGCATCGAGCGCAACACCCGGGCCGGTGCCGCGCGGGTAGCGCACCGCTGCCGGGCCCTGGTACTGCACGCCGGTGCTCAGCATCTGACGGCATTCGGCCTCATCGGCCGGCGCCATCACCACCATGTGCGGCACGCAGCGCAGGAAGCTCAGATCCAGATTGCCGGCATGGGTGGCGCCATCCGGGCCGACCACGCCGCCGCGATCGATCGCAAACAGCACATCCAGTTGCTGCACCGCCACGTCGTGCACCAGTTGGTCGTAGCCGCGCTGCAGGAAGGTGGAATAGATCGCGACCACCGGCTTGGCGCCCTGGGTCGCCATGCCAGCGGCCAGCGTTACCGCGTGCTGCTCGGCAATGGCCACATCGAAATAGCGCTGCGGATATTCCTTGCTGAAGCGCACCAGGCCCGAGCCCTCGCGCATCGCCGGTGTGATCACCAACAGCTTGGGTTCGGCGGCGGCCATGTCGCAGACCCAGTCGCTGAAGACGTCGGTATAGGTCGGCTTCTTGGCGCCGGCCTTTGCCACCAGGCCCTTGCTCGGATCGAACGGGCCAACGGCGTGATAACCGATCTGATCGCCTTCGGCCAGCTCGTAGCCCTTGCCCTTGGTGGTGATGACGTGCAGCAGTTGCGGGCCCTTGAGCGTCTGCAGGGTCTTCAGTGCGCCGACCAGGCTGGGCAGGTCGTGGCCATCGATCGGGCCGGTGTAATGGAA
Source organism: Xanthomonas sp. A1809 (assembly GCF_017746015.1). Lineage (NCBI taxonomy): Bacteria > Pseudomonadati > Pseudomonadota > Gammaproteobacteria > Lysobacterales > Lysobacteraceae > Xanthomonas > Xanthomonas sp. A1809. Next base: position 81,358 of record NZ_JAGHWZ010000015.1, on the reverse strand, counting down.
GCCCATCTCCTCGAACAGCGTGGACGGCACGAACATGCCTTTCCAGTGTTCTTCCCAACGCCGCACGAAACGCGCGGTAGGGTTGTTCTTCTTGTCGCCGAGGATCTTCTTGCCGCCTTCGCGGATCGCATTGAGCGTGCGGCTGCCGCTGGCGCGCCCCAGCATCTTGGTCAACCCGCCCACTGCTTCGGAGATCGACATGCGGTTGTCGTTGAGGATCACCAGCAGATTCGGTTCCGGGTCCATGCCGCCAGCGTGGTTCAGCGCTTCGTAGACCATGCCAGCGGTCATTGCGCCGTCGCCGATCACCGCCACCACCTTGCGGTCGTCGCCGTTGCGCTGCGCAGCGATGGCCATGCCGAGCGCGGCCGAGATCGAGGTCGACGAATGGCCCACACCGAAGGTGTCGTAGATGCTTTCTTCGCGCTTGGGAAACGGCGCCACGCCGTCCTTCTGCTTGACCGTGTGGATCTGGTCGCGCCGGCCGGTGAGGATCTTGTGCGGGTAGGTCTGATGCCCGACGTCCCACACCAGCTGATCCACCGGGGTCTGATACAGGTAGTGCAGGGCGACGGTGAGCTCGATCACGCCCAGGCCGGCCGCGAAGTGCCCGCCGCTCTTGCCCACCGATTCGATCAGATAGGAGCGCAGTTCTTCGGCGATCGCGGTCAGCTCGGCTTCGTCGAAGCGGCGCAGATCGTCGGGAGTCTGGATGCGGGACAGGCGCGGATAGCGGGTGGTGTCGATCATCATCGTGTCAATCTTCTGAAGCCGTATTGTCCTCCCCATGCGAAGGCCCGGCAAGCAAACCGGTTCAGCTGTCAGCGGGAAGTGATGGGCACACGCACCGTCACGCCTGGCGCGCGCGATGCTTACCGACACCTGCGGCAATCTGCCGCACCGTTCGATGGACCGATTGCGCCGAGTCTTCTAGACCACTTGGCCCCTTGCCTGCGTGGGATGGGACGCTCGGCCGTGTCCGGGTGCCTCATGCGTTGGATCGCCGTGGCCGGGTTCGATGTCACGTCGGACCCCGTGCGCCAGCGAAGCCGCCAGCGCCGCGGCGCGAGTGGGGCAACCGCACGCGCATCCGGGCCCAAGCGCCCGTGGTTGTCTTGGCACTCGGCCGAAGGGTGGCGCGGCCACTCACCAGCCAGCAGGCGCAACGCGTGGCCAGCCGGCTTACAGCGACAGCTTGGAGCGTTTGGGCAGCTGCGCGCGCAAAAAGGCCATCTGATCGGACAGGATGTTGCGGTTGGACAGGATCAGGTGCTCGATCCAGCTCGGCCGATAGGGCACCGCCAGCAGCGGCATATGCGCCTGTTGCGGCGTGCGGTTGGCCTTGCGCGAATTGCACTGGAAGCAGGCGGTCACCACGTTTTCCCAACTGTCGCGACCGCCTTTGGACACCGGCATGACGTGGTCGCGGGTCAGGTGCGGGCGACTGAAATGCTGGCCGCAATACATGCACAGCTGCGAATCGCGCGCGAATAACGCGGTGTTGCTGAGGGTCGGGGTCGGGTCCAGCGCGCGCGACCGGGCATGCCCGCGCGCGGCGATGATGGGGTGCAGTTCCAGCGTGCTGCGCTCGCCGGTCAGCCGCGAGATGCCGCCGTGGATCTGCATGCATGGCTCGCCCAGCGTCCACGACACCGCATCGCGGGCGTACAGGCAGGCAGCGTCTTGCCAGTTGATCCAGTCCAGCACGCGGCCATGCGCATCGAGCGACAGCAGGCGAAGCGTGGGGAGTTGGTGGATTGCGGCGACAGCGCTGCCCGTGTCCGGGGCAGCGCTGCCTCCGGGGACGATCACATCACGAACGTGCGTGTCTGTCTCCATCGGGAAAACAGCTTATACCCGATCGTTGACAGTTTGTGTATCGCAGCGAATGGCGTTGGCGCGTGTCTTCAAAGCACTGGCTCGGCAAGTCCCGTTGCCCGCCATTGCGTGCCGCCGCGCTGCGGAATCGCTCGTCGAACGCAGTGATGGCGTTGATGAGCCGTAGGAGCGCCCCCGGGCGCGAGGCTTTGTCGAGCGATACCGCTCTGTCGCGGCCAGGTCCGCTCCTACGACAGCGGCAGAATTCCGCGGCGTGAGCCGTAGGAGCGCACCTGGCCGCGAGGCGCTCAGCCTTCGCCGAACAGCTCCGCTTCCAGGGTCATCAGCGGTGCGGCGCCGCTGCGGATGGCGGCGGCATGGGTCAGGGTGCGCGGCAGGATGCGGGCAAAGTAGAACCGCGCCGTCTCCCGCTTGGCGCGCTTGAAGTCCTCGCTGTGCGCGGAGGCATCGGCAGCGGCCACGCTGCGCGCCCACCAGTACGCCAGCACCACGTAGCCCGAATAAAACAGGTAGTCGTGGCTGGCCGCGCCCAGTTCGTCCGGGTTGCGCGCGGCGCGGTCGAGCACATCGCGGGTCAGCATCGCCCATTCGCTGCACTTATCGCGCAGCGGCTTGATGAACTCGGCCAGCGCAGCGTTGCCGTCCTGGGCGTTAGCGAAGGTTTCCACATCGGCCAGGAAGAGCTTTAGCCCGGCGGCCTGGCTGGCGGCGGTCTTGCGGCCGATCAGGTCCAGCGCCTGGATGCCGGTGGTGCCTTCGTAGATGGTGGTGATGCGCGCGTCGCGGGCCAGCTGCTCCATGCCGTATTCGCGGATGTAGCCGTGGCCGCCGAAGCACTGCAGCGCGTGGTAGGTGTTCTCGATCGACCATTCGGTCTGGCAGGCCTTGGAGATCGGGGTGAGGAAGCTCACCAGGGTCTCGGCGTCGGCGCGTTCGCGTTCGCTCTCGCCGCGATGGGCAACGTCGACCAGGCTGGCCGCATGCAACGCGAGCAGGCGGCTGCCTTCGGTCAGCGACTTGATGGTCAGCAACATGCGGCGCACGTCCGGGTGCACGATGATCGGGTCGGCCGGCTTGTCCGGGAATTTGGCGCCGCTGAGCGCCCGCGATTGCAACCGCTCGCGGCTGTAGCGCAGGGCGTTCTGGTAGGCGCGCTCGGACAACCCGATGCCTTGCAGGCCCACGCTCAGGCGTGCGGTATTCATCATCGTAAACATCGCCTGCAGTCCCTTGTGGGGCTGGCCGACCAGGTAGCCTTGCGCGCCCTCGAAGTTCATCACGCAGGTGACAGAGCCCTTGATGCCCATCTTGTGCTCGATGGAGCCGCAATGCAGCGCATTCCGCTCGCCCACGCTGCCGTCGCGGCCCACCTTGAACTTGGGGGTGACGAACAGCGAGATGCCCTTGGCGCCGGCCGGTGCGTCCGGCAGCTTGGCCAGTACCAGGTGCACGATGTTGTCGGTGAGGTCGTGCTCGCCGGCTGTGATGAAGATCTTGGTGCCGGTGATGGCGTAGCTGCCATCGGGATTGGGTTCGGCGCGGGTCTTGAGCAGGCCCAGGTCGGTGCCGCAATGCGGTTCGGTCAGGCACATGGTGCCGGTCCAGCGGCCGTCGATCAGGGGTTTGAGGAAGACGTCCTGCTGCCAGGTCTCGCCGTGCTGGCGCAGGGCTTCCATCGCGCCATGCGACAGCAGCGGAAAGTTGCCCCAGGCCAGGTTGGCGGCGTTGATCATTTCGCTCAGCGGCACGCCCAGCGTGTGCGGCATGCCCTGGCCGCCGAATTGCGGTTCGGCGGTGAGCCCGTTCCAGCCGCCTTCCACGAATTGATCGTAGGCGGCGCGGAAGCCGGGCGGGGTGGTCACCGCGTGCGTGCTCTTGTCGAACGCGCAACCGATCTCGTCGCCCACGCTGTTGAGCGGCGCCAGCACCTGCGAGGTGAAGCGGCCGGCCTCTTCGAGGACGGCGTCGATGATGTCGGTGCTGGCCTCGGTGTAGCCGAGCCGGGCGAACAGGGCATGCGCGCCGAGCACGTCGTGCAGGGCAAAGCGGAAATCGGCCAGCGGGGCGGTATAGCTGCTCATGCGGGATCCTTGGAAGCGGGTACGGGAGGCGTGCGCATTAGCGCAGCACGCCGTTGAGGCCGGGAGCCGGGCTGAGCGTATTGCGCGATTCCACACTGAACTCGCGTTGTTTCTTGTCCTGTGGGGTCGCCCAGACCGTGCCCTTGAGCGTGTACGGGAACGAGCGGCCGCCGGCCAGCACGTCGGCCGCGGTGATGCGGCCCAGCGAGGTGGGTTGCACGGTGACGGTGACCACGTCTGCGGTTTCCGGGCCGATCGACATGCCCACGGCCTGGTCGAGCTTGCCGGCCAGTTGATCGCCGGCAGAGATTTCCAGTGCCACGCGTTCGAACTGCATCGGGATGCTGCTGTAGTTCTGCAGGCGCAGGTCCACCGACCAGGAGCCGTCGGCACGCACGGTCAGTTGCTGGATGCTGGCGGCCGGCTCGGACACCCGGCGGACTGCGCCGCCGCAGGCGCTCAGCAGTAGCCCGCAGGCCAGCGACACAAGAAGAAGGCGATAGGCACGACGCATGGACTCGGGTCCTTGGCGGAATGAGGCGGCGCCAAGAATACTACGCAGTACGGTCGCCGCTCCCGAGTGCGCGAAGCGCGGGTGCCGGATCATTACGCCAGGTGATACGCAGCCTCACAATATCGGCGCGGCCACAATCAACGGCGACAGGTCGTAGCCCATCTCGGTCGCCTGCGCCTTGAGCCGTTCCAGTTGCGCGCGCTGCATCTGTGGCGAGCGCGACAGGATCCACAGGTACTTGCGATCCGGCTCGCCGACCACCGCCCATTGGTAATCCGGGTCGAGCGCGATCACCCAATAGTCGGCCCACACCAGCGGCAACCAACCCAGCCACTCGGGAGCAAAGCGCACCTGCAACTGCCCGGGCTGGCCGGCGACCGGGCGCGCCACGCCGTCGGCCTGGGTCAGGCTGCCATCGGCGGTGCGGCAGCCATTGCGCACGCCGATCAAGCCATCGTCGCGCAAGGTGTAGCTGGCGGTAATGTCGCTGCGGCACTTTTTCTGGAACGACACCGGCAGGTGCGCAATCTCATGCCACTGGCCGGCATAGCGCGAGATGTCCAGCTGCGGTACCGCGCGCACCGGTTGTTGCGCAAACGCTGTCAGCGGCAGCAGGGCGACGAACGACAACAGCAGGCGGGGCAGGCGCATGACAATCTCCGGTGAACGCGCGCAGGCTAGGCCATGTCGCCGGCCGCGCGGCGTGAAGCGGTGCAAGAAACGCGGCCCCCACCGCGGCCGGCAACAAAGTTGCTCGCAACGCTTGCCCAAACTGCGCCTGCTCGCTATAGTGCGCGTCCTCGCAACGCAGGCATCGTGTTGCAGGTTAAGTGGCCGAGTAGCTCAGTTGGTAGAGCAGGGGATTGAAAATCCCCGTGTCGGCGGTTCGATTCCGTCCTCGGCCACCATGTCCAAGCCTTCGTTCGCAAGGCTTCCCGGTTCTCACCGGATCTGTTGTTCCCCGTCACTGCCTCGATTTTGCGCGCGCTGCACAGTCTTCGTGCTGCATGCGCGCGTGCTTGCGCTGACGTGATCCAGCGTGGATGCAGACTCGCGCGTTGGTCCGGCCACCCGTTCATCCGCGTAGGTCCTATGCGCACGCAATGCAATCGATTTCGACGCGGTCTTCAAATGCGCATGGCGATACTGCGCGCATGACGCACAAGACACTTCGACGCACCCTGATCCACGGTTACTGCGGTGAATTCCGCGTGGAGACCCTGGAAAGCCAGGCGCCTGGCGCGACGCTGTGGCTTTCCACCGCGTTCGTTTACCACCGCGACCGTGCCGCGCCCGTAGCCACGATCGAGGGCGCAGGGCAGGGCGAATACCGGGGCGACGCACGCGAGCAGGCGCTGCGCGTCGGTTCTTGTCTGGCGGAGTTTCTGGACCCCAAGGAATACCGCAGCTGCGAGATGCAGAGTGGCTGAATCGCGGGCTCTCGCATGCGCTTGGAGAGCGTAGGCGGCGGGACCGTTGTTGGTGGGGAAACAGGACAGGCCGGCGTCACGCCGCGCGATGCCTCGCATGAACTCAGCACCTGCTGCGCGTGCCCAAGTGAACACGCCACGCATGTCGTGCCTACAGCAACACCACGTTGTGCAAATGCGTTTGAAGGCCCTTGCGCAAAATCCGGTAGCAATCGCGATCGAAGTCGCCGGGTGCGGTCTTCAGTTTGCGGGCCGCAGCCAGCGAGGTGGCGCTGCCCAGATAGTGCCAGTTGCGCAGCACGTGAAATTGACGCAACTGCTTGCCCTCTTCCTTCAACGCCACCGCGCCAGGAAACGGCCAGACGGCCTGTTCCAGATGCTCAAGGGCGGCGCGTAGACGCATCTCGTGGTCGCCCAGCGATTCGGCGCCATGGCAGGCACCGGCACAGCGCTTCAACATGGCGCGGAAACACGGGCGACCATCGGTGGCGCGTTCCAGGCCGAGCAGCCCGTAGCAAAGGCGGTCGCGATCGGCCAGCCGCCGCAGCGCTTCCTGGGCGGCGCGTGGGCTGGAATAGAGCCCATACAGCCACGGTATGACCGCCGGGTCGCGCTCGGCCGAATGCACGATGGACACGTCGCCGCAATACAGCCGGATCGAAAACTGACGCGGGACGCGCCGCAGCTTCTGGTTGTACAGCGGGCGCATCGATTTGATGAGCTGCGATTCCAGCAGCTGCGCACCGAGATCGCCGGCCATTTCGAACACGCTGATGCGACGGGTCTGGCGCAATAGCGAGGCTTCGCGTGGCGTGCGGAAGTGATCCATCACCCGCACCCGCAAGTTGACGCTCTTGCCGATATACAACGGCAGTTCGCTGTCCTGGCCGTGGAAGAGATACACCCCGGCAGTCGTCGGCAAGGTTTCGAGCGTGCTGCGCAAATGCTCGGGGTAGGCGTATTCGACCGCACCGAGCCCGCGGCGAACGCGTTCACTGCGTGCCACGGCGGACCTTGGTCTGCTGCTGCGTCAGTGGATCGAAGCCTGCGCAACCATCCAGGGGGCCTGGCGCTGCTGCATGCACGGTGGGGTGCGAGTGTGTGCGGAACATCGTGGTCATCGGGCGGCAGCGTGCCGATGTGCTGTCGCATCAGCTGAGACGCCGCCCGATTCTTGAAAAGAACGCGCTTCCGGAAAGAGCTGCGGCCCTTGCGGAAGCGCCTTGGTACCTGCCGTGTTGCGCAGCTCAGCGGTTGTTGCCGCCACCGCTCGCCTGGCCGCCCTTCTTGCCGGCCTCGCGTGCTTCTTCCGAGGTGAACTCGTGGGCGTTGCCGCTTTCGTGGGCCGCCTTGCCGCCCTTGGAAGCGATTTCGCGCTGCTTGTCTTCGTCCATCGAAGCAAAGCCGCGGTTGCTGGTGCCACCCTTGTTGTCGTTCTGATTTGCCATTGCAGATTCTCACTCGTCGGTTGGGGAATGCACCACTGGACGCCGTGGTGCAGGGCCAGCATCGCGGTGGAGGCATCAATCGGACGTGGGGATTTCGACAGCCGGGCGTGAGCCAGCAAGCGGGCTTGAGGAGCGATCTTCACAGGCGAAAAACGCGGTGTGGCGACGCAATGCGGCAGACGCTCGACAGGATTGCGGCTCCATCGCGCGCGTGCGCCGAATGGCATGCGGCGACCGTGCGACGACACGCCCCTAGGTGTTGCGCGCCGATGCCGGCGCGCGGGGCAGGAGCGGCCGGCTATGCTGGCAGCCCCGACGCAGACCAGGACACCGCGATGACGACACGATGCCGATGGTGGGCAACCGTGCTGGCAACGACCGCGACGCTGGCCATGTCAGCCGGCGCCGCCACGCTGCCCGCCGGTGCTGCCAGACTGTTACCTGCCGGGCAGTCGGTGATGAGTGTCGCTAGCGCCGATCTCACCGGCGATGGCCGGCAGGATTACGTGGTTGCGTTGCGTGCATCCGCAGAACAAACGCTGCGCGGCCCTGGCCATGCAGCACCGCCGCGTACCCTGCTGGTGCTGGTTGCAAACGCCGGCGGTGGGTTTGTGGAAGCCGCGCGCAACACGCGGGTGATCTTCAACGCCGACGAAGGCGGGCAGTGCGATCCATTTCTGGACAGCGACCAGGGCCTGGTCGCGAAGGGCGCGTATTTCACCGTGCAAAACGCGGTGGCGTGCGGACAACACTGGACCGACTACATCACCTTTCGTTACGACCGCCGCCGCGGCGTCTTCGTGTTCCACAAGCGCGTGATCGAAGCATGGGAAATGAACACCCAGGACACGCCCGATGCCCAAGCGCTGCGCCTGAGCGAGCACAAGGAAATTGCCGCCGACCCGCGTAAGCCGGTGCTGCTCTCTGCCTACAGGCCTGCGCCGTGATGGCGCTATCGCAGCGCATCCGGTTCGATGGCGGGCGCGGCCGTACGGGAAATGCTCATGGATGTGACGAATCGCCTCACCGGACCCAACTAGACTGTGGCCACGGGAATGGCCCCGCGGAGAACATCACTTGAACGATCCCGGTCACGGAGAGCTGCGGGCGCCTCAGATCAGCGACACACGCGGCCTGCCTGTCGAGAAGCACCGCTCGGACATCTTCTTTGCCGCAGTGGAAACCACGCGCATGCCGATGACGGTGACCGACCCCCATCTTCCGGATAACCCCATCGTGTTCGCCAACCGCGCGTTCCTGGAGATGACCGGCTATGCCGCCGATGAGGTCATCGGCAACAACTGCCGTTTCCTGCAGGGGCCCGAGACCGATCCGGCCAGCATCAGCGATGTGCGCGCATCGATCGAAAGCCGCAGCGAATTTGCCACCGAGGTGCTGAACTACCGCAAGGACGGCTCCTCGTTCTGGAATGCGCTTTTCATCTCGCCGGTGTTCGACGACAAGGGCAACCTGGTCTATTTCTTCGGCTCGCAATTGGATGTGAGCCGGCGACGCGATGCCGAAGATGCGCTGCGCCAGGCGCAGAAGATGGAAGCGCTGGGCCAGCTGACCGGCGGCATCGCGCACGATTTCAACAATCTGCTGCAGGTGATGTCTGGACATCTGGAAGTGATCCAGATGATGGCCAGCGCCGGCGCGGGGAATGCCGAGCGGATTGCCTTCAGTGCCGAACACGCGGCGGCCGCCGCTGCCAAGGCGGCCACCTTGACCCAGCAATTGCTGGCGTTTTCGCGCAAGCAGAAACTGCGCGGGCGGGTCGTGAACCTCAACGGGCTGGTGGCCGGCATGACCAACATGGCCGAGCGCGCGCTGGGGGGCGGCGTCACCCTGCGCCAGACGCTGGAAGAAGGGCTGTGGAACTGCCAGATCGACACCACCCAGGCAGAGGTGGCGCTGTTGAATGTGTTGATCAATGCGCGCGACGCGATGGCGCAGGCAGAACGCAAGGAAGTCACGGTGCAGACCCAGAACGTGGAGATCTCAGGCCACGACCTGGCGATGTATCACCAGCTGTCCCCGGGCCGCTACGTCAGCATCGCCGTGACCGACACCGGCTCGGGCATGCCGCCGGAGGTGGTCAGCCGGGTGATGGAACCGTTCTTCACCACCAAGGAGGAAGGGCAGGGCACCGGCCTTGGCCTGTCGATGGTGTACGGCTTCGTCAAGCAGTCTGGCGGCACCGTGCGCATCTATAGCGAGGTGGGCGAAGGCACCACGGTGCGGCTGTATTTCCCCGCCTCCAGCGAATTCGAAAACGATTTGCAGGCCGCCAAGAGCCGCGCCATCGACAAGGGGGGCAACGAAACCATCCTGGTGGTGGAAGACAAGCAGGACGTGGCGGTGGTGGCGCGGATGTTTCTGGAAAACGCCGGTTACCGCGTCCTGTCTGCATCCAGCGGACGCGAGGCGGTGGAGGTCCTGGAGAAGACCCCGCAGGTGGATGCGCTGTTCACCGACCTGATCATGCCTGGCGGTATGAACGGGGTGATGCTCGCCCGTGAGGCGCGCCGCATGTTGCCGAAGATCAAGATCCTGCTCACCACCGGCTACGCCGATGCGAGCATCCAGCGCACCGATGTGGGCGGCGCCGAATTCGATGTGGTCGACAAACCCTACACGCAGAAGGAACTGCTCAAGCGCATCCGCATGTTGCTGGATGGGCCGACCGGGGTTGGTTGAGGCCGGCAGACCGCCAGTGCGATGCCGCTGCGGCATCGCACTGCAGCCGCGATTGCAGTTTCAAGATGGCGTCAGTTCGCCAGCGCAGCGCAGCGCCCGCAGCCGCAGGCGTGGGGAGCAGCCTGGCAGCCGTGAGGCCGCGGAGCTAGGCGCCTGTCGCCTCCGCCAGATCACCCGCGTCCTGCACGGGGCGTTGGCCAAATCACCAGGCTTGTCTTGCGGCGAGAACATCCAGGCCACATCGGTGAATAGCACGTCGGTGAGTGGCTGGCCGTTCCGGCACGCGCTGCACCACAGGCAGGTTCCCGCGATCACTCCCGAAAACGCACTGGTCCCGTAAAGGCAGTCACTACTGCTGCCGATCCCACCTCCGCGCGCTCAGTCACCCACCGGCGCCACATAACCTTCGGGTTTGTCGGCATTGCGCTCGAACAGGAACTTCTGCAGTTCGGCTTCGAGAAAGGCGCGGTGTTTTGGGTCGCGCGGCGATAGCCGATTTTCGTTGATCAGCATGGTCTGATGCGCCAGCCACGCTTGCCAGGCGGTCTTGCCGATCTGCGCGAAAATGCGCTGGCCGAGCTCGCCCGGATACGGCACGAAATCCAGGCCTTCGGCGTCGCTTTGCTGGTAGTGGCAGAACACGGTGCGGGACATGCGGATTCCTTTGGGACACGCGTTTACAGCGCGTCGAGCAACTTGCGGATCGGCGCCGGCAGGCCCAGCGATGCAAGATCGGCAGGCGCTACCCAGCGTAGATCGTCATTGTCGCCCACCGCCGGACGTAGCGCGACCTTGCGCAGGCGCAAGGGCTGCAAATGCAGCCGGTAATGGCTGAAGGTGTGCACGATCAGCGGCATCTCGTCGGCGCGCTCGTAGTTGCCGTCGATATGCGCTGCGAACCAGGCGCGCATGCCGCTGTGGGTATCGGCCTGCGGCAGCGTCCACAGCGCGGCCCAGATGCCGGTTGGCGGGCGTCGCTGCAGCAGGATGTGGCCCTCGGCATTCTGCAGCAGCAGCGCAGTGGCCTCGCGTTCGGGCAACTGCTTGCCGGGCTTGGGAGTGGGCAATGCCTCGACCAGGCCATCGCGGCGTGCGATGCAATCGGTCTGCAGCGGGCACAGCACACAGGCGGGCTTGGCGCGCGTGCACAGCGTGGCGCCGAAATCCATCTGCGCCTGGGTGTAGTCGGCCAGGCGGCCAGCCGGGACATGCGCAACATGGCTGGTGGCCAGTTGCCATAACTGTTTTTCAATCGCCGGCAGGCCGGGATACCCGGCAATGCCGTGGAAGCGGGCGAGCACGCGTTTGACGTTGCCGTCCATGATCGCGAAGCGATCGTTCCAGGCCTGGCTCAGGATCGCGCCTGCCGTGCTGCGGCCGATGCCCGGCAGCGCAAGCAGTGCATCGAAGTCGCGCGGCAATTGCCCACCGTGCAGCGCGACGCATTGCTTGGCGGCGGCATGCAGATTGCGCGCGCGGGCGTAGTAGCCCAGTCCGGCCCACTGCGCCATCACGGTGTCGTTGTCGGCCGCCGCCAGATCGGCCAGCGCGGGGAAGCGCGCCATGAACTTGTGGAAATACGGAATGACCACCGCCACCTGGGTCTGCTGCAGCATGATTTCCGACAGCCACACCCGGTAGGGCGTGCGTGGGTGCTGCCAGGGCAGATCATGGCGGCCATGGCCGTCGAACCAGTGCAACAGGCGGTCGACAAAGGCATCGGCGGAGGGAGTGGCGTGGTCGGCTGGCATGAGCTTTGCTGGCGATGGAGGCGAGGCGAGAGTGGCGGGACGGGGGAGTGGATCTGCTGCGCGTGTCGTGCGTGGCGTCCCTTCGCTGCAGCGCAACCGCCATTCCGCCCAGGCACCGTTCGCAGAAAGATCCTTCATCGCCAGCCCGATGCGGTGGTGTCGGCGCATGGGAGCAGGCCGCTGACGCATCCGCGCGACCTTGCCTTCAGCGTCCTGCGCGCAAGGGCTGGGCAACCTCCAGGACGCATCTTGCCTGCAACCAATCGCATGGCACCCGCCGCACCGTGCAACCTGCCTGTAGCGCCTGCGCGCACAGCGGTTGCAGGTGCGGGCAGGCATCTTCCAATCAGCCGCCCAAAGCGTCGGGCAACAGCGCGTCGACGAAGGCGACCGGGTCGAAGACGCGCAGATCTTCCGGACGCTCGCCGATACCGGCAAAGCGGATCGGAATATTGAACTCGCGCGCCAGCGCGAACACCACGCCGCCCTTGGCGGTGCCGTCGAGCTTGGTCACGACCAGGCCGGTGACGCCCACGGCAGCGTGGAACTGGCGCAGCTGCGAGATGGCGTTCTGGCCGGTGGTGCCGTCGATGACCATCAGGACTTCGTGCGGCGCGGCGGCATCGATCTTGCCGAGCACGCGGCGGATCTTGCCGAGCTCGTTCATCAGCCCGGTCTGGGTGTGCAGGCGGCCGGCGGTGTCGGCGATCAACACATCGGTGCCGCGCGCCTTGGCGGCCTGCAGCGCGTCGAACGCCACCGACGCGGCATCGGCATTTTGCCCCTGCGCAATCACGGCCACCCCATTGCGATCGCCCCAGGCCTGCAATTGCGCCACCGCCGCAGCACGGAAGGTGTCGCCGGCGGCCAGCATCAGGCTGTTGCCTTCGTCCTTGAAGCGCTTGGCCAGCTTGCCGATGGTGGTGGTCTTGCCGACGCCGTTGACACCGACGGTGAGCACCACGAACGGTTTGAGCGAGCGGTCGATCACCAGCGGCTTGGAGACCGGCTGCAGCAGCGCGATGAGATCGGCACGCAAGGCCTTGAACAGAGCCTGGGCGTCGACGAATTCGCGCGATTTCATCCGCTTGCGCAGGCCGTCGATCAACGCAGTGGTGGCGCCGATGCCGACGTCGGCGGTGATCAGTGCGGTTTCGATTTCATCCAGCAGGTCGTCATCGAGCTTGGGATTGCGCGAGAACAGGCCGCCGAAGCTGCGTGCGAAGGTGCTGTTGCGCAGCCGCTCGCGCCAGCCGGGTTTTCCCGCCGGCGCGGCGGGGAGGGCGTCGCGCTGGCCGACGATGCTGTCGTCCTGCGTGCTCGCCAGCGGTGCACTGACGATGGCCGGTGCGGTGACCGTCGGCGCGGTACTGGTCGGGGGCGCGCTGGCGGGAGCTGAAGCAGCCGGTGCAGGCGTCGAGACCGGCGCAGCGGCCACCGGCGGTGCGACCACGGCAGGGGCGACGGGTTGCGAAGGTGTGGCCGGCTGGGCAGGCACGACGGGAGGCGGCGTTGGAACGGTCTGCGGCTGCGCCACGACCGGCGGCACCACCACGACCGGCGCGCCGGGCGCGCTGGCGGGCATTGGGTCTGGCAGCGCCTGCAATGCGGTCGGCGCGGGCGCCGCAGGAGTTGCAGGCGCGCTGGGGACGGCGGCAATACTCTGCGCCTGGCCAGTGCGTGCAGCGATTTCCTGCGCCAGCTGGTCGGCTGGCGCGGCGGTGGTCTGCGGCGGTGCTGGCGCCGCAGGCTCGCTGCCTGCCGGAGCAGGAGTGACAGGCGCAATAGCCGGCGTTGCGGCCGTCTGTCTGCCTGGCTCGGCCGTGGGCAGCGCGTCGACCGGCGATGCCGGGGTGGCGGCAGACGGCGCGGTGGGGAATGCGGCTGCCAGTTCTTCCAGGCTGTAGCGCGAGGTACGCGAGCTGTCGGGCGTGGTTGGCTTGTTACGGCGAAAAAAGCTGGCCATTGGCAACGCAGTAGGGGAAACCCGAAATTCTATCATCCGGGCCTGCTGACACCTTGACGCTGCCTTTAGCGCGGCGCCGCGTCCGGGCGCATCGCATGCAGCGCAGTCCCGCAGGTCTGGCGACTGCCCCGGCTGCGCCAGCGCATGGCAAATCCTGCCGAATTCGGCATTTGTGCCAGCGATGTGTCAACGCGAAGTTGTGTCCTTATAACTGACCCTTGAGCGCGCGGTAATCGCGCGGTGTCATGCCGACGGTGGCCTTGAACTGACGCGCGAACGCGCTCTGGTCGGCGAACCCGCAGCGTTGCCCGATGCTGGCGATGCTGTCGTCGCCGTACAGCAGCCGCATCGCCGATTCGATGCGCAACTTGGTCAGCAATTGCTGCGGGGTGACCTGGAACACGCGGCGGAAGTGGCGTTCCAGCTGCGCCACCGACAACCCGGCCAGGTCGGCCAGGCTTTGCACGCGCAGGTTGTCGCCGAAGTTGGCCTGCATGTGTTCCATCACCTGGCTCAAGCGTTCGTACGCGGAATGTCGGCTGTCGGGCTGGCCCAGATCGCGCGAGATGCCGACCACGCCGATCACCTCATTGGCCTCGCACAGCGGGCGTTTGAAGGTCAGGCACCAGCCCGGCAGGCGGTTGGGGTACAGATGCACTTCGAGCTGGTTGTCGATGAGCTCGCCGCACAGCACGCGGCGGTCCTGCATCATGTAGCTGCCGCCCAGCGGCAACGGGAACACTTCCAGCGGCGAGCGGCCGATGATCTCGCTGCGCAGCTTGCGTCCCAACCGGCGCACCAGGGTCAGGTTGCAATGGGTGTAGCGGCCCTCGCTGTCCTTGATGAAGAACACCACATCCGGCAGTGCATCGAACAGCGTCTGCATTTCCAGGGCGGGCAGGTTGAGGTCCATCAGGGTCATGGTAGCGGTCACGATTAGACGGTTGCACGACGGTGCAGCCCAGCAATGATCCTAGCGCAAACGCGCGGTTGTGATTCGGGTTGATGATTGTGCGGATTTCCGCATTTTCACTTGGCATTGAACGCTAGTCGCCCGCAGGTCGGCAGTGGGAGCATGGGGTATGCACACCATCGACGTCATCGACTCCCACACGGCTGGCGAGCCTACCCGCGTGGTCCTTTCCGGTTTTCCAGATCTGGGCGATGGCGACCTGGCGCAGTGCCGCGAACGCTTTCGCAGCGAGTTCGACCACTGGCGCAGCGCCATCGCCTGCGAGCCGCGTGGGTCGGACACCATGGTAGGCGCCTTGTTGCTGCCGCCGCGCGACCCGAGCGCCTGCACCGGGGTGATCTTCTTCAATAACGTCGGCTACCTGGGCATGTGCGGGCACGGCACGATTGGCGTGGTGCGCACGCTGGCCGAACTGGGGCGCATCGCGCCGGGCCAGCACCGGATCGAGACACCGGTCGGCACGGTGGGCGTGGAGCTGGCCGACGACGGCACGGTGTCGGTAGACAATGTCGAGAGCTATCGTTTTGCCAGCGGGGTCGAGGTGGAGGTGCCGGGGCATGGCCGGGTGCGCGGCGACGTGGCCTGGGGCGGCAACTGGTTTTTCATCACCGAGCATGCGCCGTGCGCGCTGGACCTGGCGCACCAGCGCGAGCTGACCGCGTATACCGAGGCGGTTCGGCTGGCCCTGGAAGCGGCCGGGATCACTGGCGAGGCAGGTGGCGAGATCGACCATATCGAAGTCAACGGCGCTGCGCCCGACGGTAGCGGCGTGGCGCGCAATTTCGTGCTGTGCCCGGGCTTGGCCTACGACCGCTCGCCATGCGGCACCGGCACCAGCGCCAAGCTGGCCTGCCTGGCGGCGGACGGCAAGTTGGCCGAAGGCGAGCGCTGGGTGCAGCAAGGCATTCTGGGCAGCGCCTTCGAAGGCAATTATCGGTTGAGCGGGCGTGGCATCGCACCGCGCATCAGTGGGCGGGCGTACATCACCGCGCGCGCGCAACTGGTGATCGACCCGGCGGACCCGTTCGCCTGGGGCATCGTGGCCTGATGGAACCCCAGCGGCCCGCACCGGTGCTTGCGTCGGTCACGCCGTCTGGCGCAGCACTGTCTGCTGCGATGGCAGGAACTGCTGCTGCAACGCCTGCGTCGGCAGCGGCGCCTGGATTGGGTGCGGTTGCCGAATCCGGGTCCGCCGCGTCTGCCGCGTACACGCGACGCAGTTACGACCTGATCGTGATCGGCGCCGGCATTGTGGGCGCCGCTTGCGCGGAAGCGGCGGCGGGCGAGGGCCTTCGCGTGGCGATCGTCGAGCCGGGACCGATCGGCGGCGGCGCCACGGCCGCGGCGATGGGGCATTTGGTGGCGATGGACGACGACCCCGCCGAGCTGGCGTTGTCGGCGTATTCGCTGCGGCTGTGGGAACGCTTCGCCACGCTCAGCGACGCCGAATTCAGCCGCTGCGGCACGCTGTGGGTGGCCCGCGACGCGCGCGAACTGGCGGCGGTGCCAGCCAAGATCGCGCGCCTGGCAACGGCAGGCCTGCATGCCGAAGCGATCGATGCCGCGCAGCTGTATGCGCTGGAGCCAGAGCTGGTGCCCGGGCTGGCTGGCGGCATGCGCGTGCCCGATGAAGCTGTGGTGTATCCGCCGCGGGTCGCGCGGCATTTGGTGGGCGTGGCCTGCACGTCCGGCGCACGCTTGTTTGCCGGCCGCCGCGTGGTGCAGCTGCAGGCGCATGCGGTGCGTCTGGACGATGGGCAGACGCTCACCGGGCCGGTGCTGGTGGCCAGCGGTGTGGCCTTGCCGCAGTTGCTGCCCGAGCTGGCACTGCGCCCGCGCAAGGGCCATTTGGTGATCACCGACCGGCACCCGGGGCTGATCCGGCATCAGCTGCTGGAACTGGGCTATGCGGATTCGGCGCACGGGGCCGACGACACCAGCGTGGCCTTCAATGTGCAGCCGCGGCCCACCGGGCAGATTCTGATCGGCTCCTCGCGCCAGTTCGGCGAGCACGACCGCGCCTTGTCGATGCCGGTGCTGCAGCAGATGTTGCAGCGCGCCTTTGCGTACCTGCCGGTCCTGCGCGAGCTGCAGGCGATCCGCGTGTGGACCGGCCTGCGTCCGGCCACGCCGGACGGGCGCCCGTATCTGGGGGTGGTGCCCGGCCGACGCGATGTGTGGGTGGCCGCCGGTCACGAGGGGTTGGGGGTCACCACGGCGCTGGGGAGCGCACGGGTGATCGTGGACAGCCTGCTCGGGCGCACCCCGGCCATCGACCCGGCGCCCTACGCACCGGCGCGTGCCGTGCAAGGAGCGCCCGCATGAGCGCGACGGTGCGTCTGCAGGTGGACGGGCGCATGGTCGAGGTGCCGGCCGGTGCCAGCGTGGCGGCGGCCGTGGCGCAGGCGACGTTGCAGTTTCGCCAATCGAGCAGTGGGCAAGCGCGCGCGCCCCTGTGCGGCATGGGCGTGTGTTTCGAATGCCGCGTGCGCATCGATGGCGTGGGACAGCAACGCGCCTGCCTGGTGGACGCATGCGATGGCATGCAGGTGCGCACCGATGGCTGAGCGCGTGCTGCATTTCGATGTGTTGGTGATCGGCGCCGGCCCGGCCGGGCTGGCGGCGGCGCAGGCGGCGGCCAGCCAAGGCGTGCGCGTGGGCGTGGTCGACATGCAGCCACGTACCGGCGGTCAGGTGTGGCGCAGCGATGTGCAACACGGCGCGCCGGCCGATGCGCGCGCATTGCGGCAGCAGGTGGCGGGCAATGCATCGATCACCGTGCTGACGCGCACGCAGATTGTGCTGGCGCAGCCGGGCTGGCTGCTGGCCGATGGCCCCGACGGCACGCTGCAACTGCATTACGCCGCCCTGGTGCTGGCCACCGGTGCGCGCGAATTGCTGTTGCCATTTCCAGGCTGGACCTTGCCCGGCGTCACCGGTGCCGGCGCCGCGCAGGCGCTGGCCAAGCAGGGCTGGCCGCTGGCGGGCAAGCGCGTGCTGGTGGCCGGCAGTGGCCCGTTGTTGCTGGCCAGTGCGGCCACGTTGCAACGGCATGGCGCGCAGGTGCTCGGCATTCACGAACAGACCTCGCCGGCCGCCTTGCGCCAGTTCGCACTGCAGTTGTGGCGCTGGCCGGGCAAGGCCGCGCAGGCGGTGGCCTTGCGCCTGCAGCTGCGTGCAGTGGAATATCGCGCCGGCAGCATCGTGGTTGCCGCGCATGGCGACACACAGCTGCGCGAAGTGGAGCTCGCCGGGCCCGGCGGCCGCACGCGTCTGGCCTGCGATCAACTGGCGGTGGGCTATGGCCTGGTGCCCAACACCGAGCTTGCGCAATTGCTGGGTTGTCAGCTGCATGCCTGCGGCGCGCACCAGCAGGTGCAGGTGGATGCGCTGTTGCGTACCAGCGTTAACCAGATCTTTGCCGCCGGCGAAGTCTGCGGCATCGGCGGGCGCGATTGCGCATTGATCGAAGGAGCGATGGCCGGACACATGGCGGCCGATGCACCGGAGGCGGCGCTGCGTCTGCAGCCACGGCGTCACGCCGCGCGTGCGTTTGCCGATCTGCTGCAGCAGCACTTCGCGCTTGACCCGCGTATCCGCACGCTGGCGCAGGCGGACACCTTGATCTGCCGCTGCGAAGACGTACCGCTGGCCGCCCTGGACAGCTTCGACGATGCGCGCGACGCCAAGCTCGCCTCGCGCTGCGGCATGGGCGCCTGCCAGGGCCGTATCTGCGGCGCTGCGCTGGCCGAACTGGGGCGCTGCCCGCCCGATCTTTCTACCGACGCCGGCCGCCGGCCGCCGTTGTTCCCGGTCCGCCTCGCGGCGCTGGCCGACTCGTTCACTTCCGACTCGCAAGGGAAACATCCATGAGCAATGCTGCGTTCTGGCACGGCGTGCTGCCGGCCATCACCACCCCGTTCACCGCCAACGGCGACATCGACCACGACTTCCTCGGCAAGCACGCAAATCAACTGGTGGATGCCGGTTGCACCGCCATCGTGCCGCTGGGCTCGTTGGGGGAGGCCGCGACCTTGAGCGTGGAAGACAAGCTGGCGATCCTGCGCACACTGGTCACCGCCCTGAACGGCCGCGTGCCGGTGGTGCCGGGCATCGCCAGCCTGGCCACCGGCGAAGCGGTCGCGCTGGCCAAGGCGGCCAAGGACACCGGCTGCGGCGGCTTGATGGTGCTGCCGCCGTACGTGTATTCCACCGACTGGCGCGAGATGGGCGCGCATGTGCGCGCGGTGATCGGTGCAACCGATCTGCCGGTGATCCTGTACAACAACCCAGTGGCCTACAAGACCGATTTCGGCCCGGCGCAGATCGCCGAGCTGGCCGCCGAATTCCCGAACCTGCAGGCCGTGAAGGAATCCTCCGGCGACGTGCGCCGCTTCGCTGCGCTGCAGGAATTGCTGGGCGATCGCCTGGCGCTGCTGGTGGGCATGGACGATGCCATCGTCGAAGGCCTGAGCATGGGCGCCAAGGGCTGGATCGCCGGCCTGGTCAATGCGTATCCGAAGGAATCGGTGCGCCTGTTCGAACTCGCCCGCGATGGCGGTTACCCGGCGGCCAGGGAGCTTTACCACTGGTTCCTGCCGCTGCTGCGCCTGGATACGGTGCCCACCTTCGTGCAGCTGATCAAACTGGTGCAGGCCAAGGTCGGCATGGGCAGCGAGCAGGTGCGTGCGCCGCGCCTGGTGGTGGCCGGCGCCGAGCGCGATGCCGCCTTGAAGGTGATCGACCATGCCATCGCCACCGCGCCTACATTGTCTTGATGGCGCACTGATGCTGCCCTGGTCCGTCGTGCCTGCGGGTGAGCGCCAGGTGCCAGTTGTGCCGATTCGTAGCACGCGCCCTGCCTGCGCGCGCCGCGATGCGTTGGCCGATGCGGATGTGGCATCCAGTGCTGCATCCTCATCGTCTTTTTGGTCTGCCGCCAGCGCACCGAGCGCAGGTCCTGCCTCCCTGTCACCGAAGGTGCCGCAATGAACGAGACGAACCACTCCATTCCCGCGGCCGCAGCCGAGATCCTGCTGGCAGGGCAATGGCAAGCCAGCCGCGCCGCCACCGGCAGTTTCCGCGCTGCCGACCCGGCCACCGGCGAGCCGATCGGGCCGTACTTTCCGGTCAGTGGTGCGGACGATGTGGAAGCGGCCGTGGTTGCGGCGCAGTCAGTGGCGGCGGCGTTGGCGGCCGCACCGGTCGAGCGGATCGCGGCCTTTCTGGAAGGCTATGCCGACGCGCTGGATGCCGATGCCGAGACCCTGGTCGCGCTGGCGCATGCCGAGACGGCGTTACCGGCGCCCACACGCTTGCGCGGTAACGAACTGCCGCGCACCAGCGGCCAACTGCGGCAGGCCGCACAGGCCGTGCGCAGCTACAGCTGGACCCAGCCCATCATCGACAGCGCGGCAGACCTGCGTTCGCACCTGGCGCCACTGGGCAAACCGGTGCTGGTGTTCGGCCCGAACAACTTTCCGTTCGCGTTCAATGCAATTGCCGGCAGCGATTTCGCCTCGGCGATTGCCGCGCGCAACCCGGTCATTGCCAAGGCGCATCCGTTGCATCCGGCCACCAGCCAGCGCATGGCGCAGCTCGCGCATCAGGCCTTGGTTGGGGCCGGTCTGCCTGCGGCGGCGGTGCAACTGCTGTATCACTTCGACACTGCCGTCGGCCTGCGCTTGGCGGGCGATGCGCGGCTGGGCGCGATCGGTTTCACTGGCAGCCGTGCCGGTGGGCTGGCACTGAAGGTGGCCGCAGACGCGGCGGGCGTGCCGTTTTATGCCGAGCTTTCCAGCGTCAACCCGGTCTTCCTGTTGCCGGGCGCGCTGGCCGAACGCGGCGACGCGCTTGCGCAGGAATTCTTCGCCTCCTGCACGCTGGGTAGCGGGCAGTTCTGCACCAACCCCGGTGTGGTGGTGGTGCCGCATGGCGCGGCTGGCGAGGCGTTCGTTGCGGCCACCAAGGCGCATTTCGAAGCGGCCATGCCGATGGTGCTGTTCTCCGCCGCCGGTGTAGAAGGCGTGCAACGCGGTGTGGCGAGCCTGCGTGCCGCCGGCGCCAGCATGCTGGCCGGCGGACACACCGGCGAGGATGGCTACCGTTATGCGCCGACCTTGTTGAGCGTGGATGCGCAAGCCTTTCTGGCCAACCCGCACGCCCTGCAGGCCGAAGCCTTCGGCCCGGTGAGCCTGCTGGTGCGCGCAGCCGATGTGGCGCAGATGGCACAGGTGGCTGCCGCGTTCGAAGGCAACCTGACCGGCACGTTGTACCGCGCGGCCGACGGCAGCGACGATGCGGCGTGGCAGACCATTGCCCCGGTATTGCGCGCGCGGGTGGGGCGGTTGATCAACAGCAAGATGCCGACCGGCGTGGCCGTGAGCGCGGCGCAGAACCACGGCGGCCCGTTCCCGAGCACCGGGCATCCGGGCTTCACGGCGGTGGGCATGCCCGGCGCCATCCGCCGTTTTGCCGCCTTGCACAGCTACGACGCGGTGCCCGATGCACTGCTGCCTGCCGAACTGCGCCAGCGCAATCCGGGCGGCGTGGCACGTCTGGTCGATGGGCAATGGAGCACGGCCGATCTTGGAGCCGGCGCATGAGCAGCCAGATCGGCGGGCTGTCGCTTGCGCAAGCGCGTGCGCAACTGACGCCGTGGACACAACGCGCCGCGCCGATCGCCACGGACGAATACGAGCGCCGCATCGAGCGTGCGCGCACCCTCATGCGCGCGCATGGCGTGGATGCGCTGTTGATCGGTGCCGGCACGTCGCTGCGCTATTTCACCGGCGTGCCGTGGGGGGCGAGCGAGCGTCTGGTGGCCCTGCTGCTGACGCTGGATGGCGAGCCGGTGCTGATCTGCCCGATGTTCGAGGAAGGCTCGCTGGATGCGGTGCTGAAGATCCCGGTGACCAAATACCTGTGGGAAGAGCACGACGACCCGTACGCACTGGTGGTACAGGCCATGGACGAGCGCCATGCGCATGCCCTGGCGCTGGACCCGGGCATTGCGTTCGCCGTGCATACCGGTCTGCGTGCGCATCTGGGCAAGGCCATTCGTGATGCCGGCGCGATCATCGATGGCTGCCGCATGTGCAAGTCGCCGGCCGAGCTGGCATTGATGCAGCAGGCTTGCGATATGACCTTGCTGGTGCAGCGGCTGGCGGCCGGTATCGCACACGAGGGCATCGGGACCGATGAACTGGTGCGCTTCATCGACCAGGCGCATCGCGCGCTGGGCGCCGACAACGGATCGACCTTCTGTATCGTGCAGTACGGCCACGCCACTGCGTTTCCGCACGGCATCCCGGGTGTGCAGCACCTGCGCGAAGGCGAACTGGTGTTGATCGACACCGGCTGCACCGTGCAGGGCTACCACTCCGACATCACCCGCACCTGGATCTATGGCGCGGCCAACGACGCGCAGCAGCGCATCTGGGACCTGGAGCAGGCCGCGCAGGCGGCGGCATTCGCAGCGATCCGCCCGGGCGTGGCATGCGAGGCGGTGGATCAGGCCGCGCGCAAGGTGCTGGAGGCAGCCGGGCTCGGCCCCGACTATCGATTGCCCGGGTTGCCGCATCGCACCGGTCACGGCTGCGGCCTGGCGATTCATGAGGCGCCTTACCTGGTGCGCGGCAATGCGCTGCCGTTGCAGCCGGGCATGTGTGCCAGCAACGAGCCGATGATCGTGGTGCCGGAACAGTTCGGCGTGCGCCTGGAAGACCATTTCCACGTGACCGACGATGGCGCGCAGTGGTTCACGCCGCCGTCGGTGGCGATCGATCAACCGTTTGCGTGAGCCGTTACAGGTTCACGCACGCGTAGGAGCGCACCCGGGCGCGACGGGCAGTCCCGATGAAGCCGTCGCGCTCAGGCGCGCTCCTGCAGCCGCCATTGCATCTTGGAGTGAATGCATGAAACACCTGCGTCCCGTTGCCATCGGTCTACTCGCCGCGGCCTTGGTCACCGCCTGCAAGCCGGCGCCGCCCGCAGCGGAGCGGGCGGCTACACCTGCCTCCGCCTCGACCGGCGAGCAGGCTGCCAAGGCCTTCGATGCGCTGCTGGACAAGCAGTGGCAGTACCAACTGCAGCACAACCCCGAGTTCGCCAGCATCATCGGCGACAAGCGCTACAACGACCGCTGGAGCGATTACTCGCTGGAGGCCGTGCAGGCAGAGCGCAGCGCAACGGCCGACCTGCTCAAGCAGTTCGAAGCGGTGGATGCCAAGACGCTGGACGAGCAACGCCAGCTCAGCCTGCAGATGATGCTGGGCCAGTTGCGCGACAAGCTGGAAGGGATCGACCTGAAGACCTATGCAATGCCGCTGGAACCGATCGGCGGCATACAGTTGGCGTTGGCCGGCTACGGCGATGCCTTCCCGTTCGAAAATGCCAAGGATTACCAGGACTACATCAAGCGGCTGCAGGCGATTCCGACGGTGATCGACCAGGTGATCGCGGTGTCGCGGCAGGGGGCGAAGGAGGGCCTCACCCAGCCGCGTTATCTGCTGGAGCGCCTACCCGAGCAGATCGACAAGATTGCGGCCTTGACCGGGGAGCAGAGCCCGTTCGCCTCGCCATTGAAAAAGCTCGACGCCGCCGTACCGGCCGATCAACGCGATGTGCTGCGCCAACAGCTGCTCGCCGCGATCGACCAACAGGTGCGCCCGGCTTACGCAAAGCTGGCCGCGTTCGTCCGCGACGAATATGCCGCGCAGGGGCGCGCGCAGGAAGGTGTCTGGTCGCTGCCCGATGGCGAGCGCCGCTATCGTTACGCCATCCACACCCAGACCACCACCGACATGGCGCCGGAGGAAATCCACCAGATTGGTCTGAAGGAGGTGGCGCGCATCGAAGGCGAGATGACGCAGATCGCCAAGGCGCAGGGTTTTGCGGATCTGGCCAGCTTCCGCAAGGCCGTGGAGACCGACAAGCGACACTTCGCCACCTCGGGCGACCAGATCCTGCAGCAATACCGCCAGTACATCGCAGCGATGGAACCGCAGCTGCCGAAGTTGTTCGGCCATCTGCCCAAGACCCCGCTGGAAGTGCAGGCGATGCCGGCGTTCCGGCGTACCGCACCGGGCGCCGAATACTGGCAGAGCAATCCGGAAGGCACCAAGCCGGCGATCGTGAAGGTCAACACCAGCGACTTCGCCAGCCGCACGTTGATCAATATCGAAACCACCGCCTACCACGAAGGCGTGCCCGGGCATCACCTGCAGATCTCGCTTGCGCAGACATTGCCGTTGCCGCCGTTCCGCCAGCAGGCCGGCTACAACGCCTATATCGAAGGTTGGGCGCTGTATGCCGAGCGCCTGGGCAAGGAGATCGGTTTCTTCAAGGACCCGTACAACGACTATGGGCGCCTGTCCGGCGAATTGCTGCGCGCCAACCGGTTGGTGCTCGACACCGGCGTGCACTACAAGCACTGGAACCGCCAGCAAATGGTGGATTTCTTCCACGCACATCCGTCCGATGACGAGCCCAGCATCCAGTCCGAAACCGATCGCTACATCGTGTGGCCGGGCCAGGCGCTGGGGTACAAGCTCGGCCAGCTGCAGATCCTGGCGCTGCGTGCGGAAGCCGAGAAGGAACTCGGTGAGCGCTTCGATGTGCGCGCCTTCCACGATGCGGTGCTGGGCGGCGGCGCGATGCCGCTGGCACTGTTGCAGCAACGGGTGCGGCAGTGGATTGCGCAGGCCAAGGCGGCGCCGGAGGCACACCCATGAGCACCACCAGCGCGTTACGCGCGAGCACATTGACCCTGTTGATTGCAGCCTGCCTGGGCGGGCTGGCCCTGCCTGTGCACGCGGCCGAGGCTGCGGCTGCGGCCACGCAGAACACCGCAGCGGCACGCTTCAAGGCCTTGTACACACGCGAGTGGCGCTGGCGCCAGGCGCAGGCGTCGGGCGCGGTGGATGAAGACAACCAGGCCACGCAGGAGCAACAGGCCGACCATCTGCCCAAGGTCGATGTCGCCACGCAGAACCAGCGCACGGCGTATTGGCAACAGGTGTTGAAGGAACTGGATGCCATCCCGCAGGCACAGTTGTCGGCCGAAGATCAGGTGAGCTACCAGGTGTATCGGCAGCAATTGCAGGTACTGCTGGACCAGCAGCATTTTCGCGCCTGGGAAATGCCGTTCAACAGCGATTCGGCGTTCTGGAGCGATCTGGGCTTCAGCGCCGAGGCCACGCTGCGTACGCGCGAGGATTACCAGCGTTATCTGAAGATGCTGGCCGACATCCCGCGCTATTTCGCCGAGCACACCGACAATATGCGCGCCGGGCTGGCGCGCGGTTTCACCCAGCCGCGGGTCACGATGACCGGGCGCGACCAGTCCATCGCCGATGTGGCGCAGGCCAAAGGCGAGGCCAACCCGTTCTACGCGCCGTTCAAGCAGATGCCGGCGACGCTGCCGGCCGATGTGCAGGCGCAGCTGCGCCAGCAGGCAGTCAAGGCCATCGATACACAGGTGGTTCCGGCATACGCCAAGCTGCTGGATTTCATCCGCAATGACTACCAGCCGCGCGCACGCACCACGCTGGCCGGCGAAGCGTTGCCGGACGGCCAGGCGTATTACCGTGCGCAGATTCGCGAGTTCACTACGCTGGATTTGAGCCCTGACCAGATCCATCAGATCGGCTTGCAGGAGGTGGCCAAGCTGCGCACGCAGATGGACCAGACCATCGCGGCCAGCGGCTTCAAGCCGCCGGCCGGGCAGGCGGTATTCCCGGCGTTTCTGCACTTCCTGCGGACCGACCCGCAGTTCTACGCCAAGACGCCGGAAGAGTTGCTCAAGCAGGCGGCCTGGATCGCCAAGCGCGTGGACGCCAAGGTGGGCGATTACATCGGCCGGCTGCCGCGCCGTCGCTTCGCCATCGAGCCGGTGCCGCCGGAGCTGGCGCCGTTCTACACCGGCGGTCGCGGTGGGCCGGGCATCTATCTGGTCAATACCTACAACCTGCCGTCGCGGCCGCTGTACAACCTGACCGCGCTGACCTTGCACGAATCCTCGCCCGGTCACGCATTGCAGATGCCGCTCGCGGCAGAGGCGCAAGGCTTGCCGGAGTTCCGTCGCTACGGCTTCATCTCCGCCTACGGTGAAGGTTGGGCGCTGTATTCGGAGTATCTGGGCCAGGAAATGGGCATGTACGACACGCCCTATGACCGCTTCGGTTACCTGACCTACCAGATGTGGCGCGCCTGCCGTCTGGTGATCGATACCGGCATCCACAACAAGGGCTGGACGCGCGAGCAGGCGCAGGCCTACCTGCGCGACAACACTGCGCTCAGCGAGCACGAAGTCACCACCGAGGTGGACCGCTACATCGCCTGGCCGGGGCAGGCGCTGTCGTATTACCTGGGCGAGCTGAAAATACTGGAGCTACGCCGCAAGGCAGAAGCCGCGCTGGGCGAAAAGTTCGACCTGCGCAACTTCCACGATGCGGTGCTGCAGACCGGTTCGGTGCCATTACCGGTGCTGGAAGCGCGCATCGACCGCTTCATCGCCGATGGCGGCGTGTCGCCTTACCCGCCGGATGACCCGGCAGAGGCATCGGCAGAGGCATCGGCAGAGGCGAAGGCCTCTGCCAGTGACTGACACGTGTGCGCACGTGATGCTCTAAGTGCAGTAACCGCGCTTTCCACACTTCGGGGCGACGTATGACCACACACGCTGCGACTACGCAAGGCAAGTTCCACAAGCGCCTCAGCCTCACCGACCTGACCTTTATCGGGCTGGGTTCGATCTTCGGTTCCGGGTGGTTGTTTTCGGCCAGCCATGTCTCATCGATCGCGGGGCCGGCCGGCATCGTGTCGTGGATACTCGGCGGTATCGCGGTGCTGCTGCTCGGGCTGGTGTATTGCGAACTCGGCGCGGCATTGCCGCGCGCCGGCGGAGTGGTGCGCTACCCGGAGTATTCGCATGGCGCCTTGCTCGGTTCGCTGACCGGCTTCATCACCTTGATCGCATTCTCCAGCCTGATCGCGATCGAAGTGGAGGCGGCGCGGCAATACGCAGCGGCGTGGTTCCCGTGGTTGAGCCAGCCGCACAGCACCCATCCCAGCGTGGCGGGTTGGCTGGTGCAGTTGGCCTTGCTGGTGCTGTTCTTCGTACTCAACTATTTCAGCGTCAAGACCTTCGCGCTGGCCAACAACATCGTCAGCATCTTCAAGTTTCTGGTGCCGATCCTGGTGATCGTGCTGCTGATGCAGCACTTCGATGCCGGCAATCTGAGCGTGCATGGGTTCGCGCCCTCTGGCATGGCGGGTGTGGAAGCGGCGATCTCGGCCGGGGGCATCATCTTCGCGTATCTGGGGTTGACGCCGATCGTGTCGGTGGCCAGTGAGGTGCGCGACCCGCAGCGCAATATTCCGATTGCGCTGATCCTGTCGGTGGCGCTGTCCACGGTGATTTACGTGCTGCTGCAGCTGGCGTTCCTGGGCAGCATCCCGGCCGCGCAGCTCGCGCAAGGCTGGGCGGGCATCGACAAGGCCTTCTCGCTGCCGTATCACGACATCGCCCTGGCCTTGGGCATGGCGTGGCTGGCTGCGCTGGTGATCTGCGATGCGATGGTCTCGCCCAGCGGCACCGGCAACATCTACATGAATGCCACGCCGCGCGTGGTGTACGGCTGGGCGCGCAGTGGCGGGTTCTTGCCGGTGCTGACGCGGGTGGACCCGGCGTCGGGTATCCCGCGTCCGGCACTGTGGTTGAGCCTGGGGTTGTCGATCTTCTGGACGCTGCCGTTTCCCTCGTGGGAAACGCTGATCGGGGTGGTGTCGGCCGCCTTGGTGCTGAGCTATGCGGTGGCGCCGATCACGGTGGCGGCCCTGCGCCGCAGCGCGCCGGACTTGCCACGCCCATTTTTCGTGCGTGGCCTGCCGGTGATGGGGCCGCTGTCGTTCATGGTTGCGGCGTTGATCGTGTACTGGTCCACCTGGCCGACCTTGTCGTGGTTGCTCGGCTTGCAGGTGCTGGCGTTCGTGCTTTACGTGCTATTTCGCCTGCCTTCGCGCCAGGGCCGCGCGCGCCTGGTGCGGCAGGTACGCGCGTCGCTGTGGCTGATCGTGTTCTTCGTGCTGGTGATGCTGGTGTCGTGGGCGGGCACGTTCGGTGGACATGGCTGGATTGCGCATCCCTTCGATACGTTGAGCGTGGCGGTCATCGCGTTCTGCATCTATCACTGGGGCGCACGCAGCGGCTTGCGCAGCGACGAGCTTGCGCTGGAGGAGGACGATGGTGAGTGATGCGCGCCGCCGCGCATTTGGTTTGCGTCGATGGTCTGCGCTGGCCGGGTACATGATGGTGTTGTCGGGTGCTGTGCAGGCTGCGCCCAGCGTTGCCGATTACCAACGTTCGCTGGGTTTGCGCGAGCAGTGGATCACGCTGACGGAGAATGTCGCCTGGCCGGCGCAATGGCAGGACAATGGCAGGTTCTATTACCGCAAGACGGTGCCGGGCGGCTTTGCGTTTGTCAGTGCCGATGTGGCCACCGTGCAGAAGCAGCCGGCCTTCGATCAGGCACGCGTGGCGCAGGGCCTGAGTGCGGCAACCGGCAAGCCCTATGCGGCGCTGCGTCTGCCGTTCGAGCAGTTTTCGTTTTCAACCGAGGGCGAACGCAGCGATGGCGCCATTGTCTTCGCACTGGACGATGCGGCCTGGCGTTGCACGCTGACCACCTACCACTGCGCGCCCGATGCTCGGCTGCAGGCCACTTCACGCCCACGCGGTTTCGGCGTGGTGCGCGACCCGCTGGTGCCGGCCGACACCGCGCCGCGTCGCTCGCCGGATGCCAGGTGGGAGGTGTTGGCCGATGGTTGGAACCTGGTGTTGCGCCGTGTCGCCGACGGGCAGATCACCCGGCTCAGCAGTGACGGCCGTGCCGATGACTATTTCGATCTGGAAAGTGTTGCCTGGTCGCCGGATTCGCGGCAGCTGGCGGTGTATCGCGTGCGTCCGGGGCTGGCTCGCCGTGTCACCCGCGTCGAAGCCGCGCCTGCCGGCGCTGGGCAACCGGTGGTGCACACCCAGTTGTATCCCAAGCCGGGCGATGCGGTGGATGTGGAACGGCCGGTGCTGTTCTCCCTGGACGGAACACGTCGCGACGTGGACACGGCGTTGTTCGACAACCCGTATTCGTTGTCGCCGCTGCAGTGGCGCAGCGACGGGCGCAGTGTCGCGTTCGACTATGTGCAACGCGGCTTCCAGCGCATGCGCGTGATTGCGGTGGATGCACGCAGCGCGCGCGCGCGCGTGGCAGTCGGCGAAGACGCCCGCACCTTCGTGTATGCCGACCGCAGCTTTCGCCACGACGTAGACGGGCGTGGCGATGAGGTGCTGTGGATCTCCGAGCGCGATGGCTGGCGGCACCTGTATCTGTTCGATGGACGCAGCGGCAAGGTGAAGCGCCAGCTCACCCGCGGGCCGTGGGTGGTGCGCGAAGTGCTGCGCGTGGACGATGCGCAACGCCGCATCTGGTTCACGGCCAGCGGGATGGAGGCGGGCAAGGACCCGTACGACCGGCAGCTCTACAGCGTTGATTTCGACGGCCGCCGGTTGACCCGCCTGACCCACGCCGATGCCGACCACGACGTGGCCATTGCCGATGATGGCCTGCATTACGTCGATGTCTATTCGCGTCCGGACCTGCCGCCGGTGATGGAGTTGCACGCCATCGATGGCCAGCTGCTGCACACCGTGGAGTGTGGCACGATCGACAAGCTGCAGGCCGCCGGCTGGCGCGCGCCGGAG
This sequence comes from Xanthomonas sp. A1809, assembly GCF_017746015.1. NCBI lineage: Bacteria > Pseudomonadati > Pseudomonadota > Gammaproteobacteria > Lysobacterales > Lysobacteraceae > Xanthomonas > Xanthomonas sp. A1809. The sequence goes on along the minus strand of NZ_JAGHWZ010000015.1, from coordinate 51,895 downwards.
ACCTTCGTGGCCAAGGGGCGCGATGGCACCACCGATATCTGGGGCATGGTGGTGCGTCCGCGCGACTACGATCCGCGCAAGACCTATCCGGTGATCGAAAACATCTATGCGGGGCCGCACGATTCCTTCGTGCCCAAGACGTTCTGGCCGTTCGGTTATCACTCCGGCGGCGACAAGCAGATCGGCATGCAGGCGCAGGCCGATCTGGGTTTCATCGTGGTGATGATCGACGGCATGGGGACCGCCAACCGCTCCAAGGCGTTTCATGATGTCGCGTGGAAAAACCTGGGCGATTCAGGGTTTGCCGACCGCATTGCCTGGCATCGTGCGCTGGCGGCCAAGGACCCGTCTTACGACATCAGCCGCGTCGGCATCTACGGTGCATCGGCCGGCGGGCAGAGCACGCTGGGAGCGCTCGAGCGTCACCCGGAGTTCTACAAGGTGGGCGTTGCGTTCGCCGGGTGCTACGACAACCGCATGGACAAGATCAGCTGGAACGAGCAGTGGATGGGCTGGCCGGTGGATGCCAGCTACGCCGCAGCCTCGGGCGTGGTCAATGCGAGCAAGCTGCAGGGCGACCTGCTGCTGATCGTGGGCGAGCAGGACAGCAATGTGGATCCGGCGTCCACCGCACAAGTCGTCGATGCCCTGATCAAGGCCGGCAAGGAATTCGACCTGCTCACCGTACCGGGTGGCGAGCATTCGGTTGGGCGCTCCAGCGGGCCGATCGATTACGTGCAACGTCGCCAGTACGACTTCTTCGTGCGCCACCTGCGCAACGAGCCTACGCCGCACTGGAATTCCCTGCCATCGGAGGCGCAATGATGCGTTTGTTTGCTCGATTCAAGCCGCAGCGGCGCAGCCGGGTGGCGGGTCTGCTGTGGTCGCTGGCATTGCTGGCTGGCAACGCACCGTTGCTTGCGGCCGCCGAAGAACTGCCGCGCCTCGTCACCAAGGATGGCCGCCACGCGCTGTTTGTCGATGGTGCGCCGTATACCATCCTGGCCGCGCAGTTGCATAACTCCAGCGCATGGCCGGCGGTATTACCCAAGGCATTGGACGATGTGGTTGCCCTGCACGCCAATACGGTGGAAGCGCCTGTGTACTGGGAGCAGTTCGAGCCGGCACAGGGCCGCTTCGACACGACCAATGTGGACGCGCTGATTGCCGGCGCCCGCAAGCGTGGCCTGCGTGTCGCGCTCCTGTGGTTCGGTAGCTGGAAGAACGGCCAGATGCATTACGTGCCCGAATGGATCAAGCGCGACGAGGCGACGTACCCGCGCATGCGCGATGCCAATGGCGAGCCGGTGGATGTGTTGTCGCCCCATGTGGCCGCCAACATGCAGGCCGATGCGCGTGCGTTCACCGCGTTGATGCAGCATCTGCGCAAGGTGGATGGCGACCGCCACACGGTGATTCTGGTGCAGGTGGAAAACGAGCCCGGCGCGATCGGCACCGTGCGCGATCACGGCCCGGCAGGCGAGGCAGCGTTTGCGCAACCGGTACCAGCCGCGATTGCGCGCGCACTCGGCAAACCGCAGGGCAGCTGGCAGCAACTGTTCGGCGCCGAAGCTGCCGAAGCGTTCAACGCATATGCAACCGCTGCTTACATCGAACAGGTGGCCGCCGCGGGCAAGCGTGTCTATCCGCTGCCGTTCTACGTCAACACCTGGCTGCGCTACAAGGGCAAGCGCTATCCGGGCATGGACTATCCGTCCGGCGGCGCGACGGTGAACGTATTCGCGTTGTGGCGCGCGGCCACGCCGTCGATCGATTTCATTGGTACCGACATCTACACCAGCGACTACACCGAATACACCAAGGTCGTCGGCCAATACGCGCGGCCCGATAATCCGGCCTGGGTCTCGGAAACCGGCTTCGAAGCTGCCACTGCGCCGTATCTGTTCCATGTGCTGGGGCAGGGCGGGGTCGGCTTTTCGGTGTTCGGCATGGATGGCAACCACGACAGCGAGGCCAACCGCGCAGCGGTTGCAGCCCATGCGGCCAACTTCACGCTGCTGGCGCCGATGCAGCGGATCGTGGCGCAGGCCGCCTTCGACGGCCGCCTGCAGGCGGTGGCCGAGCAGCCCGGCGCGCCACAGCGCACGCTGCGCTTCGGCGAGTGGGAGGCCAAGGTGTCGTTCGGTGCGCCCATGTGGGGCGATGCGCCGCCCATTCTGCCCGGCAACGACGACCACGCCGGCCGGCTGCTGGTGGCCCAACTGGGGCCGGAGGAATTCCTGGTGACCGGTATGGCTGCGCGCATTGAATTTTTTCGCGACGCGGCCGATACCCGTCATGGACAACTGTTGCGGGTGGAGCAGGGACGGTATGTCGACGGGCGCTGGCAGATGGAAAGGCAGCTCAACGGCGACCAGACCGACTACGGCCTCAACTTCGGGCGTGTGGATGCAAACGGCAATGTGCCTGTGGTGTTGCGGGTGCGGGTCGGGACTTACTGAGCCTTGCTGACCGTGTCGCTGCTGCCTTCGGCCTGTTGTCTGCAATGGGTTGAGCCTTGTTCGAATCTTCACCGCCATGTCGGAGCCACCATGAGCATCAGCAGCATCGCAAGTTCCGGAATGCAGGTCGCCGCGCTGCGCCAGCAGGTGGCGGCCAGCAATGTGGCCCGTCAGCCAGTGGACGGCAGCCCACGTCAGTCTGTCGCGGCCACGACCCAGGCCAATGGCGGCGTGGCGGCCAGTGTGGTGAATGCCAACGCCGATCCATCTGCGCCAGCCGGCGATCTGGTCGAAGGTCTATCGGCACGCAACGATTTCCAGGCGAATGCCAATGTGCTGCGGCGCGCCGACGAGATGCTGGGGAGCTTGCTGGATGTGGTGACCTAAGCAGTTCGAAGTGGATGAAAGCTGCCACCGACCCGTTGCCCCAGGGGCACGGGTCCCCGTTTGATGGCCCGCCCGGTACCACCTGGTGCCACCTGGTGCGGCCCGGCCGCCATGCCGCCGTCGTTTCGCGTCGGGATGCGCTGCGCATACCTTGCTTGTAACGCCACCGCCGTTCGCGTTTCCAATGCAGCGCCTTCATGCGACTGCGCAGTGGAGCGGTGCCCTTGCGGCCGGTACATCGGCATTCAACGCCAACCCGCATATGGCCCCGGCCGGTCACACGATGTGCGCGCCGGTCAATCGGGTCGCAACACCTCCGTCAGGCGTGCACCGTCGGGCACGCCCAAGCCGGTATTGGCGTCCCAGCCGGTGGATGCACGGAAGCCGGCGTTATCGCCGGCAACGATGTCGCGGAATGCGTCCGGTCGACCGTACAGGCGCGGCAATACGAAATGGGGTTGCATGCGGTTTGCGCCGTAGATGCGTGCCAGCAAGGCCGCCCATAACGGCGCGGCGGCGCTGGTGCCGCCCATCACGGCCGGCTGCCCATTGATCGACAGGTAGTAACCGGTCTGCGCGTCGGCATTGGCCGCCACATCGGGAACGCCGCGCATGCCCAGCTGGCGCGACTGGTGCCGTGCATCAGTGATGCGCAGATCCTTCTGCCAGGCAGGGCGTGCAAAGAACCTGCTTTCTCCCCCGCCGCCGTTCGCCCAGGCTTGTTCGTTGGCGCTGTCGGCCGTGACCTGGAGCCGAGTGCCGCCGCAGGCGAGCACGAACGGGCTGGATGCGGGAAAGCAGACATTCAATCCTGGCTGCCCGTCGCTGGCGCCATCGTCGCCAGCGGCAATGCATACGGTGATGCCCATCAGTGCAGCGGCCTGAAACGCACCGTTGTAGGCCTGGCGCGATTGCGGCGTCCATTGCGATTCGGTGAAACCCCAGCTGATGGCAATGACGCCGGGAGAATGCTCTGCATCGTGGATGGCGGCGTTGATCGCTTCCAGAAAGCTGTTGTCGGTGTTGGGCGCGAAATACACCACCAGTTTGGCGCCCGGCGCGATTGCCCCGGCAATCTGGATATCCATCTGCGCTTCGACATCGGCATCTGCATTGCCGCGACTGACGTTGTTGGTGGCCCCGGGCAACAGCACATCGACCAGTGTCGGCATGGGGACGCGCAGCTGCGCGAAATAGGCGGCCATCTGCGCGCGTGCATAGCCGCCGCCCAGCACGATGATGCCGATGCATTGACCCTGCCCGTCGTGCTCGGGAAAGCCGTAGAGCTGCGCCAGCTGCGGCGGGGTGTATTGCATGATCGGACCATCTTCACTGCCGGCCGGTGCAGTGGCCTGTAGCGCAGGCGGCGAGGATGCAGTCGCCTCGGGCGCGCTGGGCAGCGTCTGAGCCTGCGGGCGTGCGTCCAGCCCGAGCACGGCGGTGACGATGCCGCCCAGGGTCTGTGGAATCGATACCGGGCCGGTGCGTCCGCGATAGCGCATCGCACCATCGACATAGTCGCGCAAGCTGACCTGGAATGCGGCCTCGCATTGCTGCACGGTGCCCTCCAGGATCACGTTGCCGCTGTCTGCGTGCGCGTGCTCCATCGTCAAACCATAGCGGGCGGCAAAGTCGGCAACGGCCTGCAGATCTGTCGCACTGGCGGCGAAGCGTTCGCTGAACTCCGCGCGCGTGAGCGCAATCGGTAGCGTATTGGGCTGCAGGTGCAGCAGCGCATCGGCAGCGGCATTCAATGCCGGCATCCGCACCGCGAGCAGGACGCGCAGGCGTTCGTCCTGCGGCGGTTGTCCGGCCTCGATGGTGGAGGGGGCGATACGGCGCTCACTGCCAGCCAGGATCGTGTGCATGCGGGGGAGAACTCCATCGAAGTGGTGAGCCAAAGTGGGTTGGTGCAGATCCAAATGTAGCCGGCGCGTGCTGCGCGACCACCGCGGCACGCGCGGCTGCCAGTAGCACGGCAGTGTGCATTCAATGCCATGCGCGAGCTGTCTGTGCAGCGGGGTACCGCGTGCGATGGACTGCAATACGAAGCACGGACGCATCGATTGGTGGGCCACCGGCCAATGGCACGCAACGGCAAGCGGTTGCAGCAAGATCAGCATCGCCTGCCTGCGCCTCAGATCCTGCGACAGCGTGCCGCGTGGCCGCGTGGCTTGCGGCGCTGGCGGCCTGGCGCATCCAGGCGCCGGCGCGGACGGCGGCAGGCAGTCACCGCCTGGGCGTGATGTGCGGATTTCCGCACGGGTGTCCGACCGCTGTCACAAGACGTCGTGCATGAACGCGCGCACGATGGGCCACGATCATTCGAGGGAGCAACGATGGACCGTAGAACCTTTCTGCGTCAGGGCATGGCGGCCACCGCGGCGGTCGGTGCAGGTGCCGCGCTGGCAACGCCGGCCACGGCGCCGGCTGCGAGCACGCCGCCGGCGCCGGCACTGCCCCGCCTGGAACCGCTGCCTTCGGTCGCGCATGTCGGTAGCGCGTTGTGCAGCTTCACCCACCTGCAGCAGCATTGGACCGTCTACGAGCATCTGGACGATGCGCAAGGCCAGCTCACGTTGTGGAGCGACAGCGGCATGCTGCGGCTGGACAAGCGCACCGAGCCGGCGTATCCGGCCGCGGGCACGCCGTATTTCGGGCTGCCGCTGGCGCAGGTGGCCATGGCCGAAGCCGACCTGCTGGCCGACCGCCTGCTGCACGATGGCGACCCGGACGAGGCACAGGTGCGCGAGGTGGCACCGCCGCCCGCCTCCTTGCTCGATCCCAAGGACAATGGCGGGCGCTGGCCGTGGACCACGTTCGTCGGTACACGCGAAAGCCTGGACACCATGCCCATCCTGCCCAACGGCCGCAGCCGCACCTCGCGGCCGGAACACGCGTTTGCCGAACTGGGCGAAGAGGCGCTGATCAAACGCCGCGAAGAAGGCATGCTTGGCGGCTGGATGCCGGCGGTGCGCAAGGTGATGCGCCGCGAGGGCGAGCCCGACAGCTGGTACGACGTGCTGGTGTTTGCCGACGTGCGGGCACGCGATCGCTTCGTGGTGCAAACCTGGCACCGCACGATGAGGGTGAAGGCCGGCGCCATCGTCGCGGTGCACTACACGCATAGCTACCCGGAATTTGCGCCCTCGCGCAGCGCCGCCACCGCCGAACAGTTCTACGCGGCACTGATCGATTTCGCTGCGTATTGGCAGCAGGCGCTGGACGGCACCGTGCAGGCGCAATTTCCCGATGCCAGCTGGAACGACATGGCGCAGTTCGCGTTTGCGCGCGAGCTGGTGGTGCGCCCCGGCGGCGATTACCCCAAGTATGGCGCAGTGGAACGCGACTACTACGGCAACGAATACGACGGTTTCCAGGACACGTTGACCAGCTCGCTGTATGCCAATCTTGAGTGGGGACGTTTTGCACAAGCCGCGGCGGTGCTCGATAACTACTTCGATGAGTTCGTGCAGGACGATGGCCTGCCGAACATGCGCGGGCCGGAAGTCGGGCAGTTCGGGCTCACCTTGTCGTTGCTGGCGCGGTATCTGCGTTACACCGGCGATGCGCTACGGCTGCGCCGTCTGCTGCCCAAGATCGCCGCCACCGCGCAGGTGTTGTGCGCCTTGCACGACCAGGCGCTGGCATTGCCGCGCACGGCGCATGGGCATGGGTTGCTGCACGGCTGGAACGAATCCGATGCCTGCCTGTTTCCCGATCCATCGCGATGGTGGAAACCGTATTACGCCAACAGCGCGTTGACCATCCGCGGCTGGGAAGACATCGCACAGGTGTGGAGCGCACTCGATGGAGATGCTGGCCAGGCCACGCAATGGCAACGCCGCGCCAAGCAGCTGCGTACGCGGCTGGAAGCCAGCCTGCGTGCCAACGTGCGTCGCGACCTCTCCCCGCCGTACGTGGGCCCGTTGCCCGGGACCACATTGACCTTCCGCCAATCGTTGCTGCAGGAAAAGCCCAGCGAACAGCAATGGCCGCACCGTGCATATGCCGAACTGCTGCAGGCCGATGTGTTGCCGGACGATCTGGCCCACCTGGTGATCGATTGCCTGCGTGGCCACGGCGGCACCAGCATTGGCGTGGTGGCCAACATCGCACCGCCGGAGCCGGGCAGCCGCGATCTGCTCGGTTTCATTTCCTACGGCTACGCGCAACAGCTGCTGCGGCTGGATCGCATCGAAGAATATCTGTTGTTCGTCTACGCGCATCGTTATCAGGTGCACACGCGCGGCAGTTGGACGGCCGGGGAAGTCAGCGGCATCACCGGCGGCATGCCGTTGTTCTGCATACCGGCGCAGATGACCATCCCTTTGCTGCTGCGCTGGATGCTGGTCAGCGACGATGGCGCCGGCGATCAGTTGTTTCTCGCGCGTGCGCTGCCGCGCGCGTGGCTGGGCAGCGGTGCGCCGGTGGGCATCACTGCAGCGCCAACGCGCTGGGGCACGGTCACCTTGACGCTGCGCACCGAGACTGCGGCGCGTTGCATCCGTGCCGATGTGCAGTTGCCGGAACGCGCACCTGCACGTACCTGGCTCACCTTGCGCACACCCGCAGGCACACGCCTGCAGCGCGTGCTGGTCGATGGTAGACCGGCGCGAGTGCAGGGCCCGCATGCAGATCGGGTGGCCTTGCCTGGCGCTGCTGCACTGGTGAAGGTGCAGGCGTGGTACGCCTGACAACGGCGATGCGATGATCAGGCGTTGCCGTTGTTGCCGTTGTTGCCGTTGTTGCAATGTTGCTGGACAGCGCGCACCGCAGTGCCGCTTCGCTGTTCGCATGCAGGTGCTGTGGTCGATCACAGAGACCAGGGCACATCGCATGATCGTGCCGAGATGTCGCTGTTTGGGCAATGCAGGCATGCCCGAAAGCAGGCGCAAGCACGCGATTTTCCGCATGCGTCCCGCCTAAATTCGTCAAGACGGCGCAGTGGCGTTGTCGCAAGATTTTTTTAACGTTACGCGTGTGCCAAGCATGCGCTCTCAGGGGAGAGCGGTGTCGTTGCAGTTGCCGTCCTTGCATGCGGAGAGACCTGCCGTTGAGACGGCAGGCCGGTGCAGTCTCTGTCGTGATCGTTCCCTCCATCTGTGCGCTGCGGCGGTGCGGCTTGGCCGTGCGCGGTCATGCAGGAAGGTGGGCCGTACCCTGTGTCAGTACAAGGATTTCCGATGTCGTCCAGCCGCCATGCTGTTGTTCCCAAACGGCGCGTCTTGCAGACCACCCGGCTCGTCAACGCGCTGCTGTTTGCACTGGCGGTCGCCGCCGTGCCGGCTGCCGCGCAACAGCGTGGCGATGGTGCAGGCGAAGCCACCCAGACGCTGGATCAGATCAACGTCACCGGCACCCATCTGCGCCGCGTCGACGCCGAAACCGCCAGCCCGGTCGTGGTGATCGACCGGCAGCGTATCGAAGACAGCGGGCAGAACACGCTGGGGCAGCTGCTGCAGCGCTTGCCGATGATGGCCGGCTTCCAGACCGGGCCTGCGCTCAACTCCAACTTCAGTCACGGCCGCGCGCTGGTGTCGCTCCGCAATCTCGGGCCCGAGCGCACGTTGGTGCTGGTCAACGGCCATCGCATGGCAGGGCCTGCCAGCAGCGTGGCGTCGGCGCCCGGCGTGGACGTCAACGCAATCCCCGCCGCGATGGTGGAGCGCGTGGAAGTGCTCACCGATGGAGCGTCGTCGGTATACGGCTCCGATGCGATCGGCGGCGTGGTCAATGTCATCCTCAAGGACAAGTACGACGGATTCGCCGCCACCGCGGACTACGCGCAGAGTACGCATGGCGATGCCAATCGACGCACGCTCGGGCTGGAATGGGGCAAGACCTGGGACCGCGGTGGGCTGATCGTGGGGCTCAGCCAAAACTCGATGAACCCGGTGTTCAATCGCGACCGCAGTTATGCGGCCAAGGCGGTGGAATATCTCGATGGGCAGGTCAGCGAGGTTCGCGGCGCCAACACCCGTGCCTTCCTGACCGACGGGCGCGTGCTGACGCCGGTGGACGGCGTCGCGCCGGGTCCGGTCGGCGAAGAGGCTTTTCGCCCCTACAATCGCGCCACCGACAGCTACAACGTCTACGACGCGCAGTACCTGATCACCCCGATCAAGCGCACCAATGCCTCGCTGCACGGCAGTTTCGACTTCACCCCCAGCGTGCAGGGCTACATGGACGTGTTCTGGACGCGCAGCAAGACGGTCTCGCGCTTGGATGCCTACGGGCTGGAAATGCCGGACGCGGTAGACAACTACTACAACCCGTTCGGCGATCAACTGGACGCCTACTATCTGCGCTCGCCGCAGGCCAACACGCGCGTCTACACCTCCACCATGTTCCAGACCAATGTCGTGGCCGGCGTGCGCGGGCGCGTGGATGGCACTAGCTGGCAGTGGGATGCGGCGGCTGGCTATGCGCGCTACAAGGACACCTTGGTGCGCACCGGTTTTTCGATCACCTCGGCGTTGAATAACGCGGTAGGCGCTTCGTTCCTGGACAGCGACGGGGTCGTGAAATGCGGCGCGCCGGGCGCCGTGATCGTCGGCTGCACGCCGATCAATGTTTTCAACCCCAGCGACCCGGCCACCATCGCCGCATTGCGTGGCACGCAGCGGCCGGTGGATCTGATCGACGAAAGCCAGATGCGCTTTGTCGATATCAGCGCCAATGGCGATCTGTTCAAGCTGCCGGCCGGAAGGGTGCAGGCGGCCGTCGGCCTGGTGTATCGCACCAACAAGTTCGCGCAGGGGACGACCAGCGACGTGGCCGCTGCCGATGCCGATGGCAATTGCGACTACAACGATGGCTGCATCCTCAAGCAGGGGCGCGAGGAGTCGGTCAGGGAAGCCTATGCGGAATTGCTGGTGCCGCTGTTGAAGGACGTGCCGTTCGCAAACGTGTTGAACCTGAACCTGGGCTCGCGCTATTCCAACTACGACGCCTGGGGCAACACCACCAACAGCAAGGTTGCGATCGAATGGCGGCCGATTGCGAATCTCTTGGTGCGTGCCACCGGCTCGCAGGTGTTCAGGGCGCCGGCGCTGGGCGATTTGTATGGCTCGCCCTACAACAGCGTGATCGACAACACCGGCGATTTCCAGGACCCGTGCACAGGCTTTACCGGCGCACCCAATCCGGCCTGCGCGAACGTGCCCAACGATGGCAGCTTCACCAACACCGCGCAGTTCAACGTGGTGACCTCCGGCGCCAATAACGTGGGCTTCAAGCTCAAGCCCGAGCGTGGCCGCTCCTACAATGTCGGGTTGGTCTATGACCCGGATCAGGTGCGCGGGCTGTCGCTCAACGTCGACAGCTGGCGGGTCGTGCTGGACGACATGCTGACCGGTGTCGGATATCAGCAGGTCGTCAGCGATTGCTTCGACGGCAGCGAAGCGGCCTTCTGTCCGCTGATTCAGCGCGATGCCACCGGACAGCTGACGCGGGTGTCGGTGCCGTTCGCGTACAACAGCGGCAAGGTCGATATTCGCGGCTACGACGCCGGCATTCATTACACGTTGGCCGACACCGCCTGGGGCACGTTTGCGACGGGGCTGGATGCAACGTTCTTCTCCAGCTATCGCTTTGCAGGCGATCCGCATAATTACGTCGGCGAAAATTCCAGCTGGGGCAACATGCCGCGCTGGCGTGCCGTGGCCAATTTGACCTGGGACAGCGGCCCGTGGCATGCAAGCTGGAACACCCGCTATCTGGGCCGCACGGTCAACGGTAGCCAGTACGAAAATTTCTGCGTCGACACCAATGCCGATGGCAGTTGCGCGTATTTCCCGATTGGCTCGGTGGTGTATCACGACGCCTCGTTGAGCCGGAAGATCGCATCGCTGCATAGCACGCTGGCGGTAGGAATCGACAACCTGGGCGACCGCAAGCCGCCACGGTTCTACAGCTACTCCAATGCGGCCAATACCGAAGCGAGCACCTACGACACGCTCGGGCGCTATGTCTGGAGCCGGCTGCGAGTGGAGTTCTAGCACGTCTAGAAAGGCAGCCGGCAGGGGTTAGGCAGAGTAGACGGTGCATCTGCAACGCAGTGGACGCGCGGGACATGCCGCATCGAGCGACGCTGCGTGGACCTGGCGGAGAGCTTCAGTTGACCTGCACGGCCTGCGTCAGCCGGCAGGCGCGGCCGGCGGTTCGCGTCATTTGCAACAGTCGGTGCGTGTGGTGGCGAAGCACGCACAGCGAGGTTCGCTTTGCATCGCTGCACTTCGTGTTGACGCGGGTGTCGCCAGCGCAAACAACTATGGTGAGACGGCTGCATCACATCGGTTTGCGATGCAGCGGGGAGTACCGCAGCTGTCTATCGTCCGATGCGCGCCAGCCGCCGCATCGATCGCGCTGTCTTGCACGTTAATGGGATGGATGTCATGAGGGAGTTACGCTGGAAGTCGTTTCTGGCGCGGCACCGGCGCTGGTTGCGCGTGACGCGGCGCACCGGCGTGGCTGGGCTGTTGTGGGCATGCATCATGCTGGGCTGGTCACTTGCAGTCGCACAGGAAGCGCCGATCGCCCAGCCCAACGCAATGATCGGCGAGCCGCTCTTCCGCGGCCTGGACCACCCGATGCCTCCCACCGCGGTGCCGTTTGCGCCCGGCGGACAACTGGCACGCATCTACGCGGCCGATGTCGCGCACGGGGCAGGGCAGGCGCCCGGCAACGATTTCTGGATCGACCGCCTGCTGGCCCGCGAGGGAACTGGCGGTGGTTTCGACGATCACAACGACTGGTTGTTTACCCGTGGCCGCGCCGCATACCTGAGCTATCACGCGCCAGATGCGCCGGGATTCGTCGGGCAGGTGGCGTATTGGCACTCCACCGATTACGACGCGCTGTTCCACATCCATGCCACGCTGGGCAAGCGTCATGTGCAATGGAAGGAGCGTGCGCAGCAGCGGCGGCAGACGCCGAGTTATTTCACGACGGTGTTCGAAGACGCCGGCGCCGGCGTGCGCATGCAGCTGGTCAAGTACATCACCGAGCAGAACGTGGCGGTGGCCAGCGTGGTGCTGTCCAGCCTGGACGGTGCGGCGCATACGGTATCGCTGCAAGCAGTCTCGCCGATCGCCCCGCACGCCGACGGCAATGAGCTGACCGGTGCATTTGACGCGTACAACCACATCACGACGGTCTTCCCCCGTCTGTCCGGCGATGGCTTCCATGTCGAGGGGCAGCGTCTGGTACGTGATATCGACATCCCCGCGAGCGGCGAAACCGCGCCAGTCAAGGTGCAGCTCGGCATGCTCACCCGCGAGTTGCCCGAAGCCCGCGCCGAGTACACGCGCATTGCCGCGCAAACGCCGCAGCAGGCCTACCAGCAGCACGTGGCCAGCTATAACCGCTGGTGGGTGGACAACCTGCCATACCTGGACACGCCCAACGAGAACATCAGCAAGAGCCTGTTCTATCGCTGGTGGGTACTGCGCTTCAACTTCCTCGATGCCAATGTGCCCGGCAACGATTACCAGTTCCCGGTCGCCATCGAGGGTGTGCTTGGCTACGACAATTCCATCGTGCTGACCGCCGGCATGTTCCTGGACGATCTGAAATACCTGCGCAATCCGCTGTATGCCTATGGCACCTGGCTCAGTGCGGGCGAAACCGCCGGCGGTGGCAAGTACACCGACAACCCTGGCTCGCCGGAGAACTGGTCCAATTCCTACGCGCAATACATCACGGCCGCAGCATGGCGGTCGATGCAGATTCACGGCGGGCCGGCGACGCTGGCGGGCAAGCTGGCACGCTATGGCAGCGGTGACGTGGACGGCGTGCTGGCGGCCTACGATCTCAACCACAATGGGCTGATCGAATACGACTGGGCGGCAATGACCGGCAACGATGCCGATGCGGTGTCGTTCGATTGGGCCGACCAGCACGGCCAGATCCGCATGGACCGCACCGAGAGCGCCTACGTGTACGCCAATGCGCAGGCAGCGGCGCAGGCGGCGACGCTCGCGGGCGATACGGCGACCGCACAGCGCATGCAGGCCACCGCGCGCCGCATTCGCAAGGCGGTGCTGGAGGTGTTGTGGCAGGATCGCAGCGATGCCCCCGACTCGGTCGGCCTGTACGGCGATCTGCTCAAGCATCGCCAGGCCGACGGGCCGCGGCTGGCGGTCGATTGGAAGGAAACCAACAACTACTATCCCTTCAGCGTGGGCTTGATGCCCAAGCAGGGCGATGCCGACTACGATCCCAAGTACGTGCGCGCGTTGCGGCTGTTTGCCGACGCGGCGCAATACCCGCTGTTTCCGTTCTACACCGCCAACCAGGTGGACATGCAGGCGCGCGGCAGCGGCGCCGATGTGGGCAGCAATAATTTTTCCACCATCAATGCCACCGTGGCGTTTCGTCTGTTTGGCTCGGCCTTGCGCGATTACCCCAGCCCATATCTGAACGCGCAGAGCTATCGCAAATTGCTCTACTGGAACGCCTGGGCGCCCTTTATCAACGGCGACAACCGCTATCCGGACCAGAACGAATTCTGGGCCAAGGGCACTGCCGGCCGCGGCGGCAAGATCGGTTATCGCTCCTGGATCCACCATACCCAGCTGGGCGCGACCAACTTCAGCATGATCGAGGATGCAATGGGTTTTCGCCCGCGCAGCGACGACAAGATCGAGCTGTATCCGATCGATATCGGCTGGGACCATTTCGCCGCCGACAATCTGCGCTATCGCGACCGCAACCTGAGCATCGTCTGGGATCGCGATGGCAGCCACTACGGTGGTCGTGTGCCGAAGGGCTACAGCGTCTATCTCGATGGCCGCCTGGCGTTCTGCGTGGATCGGCTGGCACACGTGATCTACGACCCGGCCAGCGGGCAGGTCAGTGCCGCGCCGGATGCGGTCAATCGCAATGGCGCAGCGCAAGTGCTCCAAGCCCATCCCGCGGCACTGGCGTCGATGACGCAGGTACCGTTCGCTGCGGGCACGCGGGTGGCGCAGATCCTGGCCAAGGCCGGTGTGGATGTGACGCTGCCGCCAGCGCATAGCCGCAACCTGGCGCAGGGGGCGCGTGTCAGCGCCAGTTTTGCCGCCGCCGGGTTGCCGGCAACGGCGGCGGTGGATGGCAGTACCGCCAGTACGCCGTTCTGGGGCACCGCGGGCTCGCCATCGGCCAGCGACTGGATCGCGCTGGACCTGGGCGGCACGCGCACGCTGGATCAGGTAGTGCTGTACTTCTATCGCAGTTCCTCGCCGGGCGGGGATCAGAATGGCTTTCCGTCCGGGACGCGGCCTGGCTACGCGGCACCGTGGATCTACGCCGTGCAATACCGCGATGGCAGCGGTGTGTGGAAGAACGTTCCCGGGCAGGTACGCGATGCCACGATGGCGGAGGGCAATCGCAACCGGGTGCGCTTCCCGGCAATCCATGCGGCAGCGCTGCGCGTGGTGGTGACGCATGCCGGTACGGCGCGCACCGGCATCAAGGAAATCCAGCTGTTCGACAGCGGTTTGCCGGCACCGGCGTCCGTGGGCAACACGCCGCCGCAGGTACAGGCATGGCAGCTGGATACGCCGGGCGCCGATGGCGCGGTGGTGGTGCAAGGGCGCGTTGGCGATGACGGCTTGCCCAATGGCACGCTGCAGGTGCGCTGGCGCGTGCAGCAGGCGCCGGACGGCGGCGATGCCGTGTTTGTAGATGCCGCTGCGCTGCAGACATCCGTGCGTTTCACCCGTGCCGGGCACTACATCTTGCGTCTGGCTGCGAACGACGGGGCGCTGATGGGGCATGCCGATGTGCAGGTCAGCGCGCCGGCCTCGCGCCCGCTGCAGAGCATTCCATTGCAGGCCATGGCCAGTGTCAGTGCGCAACTCACCGGCATGCAGTACCGCGTGCAGGCCTTGAACGATGGGTTCATCCCGCAGGCAGGCAGCTTCCCCAGTGGCAGCCTGCGCTGGGGCAGCTATGGGCTCGACCAGCCGGCAACGGTGTGGTTGCAGTATCAGTGGCCGCGCCCGGTGCGGCTGTCCTCCAGTGCGCTCTACCTGTGGAACGATCAGCCCAACGGCGGAGTCGCCGCGCCTGCCGGCTGGAAGTTGCAGATGCTGCAGGACGGACGTTGGCAGGACATCGTCAGCAAGAGCGGCTACCCGATTGCGGCAGCGGCGACCGGCGCGGCGAGCACCGCCAGCTTTGCGCCGGTAGTCACCACCGCGCTGCGCGTGGTGTTGACGACCCAGACCACCGCCAACGGACACGCCGCCATTGGGGTGGACGAATGGCAGGCGCTGTCCGAGCTGCCCAAACAGCTGGAGGCGATCCATCTGCGCACGGCCCCCGGGCAACTGCCGACGCTGCCGCAGGAGATCACCGCCTTCTTTGCCGATGGCAGTGTGCTGCCGGTGGCCGTGCAATGGTCCGAGGTTGCCGCCAGCCGCCTGGGCCGCGAAGGTGCAGTGGAACTGCAAGGCCTGGTCGAAGGTGCGATTCTCGTCAAGGCCACCATCTGGGTGCGCGCAACGCCACCGGGGCAGATCAATACCGTGCAGCCGTTGCCGACGGTGACCGCGGTGGTCGGGCATGCACCGACGTTACCGGGCTTCGTCACGGTGCAATACAACGACGGCTCGCGTGAACGCTTGCCGGTGCAATGGCCCACGTTGCAGCCCGCGCGTTACGCACAGCCCGGCGAACTCCAGCTCACCGGCACGGCGCAAGGGCGTGCACCCACCGGTAACGTGTCGGTGCCGCTGGTGGTGCAGATCAAGGCGGCCGCGCCATGACGCGTACGTTCTCACGGTTGCTGGTGCTGACGTGCGGGTTGTTGCTGGCTGCCGCTCCGGCCTGTGCCATGCAGCCGCCGCAGGGAACGTGGTTGCATGCGCCGGGCAATCCCATCCTCGCCGATGGCAGCGAATATTCCGCCGACCCTGCGCCGCTGGTGGCCGATGGCAAGCTGTACATCATTGCCGGCCGCGACACCGCGGCTCCCAATCTCAATGCGTTCGTCATGCCTGGCTGGCAACTGTTCGTCAGCAGCGATCCGGCCAGCGGCGACTGGATCCACTACCGCGATCTGCTGCGACCCCAGCAGGTCTTTGCCTGGGCAGACAAGCGCTATGCCTACGCGTCGCAGATCGTGCAGGGCCCGGATGGGCGCTATTACCTGTATGCACCAGTGCAGCAGCGCGATTCGCCCAATGCCGACCCATTCGCGATCGGCGTAGCGGTGGCCGACAGTCCGCTTGGCCCGTGGACCGATGCGCATCCGCAAGGTCCGGTGGTCTCGCAGTCGGTGCCGGGCCGCAACGATATCCAGAACATCGACCCGACCGTGATGGTCGACGATGACGGACGGGTGTATCTGTATTGGGGCACCTTCGGCGCGTTGTACGGCGTGGAGCTGCAGCGCGACATGGTCACTTTCAAGGGCACGCCGGTCCTGGTGGACACGCTGGACGGGTATTTCGAAGCGCCCTGGCTATTCAAGCGCAAGGGCACCTACTACCTGGCATATGCGGCCAACAACGCCGGACGTCTTTCGCCATGCACGCCCACGCTGTATCACGCCTGCATCGCCTACGCGAGCGCACCCACTCCGCTAGGGCCATGGACGTACCGCGGCATCGTATTGCCGCCGGTGTCCTCGACCACCTCGCATCCGGGCATCGTCGAATTTCAGCGGCAGTGGTATCTGGTGTATCACACCGCCGACGCACAGGGCGGCGGGCATTTCCGCCGCAGCGTGGCGATCGACCGGCTGGAATGGGACGACAGCACGCAGCCGGCCAGCATCCGCACCGTGGTGCCGACGCGGCGTCCAACGCCTCCCGCGCCGCCCACGCGCAATCAGGCGCCATCGGCCTACGCCACCGCGTCCAATGGCCCGGACATTCCGGTGCAGTACTGGATTGCCGCGCTCAACGACGGCGTGGTCAAGGCCAATCCATTGCCACCGGAGATGTGGGCCAGCTGGACGGACAACAATCCACCGCAGCAATGGCTGCAGTACAGCTGGGCGCAACCGATCACCGTGGATCGCACGCGCATCGTGTTCTGGGCCGACCACCCGGCCGGTGCCGACGTCGGCGTGGCACCGCCAGCGCGTTGGCATCTGGAATATCGGAACGCTGGGCGATGGCAGCCCGTGCAGCCGCGCGATGGGTATGGCACGCGTCCCGATCACGAAGAAGCGGTGTCGTTCGCGCCGGTGACAACGCGCTGCGTGCGTGTGGTCATGGACGCCTCTGGCAACGCGGCCAGCTATGCCGCGCTGGCAGTGCAGGAATGGGAAGTGCTGGCACCACAGCCACACCGCCTGCCCTCTGCCACGGCCGCTGACAGCCAGCGTTGCGATGCGCCGTGAAGCAGCCGACAAAGCGCCGCATGCGGCAGTCGAACGTTGGCTGACGGTGCGCAGGCAGTGGAGTGCACCGGTGGGGGTGACACATCGGCTTTTGCGTGCTGGCCGCGCGTGCCTTGCGAACGTGTCCAAGTGTTTCAGTCGCGCTGACGTGAATGACCACGCATGGCCAGGAGATGTGGCGCACGTGTGCAGCCGTCGCGTCTGCTCTACCCGACGGCCTGCCGCACCGTCCCTGGTGTGTGTCTGCGCAGCGATTGCAGTCAGCGGCCCAGCCATCGTCCATCAACGCCACGCTGTCTTCTCGAACCTTCGGTGAGGTCACAGGTGCCACACATTCCTTCCATGCGCTTACGCACCATCGCAATCTGGTGCGTGTCTCTCGCACTGGCGCACATCGTGCCGGTGACCGCGGCGCCACTCTCCGCTCCCACGCCGGCGCAGTACACGCAGGCAATGGGCTTGTCCGATCACTACGCCTCGCTGGTGGACCGGCAGCCTACGGCGCCGGTGTGGGTGGATGCCGGGCATTTTCTCTATCGGCGTGGAGTGGCGCGCAGCGAGCAGCTGCCGGCGATCGAATACCGCCTGGTGGAGGCGGCCAGTGGCCGCAACACACTGGCCTTCGATCACGCGCGGTTGGCCGCAGCATTGACGCAGGCCGGTGCCAAGGCGGTCGACGCAGCGCGACTGCAGCTTGACGAGCCCACCCTGGAACGGCAGCGCCTGAGTTTCCAGTTGGCGAAACTGGGCTGGCAATGCGATTTGCTGCGCTATCGCTGCGCGCACCTGCCCGAACGCGACCTGCCGGCCGAATCGATGGACATGCGCCTGCCGCTCAAGCAGGGCGAACGCCAGGCCAGGACATCGCCGGATGGCCGCTGGCGTGCCTGGGTGGAGCAGGGCAATCTGGTCATTGCGCCGGTTGGCAGTCACGAGCGCAGCGTGCTCAGCCACGACGGCAGCACGGATGACTACTACGCACTCGACAGCGTGGTGTGGTCGCCGGATTCGCAGCATCTGGCGGCGTATCGGGTCAAGGCACCGCCGCCGCGCATGGTTTATTACATCGAGTCGGCGCCCGCCTATCAGGTGCAGCCGAAGTTGCATCAGCAGGTCTACCCCAAGCCGGGCGATGCGTTGCCGGTGATGCAGCCGGTCTTGTTCGATCTCGCCACGCACGCAGCGCATCCGGTGGCGATGACCTTGCTGCCCAATGCCTTCACCTTGAGCGAAATGGTCTGGTGGAAGGACAGCCGCGGCTTCACCTTCGAATACAACGCACGCGGTCACCAGCTGTACCGGGTGATCGAGGTGGATGCACGCACAGCCGCCGCGCGCACGCTGATCGAAGAGACATCGCCCACCTTCATCGAATACTCCGAGCTCAGTGGCGAGCATGAGAACGGCGGCAAGCACGCACGCCAGGATCTGGAAGATGGCGCGCAGATCGTGTGGGCATCCGAGCGCGATGGCTGGGAGCATCTGTATCTGTATCTGTACGACGGCCACAACGGCGAGGTGATTCGCCAGGTCACCCGTGGCGACTGGGTGGTGCGCAAGCTCGATCGCATCGACCAAGCAGCAGGGCAGGTGTATTTCACCGCCTCGGGTATGCAGCCTGGCGAGGACCCGTACTATCGCCATGCCTATCGCATCGGGCTGGATGGCCGCGGACTTACCGCATTGACGCCGCTGGCTGCCGATCATGAGGTGCGCTATTCGCCGGATGGAACCTGGCTACTGGATCTTTACTCGCGCGTGGATCTGGGCCCGGTGCTGGAGTTGCGGCGCAGCGCAGATGGCAGCCTGGCACGCACGGTGGAGCGCACCGACCTGACCCGCCTGCTGGCGGCAGGGTGGCAGGCGCCACTGCCGTTTCACACCACCGGGCGCGACGGCAGGACCGAGATCTGGGGCGTCATCCATCGCCCGCAGCAGCTCGATCCGCAGCAGCGCTACCGGGTCGTCGAAGACATCTATGCCGGACCGCAGGGCTCGTTCGTTCCCAAGAGCTTTAGCACCGCCACACCATCGCTCACCGGGATGGGGTTTGCGGTGGCGTCCATCGATGGCATGGGCACCAACAACCGCTCGCGCGCCTTCCACGATCTGGCCTGGCGCAACCTCAAGGACGCCGGGTTGCCGGATCGTATCGCCTGGCACAAGGCAGCCGCGGCGCACTACCCGTGGTACGACATCGGCGGCGGTGTCGGTGTGTACGGCACCTCGGCAGGCGGGCAGAACGCGTTGGGGGCGCTGCTGTTTCATCCGGAGTTCTATGTGGCGGGTGTGGCCAATTCCGGCTGCCATGACAACCGCATGGACAAGATCTGGTGGAACGAACAGTGGATGGGCTGGCAGGTCGGCCCGTGGTACGCCGCATCGTCGAATGTGGAGAACGCCGCGCGCCTGCAGGGGCATCTGTTGCTGGTCACCGGCGACATGGACATGAATGTCGACCCGGCCAGTACCTTCCAGGTGGCCGACCGCCTGATCAAGGCCGGCAAGGATTTCGATCTGCTGGTCGTGCCGGGCGGCGATCACGGTGCCGGTGGCGACTACGGCAGGCGCCGCCTGCTGGATTTCTTCCTGCGCTGGATGCAGCAGGCACCAACGCCGGAGTGGAATCGCAACGTCGCAGCGCCAGCCGCATCGGTGCGGTGATGCGCGCGCTGCCGGTCGCGTGCAGCGAGTTGACGTGCGCGGCACATCGGGCCCAATGCCCCCGTCCGCGCATCGATCGTTGTCAGCTTCATCTGCACTCCCATCGCCGCAAGCGGTGCCAATGCGTGCGGGCTCGAGCGCGCTCATGCCGCCACACGTGATCGTTCAGTTGCGAACCATGCTGTTTTCCGCATGCGCGTTCGCCAAATGCGACAAGACGTGGCGTCTGCGCACAGGCACATTGTGACCAGCTGATGAAAACTGGAGCGCATAAGCGCATCCAGTGAGGAATGCACCACCTTTCCGGTAACACGCGTTGCTGCGCGACTGTTCGGTCGCCTGCGTCGCACGTTGTCTGCGCCTCTGCAACACGACCGTGCCAGCGGTTTGTTGCAGCGTGCGTCTGCCATCTACGTCGCTCTGCGCCGCTGTACGCCGGCACGGGCAGGTATTGCCCACGGTTTGTCTTTCGTCACACTCAGGAGCCTTGCATGCCGATGTTGCCGTTGCCTCTGACTCGCACGACCAGCGCCACCACGCGGCCGTTGCCGAGCATGCTCACCACCGGGCTGCTGCTGGTGCTGTCGGCAGGTGCGGTTGCGCCGGTGGCTGCGCAGCAAGCTGCCGGTGGCGATGCGACGCAGACGCTGGACAGCGTGGTGGTCACCGGCTCGCGTTTGCGCCGGGTGGATACCGAGACCGCCAATCCTGTGGTTACCGTCAGCCAGGAGCAGATCGCTGCCACTGGCAAGGCGACCGTGGGCGATCTGTTGCAGGAACTGCCGTCCATCGCCGGCAATGCGACCAACCCGTATACCAACAACGGCGGCGGCACCGGCGCCTCGGCGATCTCGCTGCGCGGCTTGGGCGACAAGCGCACGCTGGTGCTGGTCAATGGCATCCGCCTGGCTTACAACGACGTCAACGCCATTCCTTCCAGCATGATCGAACGCATCGAGGTGCTCAGCGATGGCGCCTCTGCGGTGTACGGCTCCGATGCGATTGGCGGTGTGGTCAACTTCATCCTGCGTTCGCGCTTCGATGGCGTGCAGTTCAGCAGCGACTTCGGCACCAGCAGCGAGGGCGACGGCAACCGCCGCAACTTCACCTTGACCGCCGGCAAGACCTGGGAGCGCGGCAGCCTGATCGGCGGCCTGTCGTATCACAACATCGATGCCGTCTCGGCAGGGGCGCGCGATTACTCCAAGGACGCGCTCGCGCTGACCAATGGCCAACCGGTGAAGCAGGGCTCCTCCGCCACGCCCACCGGCACGCTCAACTTCAATGATGGGTCGGACCAATCGCAGCTGCTCGCACAATCCAATGGTTGCGGGCGCGTCACCCTCAACAGCGGCGTCAGCGGGCGGGCGAGTCCTGGCGATTTCCACTGTTATGACGCTGCTGCAGATTCCTACAACTACCAGCCGTTCAACCTGTTGCAGACCCCGCAAAAACGCACCAATGCCTTCCTGCTGGGCACGTATCGCTTCAGCGACAGCGTCGAGGGCTACGTCAATACCTGGTTCAGTAAAACCGAATCGGCCTCGATCATTGCGCCGATTCCGATCTTTTCCAACGGCGACAACATCCTGGTCTCGGCGCAGAGTTACTACAACCCGTTCGGCGTCAATTTCGGCACCGATCGCACCACCGGCACCTCCTACAACGACCTCAATACGCGCGCCACCGTGTTGGGCAACCGCCGCTACCAATACAACACCTACAACTTTCAGATCAGCCCGGGTCTGCGCGGCCGTTTCGGCGACAGCTCCTGGCAATGGGATGCCACCTTCAATTACGGCAAGGTCAAGCAGAAGTCGATCAACAACGGCTTTCTCGACTATGCCGCGTTCAATCAGGCCATCGGTCCCTCGTTCCTGGATAGCGATGGCGTGGTCAAGTGCGGCAGCGCGGGTGCAGCGATTGCCGGCTGTACGCCGTTGAATTTCTTCAACCTCAACGACAGCGCCAACCTGGCCACGTTGCAGGGCATGGTGGTCAACCCCATTGTCACCAGCGTGTACACGGTCAAGCAATTCGAAGCCAATGCCAACGGCACATTGTTCGAGTTGCCGGCGGGCGAGGCCAGTCTGGCGGCTGGCATTTCGTACCGCAAGGAACGCTCCACCACCGCCTCGGACCCGCTATGGACCGGCGATGAAAATGGCCTGTGCGGCGTGATCGAATTCTGTTCGTCCAGCTTGAGCGGCAGTTTCGATGTCAAGGAGGCCTATGCCGAAGCGCTGTTCCCGCTGCTCAAGGATCTGCCCGGCATCAATGCATTGAACATCACCGTGGGCACGCGCTTTTCCGACTACAGCTCGGTGGGCAGCAAGACCAATAGCAAGCTGTCGCTGGAATACCGCCCCGTCGAAAACCTGTTGTTGCGCGGCACCGTCTCGCAAGTGTTTCGCGCACCCAACATCAACGAGCTGTATGCCGGCGTGGCCGGCGACGCGGCCACCGTCAACGACCCGTGCAACGGCTACACCGGCGGCAACACGGTGGCCTGCGCCAATGTGCCCACCGATGGCAGCTACCAGCAGTCGGACGGGCAGGTTTCGGGCAAGGTCTCCGGCGCGGCAGTCGCCGGCTACCAGCTCAAGCCGGAAACCGGTAAGTCCTACGACGTCGGATTTGTGTACGACCCGCAGTGGATCGACGGCCTGTCGTTGAGTGCGGACTGGTGGCGCATCGATCTGGAAGACACCATCACCACGGTGTCGGCGCAGACGGTGCTGAATCAATGCTTCGCCAACTCGGCCAGCGCGTTCTGCGCGTTGATCCATCGCAACGGCAACGGCACCATCAATTACATCGCCGAGCCCACCGTCAATCTGGGCAAACTGTGGGCCAAGGGCATGGACTTCAACCTGACCTACCGCTTGCCTGCCATGGCATGGGGCAATGTCACCGCCGGCCTCAACGGCACCTATCTCACCCGTTACGACGTGTTGCCCGACACCACCGACCCCAGCTCGGTCACCATCCACAACGTGGGCCGCTACACCCAGGCCTACGGCAACTTCCCACGCTGGCGCGCACTGGGCACGGTCAGCTGGGCATTGGATGACTGGAGCGCCACCTGGCGCATCCGTTATGTGGGGCATACCGCCATCGGCAACTCGGATCCGGACCAGAGCCTGTCGGCCGATTCCAGCGAACCGACCGTGGTGCGCAATATCGGTGCCTACGTCTACAACAACCTGCAGCTTGGCTATAACGTTGAGCCGTGGCATACGCGCTTTGAGGTCGGCGTGGACAACATCGCCAACAAGCAGCCGCCGCTGTACTACGCCAACAATGTGGGCAATGCGAACACCGATGTGGCCACCTACGATCTGCTCGGCCGCTTTTATTGGGCACGCGCGACGGTGAAGTTCTGAGTGCGCGGTTGTCTCGCTGCGCTGCGTGGCCGGGTGCGATCGGTTGTGCAAATGCCACGTCACCGCAAGCGTTGCCAGGGCAGTTGCGATCGCATTGTTGCGACCACGCGCGCGAGCATGCGCGCTCTCAGGAGCTAAGCTGATCCCATGACGGAAGCACACCTAGGCGAATCGACCTGCAACCACACGCCGTCGTTGTCGCGGCGGCGCTTTCTGGCCTGGAGCAGCCTGGCGGTAGCTGCCGGCTTCCTGAGGTTCCCGGCCCAGGCCAGCGCTGCACAACCGGGCAGCGTGCGCGCGGTGCCGCTTGCCCAGGTCAGGCTCACGCCATCGCTGTTCCTGGATGCGCTGCACACCAACCGGCGCTATCTGATGCGGCTGCAGCCGGACCGCTTGCTGCACAACTTCGTGCTGTATGCCGGCCTCGACCCGAAGGCGCCAGCCTATGGCGGTTGGGAAGCGGACACCATCGCCGGGCATACGCTCGGCCACTACCTCAGTGCGCTGGCGCTCATGCACGCGCAAACCGGCGATGCGCAGTGCCGCACACGCGCCGGGTATCTGGTCGGCGAACTGGCGCGCTGCCAGGCGCATGCCGGCGATGGCTACGTGGCCGGCTTCACGCGCAAGAACGCAGCCGGGCAGATCGAAAGCGGGCGCGCGGTCTTCGACGAGCTCAAACGCGGCAAGATCGACCCGGCGCCGTTCTATCTCAACGGCAGCTGGGCACCGCTGTACACGTGGCACAAATTGTTCGCCGGCCTGCTCGACGTGCATGCGCATTGCGATAACGCGCAAGCGCTGCAGGTGGCGGTGAGCTTGGCTGGATACCTGCAAGGCATCTTCTCCGCGCTAGACGAGGCGCAATTGCAAAAAGTGCTGTCGTGCGAATTCGGCGGCCTCAACGAATCGTTCGTCGAACTGCATGTGCGAACCAATGATGCGCAATGGTTGGCGCTGGCGCAGCGCCTGCATCACCACGCCGTGCTCGACCCGTTGGTCGCCCAGCGCGACGAGCTGGCCCACCAGCATTCCAATACCAATATCCCCAAACTGATCGGCCTGGCGCGCGAGTACGAAGTCACCGGCGATGCCGCATCCGGTGCCGCAGCGCGCTTCTTCTGGCACACCGTCACCGACCACCACACCTATGTGATCGGCGGCAATGGCGATCGCGAATATTTCCAGCAGCCGGACAGCATTTCAAAGTTCCTCACCGAGCAGACCTGCGAGCATTGCGCCAGCTACAACATGCTCAAGCTCACCCGCCACCTGTATCAATGGGGCCCGCAAGCGGAGTTGTTCGACTACTACGAGCGCACCTTGCTCAACCACGTGATGGCGCAGCAGCACCCACGCAGCGGCATGTTCACGTATATGACGCCATTGCTGGCCGGCGAAGCGCGCGGCTGGTCGTCGCCGTTCGACGATTTCTGGTGCTGCGTTGGTAGCGGCATGGAAGCGCACGCGCAATTTGGCGATTCCATCTACTGGCAGGACGGGCAGGGCGTCTTCGTCAATTTATATGTGCCCTCCACGGTGCGCGATGCCGCCGGCCTGGACATGACCTTGCACAGCGCCTTGCCGGAGCAGGGCAGCGCCTCGCTGCGCATCGATGCTGCGCCGGCCGAGCAACGCACGCTCGCACTGCGCGTGCCAGGTTGGGCGCAACAGCCGCGCCTGCAACTCAATGGTCAGCCTGTCGATACCGCCGCCAGCGATGGCTATCTGCGCATCACGCGCGTCTGGCAGCGCGGCGACACCCTGAGCCTGGCGTTCGACATGCCGCTGCGCCTGGAAGCGACCCCGGACGATCCCGCCTGGGTCTCGGTGCTGCGCGGGCCGCTGGTGCTTGCCGTGGATCTGGGCGATGCCGCCAAGCCCTGGTCGGGCAAGACCCCGGCATTGATCGGGGGGCAGGACATCCTGCAACGCCTGCAGCCGGTGCCGGGCAAGACAGCCTTCGTCTACAACGATGGCGTGCAGCAGTGGCAGTTGTCCCCGTTCTACGCCCAGTTCGACCGCCGCAGCGCGGTCTACCTGGAACACCGCGACGCCGCCGCATGGCAGCAACGCCAGACCGAACTGGCGGCAGAAGCGGCGGCGCAACACGCACTCGACACCCGCGCGCTCGATCGCATCGTGCTAGGCGACGATGCCTCGGAAAAGGCGCATGCACTGCAGGGGGAAAATTCCAACCCGCTCAGCTACCGCCGCCGGCCCGGCCGCGACGTGCGTACTGGCGGCTTCATGGCCTTCACCCTGCGCAATACCGCCCAGGCCCGCATCCTGCGCCTGCGCTACTGGGGCGACGAAACCCGCCGCCGCTTCCGCCTCCTCGCCGACGACGAACTCATCGCCAACGAACGCCTTGACGGCAACCGCGGCCTGGAGTTCGTCGATGTGGACTACGCATTGCCAGCAACGATCGCCGGTCGCGACACCCTGCAGATTCGCATCGAACCGGAGACCGGTTATTCGGCGGGGCCTGCATTTGGGTGTTGGGTGCTGGAGTCGGCGTGAGCGCTGTAGCTAGCGCGTGTTATTCGTATGACGAGCTTCTACGAGGCGTCGGAAAGCAGGAAGGCTGTACGAATTTATTCGTACCCCTGAAAGCTTATAACTTTCGCGTCCTTTTTGCTCAGCGTGTATTCTCCGCCGCCGCCTATGATTCCTAAGCGCCTATCCACTAAAAAGACGATGACTATTTTTGAAGGTGTTCGGGCAATCCCCATGGAATAGGACTCGAGGTCTCGCAGAGCCGAGTATTCGCCGCTGGCTGGATACATTGCGACAATTCGATTCTTAAAATCTTTGCTTGCCGCCTCAATTGCTTTGAAGGTTTCTGCGTTATCGGGTTCCGCGGCAGAAGCGCCTGTGAAAGATAGAAATAGCAACAGTGATATAAATTTCATGGTTGCCATCCTAAAGCATTGCTGAGAAATTCCGAAATCCTGCTATTTTCTCACCGCCCCCCTGCGTTAGATGCTCACACGCCTGGGAAACTCGGCTTTGTTCGGAGAGCAAACTAGGTGGCGAACTCAGTCGATAGGATATTGCTGATCGAAGGGGTGGTGGGAAATGAGTATCACTGACCCTCTAGTCTTTGAACTTCTGATGTGCGCTGTCTAGTGGCTGGAGCCAATGTGTGTTGAGACACGCATACTGGCTGTCATGAATGACTCGATGAAGTGATTGTCTGTCGGTTTGCCTTGCCGGGAATAATTGATGGTCATGCCGTTATCCAGGGAAATATGGCGAGAGACGACCAAGAGATCAACGAGAACTTGAGTTGCTGGATGTGGATGCCAACATTTAAACGCAAAGACCGGCGATTAGGCCGGTCTTTGCGTTGCGCAGAAGTAGTGCGGCTTACGCCGACAACTCCAACAACAACTTATTCAACCGCCGCACATACGCGGCCGGATCCTTCAAACTATCGCCCGCAGCCAACGCAGCCTGGTCGAACAACACACGACTCAGGTCGCCGAAGCGATCCATATCCTGTTCCGCGTCGAGTTTCTCGATCAGCGGGTGGGTCGGATTGAACTCGAACACCGGCTTGCTTTCCGGCACCGCCTGGCCGCTGGCTTCTAGCAGCTGACGCATCTGCAGGCCCAGGTCGCCCTGGCCGATGGCCAAGATCGCCGGGGAATCGGTCAGGCGATGCGAGACGCGTACTTCAGCCACGTCGTCGCCCAGCGCTGCCTTGATGCGCGAGGCCAGGCCTTCCTTGGATTTTGCGAGGTCTTCCTGCGCCTTCTTGTCTTCTTCCGAATCCAGCTTGCCCAGGTCCAGGTCGCCGCGCGCCACGTCCACGAACGACTTGCCGTCGAATTCGGTGAGATAGCTCATCAGCCATTCGTCGATGCGGTCGGTGAGCAGCAGCACTTCGATGCCCTTCTTGCGGAACACCTCCAAATGCGGGCTGTCCTTGATCTGCGCGTAGCTTTCGCCGGTGAGGTAGTACAGCTTGTCCTGGCCGTCTGCCAAACGGCTCACGTAATCGGCCAGGCCCACGCTTTGTGCGCCGGTGGTGTCGTGCGTGGAGGAGAAGCGCAGCAGGCCGGCGATCTTTTCGCGGTTTGCGTAATCCTCGGCCGGGCCTTCCTTCAGTGCCTGGCCGAAGTTGCGCCAGAACGTGGCGTAGTCGTCCGGCTTGTCCTTGGCCAGCTTTTCCAGCATGTCCAGCGAGCGCTTGGTCAGCGCCGACTTCATCGAATCGACCACCGGGCCGGATTGCAGGATTTCGCGCGAGACATTGAGCGAGAGGTCCGACGAATCCACCACGCCCTTGATGAAACGCAGGTACAGCGGCAGGAACTGCTCGGCCTGGTCCATGATGAAAACGCGCTGCACATACAGCTTCAGGCCCTTGGCCGAGTCGCGGTGGTACAGGTCGAACGGGGCACGGCCGGGCACGAACAGCAGCGAGGTGTATTCCAGCTTGCCTTCGACCTTGTTATGGCTCCAGGCCAGCGGGTTGCCCGCGTCGTGGGCGATGTGCTTGTAGAACTCCTGATACTCCTCGTCCTTGATCTCGGACTTGGGGCGC
The DNA here is from genome assembly GCF_017746015.1 of Xanthomonas sp. A1809. Taxonomy (NCBI): domain Bacteria; kingdom Pseudomonadati; phylum Pseudomonadota; class Gammaproteobacteria; order Lysobacterales; family Lysobacteraceae; genus Xanthomonas; species Xanthomonas sp. A1809. The sequence goes on along the minus strand of NZ_JAGHWZ010000015.1, from coordinate 24,100 downwards.
CTCCACAGCGCGCTGGCGCGGTTGACCGCTTCCCATTCGGGCTCTGCCGGCTTGTCGGCGGCTTCGCCGTAATGCTCCTTGCGCATCTCGATCGGCAGGCCGATGTGGTCGGAGTATTTCTTGAGGATGCCGCGCAGCGTCCAGCCATCGGCGAACGATTCTTCGCCTTCCTTCAGGTGCAGCACGATGCGGGTGCCGCGCTCGGGCTTGTCGACGCTGGCGATCTCGAATTCGCCTTCGCCACGCGAGGACCAGTGCACGCCTTCGCTGGCCGGCAGGCCGGCGCGGCGCGAATACACGTCCACCTGGTCGGCGACGATGAAGGCGCTATAGAAGCCCACGCCGAACTGGCCGATCAGGTTGGCATCCTTCTTCTGGTCGCCGCTGAGGTGCTTGAGGAAATCGGCAGTGCCGGACTTGGCGATCGTGCCCAAGTGCGAGACCGCCTCCTCGCGGCTCATGCCGATGCCGTTGTCGTCGATGGTCACAGTGCGCGCGTCCTTGTCGTAATCGACGCGGATGCGCAGCTCGCCGCTGCCTTCCAGCAGCTCGGGCTTGACCAAGGCTTCGAAGCGCAGCTTGTCGGCGGCATCGGCGGCATTGGAGACCAGCTCGCGCAGGAAGATTTCCTTGTTCGAGTACAACGAATGGATCATCAGCTGCAGCAGCTGCTTGACCTCGGTCTGGAAGCCGAGCGTCTGCTTGTCGGTTTCAACGGTCATTGGGGTCGTGCTCCGTGGTGGTCCAGGCCGCAACGCGGCCGATGGCCTGGGGGATGCGGCCGTCTGCCGATTTTTCAAGGCGGGCCTGCGCGAATGTGCCGCGCGCGGCGGCTGGTGCGGGGCAGGGCGGCTGCGGCGATGGCGGCGGTATCATGGCCGGCCATTCGTCCTGCCTTGAGCCATGTCGCCAACTGCACTGCTGCCGCGCTGCACCCGCCCGCCCTCGCCAGGTGCGGGGCGATGAGCCGCCTGCAGCGCCCGGCCTCGCGTGGCGCGGAAGGCCAGGTGCGTATTGTTGGCGGGCGCTGGCGCAATACGCGGCTGGCGGTGCCCAGCTTGCCCGGCCTGCGCCCCAGCAGCGACCGCGTGCGCGAAACGCTGTTCAACTGGCTGATGCCGCGCCTGCCCGGCGCGCGCGTGCTGGATCTGTTCGCCGGCTCCGGCGCGCTGGGCCTGGAGGCGGTGTCGCGCGGCGCTGCGCATGCCACCCTGATCGAACGCGACCCCGGCCTGGTGCAGCGGCTGCGCGAGCACGTGACCCGGCTGGATGCCGCCACGCAGGTGCAGGTGCTGCAGGAAGATGCGGTGCGCTGGCTGGAGCGTGCGCCCGCAGCGCTGGCTGATATCGTCTTCGTCGACCCGCCGTTCGCGGCCGGGCTGTGGCCGGCAGTGCTGGAGCACCTGCCGGCGCATGTGGCGGCCGACGCCTGGCTGTACCTTGAAGCGCCCGCCGATGCGCCGCCGCTGCTGCCGGCCGGCTGGCATCTGCACCGCGAGGGCGCCACCCGTGAGGTGCGCTATGCGCTGTACCGCCGGGCCGCTGCTACACTGAAGAGCGATCCGACCCCGGTAGTCTCCGTATGAGCGTTGCCAACAGCCGCACCGCCGTCTATCCCGGTACCTTCGACCCGATCACCAACGGGCATATCGACCTGGTGAATCGCGCCGCGCCGTTGTTCGAGCGCGTGGTGGTGGGTGTGGCGTATAGCCCCTCCAAGGGCCCGGCATTGTCGCTGGAGCGCCGCGTGGCGCTGGCCCAGGAAGCGCTGGCGGCGCATACCAATGTGGAAGTGCGCGGCTTCGATACCCTGCTGGCGCATTTCGTGCGCGAGATGGGTGCCGGCGTGCTGCTGCGCGGCCTGCGGGCAGTGTCCGACTTCGAATACGAATTCCAGATGGCCAGCATGAACCGCCATCTGATCCCGGAGGTGGAAACGCTGTTTCTTACCCCGGCCGAGCAATACAGCTTCATCTCGTCCTCGCTGGTGCGCGAAATCGCGCGGCTGGGCGGGGATGTGTCCGGCTTCGTGCCGGCATCGGTTGTCGAGGCCTTGCGGCAGGTGCGCCAGTCCCGCGCGCAGGCCTGATCATCTGCAGTTACATCACCACATGCATTTCAAAGGGAGGAGTTTCATGAAACACACCATGCGCGCTCTGGCGCTCGCTTCGATCGCCGCTCTGGCGGTCACCGCCTGCAAGAAAGAAGAGCCGGCACCGACCGCTGCCGCCGCACCGGCCCCGTTGACCGCACCGGCCAAGGACGACAACGCCGGCTGGAAGAAGTACCTGCAGGAAGTGGTCGGCCAGAACCTGGGCACCACCACCAACAGCCCGTTCCTGTACTACTTGCCGCCAGAGTCGGACGCCGAATTTGCCGGCAGCTACGAGCGTCAGCTGGAAAGCGTCAAGACCGCGCTCGCGCGTGGCGTGCAGCCGGGCAACATGCTGGCCTTCGGTTCGTCGGCGTCCAGCAAGATGGCCGACCTGATCGATGCGGCGTTCAAGGACGTGGCACCGGACTCGATGAAGGGTGTGCGCGTGCTGTTCATCGGCAATGCTGCCGACAACGCGCGCGTGCAGACCATCGTCCAGCCCAAGGGCGCGGAATACATCTTCGTTGAAGCCAAGTAATGCCGTAGCAGGCCGGATGCGCGGGAGGGCGCATCCGGCCGCAGCCTGGGAATGCACCATGCTGCCGAGTTCGCACTCCATCGGAGCCGGCCGCACCAGGCCGGTGTCCGACAGCGCCCAGGGCGCTATCTACCTGCCGCTGCGCGCCATGGGCGCCCGGCTGCAGCAGCACATTGCGTTCCAGCGCCTGCGGTTGCAGCGCGTCGCGTCGCGTCGCATCGTAGTGCCGATATGTCTCTGAAAATCAACGAGCTCTGCGTCAACTGCGACGTCTGCGAGCCTGCGTGCCCGAATCACGCCATCTCGATGGGCGAAACCATCTACGTCATCGATCCGGCACGTTGCACCGAGTGCGTGGGCCATTTCGACGAAGCGCAGTGCGTGGTGGTGTGCCCGGTCGAATGCATCGATCCGGATCCGGCCATTCCGGAAACCCATGACCAGTTGCTGACCAAGCTGATGCAGTTGCAGCGCGATCACCCCGAACTGTACGAACAGGAGCCCCCCGCCCCGTGAGCACTTTTTCCCGTCGTTTTTCTTCGCGCGGCGTGTTGCTGCTGGCCTTTGTGCTGGCGCCAGCGGCCTGGTGCGCCGATGCCGCCAAGCCGGCGACGGCCACCACCGCAGCGGTCGCCGCGCATCCACCCGGCGCGGCGATCGCCAGCGGCCATGCGCTGGCCACCGATGCCGGCCTGCAGATCCTGCGCGAGGGCGGGAATGCGTTCGATGCCGCGGTGGCGGTGTCGTCCACGCTGGCGGTGGTCGAGCCGATCAGCTCAGGGCTGGGCGGCGGCGGTTTCTTCCTGTTGCACGACGCCAAGACCGGCAAGGACGTGATGCTGGACGCGCGCGAAACCGCGCCCGCGTCGGCCACCGAAGCGCAGTTTCTCGACAAGAAAGGCGAGCTGGACCGCGACCGCTCGGTCAATGGCCCGTGGTCGGCGGGCATCCCGGGCTTGCCCGCAGCGCTGGTGGAGCTGGCTGCCAAACACGGCCGGCTGCCGCTGAAGCAGTCGCTGGCACCCTCGATCCGCATCGCGACGGAGGGTTTTCCCGTCTACGCGCGCATGGCCAAGGGCTATGCCTCGCGGCGCGAGGTGATGGAGCGTTACCCCGGTACGCGCGAGGTGTATCTGCGCGGCGGCAAACCCATTGCCGAAGGCGACACCTTCAAGCAGCCGGAGCTGGCGCAGACGCTGCAGCTGCTCGGCGACAAGGGCTTCGACGGGTTTTACAAGGGCGAGACCGCCAAGAAGTTGCTGGCCGGCGTGAAGCAGGCCGGCGGCCAGTGGAGCGCGGCCGAGCTGGCCGGGTACCGGGTCAAGGAGCGCGCACCGATCCAGTTCGACTACCGCGGCTGGAAGATCACCACTGCGCCGCCGCCGTCGTCCGGTGGTATTGCGCTGGCGGCGATGCTGCAGATCCTGGAGGGCTGGGACTTGAACACGCTCGATGAGGTGCATCGCACCCATCTGGTGGTGGAGTCGATGCGCCGCGCCTACCGCGATCGCACCTTCTTCCTGGGCGACCCGGACTTTGTGGACGTGCCGCAGCGCGTGCTCACCAGCAAGGACTACGCGCAAGGCCTGCGTGCCACCATCAATCCGGACAAGGCCACGCCCAGCGATCTGCTGTCGGGCAACCCCACGCCGCTGGAAGACGACGAGACCACGCACTTTTCCATCATCGATGGCGAAGGCAACCGCGTCGGCGCCACCCAGACGGTGAACCTGCTGTACGGCTCGGGCCTGATTCCCAAGGGCACCGGCGTGCTGCTCAACAACGAGATGGACGACTTCGCGCTCAAGCCGGGCACTCCGAATGCGTTCGGCGTGATGGGCTACGCCGCCAACGCGCCCAAGCCGGGCAAGCGCATGCTCAGTTCGATGACGCCCACCTTCATGGAATCGGCCGACAAGGCGATCGTGCTCGGCACCCCGGGCGGCAGCCGCATCATCACCATGGTGCTGCTGGGGATCCTGGGCTACGACGCCGGCCTGGATGCGCAGGCGGTCAGTGCGCTGCCGCGCTATCACCACCAGTGGTTGCCGGACGTGATCGACGCCGAGACCGACGCGTTTTCGGCGCAGACCGCCAAGGGCCTGCAAGCGATGGGGCATGCATTGAAAATGCCTGGCGACACCGCCGAAGGCGGCCGTGGCTCCAGCCATGTGTGGGGCAACCTGCAAACGGTGGAGTGGGACAAGCGCCGCAACGTGCTCAGCGGCGGCAGCGACCCGCGCAACCCGGTGGGCAAGGCGCAAGTGCAGTTGGACGCGACGGCACGCTGAGGCGTGAACCCGATTGCGTCGACGCCCGGTAGCCGGCAAGGCGGCCGGGCGTTGTTCGTTGTTTCGATCAAGCGCCATCGATGCAATGCGACCGTGGTTGCCTGGGCTGGCGCGTTTGCTGCCGCCCAGCATGCGCTTGATTGCTGACATGCAGTGATGATGAGCGCGGCATGGCTGCGTGCGAGGCGATCCGCGCAAGGGGCGCATTGCTGCAGCGATGCGGATTGACGCATCGGCTATGCCGGCATTGGACTTGTCGCTGCAAGATAATGCGGCGACCATCGTGGCATGACTATCTTCAAAACTCTGCTCACCAGCCTGATGATCGTTTCGCCCGTGCTCGCCTGCGCTGCAGAGACAACCGGCAGGCAGGAGGCCGTGGCGGCCAGCGACGCCATCCACGTCAACCAGCTGGGCTATCTGCCGGGCTCGGCAAAAATGGCGATCGTCGGGCTGCCGCCGCAGGGCACCGCGCAGCGTTCGGACCGCTTCACCGTCGAAGATGCACAGGGACGCAGCGTGTTGCAGGGAACCCTGCAGCCGGCCGCGATGTGGTCGCCGGCCGGACAGCAGGCGCGGGTGGCGGATTTTTCCGGGCTGCGTGCGGTCGGAACCTATCGGTTGAAGGTCGACGGGCTGCCGGCATCGGAGACCTTCGCCATCAACGCGCATGCCTATCAGCCCCTGGTCGATGCAGCGTTGAAGGCGTTCTACTTCAACCGTGCCAGCACCGCGCTGCCGGCACGCTACGCCGGGCGCTATGCGCGCGCGGCCGGGCACCCGGATACGCAGGTGCGCATCCATCCGTCCGCAGCGTCTGCAACGCGTCCGACCGATAGCGTGATCAGCGCGCCCAAGGGCTGGTACGACGCGGGCGACTACAACAAGTACATCGTCAATTCCGGCATCAGCACCTACACCTTGCTGGCGGCCTACGAGCAGTATCCGGCGTTCTTCAGGTCCAAGCCGCTGACCATTCCCGACGATGCGCCCGGCGTGCCCGGCATCCTGCAGGAGGCCTGGTGGAATCTGGACTGGATGCTCGCCATGCAGGACCCGGCCGATGGCGGCGTGTACCACAAGCTCACCGACAAGCAGTTCGATGGCTTGGTGATGCCGGATCAGGCCACCCAGCAACGCTACGTGGTGATGAAGACCACTGCCGCGACCTTGGACTTCGCTGCGGTGATGGCCGTCGCCAGTCGCGTATATGCGCCATTTGAAAAGCAGTATCCGGGGCTGTCGGCGCGCATGTTGAAAGCCTCGCGGGCTGCGTGGGCGTGGGCGAAGCAGCATCCGGACGTGATCTACCAACAGCCCAGCGACGTACGCACCGGCGGTTACGACGATGCACACCTGGATGACGAATTCGCCTGGGCGGCGGCCGAGTTGTACATCGCCACCGGCGAGGATGGGTTCTACGACGCGATGATCGCGCGCAACGTGCCGGCCACTGTGCCCTCATGGGGCAATGTCGGTGGGCTGGCCTGGATGTCGTTGGCCGCGCATCGCGACCGACTCACGCCGCATGCCGATCGCGCGCGGATCGCACGGGAGATCACCGGGCTGGCACAGCGGTTGGCCGACACCTGGCAGTCATCGGCATGGCGGCTGGCGATGAACGACAGCGATTTCGTGTGGGGCAGCAATGCAGGGGTGCTCAACCGCGCGATGATGCTGCTACAGGGCTACCGGCTGACGCAGCAGCGGCAATTTCTGGATGCGGCGCAATCGCAGCTGGACTACATCCTGGGCCGCAATCCGCTGGGGCTGTCGTTCGTGACCGGGATAGGCAAACGCACCCCGATGCATATCCATCACCGACCCTCAGAGGCCGATGGGATCGAAGCGCCGGTGCCGGGTTGGCTGGTCGGCGGCCCGCAGCCGGGGCAGCAGGATGCCAAGGAGTGCAAGGTGCCGTACCCCTCCAAACGGCCGGCGTTGTCGTACCTGGACAACTTCTGCAGCTACTCCACCAACGAGGTGGCGATCAACTGGAATGCGCCGCTGGTGTATGTGAGCGCGGCGATCGAGGCGTCGACGCGCTAAAGCGTCGCTATCAAGCCGATGCCGCGGCTGTTCCTTTTCCCGTCGGGAGAAGGTGGCGCGCAGCGCCGGATGAGGGTACGGCGTCGGCAGGAATACTGATACACCGTACCCTCATCCAACCCCTCTCCCGGGGGGAGAGGGGCTTAAACTCACTCCAGCCGCGTCCCAAAAATCCGGTCGCCTGCATCGCCCAGGCCGGGCAGGATGTAGCCCTTGTCGTTGAGGTGGTCGTCGATGGCCGCGGTATAGACCTCGACATCCGGGTGCACCGCTTCGAGCGCCTTCAGGCCTTCCGGCGCGGCGACCAGAAAGATGCCTTTGATGCGCCGTGCGCCGGCGCGCTTGAGCATGTCGATGGTGGCCATCAGGGTGCCGCCGGTGGCCAGCATCGGGTCCAGGATCAGGGCGTCGCGTTCTTCCAGGCGGCCAGTGAGGCGTTCGAAATAGGGCACCGGTTGCAGGGTCTCTTCATCGCGCTGCAGACCGACCACGCTCACGCGTGCGGCAGGAATCAGTGCCAGTACGCCGGGCAGCATGCCCAGACCGGCGCGCAGGATCGGTACCAAGGTGATCTTTGCGCCGGCAATGCGCTGCACCGTCACCGGGCCGGCCCAGCCCGGCTGGGTGTGCGATTCGGTGTCCAGATTGGCGGTGGCCTCGTAGGCCAGCAGCGTGCCCAGTTCGGTGACCAGTTCGCGGAAGCCCTTGGTGCTCAACGCGGCATCGCGCAGCAGGCCGATCTTGTGCTGGACGAGGGGGTGGCGGACTTCGACGATTTTCATGGGCAGCGGCAGGCGGGAGAGGGGCACAGTGTGCCGCAGCCGCGCGGTGTGTCGCCACACTTCGGGTGTGATCGCTGATGCATATGTCATGTCAGTGAAACGTCGTAGACATAGTGTGCCCACCCATTCTTAACCGATTGGGGAAGCACCCGTGTTGAACAAGACTCCGCTCTGCCTGGCGATCACGCTGACGTTGGCTGCGGCCACGTGGAGTCCGCTGGCGCACGCGGCCCAGGGTGCGGCCACGGGCGGCGCTGCCAGCGCTGCGGCAATCGACCTGGAGCGGCTGGAGGTGCGCCCGCAGCTGGAAGCGCAGGAGCGCGCAGTCGATCTCAAACGCGCCTCCGATGCCATCCAGGACGCCGTCGCCTCCGATGCGATGGGACGTTACCCGGACAAGAATGTTGCAGAATCCTTGCAGCGCCTGCCCGGCGTCAGCGTGACGCGCGACCAGGGCGAAGGCCGCTTTGTGGTCATCCGCGGACTGGATTCGTCGCTCAACAGCGTCACTATCGACGGCATGACCATGGGCACGCCGGAAGACGGCACGCGTTCGGCACCGCTGGACGTGATTCCTTCCGATTCCACCGAGCGCCTGAAGGTGGTCAAGTCGCCGACCCCGGACATGCCGGGCGATTCCATCGGCGGCGCGATCCAGGTGGAATCCACCTCCGCCTTCGATCGTGACGGACGCACCTTGCGCGGCTCCATCGAAGCCAGCCACCAGTCGCTGTCGGGCAAGACCAGCCCGAAGGGCGCCTTCAACTACAGCGACATCTTCAATGGCACCTTCGGAGTGGCAGTGGGCGTGAACTATCAGGACCGCGAGTTCGAATCGGACAATACCGAAGTGGCCTACGACACCTTTGACGGTGGCGCGGACGACGATCTGTTCGCCGGCGAAGTGCAACGCCGCAAATACTTCATCGAACGCACCCGCATGGGCGCGAACCTCAATCTGGACTGGCGCCCGGACGCGGATAATCGCTACTACCTGCGCACGCTCTACAGCCGTTTCGACGATGCCGAAACGCGTCAGCGCACCATCTTCGGGTTGAGCGATGGCGAGGTCAGTGCCAATGGCGACGGCACCTATCGCGTGGACGACCTGCCGGCCGACAGCATTTCCAAGCGCGTGCGCTACCGCACCAAGAAGGAAGACACCATGGCGTTGAGCGTGGGTGGCGAAAACCGCCTGAGCGCCGCCACCGTGGATTACAAGCTGGGCTACACCAAGACCCGCGAGCGCGTGAACGATGAAAAGGAGGCGCGCTTCAATTACGACGGCGACGATCTGGCGGCCACGGTGGATCAGCGCAGTGGCATTCCGAAGCTGGGCTTCTCCGACAACGGCTGGCAGAGCAACGATGATTTCGTGTTCGATCGCTTCGTGATTGCGCCCACGCAGGTGGACGACAGCGAGCGCAGCGCGCAGATCAATGTGCGCTTTGACGGCGAGCATTCCAGCCTGAAGATGGGCGTGCTGGGCCGCTGGCGCGAGCGCGGGGTGAACGTGGACGAAAACGAGCTGCGTCGTGGGCCGGCCATCGACCTGAGCGACTGGACCACTCCCGCGCCCGAGCACCGTGGCGGCACCTTGGGCCAGAGCATCGGCTCGGACGGCATGCGCCGCTACTGGAACACCTCCGGCGATCTGTACAGTGCACGTCCGCAGGATGTGGGCGGCAATCTGCAGACCTCGCTGCAGGACGATTACACGGCCACCGAAGATGTCTTCGCCACCTATGCGATGGGCACCTGGGACATCGGCGCACTGCGCATGATCGCCGGCGTGCGCGTGGAAAATACCCAGTTCGATGCCACCGGCAACCAGGTGGACGTGGCAGCCAATGGCCGCACCGCCACGGTGACGCCACGCGAGGCTTCCAGCAGCTACACCAACGTGCTGCCCGGCCTGCATCTGCGTTACGACAGTGGCAACGACTGGGTGCTGCGCTTTGCGGCCAACAAGACCTTGTCGCGCCCGGCATTCGGCGATGTGTCGCCACGCGTGAGCATCAACCGTGGCGATAACGAGGTGAGTCTGGGCAACCCCGATCTCGATCCGTACCGTTCGCAGAACCTGGACCTGTCGTTCGAAAAATACCTCGGCAGTACCGGCGTGATCTCGCTGGGCGTGTTCCACAAGTCGATCGACGACTACATCGTGCAGACCATCAACACCAACGATGCGGAATTTCCGGGCCTGCAGGTCACACGCTCGATCAATGGCGACACCGCAAAGGTGCGCGGCGCGGAATTCAATTGGCAGCAGACCCTGGACTTCCTGCCCGAGGGCTGGAATGGCTTTCTGGTTGGTGCCAGCGCCACGGTGCTGGACAGCGATTTCAATCCGGGCCTGGAAAATCGTGCCGGCGACGACTTCACCCTGCCGCGTTCGTCCAAGCGCATCTACAGCGGCCACCTGGGCTACGAAAAATACGGGTTCAGTGCGCGCGTGGCGGCGGTGTATCGCAGCCAATATCTGGACACCATCGGGCAGAGCCGTGCGTACGATATCTACGTTGCCCCACACACGCAGCTGGATTTCAGCATGAACTATCAATTCAACAGCCACGTCAGCCTGTATCTGGAAGCGCAGAACCTGTTGGACGAGCCGTTGGAGCTGTATCAGGGCATCCGCTCGCGCACCCTGCAAAATGAAGAGTACGGCCGCACCTACGCGCTTGGCCTGAAGGTGGCGCTGTGATCGCACCACGCACCGTCGTGCAGATCACGCTGCTGTCCGCTGCCGCCGCATTGGTCGGTTGCGCCAGTGCCCCGGCCGGCCGCGAAGCCGACGAAGCGCTGCTGAAGGATCCCTTGCTCAGCAAGGCCAACGTAGCGCACGAAGTGGTGCCGGAAGCCTTCATTACCGCGCTGACGCCAGCGGACAACCTGGATTCGCCGGCCAGCTGGATGGCGCCGGATGGTCGCCGTTGGGTGATCGCCACGGCCAAGGACACGCATGCGCTGGTGGTGTTCGACGGCGACAGCGGCAAGCGGCTGCGCGTGGTCGGCGGCAAGGGCAAGGCCATGGGCAAGCTCGACCGCCCCAACGGCATTTCGGTGGTCGATGACCTGGTGTTCGTGGTGGAGCGCGACAACCGGCGCGTGCAGGTCTTCTCCTTGCCCGATCTGACGCCGGTGACGGCGTTTGGCCAGAACCAATTGCGCGAGCCCTACGGCCTGTGGGTGCGCAAGCACGAGGGCGGCTACGAGGTGGTGGTCAGCGACAACTACATGTCGCCGGCCAACAAGGATCTGCCGCCGCCGCTGGCCGAGCTTGGCCAGCGCTTTCGGCGTTATCAGCTCGATGCTGCAGGGCAGGGCTGGCAGGCACGACTGACGCAGAGTTTTGGCGACACCAGCGAAGCGGGCGCGGTACGGATTGCCGAATCGGTGTTCGGCGATGAAGCCAATGCGCGGCTGATGATTGCCGAAGAAGACGTGGCCGTGGGCACGCAGTTGCGCGACTACGGCATGGACGGGCGGTATCGCGGCCGCAACGTCGGCGCCGGGCTGTTCAAGGCGCAGGCCGAGGGCATCAGCTTGTTCGCATGCAGCGACGGGAGCGGCTACTGGATCGCCACCGATCAGTTCAAGGACCGCAGCGTGTTCCAGGTCTTCGATCGCAAGACGCTGGCGCATGTCGGCGCCTTTGCCGGCCGTGTGACCGCCAACACCGATGGCGTGTGGCTGGATCAACGCAGCGATACGCGCTTTCCGGGTGGCGTGTTCTATGCGTTGCATGACGACCAGGCAGTGGCCGCGTTCGATTGGCGCGATATCGCGCGGACATTGCGCCTGAAAGAGTGCACGCCATGATGGCCGCGCGCAGATCGGTCTCTGCGTTGCTTGCGGCGATCGCAACCATGAGCGTTCCCGCCTCGGCTGCCGACCGTGCTGCCGAACCCAATACGCAGGTGCCGGCGGGTTCGACGCATTATGTTGCCGATGGCTTCCCGGACCGCATCGTCGCCACGCCGGCGCAGGACGCGGCCACAGGGTTTGCGGTGGCCTGGCGCACCGATGCCAGCGTCGACAGACCGTGGCTGGAACTGGTGGTCGCCGGCGATTCGCCGGATGTAGGCACGCCACGACGCATTCGGGCGAGCACGCTGACGCTTGCCAGCGAAAACGGCAGTTCGCATCACCATCGCGCCGATGTCGACGGGCTGCAGCCGGACACGATGTACGCGTACCGCGTGCAGGGGCAGGGGACCTGGGGCGCGTGGAATCACTTCCGCACGGCTGCCACAGCCACCACGCCGCTGACCTTGCTGTATTTCGGCGATACCCAGAACAAGAATCTCAGTCTGGTCTCGCGGGTGATCCGTCAGGCCTGGCGCTCGGCGCCGGACGCGCGGCTGGCCTTGTTCGCCGGCGACCTGGTCAGCGGCAAGGACGGCCAGGACGACAACGAATGGGCCGAGTGGTTCGAGGCCGGGCGCTGGCTGCTGGAAGGCACTGCAGTGGCGCCGGCGCCGGGCAATCACGAATATCACGAAGAGGGCGAAGACACGCCGCAGGCAACCCGCGTGCTCGGCAGTCATTGGCCGGTGACCTTTGCGTTGCCGCGTAACGGGCCTTCGGCCACCGCGCGCACCAGCTATTGGTTCGACTACCAGGGCGTGCGCATTGCCGTGCTCGACGGCACCTCGGCGCTGGACCTGGGGACCGGCCCCGCGCAGGCGCAGTGGCTGGACAGGGTGCTGGCCGACAACCCGCATCCCTGGTCGATCGTGCTGATCCACCAGCCATTCTTCTCGCCGCGTGCCGATCGCGAAAACGAAAAGTTGGTCGCACAGGTGCTGCCGGTGATCCGACGCCACAAGGTGGATCTGGTGTTGCAGGGCCACGACCACACCTACGGCCGACGCGGCGATGCGGCCGGGCAGGCGACGCCGGTCTTCGTGGTCTCGGTCGCCGGGCCCAAGCAATACCGCCTGTCGGACATGGCGCGCACCACCATGCGCCCGGTGGGCGAAGACACCCAGCTCTATCAGGTGCTGCGTCTGGACAGCCAGCATCTGGTGTACGAATCGCGCACGGCCACCGGACGTCTCTACGACGCGTTCGAACTGCAACGCGACAGCGACGGCAGCAAACGTTTGATCGAACGCGAGGCGGGACGCATCGCGCCACGCAATTGCCCGCGCAGTGCAACGCTCAAAGGGCGTGCGGATCGATGCTGGGAATGAGCGAGGGCAGGCAACAGCCTGCCCAAGCAATACCGTGCTACTGGTGGCTGGGCAGCAGTGCGCAGACGATCTGCAAGCTGCACTTGGTTGCGTGTCCGCTGCCAGCTTCTTCGAGGTGCCCGACCGCCGCCTTGAATATGACAGGGCAGCACGCGGTTTAATCCGGATTTCGACTGTATTTATGCGTTGTTTCAAAACTTCGCATTTGCATAGATTGTTTCTATGAGCTTGCAGTTGATCATCATGTACTGCGATTTATGTCACGTCGATAGTGCGACTACGGTTGGTACGGCCGGGCCAGCGACCAGGTAGCCGAATCGATGCGGCACTGCGGTGGCGGCTCGGTTCCCCCACCGCCCGAGTCGCCCCCATGATTCCCCAATTGATTCACCTGACCGCACCCACCAAGCAGCTGCTGTGGGAAGAGCGCAGGATCTGCGATCGCCTGCAGCGCCTGTTGCCTGGATGGACCTGTTACGTCTGGGACGATGCCGATAACGCAGAACTGATGCGGCGTGCGTTTCCCGAGTTTGCCCAGCGCTACGAGCAGATCCGCTTCGGCGTGATGAAAGCCGACATCGCCCGGTGCGCGTACATGCACGCACATGGCGGCTTCTACTTCGACACCGACTACAAACTGCTACGACCGCTCGATGCGCAGGTGCTGTCGCAGCATTGCGTGTTGCCCGTCGAGGAAGGTGCGCCGGGCCAGGAAGACTTCAAGATCGGCAATGCCGTGTTTGGCTCCGAGCCCGGGCATCCGTTCTGGCGCGCGTTCATCGAGCACATCTTTACCGCGCATGCCCCGGAAACGCTGCAGGATCACCGCGAAATCCCCATGATTTCGGGCCCGCGTGGGCTGACGCGCTTCTACAACGCGCATGGTGGGCAGTTCGCCGACATCCTGTTCCCGCCACGCGACGCCTTCCATCCGGACCGCACCTGGTTCGGGCTTGGCCATCGTGGCGGCAAAATCGCGGTCGGCTCGCACCTGTGCTGGGCATCGTGGCGCGGCAAGTCGCCGCGGCGTGCGCTCACCAACTACCTGCGCCGCAAGTTGAATGCGGTGCCGATCTGAGTGGCAGCGTGCACGGTGATACGGCAATCGACCTGGGGCAGGGCCGCTCAGGTCGAATCTGGGTGAGGTCATCGCCCTGCATGCTGCAGGCGATTTATGCAAGCGCAAGCTTGCATGTTCTCGTGACTTCGCATCGTGTGTTGCAGGTATTGCGCAAATTCAGACCAGGCAACGCAGTCGGGACAATGGCTGATGACCCACCCTGGATCGGCTGGACGCAACCGAAGACTTGCGCCACTGTCGCCGGCGCTGATCGCGGTTCCAGGGCGCCGCGCAGAGCGCCGGTGGAAGACCTGTCAGCCATCTGCCGCACGCCGACGACATGCGCGCCGGCGTGCCGCGTGGAGCAAATCAGGCCGCTGCGGCCTGCACCTGACGCGGGCCTTCCTTGAGCGCACGTGCGATCAGGCCGACCAGCAGATCGAGTTCGTCTTCATCCATCGCAAAGTGCGGGGTGAAACGCAGCGAATTCTCGCCGCCGTGGATCACGTTGACGCCGCGGTGGCGCAACCACTCCTCGGTGGAACCGGCGCCGTAGCACTTGAATTGCGGTGCCAGTTCGCAGGAGAACAACAGGCCGGTGCCTTGCACCTTGGTGATCAAGCCGCCGAGTTCGGCCTGCAGCGCCTCCAGCTTGGCAATCGCCTGCGCACCGCGGATGCGGATGTTGTCCCGCACCTGCGGGGTGAACAACGCCAGGGTGGCGCAGGCCACATCGAGCGCGCGCGGGTTGGTGGTCATGGTGTTGCCGTAGGTGCCCTTGCGATACACCTGCGCGGCGTGCTCGGTCACCGCCAGTACCGACAGCGGGTACTGCGCCGCATTGAGCGCCTTGGAATAGGTTTCCAGGTCCGGCGGGTCGAGCTGCTCGAATCCCGGGTAGTCCACCACCGACAGCACGCCATGCGCGCGCAGCCCGGCCTGGATGGAATCGACCAGCAACAGGCTGCCATGGGTACGGGTCAGCGCGCGCGCCGCGGCGTAGAACTCGGCCGGCAACGCACGCCCCGGGTCGCCTTCGCCCATCACCGGCTCCAGGAACACCGCCTCGATAAACCAGTGATTGCGCGCGGCCTCATCGAAGGCGCGTTGCAACGCGGCCACGTCGTACGGGGCGATCGCGATGACCGAATCCTCGTCGCGATAGCTGGCCAGGTACTTGGTGTAGGTCTTGCGGCTGGAATCCGAATACAGGCCCGGGCGATCGGTGCGGCCATGGAAGCTGCCCTTGACCACCAGACGCTTGATGGTGGCACCGGCGTGCCGCGCGCCGGGGTCGGTGTGCAGCTTGGCGTTGGTATCGACGATGCGGGCAGCCAGGCCCACCGCTTCGGAGCCGGAATTGAGACACATGAAGCGTGCAAACGGGCAGCCGCCGCGGCTATGGCCGATCTCGGCACGCAGGGCGCGATCGAGCCGGCGCTGCGCCAGGCTGGGCGTCATCACGTTCGCCATCACCTGCGGGCGCGCCATGGCCTCGAGCACCGCGGACGGCGTATGGCCGAAGCCGAGCATGCCGTAGCCGCCGGCGTCGTAGAGCACTGCGCCCTTGAGCGTGACCACCCATGGCCCGCGTGCGGCCAGTGCCACGTAAGGCGTCACTGCGTCGTCGGCGTAGAAATTGATGAAACCTTCCTGCACCGCGCCGATCTGGGCTTCTTCGTCCAGGTCCAGCAGGTCGGCGGCGTCATCGCGCACCAGCGCGTACTCGGCTGCTGCCGCATGGATGGCCTGCTGCAGGTCAGGGTGGCTGCCGGCCAGGCGCGCGATGGTCGCATCGTCCAGGCCTTCGGTCAGGCGGCGGCCGGCATGGGCACGCAGCGGGGCGAGCGGGGCAAGGACGGACATGGCGCATCTCCTTCAAAGGTGGCGTTCCCTTCCTATTATCGGCAGAAGATCGGCGTTTGGCAGCGTGAATCTGGGCAGGAAGTACGGTATTTTCGTCGATTCGCCGAAACGAATGCGCAATAGTGAAGATCACCCCCTCCGACGAACGCCTGTTGTCGCTGCTGCGCGAGGACGCGCGCGCGTCCACCGCCCAGATCGCGCGGCGACTTGGGCTCTCGCGCACCACCGTGCAGAGCCGCATCGAAAAGCTCGAGCGCGACGGCGTGATCAGCGGCTACACCGTGCGCACGCATGACGACTACGAACAGGGCCGCATCCGTGCGCACATCCTGATCACCGTGTTGCCCAAGAAGATGCCGGCCGTGGTGAAGGCGCTGCGCGATATCCCGGAAGTGCGCCTGCTGCATTCGGTCAGCGGTGCCTACGACCTGGTCGCCCTGGGCGTGGTCGGCGGCGTCAACGAGATGGACGTGCTCACCGACGCCATCGGCGCCATCGACGGCGTGGAGCGCACGACCAGCGCGATCATCCTGTCGACCAAGTTCGAGCGGTGAATGAGCCGGGATTGGGCATTCGGGATTGGGGATTAGTAAAAGCTGGCCAGCCCACGTAGTAAAGCTGCCGGCCGCTTGGCCTGGATGTTACGAATCCCCAATCCCCAATCTCAATTCCCGGCCGCAGTTACACTATGCGGCTACTCCGCCAACGATCCTGCGGCCTTGAAGAAGTCCGATTTCCATTACGAGCTGCCCGAAGAACTGATCGCCCAGGCGCCTCTGGCCGAACGTGCCGCCAGCCGCCTGCTGGTGGTGCCGCCTGCGCCAGCGGCCTTCGGCGACCGCCAGGTGCGCGATCTGCCCGAGCTGCTGCAGCCCGGCGATCTGCTGATCTTCAACGACACCCGGGTCATTCCGGCGCGCTTGTTCGGGCAGAAGGCCAGCGGCGGGCGAGTGGAGATCCTGATCGAGCGCCTGCTTGGCGAGCGCGAGGCGCGCGTACAGATCGGCGCCAGCAAGTCGCCCAAGGCCGGCAGCGTGATCGCGCTCGATGCCGGCGGCCAGGCCGAGGTGCTGGGCCGCGATGGCGAGTTCTATCTGCTGCGTTTCCAGATCCCGACCCCGCTGGAGCACTGGCTGCTGGAGGCTGGCCGCCTGCCGCTGCCGCCGTATATCCGCCGCGAGCCGGGTGTCGAAGACCGCGAGCGCTATCAGACCGTGTTCGCGCGCGAAGTCGGCGCGGTCGCCGCGCCCACCGCCGGGCTGCACTTCGACGAGCCGCTGCTGGCGCGCCTGCGCGAGCGCGGGGTGGAGTTCGGCCACGTCACCTTGCATGTGGGCGCCGGCACCTTCCAGCCGGTGCGGGTGGACAAGCTCGACCAGCACGTCATGCACACCGAATGGCTGAATGTCGGTGCCGCATTGGTGGAACAGGTGCGCCGCACCCGCGCCCGCGGCGGCCGCGTGATCGCGGTGGGCACGACAGTGGTGCGCTCGCTGGAAAGCGCCTGGCGCAAGACCAAGGCCGCGCCCGAAGGCGAATTGCAGCCATTTGCCGGCGAAACCCAGATCTTCATCCTGCCCGGCTACCGCATCCGCAGCGTCGACGCGATGGTCACCAACTTCCATCTGCCCGAAAGCACCTTGATGATGATGGTCTGCGCCTTCGCCGGCCGCGAGCGCATCTTCGCCGCCTACCACCACGCCATCGCGCAGCGCTATCGCTTCTTTTCGTACGGCGATGCGATGTTGTTGTGGGGCGGGGAATCGGGAGTCGGGAATGGGGAATCGTAAGGCGGGACCCGCCGAACGATCAGCCACCTGCCAACCGCTCTTCCCATTCCCGATTCCCGACTCCCCATTCCCGGCCCCTCAATGTCCCGACTCCAGTTCCAGCTCCAAGCCACCGACGGGCATGCCCGACGTGGGCGCCTGACCTTTCCGCGTGGCACGGTCGAAACCCCTGCGTTCATGCCGGTCGGCACCTATGGCTCGGTCAAGGGCATCCTGCCCGAGCAGATCCGCGCGCTGGGTGCGGAGATCATCCTGGGCAACACCTTCCACCTGTATCTGCGCCCGGGCCTGGAGGTCATCGGCGATCACGGCGGGCTGCACGGATTTGCGCGCTGGGATGGGCCCATCCTCACCGATTCCGGCGGGTTCCAGGTGTTTTCGCTGGCGCATCGCCGCAAGATCACCGAGCAGGGCGTGACCTTTTCCTCGCCGACCGATGGCGCGCGGGTGTTCCTGGGCCCCGAAGAGAGCATGGAAATTCAAAAGGTGCTCGATTCGGACATCGTGATGATCTTCGACGAGTGCACGCCGTACCCGGCCACCGAGGACGTCGCGCGCCGCTCGATGGAGCTGAGCCTGCGCTGGGCGCAGCGCTCGCGCGACGCGCACGACGGGCTGGGCAACGATGCGGCGCTGTTCGGCATCGTGCAGGGTGGGGTGCATCCGGACCTGCGCAGCCGCTCGCTGGATGGCCTGCAAGGCATCGGTTTCGACGGGTATGCGATCGGCGGGCTGGCAGTGGGCGAGCCCGAGCACGAGCGCAACGCCATGCTCGAACACCTGCATCCGCGCCTGCCGGCCGAGCGCCCGCGTTACCTGATGGGCGTGGGCCGCCCGGAAGACCTGGTCGAAGGCGTGGCACGCGGGGTGGACATGTTCGATTGCGTCATGCCCACCCGCAATGCGCGCAACGGCCACTATTTCACCTCCTTCGGCACCGTGCGCATCCGCAACGCAAAGTACGAACGCGACCTGGACACCATCGAGCCGGGCTGCGGCTGCCATGCCTGCAGCAGCGGCTATACGCGCGCCTACCTGCGCCATCTGGACCGCTGCAACGAAATGCTGGCGCCGATGCTGGGAACCCTGCATAACCTCTGGTATTACGAAAAACTGATGGCCGACATGCGTGCGGCGATCGCTTCGGGAACCTTTGTGGAGTTCCGGCGGTCCTTCTATGCGGCACGCGGCGCCACCACGCCGCCGTTGCCGGGGGAAACCAGCTGAGACCGGCCGTCCGCGCCCCGGCGCGGACGGCGTGGAACCTGCGTGGCATAATTCCCGGCTGTTCCGCCCCGGCGGTACCTGAATAGCGAGCGGGCCCATGGGCGCGCTGGCACCAAACTAGGATGCACTGAATGAATCTGCTCGATTTCCTGATCCCCGCTGCCCAGGCGCAGGCCGCCGGCGGCGCGCCGGCACCCGGCCCGATGGGAGGCCTGTCCACCTTCGCGCTGCCGATCATCCTGATCGCCGTGATGTACTTCCTGATGATCCGCCCGCAGATGAAGCGTCAGAAAGAACACAAGGCGCTGCTGGACAAGCTGGCGCGCGGCGATGAAGTGATCACCTCCGGCGGTGTTGCGGGCGTGATCACCGACATCGGCGACAACTTCATCAGCGTGGAAGTGGCCGACAACGTGCGTATCCGCGTGCAGAAGAGCGCCGTGGGCCATGTGCTGCCGAAGGGCACGCTGAAGTCGGCAAGCTAAACGCGTCTTGCCACGGCTGCGCCGCTGTCAGGCAGGCGCAGTCGCCAGGTGGAACCGAAGGTTGTGACCCACCGGTTCCGCTGTACCGCCCGTATCCATCTGAAGACCATTGGCGACGTTGTACCGGTCGCTTGAAGTCGTTCTCACTGCTAGGCGCGGCGCCGGGATGGTGCCACGCGGGACTGTCGCAATGCTCGAATTTCCTCGCTGGAAGTACTTCCTGATCCTGCTGGTACTGGCCGTCAGCGCGCTGTATGCGTTGCCCAACGTGTACCAGAAGGACCCGTCCGTGCAGATCACCGCCAGCCGCGGTGCGCAGCTCGACGACGCATTGCGCAGCCGCATCGACGGTGAGCTCAAGAGCGCCGGCATCACCCCGAAGGCGATCACAAAAGAAGGCGACAGCCTGATGGTGCGGTTGCCTTCGCTGCAGGCGCAGACACGCGCCAACGACGTGTTGCGTCAGCAGCTGGGCGAGAACTACACCGTGGCGCTGAACCTGGCCTCCACCGTGCCGGACTGGCTGGCCAAGCTGGGCGGCCGGCCGATGGTGCTGGGTCTGGACCTGGTGGGCGGCGTGCACTTCGCCATGCAGGTCGACCAGAAGGCCGCGCTGGAAAAGCGCCTGGACGGGTTTGCCGAAGACATCCGCACCACCTTGCGCGATGCGCGTATCCCGTATCGCTCGGTGGAACGTCGCGCCGACAACAGTATCCAGGTCAACCTGGGCGAGGGCGCCAATGCCGACGCCGCGCGCGTGACGCTGGCCAAGGCGCAGCCGACCCTGACCTACGACGTCAGCGGCCAGAACATCGCCGTGAAGGTGCCGGAGGCCGAGCTCAAGCAGATCGCCAGCGGTGCGATCGAGCAGAACCTCACCACCTTGCGCAACCGCGTCAACGCACTGGGCGTGTCCGAGCCGACCATCCAGCGCCAGGGCGAGGACCGCATCGTGGTCGAACTGCCCGGCCTGCAGGACACCGCCGAAGCCAAGCGCCTGATCGGTGCCACCGCCTCGCTGGAATTCCGCGCCGTGGTCGACGGTAATGCCGACGATGCCGTGCGCAGCGGCAACATTCCGCCGGAGGCCAAGGTCTATCGCCTGCGCGACAGCAACGCGCCGGTATTGTTGAACAAGCGCGCGCTGGTGACCGGCGACCAGATGGTCAGCGCATCGGTCAGCACCGACCAGAACGGCATGCCGGCAGTGGCGGTGACGCTCAACAACGTCGCCGGCCAGCGCATGTTCGACTACACCAGCGCCAACGTCGGCAAGCTGATGTCGGTGGTCTACATCGAGCGCATTCCCACCGTGACCATGGTCGACGGCAAGGAAGTGCGCAGCGTACGGGTCAAGGAAGAAGCCTTGTCGCCGACCCGCATTGCCGGCGTGTTCGGCAAGAACTTCCAGACCACCGGTCTGGAAAAGACCGAAGCCGAGAACCTGGCCAAGCTGCTGAAATCGGGCTCGCTGGCCGCGCCCATGGACTTCGTCGAGGAATACGTCATCGGACCGAGCCTGGGTGCGGAGAACGTGGAGCGCGGCGTCACGGCGGTGGTCTACTCGTTCCTGTTCACCCTGGTGTTTTTCACCATCTACTACCGCGTGTTCGGCGCGATCACCTCGGTGGCGCTGCTGTTCAACCTGCTGATCGTGGTGGCGGTGATGTCGCTGTTCGGTGCCACCATGACGTTGCCGGGCTTTGCTGGCCTTGCCTTGTCGGTCGGTCTGTCGGTGGACGCCAACGTGCTGATCAACGAGCGTATCCGCGAAGAGTTGCGCCTGGGCGTGCCGGCCAAGTCGGCGATCGCGGCCGGTTACGAAAAGGCCGGCGGCACCATCCTCGACGCCAACCTCACCGGCCTGATCGTGGCGGTGGCCCTGTATGCGTTCGGTACCGGCCCGCTGAAGGGCTTCGCGCTGACCATGATGATCGGTATTTTCGCCTCGATGTTCACCGCGATCACGGTCTCGCGTGCGCTGGCGGTGTTGATCTACGGCAGCCGCAAGAAGCTGAAGTCTGTCGCTATTTAATGCGAGTCCCTCGCAAGAGCCCGCACATCCATGTGCGGACTGCTTAGGAAGATCTTTCGATGAAAATTTTTCCGCTTCACCTGATCCCGAACGACACCAAGATCGATTTCATGAGCTGGCGCAAGCCGGTGCTCATCTTGATGCTGGTGTTGGCAGTCGCCTCGGTCGGCATCATCGTCGGCAAGGGTTTCAACTATGCGCTGGAGTTCACGGGCGGCACGCTGGTGCAGACCTCGTTCCAGAAGACCGTGGACGTGGACCAGGTGCGCGAGAAGCTGTCCAAGGCCGGCTTCGAAAACGCCCAGGTGCAGAACGCCCGCGGCGGCAATGAAGTCATGATCCGCCTGCAGCCGCATGGCCAGAACAACAATCGCGACGATGCCGCGCGCACCGTTGCCGAAGATGTGCGCAAGGCGGTGACCAGCGATGAGAATCCGGCCACCGTGCAGCCTGGCGAATTCGTCGGCCCGCAGGTCGGTAAGGATCTGGCGTTGAACGGTGTGTATGCCACGGTGTTCATGCTGGTAGGCTTTTTGATCTACATCGCATTCCGCTTCGAGTGGAAGTTCGCGGTGGTCGCCAGTCTGACCGCGTTGTTCGATCTGCTGGTCACCGTGGCCTTCGTGTCGCTGACCGGCCGCGAGTTCGACCTGACCGTGCTGGCCGGCCTGCTGTCGGTGATGGGCTTTGCGATCAACGACATCATCGTGGTGTTCGACCGCGTGCGCGAAAACTTCCGCGCCCTGCGCGTGGAGCCGCTGGAAGTGCTTAACCGCTCGATCAACCAGACGCTCTCGCGCACGGTGATCACCGCGGTGATGTTCTTCCTGTCGGCGTTGGCGTTGTACATCTACGGCGGCGAGTCGATGGAAGGCCTGGCCGAGACCCACATGATTGGCGCGGTGATCGTGGTGATCTCCTCGGTGATCGTGGCCGTGCCGATGCTGAGCATCGGGCCGTTTGCGGTGACCAAGCAGGACCTGCTGCCCAAGGCCAAGGACGTGGAGGCGCTGGCGCGCCGTCCTTGATGGGTTGGCAAAGGTGTGACGAGAAAACCGCGCATCGCGCGGTTTTTTCGTTTCTGGCGTTGGGCGTCGTGACTGCACGGTTATGCGCTGTGACGCCACTACTCAAGATTGTGAACGCCAGGGATTTCGTCGGACAAGTGATGCCGATCGATACGCGATAGTTCGCGGGAGAGAAACACCAGCACCGCCTACGTCTGCGTCCTTGCTGGATAACACTCCAAGCATCTGCATGGCCGAGGCTGCTCTCCATCATGCTATCCCGTGATCGCGGCCAGGATTTTTCCCATTCACAAAGTGCTAGCGATCGAAGATACTCAGTGCAACACCGCATTTCGGCGGTCCAAGAGTAGTTAGGCCGCACAAAGGAGATCCGCAGATGCCCAAGCCCAAGTTCATGTACAACTGCGATTTGTGCGGCTCTTCGTTCCAGTTCGGGCCGCATATTTATGCTGGCAAGTTTATTCCTAGCTACCAGCTAGCCGTATGCCGCACGTGCTGGGAGAGCAACCATGACGGATGGCGTCCGATCGTAGAGGATCGATTTGTCGAGCACTTGCATAGCAAAGGGGTGCCTTTGCCAGAACGCAACAAAGACGGTTGGTACCCGCGCGAGTAAGGGCCTAACAATTCATTCAAGCCGTGTCGCTTCGCGGCACTGCTTAACTCAGGCGTTAGGTGGCTATGGGACACCATTACTTGCCCCAGCATTACCTGCTCGGATTCGCTGATGGAGTCAGGGTGTGGGGACATGACGTTCGGGCGCGCCGATCTTTCCGTACACAGGTCAAGTCGCTAGCTAATGAAACCGTCATGTACACCGAGGAGCTAGAAAAGCACCTAGCAAACGTTGTCGAAGGGCCAGCCCAAGACGTGATCGACCGAGCGCGTAAGCGGCTCAAGCTCAGAGACGAGGATCGTGAGGTACTTGCCGCCTACATCATCGCCATGTGGCAGCGCGTGCCTGCTGGGCGCAAGCGAGTGGCAGGGTACATACCGAGCCTAGCTGAGACGATCAAGATGCAGGTCGTGCAGCAATTGGACGCAATAGCCGCGTCTGAACCGGATCTCGCAGAGTCCGCAACTAGGCGCAAGGAAGAAGTAGGTCGGATCATCTCCGCATACAAGGAAGACCCGCCGGACTACTTCTGGCACCACACACTGAAAAGCGGAGCGACACCCAGAACTGTGCAAGGGCTCTTATCAATGAATTGGCACTTCCTAGTCAGCCCTGGCGAAAGCTTCATCACCTGTGACAATCCGACTTTTTTCTTCAGGTCAGTGGGCATCGCCGCGCACGAATCCGAACTGAGCTTTCCGCTTAGTTCGGAGGTTTGCTTTTGGGCAAACAGGGCTAATTCGGAAAGACCCCAATACTTTACGACTGACCGCTCCATTGTTCTGGAACTCAACCGCAGATCCGCGCACAACACGCAGCGCTTTATCTACACCCGTGAGGAGGCGCCTTGGGTACTCAGCTTTGCAGCAAAGAAACATCCGCTGCATCGGTTGTTGTGAGGTCGCCGCCTAACCACTCCTTCAACGAGACGCCACTTCATGGCGCGACTTAATTCAATCATTAGGCGGCACAGGGGAGTTCAATGGACATTGACCTAATAGCAAAGATCGCCGTGTCGACTCCCCGTAAACTTG
>NZ_JAGHWZ010000014.1:470-248920 GCF_017746015.1 Xanthomonas sp. A1809 | reverse complement strand
AGTTTACGGGGAGTCGACAAAGCCACCATCGCAGAAGTACGTTCAGGGCGGCGGCGCGCAACTGCATGCCGACTTTGTTGGTGACGAGCGCGACCAGCGCTCGCACCTGAAGTGGATGCACCTGTGGTTATCCGAGTGCGCGCGCGTGCTCAAGGACGGCGCGCCGGTGCTGTTGTTCACCGACTGGCGTCAGCTGCCCTTGACGACCGACGCGCTGCAGATCGCCGGCTTCACCTGGCGCGGCATCACCGTCTGGGACAAGACCGAAGGTGTTCGGCCGCAGCTAGGCCGCTTCCGCAACCAGGCCGAATACATTGTCTGGGGTAGCAAGGGCAACATGCCACTGGATCGCCGAGCGCCTGTGCTGCCTGGCGTCATCCGTGAGTCGGTCCGCAAGGACGACAAGCATCATCTGACCGGTAAGCCCACCGAATTAATGCGGCAGCTGGTACGGATCTGCGAATGCGGCGGCCGTATTCTTGATCCCTTCGCTGGCAGTGGCACCACATTGGTTTCAGCTGCGCAGGAGGGCTACACGTGTACTGGCATAGAAATGGCTGAGCATTACTGCAACGTAGCACGTACCCGCATTTCTTGCTGAGCCATGAAGGCGGGGCCTATGTCCCGCCTTCTTTATAGAGTTTCGAAGTGCTTTGGTTAATTATTTTTATTCGCGTGTCTAAGGTTTTGGGGGGTTTTGAAAAGTCTCGAACCAGCTGGTCATTCTAAACACTGCAAATATTGCGGAAACCATGCATGTTATCGAGTATATAAATAGCAGGTAGCCTAGGGCGGAAAAAGACAGTTTCGCAATCTGTACCGTATGAACTAGCTGTGCAGGCCACGGAAAGTAAAAGTCCAGTGACTTAAAAGTAATCGCGATCAATATGGCCGCAAGCTGCATTAGCATGAAGTGAATAAAGGTTGCTGAAATTTCCAGATAAACGGTCGGGCGCTCTGAATCTTGTTCGCGTTCGCTAAGTATCTTTTGAAATTCATGGTTTCCGAAACTAAGTAGCATGGCCATGCCACCT
Organism: Xanthomonas sp. A1809; assembly: GCF_017746015.1. Lineage (NCBI taxonomy): Bacteria > Pseudomonadati > Pseudomonadota > Gammaproteobacteria > Lysobacterales > Lysobacteraceae > Xanthomonas > Xanthomonas sp. A1809. The sequence continues at coordinate 247,886 of NZ_JAGHWZ010000014.1, read as the reverse complement.
AAGCTGAAACCCAATAAATTTGGAAGGATTGCAAGCGGCTGGTCCCACCACGCCTCATTGCTCCAGTAATGATATGTTATTGCTACGAGTAAAAGGGCAAGGTGCAGGTAAGGTGATTTGCGCAAGGCGCTAGATCCCCCGTACGCCCGCCAATACCTTTTAAAGATAGATCTGGTGCCCTTGTACATTGTCAAAGCTCGTTATGCATTTCGTGGGCTTTATAGATTATAGCGTCTCTTTCCGCCTGGGTCTCATCATTAAAGCGCGCGTATTCTTGTAATGGGTGGTTCGCAGTAGACAACTCTACGCTTCTTCCCATGGAATCTTTGCCGCGTCCAACGACCTTTCCATTTGTCGATGCAATGTCGGCTAACGTTTTCGTATCTGGATCAGGACTTAGTGATTCGCTTGGGTCGGTCTGCAGGATAATTTCCATTTTATTCGCATTCTGTCTTGCAAGCCGGTCAAGCACTCTTTGTTCAGCCTCGTCGAGCTCATCAGCATTAGGCCTAACAATCGTCATGTCTAGCTTTGTTAGGCGTTTTATACGAAAAATTGCCTTAACTGTGTCTTTGTCAGGGACAACGGTCACCTCAACCCGAGGAAATACGCTCATGCGGGGGTCAACTAAGAGCGTTTCAATAAACGATTTGACCGTCTTAATGCCGATTGTTCTGTTCTTGCTGCGAGTCTGGACGTAAAAGCGGTGTCCCTTTGGGTAGAAGACGTAAGCAAATCTGGCCAAGTTCGGTTTTAAGTGTTCAGGAATAACGATCTTTCTAACGTCTCTATCAGAAGCCTCTTCCAACGAGTTTAGATCGAACCACGGCTCAGTTGGGTCGATGTTTGTGAATTGAAGTATTTCCCCCGTGATCCCTTCAGTCGGTTTGCTGGGGTGAATAGGCTCCATCGACCCCAGAAGCGCGCCGGTAATCGTGCGAATAGTAATAATCTTTTGAAGGCTAAATAGGTGTGTCATTAGCGACACATATCCCTCTGGGGAATGAGGGGCATGCATAGCAATGTTCAGAACTGAAATCGGAACTACGCGAAGACGGCCCATCTTGATTCCCTTCGTGTTCAGTACTTCAACTATGACTCGTTGTGGAAATTTTAGGAAGTTGATGGCGAGAGGCCGATCATCACAGCGGCCTAGGGCTTGCGCGCGCAATCGTCGCCCCGCCACGCCTGCGGTCTTCATTGGGCCGTTTCGCTGCATGCCTGCAGGACACACAAGGTCCGGCTCCATTGGCGCGGGCGTCGGTTTGCGGCGGGCTGTCTGCCCTGCGAAAGCCTGCGACAAAGGTACTCAGATGGCACGACTCGGCGGCTCGGTATCGCCGATCAGGTGGACCGCAATTTTCGATGTGACCAGCGGGAAGAGGTAATCGGTAATTTCCCAACTCGGAACTGTTCTATGTGGCTGATTCGCATGGGAAAAACATGATTACCTTTTGAGGTGATCTGAGGTAATCCGCCGCTCTAGAAAAGGTAATGCCATTGATTTTTAAGGCTTTTTAAGTTGGGCAAGATTACCCGGCTGAGAGGTAATCAGATTACCTGACAATTACCCTTTTATTACCTTCAATAAATCTTCTTAAGCCATTGATATTTAAGATTAAATTTGCACGGCATCGAGCGTGGTTACCAAAATTACCCGATCCCGATGGTCACTTCCAAAATTCAGCTTATGTGCGCGTTGGCACTGTCCAGACTGCTCATGCCATCGCTCACACTCCGATGCGTATAGGCACGCCACTCTTGAAACGACCATCCTGGCGCGTTTGGTGAGAGGCTAGCCTGTGGTGATGGCTTCAGCAGGTTGCGCGCGGCAGGTCTGCCAGCGAGGTGGTGAAGCGGCCGGACAGCAGTTCCTGCCGCGATGCCCAGGCAGGCGATGTTTGCCAGCCGCTTGCCCCCAGGCCTGCAGTGCCGCGCCCGAAGCGGCGATTGATCGCATCCAGGGTGCTCATCAGCTTGTCGTCGCCGACACGCGCCGGCGTGAACAGGTCGCCCTGCAGATCTTCCGGCTTAGCCAGGTCGGCCAGGAAGACGCCGGCCTTCTTGTAGGAAAAGCCCTCGCGCATGAAGCCCTGAAACAGGCGCCGCACCGTCGTCAGGACGATCCGGCTGTCAGATGTGGCCGATGCAAGTGGGGCGGTCCGCGATGGATTGTGCTGCGGCGTGCCCGGCTTGAATGAGTCCGTTTCGGCAAAGATGCCAATCGCGGAGGCGGTCAGCCCGCGCATGCGCAGCTTCTCGGTGGCGCGCATGGCGAAGGTGGCCAGCGCTTCGGCCATGTCTTGCGGGTCGGTCACCCATACCCCGAACGAGCGGCTGACCATGATCTGCTGGCGGTCCGGCTCGACCTCCTCAATCTCAAGACAGGCATGGCCCTGCAGTTCGCGCTGGGTGCGAGCCATGACCACCCCGAACTCTGCGAGCAGGTCGTCTGCAGGCGCGTCACGCAGATCCGCTGCCGTTGCTACACCACGTTCCTGCAGGCGAGCACCCCAGCGCCGCCCCACGCCCCATAGGTCTCCAACAGCGGTTGCGCGGAGCACGGCATCCAGTTCGCCTTGGCTGAGTGCCGCCAGGTCACAGACGCCGGCCAAACCGGCCGGGTAGCTGCCGGGCTTACGTGCCGCGTCCTTGGCGACCCGGTTGGCCAGCTTCGCGAGGGTCTTGGTCGGCGCAATGCCTATGCAGTTGGGGATGCCCGTCCATTGATGAACGCGCTCACGTAGATCGGTGGCCAGCTGCTGGCGATCGCGAATGCCAGTGAGGTCAAGGAACGACTCATCGATCGAGTACACCTCCACGCGCGGCGCGGCCTGACGCAGGATCACGCCGATGCGCGAGGCAATGTCGCCATACAGCCCGAAGTTCGCCGAGCGTAGCGCAAGCCGGCGGCGCACCGCTGTTGGCACCTTGTGGATCGGCTGACCCATGGCCACGCCGAGCGCCTTGGCCTCATCCGATCTTGCGATGGCACAGCCATCGTTGTTGCTCAGCACGACCAGCGGCCTGCCACGCAGCTCCGGCTGGAACACCCGTTCGCAGCTGGCGTAGAAGTTGTTGCCGTCGATCAGCGCAAACATCAGCGCCCAGCGCGGGCGTGGGTGCGGGTCACCTGGCGGACGACGCCGACCACGGCGAACACCTCCACCTCTGTGCCTGGCGCCAAGACGATTGGCGCGCAATGCGGGTTGCGGCTATGCAACTCTATGTGGTCAGACGCGACCTGCAGGATCTTGCAGACCGGCTGATTGCCGTCCCAGATGGCCAGCACCATGTCGCCATTGATCGGGCGCACCGAGCGGTCCACCACCAGGATGTCGCCGTCGCAGACCCCGGCGAGGAGCATGCTCCAGCCCTCGGCCCGATACAGAAACGTAGCTGGCGGATTGCGGATCAGCACTCGGTTCAGATCGAGCTCGTCGTCTTGAAAGTCCTCAGCAGGGGATGGAAAGCCGAGCTGGATCCGAAGCGCGCTCACGGGCAGCGCGCAAGGCTCTGGATCAGGGGAGGCCCGCCCTAGTAGGCGGGCATAGGTATGCGGGGGCGGTAGGGACAACATGGCGCGAACTCTCGCGGAACGAAGTCTCACAGTTCGAGACGCTAGAGGTGTTAGTAAAAATATTAATTAATAGTTGGTCGCAAATTAAATGGCTAAGCAATTATTGGATCCTGTGGAAAGCAAACACCTGGCGTGCTGCTTTTAATTTGTCACGATTTATGTAGTGTATAGTAGGTAATGTATGGGGAAAATCTTGGGCAATAAAAATGGAAAACAATAAAAAAAACGAAGTTTGGTTTAAGAAAAACTTCGCGTTAGCAGTGCCCGCGCTCGCGTTCTCATGCGGGTACATCTATGAGTGGGGAAGGTTTAGCTATCTCAAGATACCAGCAGAGATGATTGATCTCCCGGTTACACGTTTGATAGCCAGCGGCATTGCTCTTGTGACAACTTTTTTATTCGCCGCAGCCGGCCTGGCTCGTTTGAATAAGTTTTTTGCATCTAAACAGCGAATTGTTCGCTACATAGGCGTTACGGTGCTCCTCTACATGGCGGTAGCCATGCCGTTTATGGTGCTTACGCACAGACAACAGGGACCTATGGTTTGGCTGTTGTGGTCCGTCCCGGGATGGTTTGCTTTAACGGCTTGGTTCCAAGGTAGTCATCAGGGAAATCCGTCGAATGACGAAGTGCCGGCCGTAAATGAAGAGTCGTCACTCACTGAATTTGGAATGATAGCTTTTTTGGGGGTGTTGACCGCTATAAACATATTTAGCTTGGGTTATATCATTGAGAGCGTGCAGATTCGCCGATCTTGTGTGGAGGATAAAAAAAGGACTTTAGTGGTCGAAGTTCAGTCTGGAAGGCTCCTTATCAAAGAGGTTGAGAAAAAAGGAATTATGCGAGATTGGGTTATTGTTAATCGCTCTGACGATGCTGTAAAAATATTCCAGTGTCAAACTCAACTAAAGCCTGTGATAAAAATATTCAACGCAGCAGACGAAGTTCAGGTAGATCCTACGGGCGGGAAAAAGATGCCAGTCAGCCAGTAGTGCCAGGGTGTTGCGTTGTTGGTAGCGGGAAAATATGCGTCGCTAAGTGCATGATTGATATGCTAAAACGTGGTTCCTCATAATCCTTTGGTTCCAGGTTCGAATCCTGGTGGGCCCACCAATTGCGCAGGCGTAGCGCTCTCTTCCTGTAAGCATAGTTGGCTTGAGGATCCCCGCTAAGCTCGTTTCCGCCGACGCAAGACCGCCGCGGTTAGCGCGTCGCGCTTGAACGCTACCTACTTCCCTTACACCTGGTGGGCAGAAAACAAGTTCACCACGCTGGCAGGCGAATTGAAGCCGAAGAACTGTGCATGATTGCTCGCACTCTGCTCCGCGAGAGCGGTGCTACGTGGGAACAGCGCATTGTCATAGGCACTCAGTGCCGCCTCGATCTGGCCCGGGTTCTCAATGAGCGAACGTGCGAGCTCGGCTCCGTCGCAGATGGCGAGGTTTGCACCTTCTCCCGCAAACGGTGACATCAGGTGCGCAGCGTCGCCGACGAGCGTTACGCCCGTGGTGCGTGCCCAAGCATGTTCGATCGGCAATGCATAAATCGGGCGAATGATGGGCGCGCTGTCAGTGTGGGTAATCATGGCCAACAGAGCTGGAGCCCAATCTTCGAACTCGTTGGCAATGCGGCGCATCGCGGCTGTAGGCCGGCCAAAGTCGAGCTCGCGAAACCATGCTTCGGGCTTGGTCAACGCAATGTAGCTGCGTAGCGCGCCGTCTGCGTATCTGTGGGTAAAGATGCCTTGGCCGGGGGCTAAAGCCATCAATGTGCCGCGCCCGACCATCTTGGCGCTAGCCGGACATTTGGTGCTGGCATCGGTGAGAGATGTCTCGATAAAAGTGTTGCCCACGCATGCGGGGGGTGCGGTCGACAGCAACGGCCGAACCTTCGACCATGCGCCGTCCGCTCCGACAACCAGGCCCGCCGTGATCGATGAACCGTCGGCAAAAGTGAGGGCAAGCGCTCCGTCCGCATTGCGTGCTGCCCGTATGAGCTTGCGACCCCAATGAATGGCATCGGAGGGCAGAGAGTCAATCAACAGCCGGCGGAGTGCGCTGCGGTCCACCTCCGGTCTGAGAGAGCCGACAGAGCGTTGTCTGTCGAACAGAATCGTGCCGTGCTTGTCACTCACGCGCTTGGCGTCCTCGCCCGGGAGGACGAGGGACAGGAAGGCGTCGTGGAGGCCTGCCGCGGTTAAGCCTAGCTGCCCGTTCCATTCGTGTATGTCTAGCAGGCCGCCTTGTGATCTGGCGTCGCGTGAAGCCTCGGCCTCATAGATGGTGGCGGAGATGCCGTTGATGTGGAGGACACGTGCGAGTGTCAAACCGCCCAGACCAGCACCGACGATAGCGATCTGATCAGTTGAAGATGGACGTGGGTTGGTGTTGTTGGCTGTCATGAGCGCTCCAAATACAACGAGCGTTCGCACAGGCGGCAGCTCGAAGAAAGGCCGGGTGATCTCGGCGAGGGGCGCTGGCCAACTTAGCAAGCATGCTGGATGGCGTGTATTCGATCTCTTGGTGCCGACGGCACACAGGCGAACGTTTTTCGCGTCGCGCGCATTCTTGCATTGATCCGCTTCCTCGAACAATCCCTTGGAAGAGCAGGTTCGTAACGCGTCAGCCGCACTCGGAACGTGGGCGGATCAGCGCCGCGCCGCGGCAGCCACCGCAAAGCTGTCTTCAAGCATCAGGAAGTGCGAGATCTCGTTCCCCGTGATGGTGAGCACGATCGTAAACGGCGTCTCGATGAGCTTTCCGCTGGCGGTGATGCGGCTGGCGAGCTCGCCCACGATGACGGCGCGGTCGTTGCTGGCCAGTAGGTCATGCACCTCGAACCGGATGCGCTCCATCAGGGTGCCGGAATCACGCACGAACGCTTCCACCGCGCCGCGCCCGCTGCGTCGCCCAATCCACGGCAGTGCGGATGGATCGCCTGGGATATGCCATTGCAGATCCGCACTGAACATCGCCGCGATAGTCTCAGGCGATGCACCGGAGCCGATCTTTTCAAGGAAGTTTTGCGCAATCGCCAAATTGTTTTGCATGCTCATCTTGTTTGTCTCTGGTGGGCTGGAAGTGCACTCACGGTAGCGCGCTGCACGTATGGTCAGATCTGGGTCAGGCCGCCGTCCACTGTCAGCTCGATGCCGGTGATGTAGGAGGCATCGTCCGATGCCAGGAAGGACATCGCCTTGGCCATCTCATCCGGGCTCGCTGCGCGGCCCAGCGGGGCCTTCAGTTGGATTTCGGCCAGGTAGGCGTCGATGTCTTTGTCGCTCATGCCCAATTCGGATTTATAGGCGGGTGTGACCACGACGCCGGGCGCGATCAGGTTGACGCGAATGTCGCGACCTTTCAGTTCCGATGCCCATGTCCTGACGAAAGAGCGCAGTGCCGCCTTCGTTGCGGCATACACGCCGAAATTGGCGACGCCTTGATTGGCCGCGATGGAGCCCGTCACCACGATGGCGCTGCCGGCGCGCATCAGTGGCAGCGCCTTCTGCACGGTCAGCAGGGTGCCCTTGACGTTGATGTCGAAGTACTTGTCGAAGCCTGCTTCGGTAATGGATTCGATTGGCGCAAATTCGCCGCCGCCTGCGTTGGCAAGCAGCAGGTCCAGTCGTCCATGCGCGGTGGCGATGACGTCCATGACGGCGTCAAGCTCTGCACCAACGGAAATGTCGGCGCGTACCGCCGTGGCGCCATGGCCGATCTCGGCGACCGCCCGGTCCAGTTCCTGCTGCCGGCGGCCGCTGATGACTACCGTTGCGCCCTCCAGCGCCAGCCGCTTTGCGGCGGCCAGGCCGATGCCCGAGCTGCCGCCGGTGACCAGGGCAATCTTCCCGGCGTGTTTGGTGGGGTGGATGTTGGCCAGATCCTGGACGTGCATGGTGTTTGCCTCTTGAGCGGAGTTCCCGCGTTGCAGGCAGTCTATTGACCCTCGCTGCGGCGATAAATCGGCGTATCGTTGATTCTTTATTTCCCTGCGGGAATAATCCGGCGCTCTAGGCGGAGCGATCAATGAATCACCTGCAGGCAATCCGTGCCTTTGCGCGCGTTGTGGAAACCGGTGGGTTCAACCGTGCGGCGGAATCGCTGCAGATGCCCAATGCCACGCTGAGCAAGTCGATCAGCGCGCTGGAAAAACATCTGGGAGTCACATTGCTTGAACGCAGCACGCGCCGCGTGCGTGTCAGCAACGACGGCGCTGCGTATTACGCGCGCGTGCGGCACCTGCTCACGGAGCTGGACGACGTGGAAGCCACGTTGGGGCGTGCCCAGGGCAGCCCCAAGGGCCGGCTTCGTGTAGATACGGGCGGCTCGACGGCGTGCGGATTGTTGATCCCCGCATTGCCGGAGTTCTGTGCGCGCTATCCGGATATCCAGCTGCAGCTTGGCGTCACCGATCGCACGGTGGATGTCATCGGCGAAAACATCGACTGCGCGATCCGCAGCACGGCAGACGACGGCGCGCTGATATCGCGCAAGATCGGCAGCCTTGCCTGGACCACCTGCGCGAGCCCTGACTATCTCGCACGCTACGGTGTCCCGACCCACCCGGAACAGCTGAAAAGCCCGGCGTTTCCCGTGGTGGGCTACTTCTCCGCGCATAGCGGCAAAGCGCCGCCGTTGCATTTCCTGGACGATGGCGCGCCGCTGGAGATCGTTCCCAACTGCAGCGTGATGGTCAACGAGAGCAACGCGCATCTGGCGACCGGATTGGCCGGGCTCGGGCTGATCCACACGCTCGATTTCATGGTGCGGCCGGCCATCGAACGCGGCGCGCTGGTGCCGGTCCTGCAGGACTGGCGCCCGGCGCCATTAGATGTCTTCATCGCCTATGCGCCCAGCCGACAGTTGAGCACCAAGGTGCGTGTGTTTATCGACTGGGTGAGCGAAATCTATGACCGGATCGGGCGGACACATTCGGTGGTCGAGCGCTGACGAACGCAACCTGTGGCGTTCACGTGATGTGCGGCGTTTGCTTCCGGGCGTTGTGGCATCGCATCGGCCGGGGCGATTCGCTTTTGTGCCGTGCTCACCATACTGCGAGGTTGCCGGGCCTGTCCGACAAGGCACGCAGCACGCACCGGACAGGCATCGCCCTCCACGGCGCCCCGCCCCGGAGCGATTGCGTGCGAATATACGTTTCATATACGATTCGTATATCGATGCAAAACAGGAGCCATCATGGGCATCGTCAATATCGACGACGACCTGCACGACCAACTGCGCCGTGCGTGCACGGTGAGTAGCCGTTCGATCAATGCGCAGGCCAATTTCTGGATCAAGGTCGGCATGCTGTGCGAGATGCATCCGGACACGACGTTTCAGCAGATCGTGGCCGAACAATTTCGCGCGGCGGGCGTACGGCCGCAAGCCTTGAAACCGGGCCGGGCGTGATCAAGTCGCCCGACGAGATCGCGCTGATGGCGGTGTCTGGCCAGCTCCTGGCGCAGGTATTCGATGCGCTGGATCGCTTGCAGCTGGAAGGTCGCAGTACGCTGGAACTCAACGCGTTTGTCGAGCGCATGATTGTCGATGAGCTCGACGCACGGCCTGCGAGCAAGGGGCAGTACGGTTTCGAGTTCGTACTCAACGCATCCATCGACGATGTGGTCTGCCATGGCGTGCCATCGGCCGACGACGTGTTGCGCAGCGGGCAGATCGTCAACCTGGACATTACGCTGGAAAAGAACGGCTATATCGCCGATTCCAGTACCACGTACCTGGTGGGCGAGGTCGCTTACCCGGCGCGTCGCCTGGTGAAGGCCACGTATCAGGCGATGTGGAAAGGGATTGCAGCGGTGCGCCCGGGCGCGCGCTTGGGCGATATCGGCCATGCCATTGCGCGGCACGCGCGTGCGCACGGCTATAGCGTGGTCAAGGAATACTGCGGGCACGGCATCGGCCGTGAGATGCATGAAGACCCGCAAATTCTGCATTACGGCCACGCGGGCACTGGCTTGGAACTGCAGGAAGGCATGGTGTTCACCATCGAGCCGATGATCAACCAGGGCCGTGCGGCGATCCGTTCGCAACCGGATCAGTGGCCGGTGCATACGCGCGATGGCAGGTTGTCGGCGCAGTTCGAACATACCGTGGCGGTGACGCGCACTGGCGTACGTGTGTTGACCTTGCGGCCCGCCGAAGTGCCGCTGTGCGTGGTGGAGTGACGCACCGCAACGCATGGCGTCAGGCGGCTGTCAGTCGGCCTGCACGCGCGGCGTCGCCTCTGGTCGGCGCGGAATCAGTGGGGTGGTGTTGGTGTGCAGAAGCATGCGCACGGCCGCTTCGACACTGATGAAACGGCTGCGTTGCAGCAGATAGGACAGCATGAGAAGCCCCGCGAACATCAGCGTGGCCCCTGGCCTGACGACGGTTGCCGGAACCAGGAACCCAACCACCATCATCACTACGGTCCAGTTGCAGAAACCGCTCACGATGATCTCGCGTTGCCGACGGTCGATCACGATGCGCCCGCGCATGATCATCGGATAGACACCGCCGACGAACAGGAAGGTTTCGCGAAACGCATACACGTCTTCGGACAGGCGATGGAACCGCAAGTCGGGCCAGCGCGATGGCTCGACCGCATTTTCCACCTGCGCCAGCGAAAAGCAGGCCAACGCATCGCGGGTCACCGCAATACGCCGTGTAAACACCGGCAGGCCCCAGCTGAAGTAGGGGCGGTTCCAGGTGATCAGCAAGAGGCCTTCGGTGGCAATCAAGCCCAGCAGCAGGTAGAGCATCGTGCATCCCTGTTCGAGTGGCTCAACGATCGCACGCGCAGGTGCGCCGCGTGCCGGCTCCGATTCTGGCGCCTGAATGCCTGGCCCTGCAATCACGCCTGCGGCGCGGCGCGCGTTTCATCGCCGCGCCAGATTGGCTCAGGTCAGCGGCGCTCATGCACACTAGGCCCCACAGCGGACGCCGGCTCTGCCGGTGCCGATCCCGCAATCACTGGTCCCATGCAGCCACTTTCCCACACCTTGCCGGCCGTGCACGCCATGGCGGCGCAACTCCGCCGGCCGCTGGACGGCTTGCGCAGGCAGCTGCGCGCCAACGATCTCTGGTTCATCGCCCTGGCCGCGCTGGTGGGGCTGATCGCGGCTGGATTGATGGTGCTGCAGGCCGGTATCGCGCATGGCCTGCAGAGCTGGCTGTACGCGCTCGCGCCCGAGCAGCGGCTCAGCACGGCCACCTCGATGACGGCAACGCAGTTGCTGGTGTTGCCGCTGGGCGGCTTGCTGGTTGGTCTGGTGACGCTGATGGCGCGGCGGCGCAAGCGGCCCCTCGTGGATGCGGTGGAAGCCAATGCCTTGCATGGCGGGCGCATGTCGATGCGCGACAACCTGATCGTTGCGGTGCAGACCTTGTTGTCCAACGGCTTCGGTGCGTCGGTGGGACTGGAGGCGACCTACACCCAAATGGGGTCGGGTGCCGGCTCGCAGCTGGGGCGCGTGTTGCGGGTGCGGCGTGCCGACATGCGCACGCTGGTGGGCGCCGGCGCGGCCGGTGCGATTGCCGGCGCCTTCGGCGCGCCGCTGGCCGGTGCGTTCTATGCGTTCGAGATCGTCATCGGTGCCTACACGCCATCGGCATTGGCACCGGTGGCCGCCGCCGCATTGGCTGGCGCGTTCATGGCCAATGCCCTGGGCGCGGCGCCGTACTCGTTGCCTGCTGCGGTGGCCTACCAATTGCAGCCGCGCGACTATGCGGTCTACATCGCGCTGGGCCTGGCGTGCGCGTTGATCGGCATTGCGGTGATGCGCCTGGTCGCCGGCATCGAACGCGGCGTGGGCCGCATCAATCTGCCGGTGTGGGGGCGCCCGGTCATCGGTGGGTTGCTGCTGATTCCGCTGGCGCTGTATTCGCCGCAGGTGCTGTCCTCGGGGCATGGCGCATTGCATCTGGACCTGACCAGCAGCAGTACCTTGCAGGTGCTCGCCATCCTGCTGGTGCTCAAGTGCATTGCGTCGGGAATTTCGCTGGGTTTCGGCTTCCGCGGCGGTCTGTTCTTCGCCTCGTTGTTCATGGGCTCGCTGGTGGGCAGCCTGTTCGCGGTGAGCCTGAACCTGTTGCTGGGCGCTGCGGTGGTGGACACCACCAGTGCATCGCTGGTGGGCATGGCTGCATTGGCGGCGGCCATCGTTGGCGCGCCGATGACCATGGCCATGTTGATCCTGGAAGGCACGCACGATTTCGTGCTGGCCAGCGCAGTGATGGCGGCGGTGCTGGTGGCCAATACCGTGGTGCGGCAGGTGTTCGGTTATTCGTTCTCCACCTGGCGGCTGCATCTGCGCGGCGAAAACATCCGCAGTGCGCGCGATGTGGGCTGGGTGCGCAATCTGTCGGCTGGCAAGATGATGCGCAAGGATGCCAACCACACCGCGTACGACATCAGCGTGGCCGAATTCCGCCGGCGGTTCCCGTTGGGCTCCACGCAACGCGTGGTGCTGGAAGATGCAGACGGACACTACGCCGGCGTGGTGCCGCTGGCCGTGCTGTATGCCGACAATGTGCAGCTGGACGCCTCGGTCGGCGACTATGCCAAGCACCGCGATGCGGCGCTGCTGGCCGACACCGACATCGTGGCGATCATGAAGGTCTTCGATACGACACAGGCCGACGAGTTGGCCGTGATCGACAGCGATCGCAAGGTACTGGGCGTGCTGTCGGAGGGATTCGTGCGCAAGCGCTACGCCGAAGAACTGGAAAAACGCGAGCGCGAACTGATGGGCGAACGCGTGGCTAGCGACGACTGAGCCGCGCGCTGCCAGCAACGGCTGCGCGCATGCGTGCGCATCGTTGATCTGTGTCTGATGTTCGATGCGCAGACACAGGCGCAGCTTCGGGTTGTTCGGGCTGGCCTGAGCGCGTTAGTATCGCCACTGCTCAAGAACGATCTCCTTGGACACATGACACCACCCTGACCTCAGGCCTTACGCGCTCGCAGTTGCTGCGAAGGTCCAGGTGTTTGACGTGCATGTAATGCGCCGTGTGGTTGCCGGCGCACGGAGTCGTTCAATGTCCAGAAGTTTCCCGTTGCGCCAGCAATGGCTCGGCAACGTGCGTGGCGATGTGCTCGCCGGCATCGTGGTCGCGCTTGCGCTGATTCCCGAAGCCATCGCGTTTTCGATCATTGCCGGCGTCGATCCCAAGGTTGGGCTCTACGCGGCGTTCTGTCTTGCAGTGGTGACTTCGATCGCCGGTGGTCGGCCAGGCATGATTTCTGCCGCCACCGGTGCCATGGCGTTGTTGATGGTGAATGTGGTCAAGGACCATGGGGTGCAGTACCTGCTGGCGGCGACCGTGCTGGCGGGCGTGCTGCAGCTGATTGCAGCCGCATTGCGTCTGGGCGCATTGATGCGTTTTGTCTCGCGCTCGGTGATCACTGGCTTCGTCAACGCATTGGCAATTCTGATCTTCCTGGCACAGCTGCCGGAGTTGGTCGGCATGCCATGGCCGGTGTATGCGGTGTGTGCAGCGGCATTGGTCATCATCTATCTGCTCCCGCGCGTCACCACGGCGATTCCTTCGCCGCTGGTCGCAATTGTGGTGTTGACGGCGGCATGCGCGTACTGGCATCTCGATCTCCGGCACGTGGGCGACATGGGCCACTTGCCCGACAGCCTGCCGGTATTTTTGCTGCCGGACGTGCCGCTGACATGGGACAGCATGCGCATCCTGCTGCCGGTATCGACGACGCTGGCGGTGGTCGGCTTGCTGGAGTCGTTGATGACGGCGCAGATCGTCGAAGACCTGACCGATACCCCATCGCAGCGCAACCGCGAATGCGCAGGTCAAGGACTGGCGAACATGGTGGCGGGCTGCTTCGGTGGCATGGCTGGCTGCGCGATGATCGGGCAGTCGGTCATCAATGTGCGCTCGGGCGGACGTGGGCGCTTGTCGTGCCTGGTGGCCGGCGTCGTCCTGCTGCTGATGGTGGTCTATGGCGCGGCCTGGGTGCGCCAGATTCCGATGGCGGCATTGGTGGCGGTGATGATCATGGTCAGCATCGGCACCTTCAACTGGAGGTCGCTGCGCGATCTGCGCAGGCACCCGGCAAGTTCGTCGGTGGTGATGCTGGGCACCGTCGTGGTCACGGTCTGGACGCACGATCTGGCGCGCGGCGTGTTGGTCGGCGTCCTGCTGTCGGCACTGTTCTTCGCGCGCAAGGTCGGGCGCATGCTGCAGGTGCAGGCCAGCGATGGTGACGATGGGGTACGCGTGTATGCGGTGCGCGGCCAGGTGTTCTTCGCATCGGCCGGGCAATTCGTCGCCAGCTTCGATTTCCTCGGCACGCCGCCGAAGGTGCTGATCGATCTGCGCCACGCGCATTTCTGGGACATCAGTGCGGTGGCGGCGCTGGATCGGGTGGTGTTCAAATTGCGCGCGCACGGCGCCGAGGTCGAGGTGGCTGGCGCGAATCAGGCCAGCGACGCGCTGATCGACACCCTAGGAACCCATCGGCGCGATGGCGCGCGGCTGCAGCTCGGTCACTGAGCTGGGCTGCTCGTGCCCAACCAGCGCGGCTGTCGGCGAGGCCGATTGGGGTGCATGCGCGTCCAGCAACGCGGACAGGCGACGGTGGCAATCGCGGAAGGCCAGTGCAGAGGCCGGCATGTCGCAGGCGTCGAAGGTGCGTGCTTCGGCCTTCCAGGAGGCGAGCAGGTCTTCCAGATCGCAGATCAAGCTCGGCATGGTGTTTCCTCGGTAGGCGTCCTGCTGTCTACGGGGAGGGGCGATGCGCGGATGCAGGCCGGCGCGGGGCGACCCTGCGCCGAGCCACAATGGTTCAGATACTGCGATGAACGGCGCATTTTTTGGGTGCGGCACACGTGCGCATCACGGGGCCGGGAGGAGGGTGGGCAGGCGGTCTTCTGCCGCGGGAGCTGACCATGAGCAACAACCAGAACGCCAACCGGGGTATCGACGACCCGACGCCACCCAACGGCGTCAAGGCGCCGGGCAAGAACGAGGATTTGCTGCAGGACGGGCCTGCGCAGGACAGCGAAATCGATGACGACGACAGCATCGAGGACGAACTGGACGAAGAGGACGAAGAGGACGAAGAGGACACCTGAGCTTGGTTCTGCGGGACGCACGCGATTGCGGCGAGCCCCGACGGCGCACGACAGGCCCCGATGCTTTCGATGGCGCGAGGTGCCATGGCCGCCGCTGCAGTGGCGGCCGGTGCGCCTCTTTCAAGGCAGACGCCAGCGACGTGGCGGACCCGGCCTGCCGAGAATGCGAGGCGTGTGGATGTCCGTCATCGACCGCCGGCGTGCAGCGTCAACACAAGCCGGCTCGCCACACATTGCGTGCGGTCCTAAACTCCAGGGCCTTTCGATCGCGTTGATACCGCCATGGACACCCTGCCGCCGTTACCTTCCATCGCACTGGGCGAGTACCGTCATTTCAAAGGCGGCCGCTATGAGGTGCTCGGTGTGGTGCGCAGCAGCGAAACCCTGGAGCCGCTGGTGCTGTATCGGCCACTGGAGCGCGATATCGGGTTGTGGGTGCGCCCGTATGCGATGTTCGTCGAGCAGGTCGAGGTGGACGGTGTCGCCCGCGCTCGCTTCGAACGCGTGGAGTGAGCGCCGCACGCACTGCCGCGATGCGGCAACCGTACGCCTGGCCTTGAGCGCGCGATGACTGCCGCGACCACGCCCCTCACGACGCCCGACGGCCGTTACCTCATCGTGCGAGCGCGCCTGTGGCGCACCAGCAACCCGCACCTGAGCGAAGAGGTGCGTGCCGCGTGGGTCAGTGCACTCATGGAGGCGCGACGCGCGGTCAAGGCCGCCAAGCGCGACGACGATGCACAACGCCTGTTGGCCGCGCGCGGTGCGGTCGATGCAGCCAAGGTCGCCTTGGGTGAACGCGGCGCGGTGTGGTGTACCGATGGTGCCAAGGATTTCAACCGGCATCTGGTCAAGAACACCCCGTACGCTGCGTGGTTTGCGGCAAGCGGCCCCGCGCCCCGGCCTGCAAGCGTCGACACGCCTGCAGGTCTCGATTGACAACGACGCCTGTGTCGCTACGACGAATGACCTGCCGTGGCGTCGCATTCCACCGGCATGGTCTCGTTCAACCAGGCAAAAACCCTTTGGCGCGCAGTGCTGGCTCGAAACGGCGTATGCCGACATCCACCAACTGATGCAGCACGAACGGGTCTTGCGCCACAACCCGATCCAGTGCCGACGCATCGGTGTGGTGGGCTAGCACGATGCCGCCAAGACCATCGGCCGATGGGCCGGCCGCGAGGAATAGCCCAGTATCGATGTGCTCCCGCAACCACTGCTTGTGGGCGTCCAGATGTGCGGCCAGTGCCGGCGGGGCGACGCGATAGGTGAGGGTGATGAGATGCAACATGGCTCAGGCCTCCACGCGCGCGTGCGCGACCCCGCGCCCGACACTGCGCACGACATCGGCAATGGAGGCCTGCGCACTGATCAATGCGGCCGCGGCCGGCTCCGGACCACGCGACTGATTTTCCGCGCGCACGAAGTGCACGTCGCGCACGCCCAGAAAGCCGAACGTTGCGGTCAGATACGCCTCCTGAAAATCCAGTGAGGCCATCGGCCCTTGCGTGTACATGCCCCCGCGCGAGGACGCCACGATCAGCTGCTTGCCGCCGGCCAGGCCTTCGGGCCCGTTAGCGGTATAACGAAACGTACGGCCGGGCTGGGCGATGCGATCGATCCAGGCCTTGAGTTGGGTCGGCACCGAAAAGTTGTACATCGGCGCGCCGATCACCACGATGTCGCTGGCGAGGAATTCGTCCACCAGTTGCTCGGACAATGCATGTTCGGCCACCAATGCCGCGTCGCTGGCTGGTTGCGGCAGCGGGCGGAAGCCGGCAGCAATCGCGCCGGAAAGGTGCGCGATGGGAACCGCGGCAAGGTCGCGATAGGTGGCGTGTAGATCGTCAATCGCTGCGTGCAGGTCCTGCACCACCTGGGCGGTGAGCTGGCGGGAGACCGACGTGTCGGTCAGGATGCTGGAATCGAGATGGAGCAAGCGCATGGTGGGCTCGTGTGCTGTGGTCGGTGGCGGCACTCTACGAAGCGCCCTCGGGCGCAGGTAGGCCGCTGGCGGATGACAAACTGTCCTGCCTGGCAGGACAATGACGGCCTCCTTGCGTGGGGTTGGATTCAGATGGAAGACCTCAACGACTTCGCGCTGCTGGTGGCAGTGGTCGACCACGGCAGCTTCTCGGCGGCCGGTCGCGCGTTGGGGTTTCCCCGCTCCAAGGTCAGTCGGCGGGTGGCAGATCTGGAGCAACGCCTGGGCGTGCGGCTGTTGCAGCGTTCAACCCGTGCGGTCAGCCTCACCGAGGTCGGTGCCGAGTTCTATACGCACTGCAAATCCATCACCCGCTCGGCGCAATGGGCGCTGGATGTGGCCGAGCGCGCCACGCAGCATCCCTCCGGCCGGATCCGCGTGAGCTGCCCGACCGGTGTGGCGCATCTGTTTCTGGCCAAGCTCTTGCCGCGGTTTTTGTTGGCGCATCCGGATGTGCAGGTCGATCTGGAGCTGACCAGTCGACGGGTGGAACTGATTGCCGAAGGCATCGACGTGGCGATACGGGTGCGTTCGAGCCTGGACGATTCCGGCTTGATCCTGCGCTCGTTCGGCGTCAGCCGGCAGGCGTTGGTGGCAAGCCCCGGGTTCGTGCACGCGCATGGGCCGTTCGCCTCTGCGGCGGCACTGCATGAGGTACTGGGAATGGGCCCGCGTGGCGTCAATGGCGAGCCGCCCCGGTGGCGGCTCACCAGCCCGCAAGGCACCAGCGAACTGGTGGACTACCGTTCGCGCCTGTTCACCGAGGATGTCGAGCTGCTGCACCAAGCGGCGCTGGCCGGCATGGGCGTGGCGCAGTTGCCGCTGGCCCTGTGCAGGGGCAGCATCGCCCGTGGCGAACTGGTGGTGCTATTGGGCGACCACACGTTGCCGGTGCATCAACTACACGCCGTGTATCCCTCGCGTCGCGGACTGGCGCCAGGCGTGCGCGCCTTGATCGAGTTCCTGGTCGACGTCCTGCCTGCGGTGCTGGAGAGCGCCGAACACGAGGTATCAGGCTAAGCGCAGCGAACAAAACGACTGTGCAGCGCCAGGCGGGCGCGGCCGCTGCCCGGAATCGGCATATACCACTCGTACACTGCGGTTCCGAGCGCGCCGTCCGCACCCGCCGGACGACTGCTCGCTACGTTTTGTTAGCCGACCTGAGCGCATGCAAGGGCCGCCGCGACAGGCCAGGTTCGTGTTGGTGCTCACCGCGATGGCGTACCGATGGTACGCGCGGCACGTGCGATGAACTCGGCCACCTTGGCGGGCTGCGCAACCAGCGAAAGATGGCTGGATGCGATGGTGGTACTGGTGGCACCGATCTGCTTGGCGATGGCGCGCTGCACATCCGGACGCAACGCATTGTCGTTGTCGGTGATCAGGTACCACGTCGGTTTGCGATGCCACGCGGCCTGCGAAACCGCGTCGCCGAACGCGGCAGCGGTCATCGGCTGCTGGACGGCGGCAAGCTGCCGGACCTTGGCCAGCGGCACATCGGCGGCCATCACGTGCTGGTAGGTCGCCGCGTCGTCGAGCCAGACCAGGCCCTGCGCATCCGGCTGCAGGCCTTCCATCGGCGCTTTCAGGCGTGCCAGCAGCGTGCCGACCGACTCGCCGGTATCGGGTACCAGGGCCGACAGATAGACGATGCCCTTGACGTTGTCGGCGTTGCCCGATTCGGTCACCACCGCGCCGCCCCAGGAGTGCCCGACCAGCAGCACGTCGCCAGGTTGTCGCTCCAGCACGCGGCGGGTCGCGGCGACGTCGTCGGCCAGCGAGGTGAGCGGATTCTGCACTGCAGTGACGTGATAGCCCTGGCGCTGTAACGCCTCGATCACGCCAGACCAGCTGGAGCCATCGGCAAATGCGCCATGCACCAGCACGACGGTAGGCAGGCTCTGCACAGGTGCGGCGGTTGCCGGGCTGGCAGCGAAGATCGACAGGGCGCTCAGCAAGGCGAGGCCGGCGTTGGCAGACAAGGGGGATGGCATGAGCGTGATCGCAAGAGGGGACCGAGAGTGCGATCAAGCATATGTCGGCCGTTGGCCGTCAAAACAGCGCAGACCTCGCCAATAAATGTGGCAGCGCTGACACACCTGACACATGGCTGGCGCCCGCGGGACCGCAGTCCATTCCACCGGCACGCCGGCTCTGCGATGGAGATGTCGAGCCGCGCGCAGGCTGTCACGCAGGCGGCGCGGCGCCACGCAGCCAGTGCCCGCCGTGCCGTGACCCAACCCGGCACAGGCCGGGCTGGGCGACATGCCGTGGATGCAGCGCGACTCAACCCAGATCGCAATTGCTCGGCTGCGGCCAGGTGGTGGACGGCAGCATGGCTTTGACAGCCGCCGGTGCGCTGATGCCGATGGTGCTGGCGCCGTAGAGGTCTTCGAGTTCGTCGATGCTGACGATATAGCTGTCCAACGCACCCAGGTTGGCGCTATTGGGAATCAGCCAGCTGATGGCGCGCGAACCGCCGCCCGGGTTGGCGGTGATGATGGTCTTCCAGAAGAAATCCGGCGTGCGGATGCCGTGGCTGCTGAGGAAGTAATCGTTGCTGGTGTCGCTGTAGATCACGCCACCGTAAACCTGCACGCTGGCGATGTCGCGATAGCACTCGGCCACGTTCTCTGCCTGTACCCAGATGCCCTGATTGAAGCTGGCCACCTGCGGCACGATGTTGCTCATGAGGTTGGCGCGGCGGATGTAGGTCGCGTTGTAGTCCATGTGGTTGGAGGTCACCAGATGGCCGCGGTCATAGCCGGAACGCACGCTGGCATACGAGGCCGTGGAGGTCTGGCCGGCACAGCCGCTGGGCAATTCGGTATCCAGATTGAAGCTGGACGGGCGTGCAGCCGAGCCCGTGTCGGCCTGCAGCACGTATTCGTAGCGCAGTGCGGTGCGGTTGGTGCAGTCGTACGTCAGCGTATAGCCGCCCTTGTTGAGGGTTACCACCTGCGCCTGTGCGGCGGCGCTGAAGGTGGTGAGAAGCACAACGACGAAAAAGGTCTTCAAGCGCATGGAAGTCAATCTCCTTGAAATCATCGGACGCACGAAGCCGCCGCCGCGATGCGTCAGCACATCGACGTTGGACAACGCGCCAGGGGAACAGAGGGCTCGCGGCATGGCGAGCGCTACAGCTATCGCATACGAATGTTGCTTGTTGGTGACTTGGGCCCGAGCAGCGTGCGGTCGCCCAGATCTTGTTTCGGCGTGTAGCCAAGCGCTTGGCATTCGGTCTGGAGGCGATGCCGTTGATGAGGCTGATGCTCTCGGCGATCTTCTTCGCTGATGTTTGGAGATCTGACAGGGGTGCGATGGGCACGTTGCGCGGCGTGGACACAGGCAACGCCACGCGCTGGCGAGCCAGGCGTGGCCGATCGAATGCGAGACGCGCCCGCGTGCGCTGGTTGCGTTGCGCAGGTGCAGATCTGCTGCAGGCGGGATGGCGCGCGATGACTGCCGCGCAGGCAATGGGAGGTGTTATGCAGCCTTCGCCGGCAGCTTGACCACCACCTTGATCTCGAACTGGAAGCCGGCCAGCCAGGTCACGCCGACCGCGGTGACGGTGGGGTAGGGGGCCGGGCCCCAGTAGCTGACCCACTTGTCCCACATTGCCTCGAACACCACCTCGGGGTTGACCATGAACAAGGTGACGTCGACTACATCCTGCGAGGTGCAGCCGGCCGCGGCAAGGACGGCATCCAGGTTGACGAAGGCGCGGGCAATTTCCGCGTCCAGCTCGGGCTCGGGCGAGCCGTCCTCGCGGCTGCCGACCTGGCCGGCGACAAACAGCAGGTCATCGGCGCGTACCGCCGGCGAGTAATGGTGGCGCTCGTACAGGGCGTGGCGCCCCTGCGGGAAAACGACGTCGCGTGTGGCCATGTGGCTCTCCATCGAAGTGCATCAGAACGAAGGCACACGTTAGGCGGGTCTGCAGTTGCGATAAATCGGCAGCATCGACCAACACTGTTTGTAGAATCCAAACAATCTTGGCCGCGGGAGCAGTGGTGGATCGATTCGATGCAATGCAGGCGTTTGCGCGCGTGGTCGAGACCGGCAGTTTCACCAAGGCGGCCGAACACCTGGACATGAGCCGCGCCAGCGTGACCCAGCTGGTGCAGCAACTGGAAGCGCGCCTGCGGGTGAAGCTGCTCAATCGCACGACGCGCCGGGTGCAGGTCACTGCCGATGGCGCGGCCTATTACGAGCGCGTGCTGCGCCTGCTGGCAGACCTGGACGATGCCGAAACCAGCCTGTCGGTTGCAGCCAGCTTGCCACGCGGGCGCCTGCGCGTGGACGTGCCCAGCCCATTGGCGCGGCTGATCCTGATGCCGGCGTTGCCGGCATTCCATGCGCGTTATCCGGAGATCCAGCTGGACATGGGCGTGAGCGACCGCCGCGTGGATCTGATCGGCGAAAACGTCGATTGCGTGATACGCGGCGGCACCATCACCGACCAGTCGCTGATCGCGCGTCACGTGGGCGACCTGCAGGCCGGCGTGTACGCAGCGCCCGATTACCTGCAGCGGCTGGGTACCCCGACGCATCCAACCGAGCTGGAAAATACACGGCATCGTTGCGTCGGCTTCATGCGCTGGGGCAGCAGCACAACCGTGCCATATGTGATGCAACGCGGCGACGAGGCGGTGCGCGTGCATGGCCGCCACGTGGTGGCCGCCGACGATGGCAATGCCTATCTGGCCGCCGGCCTGGCCGGCATGGGTGTGCTGTGGCTGCCGGTGTATATGGCCAACGCGCATGTCGCCAGCGGCGAACTGGTGGCGATCTTTCAGGACTGGCAGCTGGAAGCGATGCCGCTGTCGATCGCCTTCCCACCCAACCGCCATGTCAGCGCCAAGCTGCGTGTGTTCATCGATTGGGTGATTGCGCTGATGGCCGAGCATGCGCCAGTGATGGCGCCCGCACCGCGGTGAGCGCCACAGGGATGCGCGGCGCTATTGCCTCACTTCGCGCCGCACCGGATACCGCCAGCCGCTGATCGCTGCATAGGGCGAACGTGCATAGACCCACTGCAGGCGCGCATCGCCATCGGCGCGGAACGCCGCATCGTTGGCCAGTTTTTGCTCGAACGCGCTGCGTAACGCGGCATCGCTGCGCAACATGCGTTCGCTGAATTCAACCAGCTCGGTGGCATACAGCCCGCTGTCGGGGCTGCCGGCATGGCGGAAACGTCCGCTGGCCAGCAACGAATCGCTGCTGCGCGGTTCCAGCAAGGCGGCGGCCAGCATGCGCATCGGTTGATCGGCCGGCACGCGGACGCTGCCGGCGGGAAAGACTTCTTCGACGTCGTGGGTGTGCGGAACCTGATCGCTGCCGGTCTTGCTGATGCGTATCTGCTGCACCGCGCGCCGGGCCGGCTGTTGCAGACGGTCGTAGCCGATGCCATGCGCATCGAGCAAGGCGAGCACATCGTCGTTGCCGGGCGGAATCCACCACGCCACCGGGTACTGCACCGCCTGCGTCTGCCGGTAGCCGATCACCGGCATCGTCCAGGTTTCGTCGCGGCCTTCCCAGCGCAATTCCGGCCGGCCGGACACCGGCGACAGGGCGCGGGTGTAGGTCACGCCCTTGAACGGAATATGGTCGATCGGCTGCGGCAGGCGTTCCCACGCCACCATCAATTCCTGCGGGCGCGCCGCGCGATCGGCACGCTTGGCGGCATCGATGGCGTGTGCATCGCGGCCGACCACGCGCAGGGCTTCTTCCAGCAGCACGTAATCGCCGAGCACGCGTTGCCGGTATGACTTCAGGCGGTGGTTTTCCACCAGCACGGTGGGGATGCCGGCGAAGTCGCCATAGCCGGTGGAATAACGCGGGCCTTCGGGCGAATAGCGCAAGCCCGAGCGCGGCGCGTCTTCGTCGATCAGGCTGGGATAGATCGCAGGTTCATGACCCTGGCGGCGCAGTGCGGCGTCGACGGCTGGCGTGAAGCGCTGCTGCAGCCAACCGGCCGTGGCGCGCGAGCGCGCGTAGGTGCCCCAGCCGGCGAAGGTGAAGGTGATGTCGTACTGATGATCGAGCCCACCGCTGACATGCAGGTCGATATACAAGGCGGGGTCGAGCGTGTGCAGCAGCCTGACGATCGCGCGCGTCTCCGGCGCTTCTAGGTTGAGATAGTCGCGATTGAGGTTGATGCCGCGCGTGGTGGTATTCCAGCCCATCTGCTGCGGGCCGCGCAATGCGGCGCCGATGAGCGGGCCGCGTTGTTCGTGCCCATCGCTGTTGAGGATGGGCACGAATACGAAATCGACCTCGTCCAGCAGATCGTCCTTGCCGCGTTGTGCAATATCGCGCAGCAGCATCAGGCCGGCGTCCTTGCCATCGATCTCGCCGCCATGGATGCCGGCCTGTGCCAGCACGACCGGTTTGCCGGGCTTGCCCTTGCGCGCGCGTACCAGCAGCAGATCGCGTCCTTCGCCGGTCTTGCCGAACACCTCCAGCGACAGCAGCGGCGAAGCAGCAACCAGCCGTTGCAGCCACGCACGCGTTTGCGCGTAGCTGGGCGTGCTGACAAAGTCGCTACGCTCGGCCGGCGTCATCCACGGATCGTCCGGTGCCACGATCAATGCTTCGCTGGCACCGTGCCATGCGCGGACCGGCGGCAACGGGGCGCTGGTATCGATGGTCTGCGCGTTGAGCTGTGCGGCAGCGAACAATGCGATGGCCAGCCCGTTGGCGAGGCGTCGGGTGCTGCGCGCGGTGTTGCAGGCCTTGGCGTCAGCGGGAGCGTGGCGGTCGAAGTCATGGAAAGCATCGGGCGAATGACAGCTGCGCGTTTCGAAGGTCATTGGGGTGTGAGGGTCTCGAGTGGTGGGCGACGGTGTCTGCTCGTGCGGGTCAGCCGTGTCGGCGCAGGCGCCTGGCTGGATGCTCACGCCGCAAGGCGCTGGCCGCAGGCGCGATGCGCGGCGCGGCGGTTATTAGTGCCGGCCGGGCTCCTGCCCGCGACGGCGGGCGGATTTTGGCGGTGCAAGCAATGTGATAACGTATCACTTCCTGATATGTCTGTGTCCACGCCCTTCAATTCTTCAATGACCCACGCGATTTCAATCTCCAACCTGTACGTGGCCTACCGTGGCCGCGCGGTGCTGCAGGGGCTGAACCTCGGCGTCGCGCCCGGCAGCGTCTACGCCTTGCTGGGCGGCAATGGCGCCGGCAAGTCGTCCACGCTGTCCACGTTGCTGGGCTTCGTCAAACCCGTCTCCGGCAGCCTGCGCGTGGACGCCGTGGACCCGGTCGCCGACCCCGGCAAGGCGCGCGCGCGCTTGGCCTATCTGCCGGAAAACGTGGCGCTCTACGAGCATCTGAGCGCATTGGAAAATGCCGACTATCTGCTTGCCCTGGCCGGCCAGCGTCGCAGCCAGGCCGCCATTGGCGAGGCATTTGCGGCCGCTGGCCTGCAGCGCGATGCCTGGGCGCAACGGCTGGCAGGGTTCTCCAAGGGCATGCGGCAGAAGGTGGCCATTGCCGTGGCCACATTGCGCGAGGTGCCGGTGCTGCTGCTGGACGAGCCCACCTCCGGGCTGGATCCGCGCGCCATCGCCGACTTCAATCGCCTGGTCGGCAGCGTGCGAGAACGCGGCGCCGCGGTGCTGATGGTCACCCACGATCTGCTCGGTGCGGTGGATGTGGCCGACCGCATCGGGTTTCTGGAAAACGGCCGGATTGCCGAAGAGATCGGTGCCGGCGACAGCGGCTTCGACGTGCGCACCCTGCATGCGCGTTTCGCGCGCCCGCAGGATCGCGCTGCGTGAGGCTGCACGTATGAGCCCGGTGTTGCTGGTCGCACGCGAAGAACTGCGCTATATGGCGCGCAACCGGTCCGCTGCCATCGGTGTGGTGCTGCTGATGTTGCTCACCCTGGTGGCGGCGTTGACCGCTGCGCACCACCAGCGCGAAGTGGCCGATTTCCGCACGCGGCAGCAACAGGCAGCGCAGCAGGCGTTCCAAGCGCAGCCGGACCGGCATCCGCACCGCGTGGTGCACTACGGCCATTTCATCTATCGCCCGTTGCCGGCACTGGCTGCATTCGATTCCGGCGTGGATGCGTTCACCGGCAACAGCATGTTTCTGGAAGGCCATCGCCAGAACACTGCCAATTTCGGCGATGTGCGTCAGAGCTCGTTGCTGGTGCGTTTCGGTCAGCTCACGCCCGCCTTCGTGCTGCAGGTGCTGGCGCCGCTGATGTTGGTCTTCCTGGGCTATGGCGCAGTGGCGCGCGAGCAGGAAACCGGCACCTTGCGCGCGCTGTTGTTGCAGGGCGCCACGCGCCGGCAGTTGCTTGGCGGCAAGTATCTGGCGCTGGCGACGGTGGCCGGCGCCTGCCTGCTGCCGGCCTTGATCGGCCTGGCACCGATCGCGTTGTTGCCAGGGCAAGCGCCGCTGGTTGCGCTGCTGGTGCTGGCCTATGGCGCGTATCTGTTGGTGTGGTGTGCGCTGGTGCTGGCGGTGTCGATGCGGTGCCGGCGCGGCCGCGATGCGCTATTGGTGTCGCTGGCGGTATGGGTGTGGCTGGCCCTGCTAGTACCGCGCGTGGCGCCGGACGCGGCCAATGCCGCGTACCGCCTGCCGACGCGGTTGGAAACCGATGTGGCGATCCAGCGCGACCTGCGCACGCTCGGCGACAGCCACAATCCGGACGACCCGCACTTTGCGCAATTCAAGCAGCAGACGCTGGCCCATTACGGCGTGCAGCGCGTGGAAGACCTGCCGGTGAACTACAAGGGCTTGCTGGCACTGGAAGGCGAGCGGCTGAGCGCAAGCCTGTTCGAGCGGTATGCGGGCCGCGATGCATCCATCCAGCAGCAACAGAACCTGCTGGTGCGTGCGTTTTCCTTGCTCAGCCCGACGGTGGCGCTGCGCGAGGTGTCGATGACGCTGGCAGAAACCGACCTGCGCGCGCATCTGCGGTTCCTGGCCCAGGCAGAGCACTACCGCTACACGCTGGTGCAGCAGCTCAACCAACTGCAGGCCGACGCGGTCAGCATGGCCGACGACACCGCCCAGGATGCAGGCGCCGATCGGCGCAAGCGGATTTCGTCCGAGCACTGGCATGAGATTCCGGTGTTTGCGTTCCAGCCGGCGCCGGCGACCGAGGTGATCGGCACGGCAGGTGCGGCGTTCGGCCTGATCGGGGCCTGGCTGCTTGCTGCGCTGTGCATGCTGGTGGCAGCCGGGCGAGGTGTGGGAGTGGCGCGCTGATGGTGCTGTGGAAATACGAACTGCTGTTGCTGCTACGCGCGCGTGCGGCGCTCGCCGGATTGCTGTTGCTTGCGCTGCTCACCGTGTGCAGCCTGCTGTCCGGGCAACATGTGATGGCGACGCAGCGCGACAACATCGCCAGGATTGCAGCGCTGCAGCGCGAAGACAGCGCGGCGGTAGAAGACTATGTGGCGCGTTCCAACGATGCCGGCAGCGCGGCTTATTACAGCTTCCACCCCACCTGGGACCCGCCATCGCCGCTGGCGTTTGCGGCGGTCGGCATGCGCGATGTCTCGCCGTATATCTTGCGCGTGCGCGCGCTGGGGCTGGAAGCGCAGATCCATGACGGGGACAGCTACAACCCCGAGCTCGCATTGGCTGGCCGCTTCGACTACGCGTTCGTGCTGGTATTCCTGCTGCCGCTGTTCGTGATCGCGCTGCTGTTCGATCTGCGTTCGGGCGAGCGTGAAGCGGGGCGTGCACGCATGCTTGCCGCACTGCCCGGTGCGGGCGCTGCGCTGCTGGTACGGCGCGTGGTGGTGCGTGCAGCGGCGGTGTTTGTGTGCCTGAGCGTGCCGTTCGTCATGTTCGCCACGTTCAATGCGGTGCCGTGGTTGCAGCAACTGGCGGTGCTGGCACTGGGCGGTGCGTACCTGTTGTTCTGGGTGCTGCTGTCGGTGCTGGTCGGGCGCCTCCAGTGGCGGCCTGCCGCGCATGCCACGGCGTTGGCCACCTGCTGGGTTGTGCTGGCGTTGGTGGCGCCGGCGCTGGCGCACGTGGCAATCAATCAGGCGGTGCCGGTCAACCAGGGTACCGAGATTGCGCGGTTGCAGCGCGAGGCGGTCAACCATGCCTGGGACATTCCGCGCCAGGACACCATGCAGGCGTTCTACGCGCGCAATCGGCAATGGGCCGACTCGGCGCCGCTGACCACGGCGTTCCACTACAAGTGGTACTTCGCATTTCATGAAAATGGCGACCAGCAGGTAGCGCCGCAGGTGGCAGCGTATCGCCAGGGGCTGCAGCGTCGCCAAGCGTTGGCGCAACGCGTGGCCAGCGTGCTGCCCCCGGTTGCGCTGCAGGCGGCGCTGACGCGCCTGGCCGACACCGATCTGCAGGCACAGCTGGCCTATCAGGATCGCATTCGCGCTTATCACCGGGCGCTGCGCACGTTCTACTACGGCTATCTGTTCCGCGACCGGCCGTTCACGCGCGACGATTTCGGGCGAGCGCCACGCTTCGAAACAACGGCCGGCCCCACTTCATAGCGGTATCTGCGTATCACCTTTTCCTTGCGTCTTTTACTTGCGCCCCGGATGCACTGCGCCGGGGCGCTTCAGGAGTTCTGCCCGATGCCCGTGTTCCCGCGCCACCGCACGCTGCGCGCGCTGCCCTTGCTCAGCCTGCTGGCCTGCACCTGCGGCACTGCCTGCGCGCAGGCTGCGCAGTCGCAGTCGCAGGCGCGCGACCTGGATGCGGTGCAGGTGCGCAGCCAGTACACGCCGTACCGCGCGCTGAGCATTACCGGTGCCACCAAGACCGATGCGCCGCTGCGTGACCTGCCGATCAGTGCGCGGGTACTCGACCGGACCTTGCTCGAAGATGCAGGCGTCACCGATCTGGCTGGCGCACTGGAGCTGGCCAGCGGCATCACCAAGGCCAACAACCTGGGCGGGCTATGGGATAGCTATTCGATGCGCGGCTTCACCGGCGACCCGAATTTCAGTTCGGATTACATGGTCAACGGCTTCAATGCCAGCCGCGGTTACAACGGCCTGCGCGATGCGGCCACTACGCAAAGCATCGAGGTGATCAAGGGGCCGGCGTCGGCGTTGTACGGGCGCGGCGAGCCGGGCGGGGCCGTCAACATCGTCACCAAAAAGCCGCTGTTTCAGCCGCAGCACAGCGTGGATGTATCGGCAGGCCGCTTCGACAGCTATCGCGCGGCCATCGATAGCACCGGCCCGCTGAGCGAGAACGTGGCGTACCGTTTGAATGTGATGCACAAGGATCAACACAGCTTTCGCGATACCGTCGCCAGCGACAGCACCTTGCTGGCGCCGTCGCTGTTGTGGATGCCGACGCCCGATACGACGGTGTCGTATGAGCTGGAAGCGGTGCGCCTCCACACGCCCTTCGATCGTGGCGTGACGGCCATCGGTGGCGATGCCAACCGGCTGCCGGCCTCGCGCTTTCTGGGCGAGCCGCACGATGGCGATATCGACCTGCATTCCACCGGGCACCAGCTGTTCGTGGTGCACGGCCTGGATCAGACCTGGTCGGTGCAGGGTGGGGCGACTTACCGCGACAGTGGCATGCGCGGATTTTCCACCGAGCCCTGGACGCTGCAGGCCGACCAGCGCAGCTTGCGCCGCGAACGCCGCTACCGCGACTACCAGGGCCGCGATATCGCAGCGCGTGCAGAAGTGCTTGGCAGTCTTCAGGCCGGCAGGGTCACGCACAATGTGTTGTTCGGCATCGATGGCAATCGCTTCGACGACAGCCGCTTTCAGCAGCGCGCCCGTTCCGCGGCCACGCCCTACAGCATCGATGTGCTGGCGCCGCGTTATGGCCTGGCACAGCCAGGACGGCTGTCCACCATCACCGATACCGACGAACGCCAGCAGGTGTGGGGTGTGTACGCGCAGGACCAGATCGACCTGGGCGCGCGCTGGAAGGCCTTGCTTGGCCTGCGCTACGACCACTATCGGCAAGGCCTGGACAACCACTTGCGCGGCACCACGCAGCGGTCATCCGACGGCGTGGCGAGCCCGCGTGCAGGCATGACCTTCCATGTCGACGATGCGCTGTCGCTGTACGCCAGTGCGGCGGCGGGTTTTCGCCCCAACAGCGGTGTGGGCGCCAACGGGCAAAGCTTTGCACCTGAGAAAAGCCGCTCGCTGGAGACCGGCTTGAAATACGTGCAGCCCGGCGATGGCCTGGAAGCCACCGTGGCCGCATTCCGCATCGACAAGAAAAACGTGTTGAGCCTGGACCCGGCCGACACCAGTTTTTCGCTGCCGGTGGGCCAGATGCGCAGCCAGGGCGTGGAGCTGGATCTGCTGGGCAGGTTGAGCCCGCACCTGGCCGCGTCGGTGGGCCTGGCCTATACCGATTCGCAGGTGACGCGCAGCAGTGCTGCTGCCGCCAGTACGGGGCTGGCTGAAGGCCGGCGGTTTCCGAATGTGCCGCGTTTGAGCGGTAACGCGTTCCTGAACTACGAGCAGCCGCTGACCGGCAAACGAAGCGCGGCGCTGGGTGTGGGCGTCTTGCATACCGGCGAGCGGCTGGGCTCGGTGGATAGCAACACCGATTTCGTGTTGCCGGCTTATACCGTGTGGCGAGCGGTTGGCCATTACGATCTGAGCCAGAGGCTACGCCTGTATGCCAAGGTGGAAAACCTCACCGACCGCCGTTACGCGGCGTTTTCGTACAGCGAGCAATGGGTGTATCCCGGTGCGCCGCGGAGTTGGACGGTAGGTGCGCAATTGCGGTTTTGAGCGATGCTCCACGACAGCCGAAGCGGCGATCGGCGCATGCGCCAATGTGGTGGATGCCAGCGTTACCGACGGCCGCCACGTTCCAGTTGAATACGCTTCGCGCTCGGGCGTGACTGCAGTGAGTGACTGCAACGCGCCGGCGAGTGCTTGCTGGACATCGTTGTGCGCTTGCATGCAGCTGCCGCTGCCGCGTGAGCAAGTGCAGCGCGGTTCGCAGCCAGAGGCGTGCAGTGACCTCATGCTCACGGCGGGTGACCTGCCACACGCGGTGATGGGCTGCATCTCCGAGATCGGAGCCTGCGTCAGTCGGCCCGACGTAGATCCGGACCGATCGAGGATCTAACTGCGTCGCTTCGACGGACTCTTGCTGCGTTTCTTGCCCGGCGTCGCCGGCGCAGCCTCCTCGTTGGCCAAGGCGCCGCCGGTGTGCAGCTGCTCCAGCCATGACAACGCATCCACATAGCCGAGAAAGTGCTGCAGATAGCCCGGCGAGCGCTCGCGCATCAGCGTGATGCAGCGATGCACCAGCACGCTGGAGTTGAGCGGGCCGGCGTCCTTGGGCGCATCCTGCAGCGACTGCCGCACCTGGCTGGCGGTGCGCACGGTGGTCCAGGTGCGACGAAAGTCGTCCAGCGCCGGCAGCTCCGGAAACAGCATGGCATCTGCGCTGGCAGTCTTGCGGCTGTCCACTTCCATCAGCGCCGCATGCCCGGCCATCTGCGCAGTGAGCGCACCCAAGGCGCTGGGCTGCGGCGACGCCGGCGTCGGGGAAGGCACTGCCCGGCTCCCGGCACGGCGACGCGCTGTCTGCTGCAGCGCTGTCGCATAGCCATCGACCATCGCGCCGAGCTTGTGTTCCAGCACCTCACGCACCGCATCGGCCTGCGCATCGGCACGCGCTGCCAACGCTTCCATCAGATGGAAGCGCACCGGATCCAACCGATCGGCGCCCTGGCTGCGCCAGCGCTCCAGTTGCGCGCGTGCGGGCAGTGCCGGCTTGCTCATCGCGGTGCGGCGGTTGCTGCGGGCGGCGCCGATGCGCCTGCGTGCGACGACGGACGCGCGATCGGCGCGATCTCCACGCGGCGGTTCTTCGCGCGGCGGGCTTCGTCGGCGTTGGAATCCACCGGTTGCTGCGAGCCGAATGCGGCGGCGAACACCGATGACGCCGGCACGCCTTCGGCGATCAAGGCACGGGTCACCGTGAGTGCGCGTTGTGCGGACAGTTCCCAGTTGTCGGCGTAGCGGCGATTGCCGCCCAGCACCGGGCGGTCGTCGGTAAATCCGCTGACCATCAGGATCTCGTCGCGCGCGCGCAGGTAGTGCGTCAATGGCGTGGCCAGCGACTTCAACACCTCGCGTCCTTCCGGCTGCAGTTCGTCGGAGTTGAACGCAAACAGCACATTGCCGCGAATGCCGATACGGCCATCGACCAGGGTCACGCGGCCGGCAGCCAACGGTGCGGCCAGTGCCTGTTCCAGCGTCTGCCGACGTTGCGCTTCGGCCTGGCGTTGTTTGACCTCCGCGTCCAGGCGGCTGGACAGTTGCAACTGCACGCCGATCACGCCGACCAGGATCAGCACGAACGCGCCCAGCAACACCGACATCAGGTCGCCGAATGCCGCCCAGATGGGCGTGCCCAGCTCGCCGTCGCTTTCGATCTCGTCGCTCATGCCGTTTCTGCTTGGCCGGGTTCGCCACGCCCGCGATCGAGCTGGCGCAGTTCTTCGATGATCTGCTTCTGCGAGAGCATGCTGAGGTCGACCACTTCGCGCGCCTGTGCCACGTAGTAAGCAAGTTGGTCGTCGCTGCGTGCCAGCGAGGCATCGAGTGCCGTGGCAATGTGCTGCAGGCGCTCATTGAGCTCGCTGGTGGCGCCGCTGAACAACTGCACCGCCATGCCGAACGCTTCGCCCAGGCTGGCCACTTCCACTGCGCTGCCGCTGACATGCGCGGCCACTGCGCCCAGCTTGCCGGTTTCGCTGCCGATCTGTTCGGTGAGCTGGCTGCCCACGCGCTGCAGCAGGTCGGCCGAGGTGGTCACCAAGGCATCCACCGCTTCGCGTTGTTCGGTGGAGGCGTGATTGACTGCGTTGAGCAAGGTGTCCAGGGTGGCAAGCAGCTTGCTGCGTTCTTCCAGCATGGCGGTGTCGCGCACCATGCTCTCGGACAGCGACTGGCGCAGCTCGGCCACGACATCGGCCGCGGCCTTGGGCGCTTCGGAGGCGATCTGCATCAGGCGCGACACTTCGCTGATCGTCGCGCTGGCCTGCGCCTGCGCCTGCGTGGACAGCTCGCTGGCGGTGCTGGCCAGGGTGTCGCAAATGGCCTGCTGTTGCCGGGCGACGCGTTCGCCGGTCTGTTCCCATTGTGCGGTCAGGGCCGTGCTCATCGCGCCGAAGCGCTCGCTCCACAGCGCCAGGCGCTGGGTGTCGCGCGCTTCCAGTGCCGCCTGCAGGTCGGTGTGCGATTGCTGCAAGGTGCCGACCAGGGCCGCCGCCTGCGCCTCGAAACTGGCGGTGGCGGCGGCAAGTGCGCTGTGGTGCTGGCTGGACAATGTGGCGCTGGCGTGTTGCTGCTGAGCCAGTGCATCGCGCCACGCATTGGCAGCGTCGGTGCTGGATTGCTGCATGCGTTGCGAGACCGCATCCACCAACGCGGCGGAGCGTGTCTCGAAGGTGCTGGCAAATTGCGTGAGCGTGTTCTGCAACTCCTGGGTGAGCGTGTGATTGGCGCGCTGCTGCTCGGCCACCGCAGCCGTCCAGGTGGCCGCTGCCGTGGCGGTGCTGGCTTCGAAGCCGCTGCTCAACCCGTCCAGCTGCTGCTGCACGGCCTGCTGCACGCCTTCGTGCAGGGCACTGGTCTGCTGCGTCAGTTGTTCGAGGGTGGTGTGCAACTGCGCGCTGTGCGTTTCGGTGGCACGCTGCTGTTCGGCAAGCACGGCCGCCCAGCTGGCGGCGCTGGCCGCGGTGGTGCTGGCAAAGCCATCGTTGAGTGCGCTCAATTGCTGCTGCACGGCCTGGGTGACGCTGTCCTGCACGGCAACGCTGCGCTGGTCGATCTGTTCCAGTGTGCCCTGCAACTGTTCGGCCAACGTGGCCTGGGTGCGTTCCTGCGCAGCCAGTGCCGCCTGCCAGTGCTCGGTCGCCGTGCGCGCGTTCTGCTCGATGGCTGCACTGACGCCGTGCAACTGCTGCTGCACGGCGCTGCTCACGCTGTCCTGCACGGCTACGCTGTGCGCGGCAATCTGTTCCAGCGCGGTCTGCAACTGCGCGTTGTGGGTCTGCTGCGCGCGTTCCTGCGCCGCCAATGCCGTGCTCCAGTGCTGCGCCGTGGTGCTGGCACTGGTCTGGAAGCCATGAGTAATGCCGTCCAGCTGTTGCTGCACGGCTTGCGTGACGTGTTCCTGCAATGCGGCGGTATCGCGTGCGATGCTGGCCATGGTGGCTTCCATCGCCGGCTGCAATGCCGCACCGACCGCCCGTGCGCTTTCGGCGACACCGGCTTGCAGCGCGTGCTCCATGGCCGTGGCCAGCCGCGCATACGCCGCTTCGCTTTTGGCCTGGAAATCGGCTTGCTGGGCGGCCAGGCGCTGCTCGGCAGCCATGCTGTGCTGTTGGATGCTGTGCACCAGCGTCTGCAGCTGGTCGATCAAGGCTGGCATCAAGGCGCTTTGCTGCTGCTGCAGCTTGAATGCTTCGCCACGTCGGTGCGCGTCCGAATGCGTGTGCAGTTCGGCAGCGATCTTCAGGTCCAGCCGTTGCACCACCTGCAGGCGCTCGCGCCGGCACAGCGCCGACAACAACCCCAGCATGGCCGATGTCGCCACACCGGCGATGGAGGTACCGAACGCGAACGCCAGGCCTTCCACCGGTGCTGCGAGCGAGCCGCGAATGGCCTGCAGGTCGGTGGCGCTCTGCAATGCAAAGCCGGTGCCCTTGAGCGTGGCCATCATGCCGAGCAAGGTGCCGAGCATGCCGAGCAACACCAGCAAGCCGACCAGATACGGCGTCAGCACCGGGGCCGGCAACGCCACGCGCTCGCCCTTGATACGCAGGCGCACCGCATTACGCAGGCCAGGATGAACAGTTTGTAGCCAATCGCCCAGGGCAGAAGGCGCCGTGGCCAGCCCATCGACTGCCGCTTCCAGCGTCGCCGTGGCCTGGCGGTAGCGATACAACTCCAGCGCGCCGGCCACATAGCAGGCACCGATCACCGCCGCGACACAGGCGCCGAGCGGGTTGGAGCCGAGATAACCGATGCCGACCCAGCAAACCGCCAGCAGGCCGACGAGAAACACACACACGTGTACGAGAGTTCTGAACATGACGTCCCAGTTAGCGGGTACGAAGCGCTGCAAGCAGGCCTTCGATCGGGTGAAAACGAACATCCAGTTCGGCGAGCAACACGCTCTGCATGTCCTTGCGGAAGACATCCAGCCAGCCATCGGGCACCGCGCGTGGCGCGGCATCGTCATCGGTCGGCCGGTGCTGCGCCTGTGCAGCATCGCGCAG
This sequence comes from Xanthomonas sp. A1809, assembly GCF_017746015.1. NCBI lineage: Bacteria > Pseudomonadati > Pseudomonadota > Gammaproteobacteria > Lysobacterales > Lysobacteraceae > Xanthomonas > Xanthomonas sp. A1809. Next base: position 213,985 of record NZ_JAGHWZ010000014.1, on the reverse strand, counting down.
GCGTTCGAAATGTGCGCCGAGCAGGCTCGGCACGGTGTTCAACAGGCTCTGCTCGCGCGGGCTCAGGGTGAGCTCCATCACCGCATCCACTTCGGCCAACCGCGCCATGTCGGTGGAGGCCAATGCGAGCAGGTCGCGCAGGCGCCCGCGCAGATCGCCGGTGGCGGTACGCATGGCGCGTTGCATGGCCAAGTAGTGCTGCCGGAATGGTGCGAAATCCGGCGCGGCGACGGGTGCGTCTGCGAGCGCGGCGTTGCGCGCCTCGGCACGCACGCGCACAACCAGCGCGTCCAACTCGGTCACGCTGCTGGCAGCAAGACCGGTGCGCACGCGTGCGCAAGCCTCCGCATCGAGCGGGCGCGGTTCGGGCAGGTCGTCGGTGTCGGGCAGCTTGCCGTCCAGCGCCTTGGACACGGCAACCGCGCGCGTCCAGTCGATCCACTGGCTCAGCCGGTCGGCCAGCGCGTGGTTGGACTGGGCGATGTGCGCGTCGCTGAGGCGAGCAAGCAGGCGAATGAACGCCGGGCCCGACAAGGGCGCCCGTGGAGCAACTTTCGCCATTCTTCCGGTCAAAAACCGGGCATTTTACACGGGAACGCATGCCGGTCGGCGCGTCAGGCGGCAGCAGCGAGCACGCTGCCGGAAGCTTGCGTGCTGGCATTCAGCCGGTCCGAGGCGGGCGGCAGGCCCGGGTATGGCGGACGGCCTGACCTGCGGCGCTGCCAGCCACCGGCGCACTCAGGAGGCAGCAAGCAGCCCCAACCAGACGCCCGACATGCAGTATCCGCCAGGCTTTCTAACCAATTCAGGTCCAGGCCTCCGGCCATCCGGCTGACTCGATTTTGTAAGGTGAACGGGTATAAGCTGCGGGCCGGGGAATCCCCATCGAGGTAACACAATGGACCGCTCCGACATGCAAGTGTCCGATCTGCTGGTCTTGGAGCTGCAAGGGTTCCACGATGCCTATGGCAATGGGCCCGACTTCTGGGACGCCTACCAGCGCATCATGGGCATCGCGGCGCAGGCCGGCGGCAACATGGTCGCCTTGGCCAACGAAATGGCCTCACTGGCACAAGGGCTTGGCGCGACCAAGCGCGCGCAACTGCTGTAACTGCCCATGTCCGTGCGGGCGGCGACGCCTGCGCGCGGTGCCTGATCTGTTGAGCACTGAGTCCGCGTGCGCTGACTGCCCAAGCAGCTTCTGCAGTGCGGCCCAGAGTTGCAGCTGCCCTGATCGCGTGGTTGAAGCTGATGGCCGACTACGTCGCATCGCGTCGGTAATGGCGGACGGATGCGCGTAGGCGCCCGCGAGGCATCCGTTGCTGTCTTACTCGGCCTCGGCTGCGACGGCCGGTGTGACTGCGGCGGCTGGCGCAGCCTCTGGCGTGCCGCGCTTTTTTTCGCGACGTAGCGGTGTATCGCCCAGGCGCTCGATTGCGCCGCCGGATTGCTGAAATGCCTGCAGATCGGCGGCCAACCGCTGTTCGGACAACCGCGGCTTGCCCGGCTGGTTACTGACGGTCATCGACTGGCGGCGGGAATGATGCATCGCAAATCCTCATGCGTTGTACAGCGTCAAGGGAATGCCCCGGCGGCGTTGATCGTCGTAGGTGGCACGTACGTCGCGGCAATACGGGCCGGACATGACGAAACGCCGGCAGATCGCCGGTCGCGTCTCGTAAATCGAGCAACACATGCGCGCAGCGTCGATGGCCACGCACCAGCCTTCCTCGTCGCGCGCCATCACATGCCAGCCTTGCGGCGTCACGCTGGTGAGATGGTGTGGGATACGGTCGGATGGATCGACCATGACGGTGAGCCGGCAGCAGACGGCGTCGCAGCGTTCGCAGAGATTGTCGATGGAAAGGGCCAGATGAAATGAGGGCGATACCGGATTCCGGCCGCCTATGCACCATACACCCTGGACGCGTGCGGATGTGAACCCAAGGCGCGTCGTCGCATGGCGGCTGTGCAGGTGCAACTGCGTGGGTGCCGGATGCCGCGTTCGGCGACACTGCTGGTCGCCACAGCGCTGCCTGACTTCATCTGCGCAAGCACAGGTCGCGCCCGGGCGCCGCGCGTGATCGAGAGGGACCATGGTTGCGCCGCATGGGAAGGAATGCGAGACCGCACCTAATGCACTGCATGGCCCGGCATGCACAGTGCAGCACATCCGTTGCCTTTGTCGTTGATGTGCGAAGACGCTTTTCACCTGTGCCAACGCAGCGCACCGTAGCGTAGTGGCTCGCATCACGTCGTAGGAAAACACATGAGCACATCCAACCAGATTTCCTCTGCAAACGACCACGCCGAACAGCGCGATCAAGCGCCGCACGACCAAACGCAGCACGACAAGAAAAAGCAGGACGCGCTGCAGGACGAAGCGGTGGAAGAGACCTTCCCGGCCAGCGACCCGGTGTCCCCGTTCGTGCCGGCCAAGCCGCTGGACTGAGTCTGTTGCCAACACTCAACAGCTATACAACATGCAGACGGCGCGGTCGAAGATCGCGCCGTCTGCGTAGATCCCACTCACGCTTTTACGGCGTGAGCACCACCTTGCGGCAATCGTCCTGCTTCTTGTCGAAGAGTTCGTAGCCACGCGCCGCGTCAGCCAGCGGCATGCGATGCGAAATGATCGAGCTTGGCTTGAGCTGACCATTGCCGATGCATTCCAGCAGATGCGGCATATGCTTTTGCACATGCGTCTGGCCCATCTTGAAGGTCAGGCCCTTGTCGAACGCATCGCCAAACATGAAGGCATGGATGAAGCCGGCATACACGCCGGGCACGCTCACCACACCGCAGCGACGGGTTGCGGCGATGCACTGGCGGATCGCCACGCCGCTGCTGCCTTCCAGTTTCAGGTTGGTCAGTGCGGTTTCGATGGCGCTGCCTTCGGACTCGAAGCCGACCGCCTCGATGCTGGCATCGACGCCCCGGCCATCGGTCTGCGAGACGATCACATCGGCCGGGTCGTCGACCTCGTCGAAATTGATCGGAATCACGCCATAGGTCCTGGACGCAAAATCGAGCCGGTATGCGTGCCGGTCGACCATGAAAATGCGCTCTGCGCCCAGCATGCGGCAGCACGCCGCGGCCATCAGGCCGACCGGGCCGGCGCCGAAGATGGCAACGGTCGAGCCTTGTTTGACGCCTGCATCGACGACGGCTTGATACCCGGTCGGCAGGATGTCGGACAGGAACAGCACCTGCTCATCGTGCAAGGCATCGGGCACCACCAGCGGGCCGACATTGGCCTTGGGCACGCGCACGTATTCGGCCTGGCCGCCGGACAATCCGCCATACAAATGGCTGAAGCCGAACAGCGCGGCGGGCGGGCGCATGTCCTTGTGATTGAGCGCCGCGCCCTTGCCGGTATTGGTGGTTTCGCACGCGGAAAATTCCTGCAGCACGCAGTGGAAACACCGCCCGCAGGCGACCACGAACGGAATCACGACCCGGTCGCCCGGCTTGACCGCCGTGACATCCGGGCCCACCTCTTCCACGATGCCCATGAATTCGTGGCCGAGAATGTCGCCGGGGCGTAGGTCGGGAATCTTGCCGCGATACAGATGCAGGTCAGAGCCGCAAATGGCGGTGGCAGTGACGCGCAGGATCAGGTCGTCGCGTTCGACCAAGAGTGGATCGGGCACGGTTTCCACTCGCACATCGCGTGAACCGTGGTAGTTGAGGGCAAGCATGTCTGTCTCCTGTGGGCATTTAGACGCGGCGGCACACTGCAGTGTTCGTGCAGCGGTGTTAAACCTGTCAGCACACTGCGTGGGCGCGGTGTGGACGCGCCCGATCGCCGACGCGGCGTTGATGCGCAGGTCACGTCTGGATAACCCCCGCGCTCGCAGGCTCATATGACGCGCTGGGACGCAGGCATGCCGCCTTCGCCGTCCCTGCGAACCCAACAATCAACGACCGCCAGACGCGATGAAAGATCGCGCTCAACAGGAGACAGCGATGGGACTTTTCAAGATGGTGACCGCCGGCGCGGTGGGCTATGTGGCGTACAAGGCCTGGCAGCGCCGGCAGGGGCACACGAGCGATCCGCAGGATCTACAGAGCAACGTAGCCACGGTGGTCGGTAGCACGCCGCCTCACGGCGACCCGTTGCGCGATAGCGTGGGCGATGCCCGCGACCGCAAGCAGGCGCTTGGCGCGCTGGCAGTGTTCAACGAGAACGAACGCACGCTTGCGCAACTGGCGGTGGTCAAGGGTGTGGAAGGCGAGGTGCTGGCCTTCGCACGCAAGATGGACGAAGCCCACAGCGCTGCGTTGACGGACCTCAGCCGATTTGCGCCGGATCGCAATGGCACGTTGGCCCAGGCCGCCACCGCGGGCGCCGAGGGCGTGCGCAAGCGCCTGCAGGACTTGCACGGGCAACAGTTCGAATCGCAGTATCTGCAAGCCAGTGTGGACAGCCACGAGCAGGCGTTGGCCCTGCTGGACACACAGCTCAGCAGCGAGCCGGGCTCCAGCGACCTGGGTAAAGAGTTGCAGCGCGCACGCGACACCATCGCCGAGCATCTGGAACACGCCAAGGCGCTGCGCGCCAAGCAGGGCCAGCCCCACTGACCACAGCTCGCCAGACAACGCGTCGATGCGGCAGCCGGCAAACCGTGCGAAGCGCCGGCGTCGCAGCCGGCTCACCAGCTGTCCTACATGGGAGATCGCCATGGGCGAACCACGGGATGCAAATCGTCAACCCATTGACATGCACAATGTAAGCATCAGCGAGGAATGGGAGTTGCAGTACTGGGCGCGCGAACTGGGGATGTCCGAAAACGACCTCAAACGCGCAGTGCAAGAGGTCGGCAACGTGACGACCAGGCTGCGCGACTATCGGCCACCGCATTGAGGCGTTGCGCAGGAAGTGGAACAGGCAGCCAGACGCTGCCTGTTTTTTTTGCGCGCCAGCGATCGCAAACGTGGTTGCTGCCAGGCCGGAAAGTACATCTCATGCCATGCTCGTCGCACTGGGCCAGCCGCTGGCTGCGCCTGCATCGCCGCGCATGACGCAAGGCAAGCAGCGCTTCTGGGCGCAGCCGCCTCACGGTGCTTCCGGTGCCGTCTCGAATCCGGCAGCCTGGCGCTGCCACAAACTGTCGAACACGCCACCGCGGCCGCGCAGTTCCGCAGGGCTGCCATCTTCGACCACACGGCCGTCCTGCAGCACCACGATGCGATCGAAGCCAATCACCGTGGACAGGCGATGGGCGACCGCCAACACGGTGCGGTCGCGCATCAGGTGATCCAGTGCGGCCTGGATCTCCGCTTCCGATTCGGTGTCCAGTGCCGAGGTGGCCTCGTCCAGAATCAGGATCGGCGCATCCTTGAGAAAGGCGCGGGCAATCCCCAGCCGTTGCCGCTGTCCGCCCGATAACATCACCCCGCGCTCGCCCACCTGGGTGTCGTAGCCTTCGGGCAATTGCCGGATGAAGCCATCGCAGAATGCATGCCGCGCCGCGTCGTGCACCTCGGCATCGCTGGCATCGGGACGTCCGTAGCGGATGTTGTCGGCGATGCTGCGATTGAATAACGCAGTTTCCTGCGGCACCACCGCAATTTTTTCGCGCAGGCTGTCCTGGCTGACCCCGCGGATGTCCTGCCCGTCGATCAGCACGCGTCCGGATTCCACATCGTCCAGGCGCTGGATCAGGGCAATCAAGGTGGATTTGCCGGCACCGGAGGGCCCCACGATGCCCACTTTCTGGCCGGCCGGAATATGCAGATTCAATCCTTCCAGCACCGCGGCGCGCTCGGGATAGGCAAAACGCACCTGTTCGAAACGCACATCGCCTTCGGCCGAGGCCAGCGGCACGTCCGCATCGACGATGGCGTGCGGTTGCAGAATGATCTGCAAGGTGTCGGCAATGGCGCCCAGTTGCTGGGTGGTGTCCACCAAGGTCAGCGCCAGATCGCGCGAGCCATGCAGGATGCGGAAGGTCAGCGCACTGACCAACACCACATCGCCTGCACTCACCGCTCCGGAGCGCCACATGCCGATGGCCCAGATCAGCATGCCGCCGGCCATCAGCGACAGGCAGATGTCGTGAATCACCCGCGCCTTTTCCACGTACATCCAGCTGCGCCGATGCGCCACGGCCTCGTGACCGATCTGTTCGGCCAGCCGCGCGCTTTCGCGATCGCGCGCGGCAAACGCCTTGATCGTCCACACGTTGGAAACCGCATCCACCAGCTCGCCACCCACCCGGGCGGCCTGCGCGGCAAAGCGCTGATGCTTGGCGCGGCCGCGAATGCCGAAGCTGGTGATGATGGCCGCCACGATCGCAATGAAGCCGACCAGCGTGGCGGCCATGCGCCAATCCACCGTCAACAGCAGCACGATGGCGCCGACGAAATCCACGATGGGCGGCACGATCTTCCACGCCAGTCCACCGAAGATCTGCCCGGCGGCGCTGCCGAGCGCGGTGATGCGGTTGCCCAGCGCACCGGCAAAATGCTCGGTGAAGTAGCGCATCGGGTGGCCGGTGAGATGGCGGAACAAATCCACGCGGATGTCCACCACGCTGGCCACCACGGTGCGGCAGCCCAGCCAGCCGCCCAGGCGCCACAGCAGGTTTTCCACCGCGATCAGGCTGATGAACAGGCCCAGCGGCAGCCACACGTTTGCCTGGCTGCGTTGATCGGTGGCCATCGCGTCCACCAGCATTTTCATGCCGTATTGCACCGACACCGCGCAGCCGGCCGCGCCCACGATCAGGAGCAGCAAGCCACTGAAATGCCACGGCCGTCGGCCCACGTAGTGCCAGAGAAAACGCGCCGGCGTGTCCGGCAGCAAGGTGGAGTGGGCGGACGTACTCACGGGGCGATATCGGCCAGCGCGAACTGCGGTGCGCGCAGACCGAAACGCGCGTGCTCGCGGCGCAGTTGGTCGGCCAGGCCTTGGTGCAGCGGTCGTTCGCCGTGCTCGTCCGCATAGCCGAGCACGCCGGTGGGGCAATGTCGGTCGTTGTCCCAACCGGGGTAGTCCAGCACCGGATACAGACAGACACCTTCCATCGCCACGCCGTGCTGCAGGGCCAGCGCAACCTCGCTGCCGACATGATCGAGCCAGGGGGCGCGTTGATCGGCTTCGGCACCGGTTTCGGAGACGATCATCGGACGGCGATAGCGCTGCCAGAACTCCAGCATGATGGTCGAGAACGGGCGGTGGTCGGGCGAGTCGCGCAGGATCGGCACGCCGCCCAGATACCACTGATTGTCCGAGTAGTAGTTGAGGCCGATGATGTCCAGATACTCCGGCGCCCCGCCGAGTCCTGGCCACTGCTTGCCGCAGATCATGTCCCAGGCTTCGAACTGCGCCAGCCGCAGGCGTTCGGCTTCGCGGCGCGGGCCGGGCCGGTCGTTGGATGGCACCACATGGATCGCTGGGTCCACCTGCAGGAAGCGGGCGCGCGGATCCACCTGGCGTATCGCGTCGATGGCGGCGATGGTGGCGCGGACCAATTGATGCTTGAGCTCGAAACCACGCCCGCGCGCCATCGGATGCATGCGGGCGTGATCGCCGCCATTCCATGCCCAGAACGAGATCTCGTTAAGCGGCGCGTAGAACGGCACGGCGTCGGAGGCGTCCTTGATGCACTGTGCGGCGGCGGCAGCAAAGCGCGCGAAGCGGTCGACGAACTGCGGCGTCCAGATGTCCACATCGTCCGGCCAGCCGTAATGGCACACGTCCCAGATCACCTGCGTGCCCACGCGGTTGGCCGCGTGCAGCATCGGCAGGAAACTGGACCAGTCGTAATGCCCCGGGCGTGGTTCGATCAGATGCCAGCGTAGGCCATCGCGCGCGGTGCGCAGGCCATGCGCCGCCAACGCCGCGTAGTCCTTGGCGGCCCAACGGTCATGCCCGGTGGCGGCAATCAAGTCGAGCCTGCGCCCGTCGCGGCGGCGATGGGTCGAACACTCGAACCCCGCCATAAAAAAACTTTCGAACAGTGTGGGGGTATGCATCCAACATCCTGCTGCGCGCGCCGCTGGGTTGCAGCGATGCGTCGATAACTGCCCTGCAGCCACGGTGCTGCAGGGCGGGGCGTGCGTTGTCAGACCGCCAGCTCGGCGCGCCGCGGCTCGGCGTCTTCGATGCGCTTGTACAAGGCCAACGCCTGGCCGACCACCTGATCCATGTTGTAGTACTTGTAGGTACCCAGCCGGCCAAGGAAGGTCACCTTGGGCGTCTCGGCGGCCAGGCGTTCGTAACGCCGATACAGCTCTGCGTTCTCCGCGCGTGGAATCGGATAATACGGGTCGCCCTCGGCCGAAGGATACTCGCGGGTGATGCTGGTGTTGGGATGTTGCTGGCCGGTGAGGTGCTTGTATTCGGTGATGCGCGTGTAGGCCACCGCTTCGTCCGGATAATTGACCGTGGCCACCGCCTGGAAGTGCTCCTGATCGAGCGTGCTGTGCTCGAACCTGAGCGAGCGGTACGGCAGCTTGCCGTAGCAATAGTCGAAGTATTCGTCCACCGGCCCGCTGTACACCAGCTGGTCGTACTCCAGCTCGTCGCAGATCTCGCGGTAGTCGGTATTGAGCATCACCTTGATGTTGGGGTGATCGAGCATGCGCTCGAACATGCGCGTATAGCCGTGCAGCGGCATCTGCTGGAAGGTGTCGGTGAAGTAGCGGTCGTCGTCGTTGGTACGGGTGGGCACGCGCGAGGTCACCGACTTGTCCAGCTGCGACGGATCCAGCCCCCACTGCTTGCGCGTATAGCCGCGAAAGAAGGTTTCATAGAGCTCGCGGCCCACCTGATTGACCACCACATCTTCGCTGGTCCGGATATCGGCCACCGGCTCGGCGCGGCTGGCCAGGAACGCTGCGGCCTGTTCTTCGCTGCTGAGTTGCAGGCCGTACAGGCGGTTCAACGTGGTCATGTTGATGGGGATCGGCACCTGCTGGTCTCCCACCTGCGCAAGCACGCGGTGCGCATACGGACGCCATTGGGTGAAATTGGACAGGTAATCCACGATGCGCTGCGCGTTGGTGTGGAAGATATGCGGACCATAACGATGGATCAGCACGCCGGCATCGTCATGGAAATCGTAGGCGTTGCCGCCGATATGCGGGCGACGGTCGACCACCAGCACGCGCTTGCCGAGGCCGGCGGCCAGCCGTTCGGCCAACACGCTGCCGGCAAATCCTGCGCCGACGATGAGGTAATCGAAACCACGCCGTGCATTGCCGCGCGTGCGACGGGCGGCGAGCGGCGCGGCGGCCGGCGGGGTCATTGCGTCCAAGAAAGCGTCTCCTTCATCAGGTCGTAGGTGTGGTCCCAGGACATGTCGCCCAGCACGGCATCGGCGCGGTCGAGCAACTGCGCGCGATCTGCACTGTCCTGCAGTGCGGCTTCGCACGCGGCGACGAACGCGTCGGCGGTCGCGGCAATGCGCACCACGCCGGTGTCGCCATAGGTGCGCACCACATCGTGGATTGGCGTGGACACCACTGGGCAGCCGCCAGCGAGGTATTCGGGTGTCTTGGTCGGGCTGATGAAGCGGGTGGAGGCATTCATCGCAAACGGCATCAACGCCACCTCCCAGCCGGAGAGATAACCAGGCAGTTCGTCGTAGGTCTTGCCGCCCAGATAGTAGATGTTGGTGGCCTGCGGCAGCTCGGAGGGGTCGATCTTGACCACCGGGCCAATCATCACCAATTGCCAGTGCGGCCGCTGCGTCGCGATCGCGCGTAGCAGCTCGACGTCGAACCGCTCGTCGATGACACCATAGAAACCCAGCCGCGGGTGCGCGATGCCGGCCTGGTCGTCAGGCTCCTGCTGCGGCGTGCGCGCGGCGGCGAAGTGCGCCACGTCCACGCTACTGGGGAACGCGTGTGCATTGGCGTGCAACGCGCGCTTGGCCTCCCAAATGCTGTAGCCGCCGGTGAAGACCACATCGGCGCGCTGCAGCAGTGCGCGCTCGCGTTGGACCAGCTCCGGGGGCGCGCCACGAAAGGCCGACAGCTCGTCCATGCAGTCGTAGATGACCATGCGCGCACGCAGATGCGCACTGAAGCTCTGGCTCATCGGCGTGTAGTACCACAGCAGCAGGTCGCGTACGCCAAGCTCGGCCAGGTAGCCGTCCAGCAGGCGCCGTTGCACCTGCACGGCCTCCTCGCCCCCGCACCCGACGGGCAGGCGCGGCACCAAGACGTGCACGCCGTGCTCTTGGCCACCCACCTCCAGCCAGGGTTCGGCTGCATCGCAGGCGATGGGCTCCTCCCAGAACAGCACATTGGCATTGCGTGCAAAGCGCGACATCAGGTGCTGCGGGCGCTGATAGACAAAACTCCAGCGCAGATGCGACAGACACAACAGCGTGGGCCGCGCCGGATCGAACTGCGGCGTGCTGTCGGATGGAACCGCGCGGCGGGTCTTGCCGATCGCGTATTGGAACTGGCCAGCCCAACTCATGGAATGCCCTCGTAGGAAAGAAACGGGTCGTTGCGCATTACGCGCCGGAGAAACCATCGGCGACCGCCAGCGTGCGTACCGGCTCGCTGCGACGGCGCGTGTCCGGACCGGGCGGTCGCCGGCGCGGTGATGTCGGCAGCTCGCGCGCACTGTCGCGTTCGGGCACGGCCGCCGCGGAGCCCGGGCGCGGAAGACGCGAACCGGCGTAGCCATCCGGGTGCATCGATTGCCAGCGCCAGGTATCGCGGCACATGCGGTCCAGGTCGTATTCCGCGGTCCAGCCCAGCAGCCGGTTGGCCAGCGCAGTGCTGGCGAAGTACACCGCCACATCGCCATCGCGACGTGGCGCAATGCTCAGCGGAATGCGCCTGCCACTGGCGCGCGCGAACGCGGCCGCCACCTCGCGCACGCTGTAGCCGCGCCCGGTGCCCAGATTGACCACCAGGCCCTTGCGTTCGCGCTGCAGGTAATCGATGGCATCCACATGCGCGCGCGCCAGATCCATCACATGCAGATAGTCGCGCACGCCGGTGCCGTCGTCGGTGGGATAGTCGTCGCCGAAGACCTGCAATGCCGCGCGACGCCCCACTGCCACCTGTGCGATGTAGGGCATCAGGTTGTTCGGTACGCCTCGCGGATCTTCGCCCAGATACCCGCTGGGGTGCGCACCCACCGGGTTGAAGTAGCGCAGCAACGCCGCGTTGAAATCCGGCCACGCGGCGCTGAGGTCGCCGATCATTTCTTCCATCATCAGCTTGGTGCGCCCGTAGGGGTTGATCGCCTTCAGCGGCGCGCTTTCGTCGATCGGGCTGCGGTTGGCGTCGCCATACACGGTGGCCGACGAGCTGAACACCAGGTTGCACACCTTGGCAGTCCGCATCGCGCGTAGCAGCGCCAGCGTGCCGGTGACGTTGTTGTTGAAGTACAGCAGCGGCTCGCGCACCGATTCGCCAACGGCCTTGAGTGCGGCAAAATGCAGGACGGCGTCGATGCGCTCGCTGATCAACAAGTCGGCAAGCTCGGGCGCACGCACATCCATGCGATGAAACTCCGGGCGGAACCCCATCAGATGCTGCAGATGGTCGAGCACGCGCTCGGAGGAGTTGCTCAAATTATCGACAATGCACACGTCATGACCGCGCCGCGCCAGTTCCACGCAGGTGTGTGAGCCGATATAGCCGGTGCCGCCGGTGACCAGAATTCGCATTGTTGTCTGCCTTATGGGGGCGCTACTGCGCTGGCCTGCCAATGGCGCGGATGCATCACGCCGCATGCGTCGATGCATGGGGGCGATGTCGTTGCGCCAGCAGTGGGTTCGCGCCTGCGCCACGCAGGCGTGGCGGGCAGCACTGTTTGGAGAGGTGTGGTGCATCACGTTCCAACGCCACCTACGGTAGGAGGCCGACCGTGAGAGCAATCGCAGGAACGGGTGCGTGCCACGCGAGCGCAACGTTGACCGGAAACTCACCTTGGCTGTGCGTTTTTTGCGCGCTGTCGCAATGCGCCCGAACGACTGCACGGGCAAGCAGACGCGACGTGGCATGCGCTGGTGAGCGCTGAGCGTTCACCTAAAAGATTGAGCCAATAAAAAGCCCGCGTCGCTCGATCAGCGACGCGGGCGTGGCAATAATGCGACAGCGTTACAGCGTTACAGCGTTACAGCGTTACAGCGTTACAGCGTTACAGCGTTACAGCGTTACAGCGTGACTGCGCCGCCAGAAATGGTCAGCAAGGTGCCCGATGTGTAACTGGCCGTGTCGGCCGCCAGCATCACGTAAGCCGATGCCAGCTCGACCGGCTGACCTGGACGCCCCATGGGCGTCTGCCCGCCGAAGTTTTCCACCGACTCTTCATCCATGCCGGAGGGAATGAAGGGTGTCCAGATTGGGCCCGGCAGCACCGCATTGACGCGGATGTTCTTCTCCGCCAGCACGCCGGCCAGGCCGATGGTGAGGTTGGCCAGCGCACCCTTGGTCGCGGCGTAGGGCAGGATGTTGGGCGTGGGTTTCTTCGATTGCACCGAGGCGGTATTGATGATGGAGCCGCCATCGGTCATCAACGGTACCGACAGGCGTACCAGATTGAAGGCCGCATGCACGTTGGTGTCGAAGGTCTTGCGCCATTCGTCCAGGGTGATGTCTTCGAAGGTCTCGAAGTACTTCTGGTAACCGGCGTTGTTGACCAGGATATCCAGGCCGCCCAGCGTGCTGTTGACCTTGTCGATCAAGGCCGCTGCCTGGCCGGGGTCGCTGATGTCGCATCCCACCAGCAGCGCCTTGACGCCGGCCTTTTCGATCAGCGCGCCAATGCGCGCTGCATCTTCCTGCTCGTCGGGAAGGAAGGCGATGGCCACGTCTGCGCCTTCGCGTGCATAGGCGATGGCAACCGCAGCGCCGATGCCGCTGTCGCCACCGGTAATCAATGCGCGCTTGCCCTTCAACTGGCCGTGGCCAACGTAGCTGTCTTCGCCATGGTCCGGGCGCGGGTCCATCTTCTCGGTGCGTCCGGGAAAGCTCTGCTGCTGTGGCTTGAAGGGGGGGCGTGGATAGTTGGGTACGGGCATCGTGGTCTCCTGGCAGTGGAAGTCGTTGGTTGCACGCCAGTGTGGTCGCGCAAACGTAAACGTCCGGGCTAAACGATGTGCGCGTGGTGTGTTGCGGGTTGCGCCCTGTGCGTGGCAGTCAGCCATCGCGCGGCATGCGGAACAGCGCGGTTGCACGCAAACTTCATGCGGTTTTGCCCAGGACGCTCGATACTGCGCGCATCGTCAGGAGGTCATCCATGTTCTTGCGTCGTAACGGGCTGTCGTTGTGTCTGCTTGCGTTGACCATCTTCTTCATCGGTTGCCAGATCTATGCCGGGTTGCATGCATACAACGACGAATTGCGCGAGCAGGGGCAGCCGACGCTGCTGCTGTCTGCGTATCTGCACAGCCCGCATTTCATGTCGGCACTGTTCGAAAACTGGGAGAGCGAGTTCCTGCAGATGGGCATGTACGTGTTGCTCACCGTGAAGTTGCGGCAGGTGGGCTCTGCCGAATCGCGCCCGCTCGATCCGGCTGAAGAAAGCGTTGAGATCAAGCCTGGCACCACGCCCTGGCCGGTGCGTGCCGGCGGGATATGGCGACGGCTGTACGACCATTCGCTGGCCATCGCGTTCGGAGCGCTGTTCCTGATGAGCTTTGCGCTGCATCTGGTCGGCAGTTGGCGACTGGAGGTGGTGGAACGTGCGCAGAAGGGCTTGCCGCCCATCACGGTCTTGGAGCATTTCACCAGCGCAGCGTTCTGGTTCGAATCGATGCAGAACTGGCAGAGCGAGTTCCTGGCGGTGTTCTCGCTGGTGGTGTTGACCATCTGGTTGCGGCAGAAGGATTCGCCGCAGTCCAAGCCGGTCGAGGCGCCGCATTCGCAGACCGGCGGGTAACGCGGCTTGAGCCCTTTGCGAGGCGGCGAAGGGTACGCAGCCGGAGCCTGTGCTCTCCGGTGCGGGGAGTACATCGCCACACGCACTTCACGCCACCACCGGGCTTCGTTCACCACCTCGCAATGCCTGCGCGCCTAGCGTTGGGTCATGACGACCACGCAGGAGACGAGCATGAGCAGCGAACCGAAAAAACCATGGGGCCCGGAAGACGATCAGAAAAAGCCGTTTACGCCACAGGAGCGTCGCAACGAGGATGTCGAATGGAAGGTGCACGACATGCCCGACGAAGATCCCGAGGTCAACAAGGCCGACCCCGAACACGACTACGAACGGCCGGACGGATCGGAAAAACGCTGAAGCACACCGCCCGCAACGCGGGCGCTGTTGGGTTGTCTGAAGACATCTGCCGCAACGCCTCGCATGGTGCACACGCCTGCGTGCCGCACTCTCGCTCAGTGATGATGGTGATAGCCCACATCGGCGGTGATCTTGCCGCGGAACACGCGGTACGACCACACCGTATAGCCGAGCACCAGTGGCAGCAGTACCGCCAGGCCCACCATCGGAAAGATTTGCGAAGAGGGTGGCGAGGCCGCCTGCCAGATCGTGTAGCTCGGTGGCACCAGATACGGCCACATGCCCAACACCAGGCCGATGAAGCCCAACACGAAGATCGCCAGCGTCAGCAGGAAGGGCCACGCATCGCTGCGCGAGCTGTCGCTGCTGCGCCAGAGCGCAAGCGCTACGGCTGCGGTCATCAGCGGAATCGGCGACAGCCACCAGAAATTGCCATGTTCGAACCAGCGCGCCATCACATGCGAGCTCAGGAACGGCAGCCACGCGCTGACCAGCACGACGAAGGTGACCACCACGCCCACCAGCGGCTTGGTCAATTGCCGCGCCAAGGTATGGGTGCGCCCATCGGTCTTGAGGATCAGCCAGGTGCTGCCGAGCAGCGCATAGCCGAACACCAGCGCAGCACCGGTGAGGATGGTGAACGGGCTGAACCAGCCGAACACGCCGCCGGTGTAGCGCCCGTTGTCCAATGGCATGCCTTCCACCAGCGCGCCGAGGATGATGCCTTGCGCGAAGGCGGTCAGAATCGAGCCGGCGATGAACGATAACGTCCACAATCGACGCGAGCGCTGCGCCTTGAAACGGAATTCGAACGCCACCCCACGAAACACCAGCGCCATCACCATCAACAGCACCGGCAGATATAGGCCGGACAGGATCACCGCATACGCCGTGGGAAACGCAGCGAACAGGCCGGCGCCGCCAAGCACCAGCCAGGTTTCGTTGCCGTCCCAGATGGGCGCGGCGGTGTTCATCATCAGGTCCACTTCCTGTTCGTCGCGCGCGAAGGGCGCCAGCATGCCCAGCCCGAGCACGAAGCCGTCCAGCACCACGTACATCAGCACGCCGAAGCCGATCACGCCAAACCACACCACCGGCAACCAGTAGTTCAGTTCCATGGCGTGTTCTCCTGTTCCAGTGATGTATCTGCCGCGGACAGCGGGCGTGCCGGCGTGTGTTCGCCGCCGGCCACATCCGGCCCGTCGCGGCTGGGTTGCGGCCCGGCACGGACCAGCTTGGTCAGATAAAAGATTCCGAAGCCGAATACGAACGCATAGCCCAGCAGATACACCAGCAGCGAGACCGCCACTGTCGCAGTCGATTGCGGGCCCACCGCATCGGCAGTACGCAACAGCCCGTACACCACCCACGGCTGGCGCCCGATCTCGGTGACGAACCAGCCAGCCACCAGCGCCATGAATCCAGCCGGCAGCATGAGGTTCCAGGCCAGGATCAGCGGCCTGGCATGCAGGCGTCCACGCCACCAGGCAATGGCCGAGATCCACGCCAGCAACAGCATCGCCATCCCCAGGCCCACCATGATGCGGAAGGCAAAGAACACCGGAGCCACCGGCGGGCGTTGATCGCGCGGCACCGACGTCAGCGGCGTAATGTCGCCGTCTGCACTGTGGGTCAGGATCAGGCTGCCCAGGCGCGGGATGGCCACCTCATAGTCGTTGCGCTCGGCCTGTGCGTTGGGCAGCGCAAACACCACCAACGGCACGCCGGCGCCATCGCTTTCGCTGTGCCAGTGCGCCTCCATCGCGGCGACCTTGAGCGGTTGATGCTCCAATGTGTTGAGCCCGTG
This sequence comes from Xanthomonas sp. A1809, assembly GCF_017746015.1. Classification (NCBI taxonomy): domain Bacteria; kingdom Pseudomonadati; phylum Pseudomonadota; class Gammaproteobacteria; order Lysobacterales; family Lysobacteraceae; genus Xanthomonas; species Xanthomonas sp. A1809. The sequence continues at coordinate 197,960 of NZ_JAGHWZ010000014.1, read as the reverse complement.
CTGGTCGCCTACCAGGACCTGGATGGGCAACACGATGGCGGCAAATGCCACCGACAAGCGCAACATGCGGGCGCCGGCATCCACATGCAGCCCTTTGCGCAGGTAGTAAGCGCCGACGCCGCCAACCACAAAGCAGGTGGTGATGAACGAACCCAGCGCCATATGGACCAGGCGATACGGAAACGACGGGTTAAAGATGATCTGCAGCCAGCTGACCGGCTGCACGATGCCGTTGACCATCGCGTAGCCACGCGGGGTGTGCAGCCAGCTGTTGGACGACAAGATCCAGAACGTGGACACCAGCGTGCCGATCGCCACCATGCAGGTGGCGAAAAAGTGCAGGCGTTCGGAGACCCGGCCCCAGCCGAACAGCATTACCCCCAGGAAGCTGGCTTCCAGGAAGAAGGCAGTGAGCACTTCATAGCTCAGCAGCGGGCCGATCACGCTGCCGGCAATGCGGCTCAGCTCGGGCCAGTTGGCGCCGAACTGGAAGGCCATGACGATGCCGCTGACCACGCCCATGCCGAAAGACACCGCAAAGATCCGCAACCAGAAGAAGTACAGCCGCTTCCAGGCCTCGTCGTGCGTGCGCAGCCAACGCCATTCCAGAAACCCGAGCAGGTTCGCCAGGCCGATGGTGAAGGCCGGAAACAGCACATGGAACGAAATGACGAAGGCGAACTGGATACGGGACAGCAGCAGCGCTTCCACAGGTTTCTCCTATGCCTGGCGGTATGCGGCGGCGCCGACACCACGGCCGCGGCATGCGGCGCAGGCCGGGCAAGCGCAGCTGGCACCTGCAGCGTGCGCGAACAACGGGCACCTGGGCACGCATGCCGCCACCGCGTGCAGACGCGTGGTGCCAATGACAAGCCTGCGCCCATCACGCGCGAAAAAGAGTGAACTGACGCACCGTGCGATACCTTGCAGGCCCGAAGAGCCCCTTCCAAGCACGGCAGGCGTGCACCGCACCAATCAAGCGGGCCCAACCTGTAGCTGCATCACGCTTGGCGGAGGTGGCGCAGGCAACGCGGCGCCAGCCAATCGGCGAGCACGGCATTCATCGAGCCGGGAGTCAGGCACAGCGCATCGCGCACGGCCTTGACCGCTTCTGCATCGGTCAGGTCGGGGCGTGCGTTGTATGCCGCGCAGACCGCCCGGATCGTGCCTTCGGGAATGCCGTCGAAGGCGTGATAGCCAAGCTGGCCCCGGCGGTGCTCGCCACGCCAGTACTCCAATTCGGTTTGCACATCGGCCTGCACGGGCGCCGAGACTGCGTGCATGGGACACCTCGCTCGCTGGATCGAGCGAGTGTTCGCCGCACCGTGGAAGGAACGCGTGAGTGCGTTGTGCACGCCCTCTCCACGAGCGGTGCGTAGGCTGTGGGTAACCCAGTGGACCGATGCAGTTTCCTGACGGGTTCATGCGGCGCCATGGTGGCGTCGGGTTACGTCAGCCCCGGCTGGTATCCTGGCTCCGATGCAGGCACGCAAGCGAGCTCAGCCAGCGCTCGATCAAGACCGCACCCGTCGGTGGACCGGCGGCTGCCGCGGCAAACCTTGCACTCCTTGGCGTTTCGGCATTCTCGAAGCGGCGACCGACCCAGAGCGTGACGCTTGGCACTGGCGCAATCGAGCGCTTCCATGCGTACTTCGCCCACAGCCGTCAGGGCGGGCTCGACTGGGGGAAGAGCGCCGCACCACAGAACGTGACAGCAGCAGGCAATTTCCGATGTGGTGTGTCAGCGCATTTCGCGCGGCCGTCACAATTCTCAACTGAACATGTATCAGTCATTGCGGACAGAAGCGCTCATGGACCGTCTTTCCTGCGCCATCATCGACGACGACGTGGAGTTTTGCGATCAGGTGGTTGAACTCGCCACCGATAGCGGCTTCCGTGCCAAGGGCATCCACACCCTTGGCGAAGCCAGCCGCTGGCTGGACAGCAACTTTCCCGACCTGTTGGTGGTGGATGTTGGCCTGCCGGACGGCAGCGGTTTCGACCTGATCGAGCGGCTCGACCCGGACCACACCCCGCAGATCGTCGTGGTCTCGGGCGATTACGCGCGCGAAACCCAGGGTCGGGCGCAGCAGTTCGGGGTCAGCGAATTCCTGACCAAGCCGTTCGCGCCCGAACGCCTGGAGCGGGTGCTCGGGGGACTGCGCGAAGCGCAGCAGGGCAACCTGGGCATCGTTGGCAACAGCGACAGCATCGTCATGCTGCGCAAGGACATCGTGCGCGTGGCGCCGACCGATCTGAATGTACTGGTGACCGGCGAAACCGGTACCGGCAAGGATCTGGTGGCGCGCGCCATCCACCGTGTGTCCGGTCGCCGCGGCCGTTTCGTGCCGGTCAACTGCGGTGCCATTCCGGAAGAGTTGCTGGCCAGCCAGTTGTTCGGCCACGAGCGCGGCAGCTTCACCGGCGCCGACCGTCGGCATGCCGGATTCCTGGAGCAGGCCGCAGGCGGCACGCTGTTCCTGGATGAAATCGGCGAGATGCCCAAGCGGCTGCAGGTGTATCTGCTGCGGGTGATCGAATCGCGCAGCTTCATGCGCGTGGGCGGCAACGAGGAAATCGCACTGGATGCGCGCGTGGTGGCAGCCACCCACCAGCACGTGCAGCGCGAGCAGGCGGTGCTGCGTGAAGACCTGTTCTACCGTCTCAATGAATACCCGATCCAGGTGCCGCCGCTGCGCGAGCGCCGCGGCGATGCGCGCCTGCTTGGCTTACGCGTGATCGACGAGCTCAACGTCAAGTATGGCAAGCGCAAGTTGCCGACCAAGTCGTTGCTGCGCTACTTGGCATACCATGCCTGGCCAGGCAACGTGCGCGAACTGCGCTCGTTCATCCACTACCTGTATCTGCGCTCCGATGGCGATCTGTTGAGCGCCCCGGATGTGGAGCAGACCGTGCCGCAGGCCGACCAGGACGGCTTGCTGATTCCTGCCGGCTGGACCATGCGTCAGGCCGAAGACGCGATGATCGAATCGGCACTGGCGCGCACCCGCTTCAACAAGAAGGCCGCCGCACGCGAACTGGGCATCAGCGTGCGCACCTTGCACAACCGTCTCAGCGACAAGGGTGCGGAGTGAGCGAGGCACCGCGTGGGCAGCGGCGTGAGCTGCTGCACCAGTTGCGCAACCGGCTCAACGTGATGGGTTTTGCGTTGTATGCGTTGCGCAACGAAACGTCTAAGCCGCTGGAGACGCTGCGCACGGCGCATCAGTCCGCCGTTGAACTGCTCAACCAGCTTGGCGAGCAGGAGCGCGCCTTGCAGCAGCCCGGCGTGGAACCGGGCGAGAGCGCCCAGCCCGCCTGCACCGATCAGTGATCGGCCAACTCGGTCTGGTGGCTGAGCAAGCTGGTGATCGTGCGCGGGTTGTAGGGCTTCATGCAGTACGACAGATGCGCAAAGCGCTGCGGCAGCGTATAGCGGTCGTAGCCGGAGCAGAACGAAAACGGCACGCCGCGCTCCATCAATGCATCGGCGACCGGAAACACCGCCTGGCCGCGCACGTTGACATCCAGCAAGGCACCATCGATGGCCTGACCTGACGCTACCAGCGAAAGCGCGTCAGGCACACTGCCGACCGGCCCCACCACGTTGATGCCAGCTTCCACCAACAAGTCGTTGAGCGATTCGGCCAGCAAGTAATCGTCCTCGACAACAAGAATGCGGCGGCCGGCAAGTGCAGTGTCGTGCATGACAGGCTCCAAAGCAGTGGCGTTTCGGACAACACGCGTGCGCATGGTGCTCGCACTGCAGGTTAACGCCGCGCGCAAGCAGACGCTTCCAGGACCGGTCTCTGCAATGTGCGCACGCGATGACGCATGTGCTGCATGGTAGTCCGCCGCGCTTTACGCGATCATGGCCGATTGCGCTTGAATCCAGCATTGCAACGATAGTGCCGCCATGACCGACGACGAAACTTCCAACAACGACATCGCTACGGATGCGAACACGCAGCCGCCCTTGTTCGTGCTTGGCGTGGGCGCCGCCGGCATGGACGCCGATCGCCTGGCAGAATTGCTCGATGCGATTGCTGGCGCGTCGAATCTGGCCATCATGCTGCTGTTGCGCGACCGCCAATTATTGGATGAGGCACGCCTGCGCGAACTGCTTGGCAGTCAGGCCACCCTGCTGTCGGTACCCAGCGATGGCGACCGGCTGCAACCGGGGCGCTTCTATCTGCCGCCGGCCGATACGGTCGTCACGCTGGAGGAAGGGCGCATCCGTCTGCGCGCCTTGCCCGGTGGGGAGAGCGACCACGGGTTGATCGACAGCTTCTTCGTCTCGATGGCGCACGATCAGGACGGCAATGTGATCGGCCTGATCGTGGGGCGCTTCGACGGCGACGGCACGCTGGGGACCGCGGCGATCCGTGAGTGCGGCGGTCTGGCGCTGGCCGTGGACGATGCCGCACTGCATGGGCTGGACCTGCGCAGTGCCAGCAACCCGGCCGCCATCACCGACGACATCCTGCCCCTGCCACAGATCGCCGCGCGTATCGCGGCGCACATGCAACGCCATCACGGCTACGGTCATCCGGTGCCGACCGGCGTGCGCAATGGCAGCGAGAGCGACAAGCTCAGCCAGGTCGCCGCCATCCTGCGCAATACCACCGGCCACGATTTTCATGGCTACAAACGCGCCACCTTCCTGCGCCGCGTGCAGCGGCGCATGCAGGTCGCGCAGGTGGAAACGCTGGAGCAGTATCTGGAGGTGTTGCGCAATCGTTTCGACGAACCGTTGCAGCTGTTCAACGACCTGCTGATCGGCGTGACCAAGTTCTTTCGCGACCGCCGCGAGTTCGAATTCCTCGAGCAGCAGGTGATTCCGCGGTTGTTCCAGGGCAAGCACACCGGCGACAGCCTGCGCATCTGGGTGCTGGGCTGCTCCACGGGCGAAGAGGCCTATTCGCTGGCGATGCTGCTGCGCGAACACGCCGAAACCCTGGACACCGCGCCACGCATCCAGATCTTCGCCAGCGATATCGACGGGCGCGCACTGGCCACTGCACGGGTGGGGCGCTATGCCTCCAGCATCGTCGGTGAAGTTGCACCCGAACGGCTGCGGCGCTGGTTCGTCAAGGAAGGCGACACCTATGTGGTGAGCAAGGAGCTGCGCGAGCTGTGCGTGTTCTCCCAGCACAGCATCGTCAAGGACCCGCCGTTTTCGCGGCTGGATATGGTGTCGTGCCGCAATCTGCTGATCTATCTGGATGCCGAATTGCAGAATCGGGTGATCCCGATCTTTCATTTCGCCATCCGTCCGGGCGGCTACCTGTTCCTGGGCAATGCCGAAAACGTCTCGCGGCACGCGCAGTTGTTTACGCCGGTCGAGCGCAGCTTTCGGGTCTTCCAGCGCATCGATGCGCAGAGCAACGTGCATGCAACATTCCCGACCATGCAGCCGGCTGCGGCCGCCAGGGTGCCTGCACCACCGCAGCGGCAGCGCACGTCCAGCAATGCGTTGGTGCGCGCCGGCGAGCGCATCGCCGACCGTTATGCGCCGGCGTATGCGGTGCTGGACGAGCAGTTCGAGGTGCTGCATTTCTCGTCGCAGGCGGGGCGCTTCATCCGTCCTGGCGGCGGCACCCCCAGCCTCAACCTGCTCAACCTGATCCATCGCGATTTGCGCCTGGACTTGCGCAGCGCGCTCAGCCGCGCCGAACGCGACCGCTCACCGGTGCACGTCAAGGGCATCCAGGTGCACGAAGATGCGGCGACCTGGGCGGTGAACCTGTTCGTCGAGCCGACCGCCGACTCGGAGGTGCCGCGCGGCTACGTGGTGCTGTTCCAGGAAGTGGAAGCGCGCGAACCGGTGGAGCTGCCCGCCCCACACGACAGCGTGCACGACGATGGGCATGTGCAAGTGCTGGAGAACGAGCTGCGCATCACCCGCGAGCGCCTGCAATCGATGATCGAAGAGCTGGAAAGCACCAACGAGGAGCTCAAGTCTTCCAACGAGGAATATCAGTCGCTCAACGAAGAACTGCAGAGCGCCAACGAGGAGCTGGAAACCTCCAAGGAAGAGCTGCAATCGGTCAACGAGGAAGTGACCACCGTCAACGGTGAGCTGGCCCATCGCGTGCAGGAGCTGGCGCATGCCAACAGCGATCTGAAGAACCTGCTGGAAAGCACCCAGATCGCTACCGTGTTTTTGGACAACGAATTGCGCGTCACCAACTTCACGCCGGCCGTCACCGACATCCTGCCGCTGGTGGAAAGCGATATCCATCGCCCGATCAGCCACATCAAGCTGCATGTGGATTACGACGAACTGCAAGACGATGCGCGCCGGGTGATCCGCACCCTGGCGGTGCTCGATCGCGAGGTCGAAAACCCCACCACGCATGCGCGCTACATGGTGCGCGTGCTGCCGTATCGCACCGTGGACAATTTCATCGGTGGTGCGGTGCTGACCTTCATGGACGTCACCCCGCTCACGCGCGCCGAGCGTGCGCTACGCAGCAGCGAGCAACGCCTGCGCACCTTGATGGAAGGCATCCCGCAGCTGGTGTGGCGCTCGCTCGATGGCGGCCGCTGGACCTGGTCCAGCCCGCAGTGGTCCAGCTACACCGGCCAGGGCGATGCCGAAAGCCTGGAGCTGGGCTGGTTGCAGGCGGTTCACCCGGACGATCGCCAGCCGACCATGAATGCCTGGCTGGGAAGTGCGTCCAGCGGCGGGCTGGATATCGAACACCGCCTGTTCAATGCGGCCGAACAAGGTTACCGCTGGTTTCATACGCGCAGCGCTCCGGTACGCGATGAACGCGGCCAGGTGCTGGAATGGCTGGGCACCTCCACCGAGTCGGACAACCTGCGCCGCCTGCAGGAAGAACAGCGCGTATTGGTGGCCGAGTTGCAGCACCGCACGCGCAATCTGATCACGGTGGTGCAGTCGGTGGCCAAGCAGACCGTACAGGCCAGCCAGAGCATGCCCGAGTTTGCGGCCAAGTTCGAAGACCGGCTGGCCGCGTTGTCACGCGTGCAGGGGCTGCTGTCGCAATCGGACAATATGCCCACCACCATCGGCGCCTTGCTGCGCATGGAACTGGATGCGCTGGGGGCCGAGCCGGATCAAAGACGCATCGTGGTGGAGGGACCGAACGTGGCGTTGCGCAAATCCGCCGTACAGACGCTGGCATTGGCGTTGCACGAATTGGCCACCAACGCGCTCAAGCATGGCCCGCTGGCGGTGGAGACCGGCACCTTGTCGATCCGTTGGGAGGTCGTCTCCGGCGGCGATACGCCTGCGCGCCTCAAGCTGTTGTGGATCGAAGAAGGCGCCAGCCAGCAGCTGCGCGGCGACCGTGATGAGGCCGGCGGCTTCGGGCGCCGGCTGATCGAAAATGCCTTGCCCTATAGCCATGGCGCGCAGACGCGCTACGAGCTCAGCGACACGCGCCTGGAATGCGAGATCCAGTTGCCGCTCAATCCGGTGAACGGGTGAGTTGGACCGCAGACCTCGGGCCTGCGGGGACATGGCCGCTGGGGTGAGCAGCGGATGCACATGCATCGCCTGCCCACGCTGCAATGCGCAGGTCTGAGTGCCGGGCACGCGCCCTCGCGACGATGAAGACGTGCGCGACCATCGAAACCGCCAGTGAAAGAGCGCTGTGCTGCACGCAAGACGCCCGTGCAGTGCACATGTGCGGTTGACAGCAAACGCTGCTGCACGTGCATCTGCATCCAACGGCGTTGCCGCGCGCTGTACACGCGCAGCCAACGGCAAATACTGCGCGATGGTGCAGAACCTGCGACCGATTCGGCTTTCGTAGTGCATGTTGCGCAACTGAAGCCGCGTCAAACGCTTGCAGCACCGACTTTTGCGAACGTCAGAAAGTTGGCGCGCATTGTGCGTAACCACCTATGTCATCGAGATGCACATAGTGGAGTAGGCATGATTACGCGCATTCTTCAGTTGTCCGCCCGCATGGCGAGCAACGCATGGGTCGAAGTCGGGGTGGGCGCCGATGCCGACATCTTCGTCGCCGACCGTGGCGGCAAACGCGAGGAGCGCGCGACCTTCGGCCGCCGCGCACCGGGGCAGCAGCGTTCGATCCATTTGCAGGAGCCCGGCGGATTGGGCGGCGTGGATCTGGCCATCTGGGAAACCCAACGCTGCGCCATTGCGCTATGCGGTTTCGTCTGCACTGCATCGGCCGATGGCACCACCGCCGCGACCTGGTTGAGCCAGGATGGCAGCGCGGTGTATGCCGCCGGATTGCGCAACGTGATGGACATCGGCGGACGCCTGCAGATGGGATTCTCGCTGCTCGTCGCCTCATCGGCGAGCATGCCCACCTACCGGCCGCTGTGTATCGACGCGGACCTGAGCAAGTGGCTGCACATGGGCGGCGCCGAAGCCATGCGCCATCTCACGCCCTGGCGGCTGGAACGCTGCGCCGCTGCGGCAGGCGTACGCCCGGAGTGGGCGAGCGAAGGGGCCCCGGCACCGATTGCGCGAGCATAAGCGCGTGCGCCATGCAGCCCACAAAGAAGGGGCCCAGCGGGCCCCTTCATCGTTTCGGTAGTGTGGGTCGATCCTGATCGCTGCCTGCCAACGATCGCGCCGCGAACAGGTCAACCCACCGACGGCAGGCTCGCAATCGATCAGTTGTCTTCTGCTTCCTCGGCGCTGTCGTCCAGGGCGCGTTGCTGCGCGTCGATGTGTTGCTGCTTGCCGTAAGTGCCGCTCTGGCCGAAGTTGGGTTGCGTGCTGCCGTCACGTTCCGGGTGGCCGTCGGGTTCGCCTTCGCCCAAGGTGCCGCCGCGGCCATGACCGCGTTGATGCAACGCTTCCGGCGCGTCGTCACGCGGCGGCAGTGCATCGCGGGTCTGGACAGCCGATGGATCGTTGCGGCCCTGGCCATCCACCGATGCGTCGGTACCGTTCCCGCGATAGGCCGATTGGCGTTCGTCGTGTGTGTCGAGCGTGGATTTTTCGTTCATGGCAACTCCTGTGCAGTGCAATGAAAAAGCCCGGAGCGTACTGGCTCCGGGCTGGTGATGGGTGCAGCTGCACCCATCAGGTCTAACGCTGGATATCGCCGGTGGTGGAACCGGCGCCCGGGCCCGCACCCAGGTCAGCGCCGGTCACGCGGTCCAGCTCGGGATTGGAGAGCAGCCGCTCGGACATGGCATCCAGTGCCGCGGTTTGCGTGGCATCCAGCGCGACCGTGGCAGAGCCGTCGCCACCATCCACGGCGGCCTGCGCCTCGCGGTCGGCCACCACTTCCCACTGCTCGCCGGCATTCCACGGACCGATCATGTCGCCCTCGCCCTGGGAGGTGTTGTAGTACTTGTCGGTGAAGCGCGGATCGCCCGGCAGCTTACCCGGCGGGAAATTCGGCTCGATCGAGTACAAGGCCTTTTCGAACGACTTCTGATGCGCCACTTCGCGCGTCATCAGGAAACGCAGCGCATCCACGATCCCCGGATCGTCGGTGACGTTGATCAGGCGCTCATACACCAGCTTGGCACGCGCTTCGGCCGCGATATTGGAGCGCATGTCGGCCGTGGGGCAACCGATGCTGTCGACATACGCCGCCGTCCACGGCACGCCGCTGGAATTGACCAGGGCCGGGCCACCGCCATACAGAATCTGCTGGGTATGGCTGGTGCTGTTCTGGGTCATGTTGCGCATGTCCATGGCCTCTTCCATGCCCTCGGAGAGCACCGCCTTGGGCCCCTTGTTGAGCATGGCGATGATCGAGCCGATGATCTCCAGGTGGCTGATCTCTTCGGTGGCGATGTCGAACAGCAGGTCCTTGCGGCCCGGATCGTCTTCGCCCAGTGCCTGGGTGAAATAGCGCATTGCAGCGGCGAGTTCGCCCTGCGGTCCGCCGAACTGTTCCAACATCAGCGTGGCCAGATCCGGATTGGGCTGGGCGACGCGGACGGTGTACATCAAACGCTTGTTGTGCATGAACATGGGTGGTGCTCCATGGCTGACGCCCGGCAACTACGACCACTCAGCGAGCGGGCAGAAACGTGGGGCTTTGGCTTCGGGGGGATGCCCGCAGGGATGCAAGCAACGCAGGACGGCAGTGCCGTCCTGCGCGGTGACTCAGGCGGCCTTGCTGGCCTTGGATGCCTTCTGGTTGCCGCCTTGCTCGGCGAGCAGGGTCAGCTTTTCGTCGGTGGCCTTTTCTTCTTCCAGCGTGGCCAGCAGCAGCGGCAATGCATCGGCATAACCCAGTTGCTTGGCCATGGCGGCAATGGTGCCGTACGAGGCGATTTCGTAATGCTCCACCTTCTGCGCGCCGCCGATCAGTGCAGCGTCGCGCACCGGGCCGGCCTCGATTTCGTCGATGACCTCGCGGCTTTCTTCGACCAGGCCTTCCATCGCAGCGCACTTGATGCGCTTGAGCTTGATGCCCAGTGTCTCCACGACCTGATCGATGCGTTCGATCTGGCCCTGGGTCTCTTCCAGGTGGGTTTCAAAGGCCTGCTTGAGTTTCGGCTCGGTGGCCGCGCGCGCAAGACGCGGCAGCGACTTGGTCAGCTGCTTCTCGGCGCTGTAGATGTCCGACAGTTCGTGGATGAAAAGTTCTTCGACAGTCTTGATCGCCATGTGTGGCTCCTTGGGGTTGGTCAGAGGATGGGTTGCTGCGGTTGGCCATGTTGGTGGCGATGCCTTGATGAGCTCGCGTTGCACGCCTGCGAACAAGCGTGCCGATGCAGCACGTGCGACAACTCCGAAATCGTCGTGGTGCGTGTCACTCGCCTGCAGCGCAGGGTCGTGCGCACTTCACCTGACGTTCTTCGAAGTACACCGTGGTCATCGCGTCGATCTCCAGGCAGTACCGCGTGGTCGCTACGCTAGCCCTGCGAGTGTTAGCGGGATTGGTGGAAACGGTGATCCCGATGCGATGGCGACCTGTGCTGTGGTGCAGGCCGCGCTCGCTGCGCCTGCAATGAAGGGGTGCAATGACGCGCCTGCTATGGCCATCAGCTCGGCGCCGATGCGGCTAGGCTTGCGCATCGCTGCACTCCAGCATCGATCCACGTCGATGCGGTACAACGACGATCGAACCTTTTGCGAGACCGTGCGATGACGCCGCTGGACAAACCCTTACGTCGCGAACTGCAGATCGGCGATCAGGCATATACCTTGATCATCGATCCGCAAGGTTTGAAATTGGTCGAGAAAGGCAGGCGCAAAGGCGTGACCTTGCGCTGGGAAGAACTGGTCAGCGGCGACGCTGCGCTGGCCAGTGCATTGCAGGCTTCGCTTGAAGATCGTTAGCGTGGCGGTGCCGAGCAGCGTGTGAAGCGCGAATGGAACAACTGCGCGCACTGCCTGGCGGCTGCGGCTGGTGACCGTGCGGTCGCGCGTCCCCCGCGGTTCGCCTGCGCCGTCCATGCCGACCTGAGGCGTGCTTGATGGTTGTCGACGCTGCGCTTGGCGTGGCTCGACCTTCCAACGACCAACAAGTGCACTGCTGGTTCGGCACGACCACCTGCAATGCTGGCGTCCGGTAGAGGACTTTGCATGTCATTGCCAGCACCGATGCGCTCTGCAATGCACGCAGGCCACCACCGCGCTCGCGTCGCTCAGCGTGTGGCAAACAGCCGCGCCAGTTCGCGCACCGCCGCTTCCGTTGCGGCGCGGTCGGGCATGGCGTCTGCGTTATTGAAGTCGTGTGCGCCTTGCGCCTGCACCAACAACCCGTCGCGTCGCGGCACGACGTTGAGATTGTGGCCGCGCCAGACCAGGCCATAGGTGACTTCCGGCTGCGGGATCAGGCGTGCGGTCTGGCCGCGCACCGGAATCACGCTGTCGTCGCCCAGCAAGGCGCGCGCCCCGTAACCGGTGGCGTTGATCAGGATCTTCTCGCGCAGATCGCCGAATTGGCGCGGATGCTCGAACTCGCGCGTGTAGAGCTCGCCGCCTGCCTGCAGGAAGTCATCCATCAACAAGCGCGCATACGCGCTGAGGTTGAAGGTGAGCTGGCTGTAGCGGCGCACGAACGCCACCGGAAATGGATGATCACCGGGCGCCACCGGCTGCGAGCGCGGGCCCAGATCATCGAGCAGTTCGCGCTCCAGCGGCGGATAGTCCGGCTCATGCGCTTCGGCAGAGGCGACAGGTTGATCGAAGGGCACGTCCGAGAGCACGTAGCCATCGCGCCATTCAATCGGCTCGCCGGGCAGGCCCAGCAAGGTCTGGTAGCGGCGAAACGACGTGCGCGCCATTTCTTCCCAGCGCCTCTTGAAGTCGGCAGTGGCGTGGTCGCTGGTGCACACGCGCGAATCCGGCGACCACACGCCGGTGGCATAGAACGAGCGCACATCCGGCAGGCGCTCGCGCGCGTAGATGCGCACACGCAGGCCGGCGCGTTGCGCCACCAGGGCAGTGGTCAAGCCGATCGCGCCGCAGCCGATCACCGCCAGCGTGCGCGCGGCCGGGTCGGCGGCACGCACCAACCGTAATGCCTGTTCGGCGGCACCCCACGAGAGCGACCACCCGCTGCCGCCATGTCCATAGTTGTGCACCACCGTCTTGCGGCCGATGCGCTCGGCTTCGATCCGCGGCCCCTGCGCGCGGAACGGACGCGTGCACCCGTTGATGGCGATGATGCGATCGACCGAGGCGCGCATCGGCGCCAATGGCGGGGCAGCCGCGAACGGCGCAGGCAGACCACCCGGCAGCGCGACCGGCTGGGTGGCGGGCGGGACGGCGAGCGCCTTGTTCGTTGCTGCCCAGCTCGCGGTGGAGGCGGCCGCCAGCGCAACACCGGCGCTGCGTAGAAAATGACGACGGTGCATGCAACTCCCTTACAAGGTGTGGTGGGTGATGGGGTCGCCATGATGCGGCTCCCCACGCCTGCGCGGAGGCATGCCGAGGCCATCTTCAGATGCTGTCTGCCGCGTGGCAGCAACCGAGCGCGGCATGCGCAGCGCAAGCGTGCATCCAGCATAGCGCGCGCATCTGCCGCGGCCATGGCCCGGCACCAGGGTTTCGCACCGCAATCCTGACGTTTGATGCCGCGCTGGCGGCCATTCGTCGCCCGGGGCTTTCGCAGTGGCGCGCGCCGGCTATGCTCGCTCCCGTCCCATCCCAACGAGCTGCCCACCCGTGTCTGCCAGTGTCTTCCTGATCGTGCGCATCGTGTTCGCCTGGGCCGCCGCGTTGGTGGTGGCAGGGATCATGTGGACGCAGTTGTTCGGCTCCATCGGCCCGATCTTCGCGCTGGCCTGCATGGTCTTGCTGACGCTGGCGTTGATGAGTTCGGTCACCCATGTGCGGCGCGTGCGCCTGATCGCCGATCGGCTGGACCACACCACCTTGTCCACCCGCCAGCGCCGCCAGATCGAAGTACCGCTGGATGTGCAGGCCAGCTTCGCGGTGATGGAAGAGGCGGTGCGTGCGCTACCGCGTGTGCAGGACATCGAATGCGCGCCGGGCAGCCTGCTGATTCGCGCCAAGGTGCGCCGCATCGACCCGTACGCAGGTCGCCAGCCCTCGCGCTGGAACCTGTTCGCGCGCTTTGCCATCACCCACAACCAGATCCTGGCGACGATCGCGCCGGGGCAGGGCACCAGCAGCGTCACCGTGTTGTGCGAGCCCGACGCTGGCGCCTGGGTGGATCTGTTCGCGGTGGACGAAGGCAGCAACTACGAAAACGCCGAGGCGATCAATCGCGCGGTGGTGCGCCGGGTCGGTGAGCAACGTCGTGACGAACAGGCCGCCGCCGAGCAATCGGTCATGGAAAAGGAACTGGCCGTGGCGCGCCTGAATCTGCTGCACGCCCAGGTCGAGCCCCACTTTCTTTACAACACGCTGGCCAGCGCGCAGGTGCTGGCGCGCACCGACCCGCCGCGCGCCGAGATCATGATCGGCCATCTGATCCAGTACCTGCGCAGCTCGCTGCCCAGCGCCGACGGTGCCATCGCCACCCTGGGCGAGGAACTCGAACGCACCCAGGCGTATCTGGAGATCCTGCGCATCCGCATGGGCACGCGGCTGGCACTGCAGGTGGAAGTGCCCTACGAACTGCGTGCGTTGCCGCTACCGTCGATGATGTTGCAGACCTTGGTGGAAAACGCCATCAAGCACGGGCTGGAAGCCAAGCCCGGTGGCGGCACCGTGTGGATCCTGGCGCGTCGCCACGATGACCATGTCACGCTCACCGTGGCCGACGACGGCCAGGGCTTCAACACGCACAGCCACGGCACCGGCATTGGCTTGAAGAACCTGCGCGAGCGGCTGAAGCTGATTTATGCCGACAAGGCGAGCTTTGCCATCGTGTCCAACTTCCCCAGCGGGGTGGCGGCCACCTTGAGCCTGCCGCTGCCGACGCAGTTGGGTGCCGCGCCACCGCCGCCGCCACCGTTGCCCGTTGCGGGCGCACAGGCCGCACACGCCGCACAGGTGCGGGCATGAGCGCGCTGCGCGCCGTGGTGGCCGAAGACGAGGCCTTGCTGCGGCAGTCGTTGCTGACGCTGCTGGCCGAGGTGTGCCCGCAGTTGCAGATCGTGGGCGACTGCGAGGACGGTGCCAGCGCGTTGGAGACCATCGCCGCGCAGCAACCGGAGGTGGTGTTTCTGGATATCCGCATGCCCGGCCTCACCGGCATCGAGGTGGCGCGTGCGATGCGCGAGGTCAGCCCGCGCAGCCAGGTGGTGTTCGTCACCGCCTACGACCAGTACGCCATCGATGCGTTCGAACACGGCGCGGTGGATTACCTGCTCAAGCCCATCGGCCGCGAGCGGCTGCAGGCCACCTGGCAGCGCGTGCAACAACGCGCTACTGCCGGCCAGCCGGATGGCGCGCTGCTGGAGGCTTTGCTGCAGCGTCTGTCCGCGCGCCCGGCCGCTGCCAGCCACACGCCGCCGCTCGCCTGGCTGACCGCCAGCAGCGGGCGCGAGACGCGCTTGATCGCGCTGGACGAGGTGGCGTATTTCCAGGCCGATCAGAAGTACACCACGGTGATGACTGCGGCCGGCGACGCGGTGTTGCGCACGCCATTGCGCGAACTGCTGGATGTGCTGGACCCGCAGGTGTTCAAACAGATCCACCGCTCGACCATCGTCAACATGAAGGCAGTTGCCTCGGTGGTGCGCGAGGACACCGGCAAGGGCCGGCTGGCGCTGCGCGGCCGCAGCGAAACGCTGACCGTCAGCCAGCCGTTCATGAGCCTGTTCCGCGGCATGTAAGTGCGACCTGCAAGACATCTGGCGTAGTCCCGGATGGATGCGACAGCGCGCATGGAACCTACGTATGCGCGTGAGTGCCACAGCGTTCCGATGACCGACAACCGCTGCCTGACGCGCTGCAGCCTGCTTTGATTCCCCCGTTTGCATCGACTGAAAGGACTGTCTCCATGCGCCTGATCGCCTCCCTGGTGTATTGCCTGCTTGCCCTGGCCGGCTGCCATGAACGCAATGGCACCACCTCGATCACCCGTGCCACCCGCGATGGCCACGATGTGATCTTCAGCAAGACGCTGATCACCGCGAGCAGTACCAGCGTGCATTGCCTGGCCAGCGATACCGGCCATTGCTACTACCTGATCTTTGAGGAGCAGTGCGGCGCTCGCGGCAGCGGTGATGGCGCAAGCGCACCGACGTGTGCCCGCAAGACCTTGGACAGCTTTGTGCTGGTGCCAGGGCAGGTGCGCGAAGTGCGCGGCGTTCCCGGCCAGGCGCACACCTGCGTGGAGACCACCGCACCGCAGGCCGATTGCCGCGGCTGAGGAAGGCGCACGCACGCACCGAGCTGTGGTTGGGCGTGCGTGCGTGTGCGTAGGCCACGCGCAGAAGCCTTAGTGCCCATCGCGGGTGCCTGCGGGTTCCGGGCACCGGCGGGGCCAGCCTGGCGGCTGTGCAGGCACTGCTGGTCGCTGCTGCAGACAACGAGCCCTGGCGTGCGTGGATCTGCCGCGCACTGCCGGATCGGCAGGATGTCGGCAGCGACGCCCCGGTCGTGCCTGAATACGCACTGACGGCAAGCGGTCGCTTCTGCGATCATTACCGGCTTGTTGCCGGTTCACGGCGTCCTCACTGCCAGGCTCCTCATGTCCGAACACTCGCTACGCCGCGACGTTGGCCCCTTCGCCCTCATGCTCACCGGCCTGGGCTCGATCATTGGCTCTGGTTGGCTGTTCGGCGCCTGGCGCGCGGCCGGCCTGGCCGGCCCCGGCGCGATCTGGGCCTGGGTGCTGGGCGCGGCGATCATCACCACCATCGCGCTGTCGTATGCCGAGCTGGGCGCCATGTTCCCCGAATCCGGCGGCATGGTGCGCTACAGCCATTATTCGCACGGCTCGCTGGTGGGTTTCATTGCCGGCTGGGCCAACTGGATCGCCATCGTCTCGGTGATCCCGGTCGAGGCCGAGGCCTCGGTGCAGTACATGGCGTCCTGGCCATGGGCCTGGGCGCAGGGCTTGTATGTGCAGGCGCCTGGTGGGGCAGGCGAGCTCTCTGTGCCCGGCCTGCTGATTTCCGCGGTGCTGGTGCTGGTGTATTTCTTTCTGAATTTCTGGAGCGTCAAGCTGTTCGCACGCTCCAATACGCTGATCACCGTGTTCAAGCTGGTGGTGCCTGCCGCCACTGGCGTGGCGCTGATCGCCAGCGGCTTCCATAGCGAAAACTTCAGCGTCGGCATCCACGGCGATTCGCATGTGCTCGACCTGGCTGCGGTGCTCACGGCGGTGGCCACCGCCGGCATCGTCTTCAGCTTCAACGGCTTCCAGAGCCCGGTGAATCTGGCTGGCGAGGCGCGTAACCCCGGCCGCAGCATTCCGTTCGCGGTGCTGGGTTCGATCGCGCTGGCCACGGTGGTGTACGTGATCCTGCAGGTGGCCTACATCGGCGCCGTGCCGCCGGATCTGCTGGCCAAGGCCGGCTGGCACGGTATCGATTTCCGCTCGCCGTTCGCCGAGCTGGCCATCATCGTCAACCTGCATTGGCTGGCGATGCTGCTCTACATCGATGCGTTCGTCAGCCCCAGCGGCACCGGCATCACCTATACCGCGACCACTGCACGCATGGTCTACGGCATGGAAAAGAACGGCACCATGCCGGCCGTGCTGGGCAAGCTGCACCCGGTCTGGGGCGTGCCGCGCATGGCGATGTTCTTCAACCTGGCCGTGTCGTTCGTGTTCCTGTTCTTTTTCCGCGGCTGGGGCACGCTG
The DNA here is from genome assembly GCF_017746015.1 of Xanthomonas sp. A1809. NCBI lineage: Bacteria > Pseudomonadati > Pseudomonadota > Gammaproteobacteria > Lysobacterales > Lysobacteraceae > Xanthomonas > Xanthomonas sp. A1809. Next base: position 180,807 of record NZ_JAGHWZ010000014.1, on the reverse strand, counting down.
GCGGCCGTGATCTCGGTGGCCACCATCATTTCCTACCTCACCGGCCCGATCAGCGCGATGGCGCTACGCCGGCACGCGCCGGAACTGCACCGCCCGCTGCGTATCGCCGCACTGCCGGTGCTGGCCGGCGTGGCCTTCGTGATGGCCACCGAACTGCTGTATTGGGCACGCTGGCCGCTGACCGGCGAGATCATCCTGCTGATGGTCGTGGCGCTGCCGGTGTACTGCTATTACCAGGCCAAGCAAGGCTGGCCGGATCTGCGCCGCAACCTCAAGGGTGCGGCCTGGATGATCTGCTACCTGCCCACCATTGCACTGGTCTCGTGGGCCGGCAGCACCGATTTCGGTGGACATGGCTACCTCAGCTACGGCACCGATCTGGTCGTGGTCGCAGTCGTGGGCGCGGTGTTCTACGTCTGGGGCGTGCGCAGCGGCTGGCGGACTCCCTCGGTGGAGAAGGCGGTTGCGCAGGCGTGAATGCTCACAGGCGCTAGCCGGCGCCGACTCCCGGCAACCGGCTGGCGGTCACCGCTGGGAATAAACAAGAACGGCCGGCGCAGTGCGCACCGGCCGTTCCTGTTTGCAGCCGAATCATTGCTGCAGGTAGCGTGTTTCTCGGTCAACGCGTCGCTGCATCGCCACGGGGGGCCTGGTCAGGAATTGACCACCAGCCGTGGCGCGCCATCGAAGCGGTCGAGGTCGCGCAGCAGTTCGGTATAGCGGCGTAGCCGGCCCATTTCGCGCATGTTGACGATGTCTTCGTGGCGCAACTCGCGCTTGGACGTGACCTCCTGCTTGTAGCGCAGCACCTCCGGGTAGCGGCGCGTCATGTCCAGCGCGTCGGCAACGCATTCGACCGAGTCGGCGTCCGGCGTCACCCGCGCGCGGCTGTTGAAGGCGCGTAGCCAGCGTTCGAAACCGGCGCTGTGGTCGAACAGGTCGGCGATGTACCACATCACGAACAGGATCGACGCCCACGAGGTGAAGATGATCACCACCCGGCTGAAGGTCAGGTGGTAGTCGTTCTGCCACAGCTGGTGCGTGATCACGCCCAACAATATCAGCGAGATCGCCTGCCAGCCGATGATCGAGGCGATCACCCACTGCTTTTTGGCCACCTTGAGCAGCGAGAGCTCTTCGTCGAGCTGCGCGTCGGTCTTGTCGCGCCAGTGAGCCACCTGCTCGTCGAAGGGGAGCCGATGGAGTGCGTTGTCCTGCAATAGCAGGCCTAAACCCTGGAACAAAGCGATCATGACAAGCTCCTGACGGATGGCTGGTACGAACGACTTGCTGCACTGGCCGCGGCCGGTGCCCTGGAGCGTCCTCAACGTGCTGGCGAAGCAGTGCGTCGACGGACGGCCTTAGTTCTAGCACTTTCGCTGTGCATGGCAATGCCTCAAACGAAGCGCTGGCCGCGCAATTCTGCGCGGACGCGCACAAATTGCTGAATTCAGGCGGATTTGCGGTCATGCCGCCGCCGCGTGCCTGCGCGGCGCCTTCGATCTTGCTGCACTGCACACTCGGCGCTGCGGCAATTGCCGGGTTCCAAGGACAGGCAAGCCGGCTTGCCGGACATGCTGGAAGGGCGTTCGGCGACGCCGGGCCCGTTGGTAGAAAGCTCAGCGGGCCTGATCGCCCGGATGGGCAGTACCCCACCCAGGTGCCAGGTCGCGTTCTTCCGGCCGCGCGCTCACGATGCCCGTCAGCATCTGGTCGCCACCGCCGCGCTGACGTGCCGAACGAATGCTGGTCAGCGCTACGCTGACCTGGTGTTGCAGATGAGCTGCGTATCATTGCCGCATGTCAGCCGTCCTGCGCACTCTCACTGCCCCCGCCGCCAAACAGATCCATCGCTGGGTGCTCGACGCGTTTCCGCGTGGTCAGAGCACCATCGAATACGATCAGCCGCTGGGCGATCCCGGCATCTTCGGGCCCGACAGCATCACCTGGCGCATCCACTCCGAATTTCCGGGCATGCTGTCCGGCGGCCTGTGCGCATTGATGTTGCAGTTGTTGCATCCGCGCGCGCTGGCCGGGGTCTACGACCATTCCAACTTCCGCACCGATTTGATCGGGCGGCTGCGGCGCACCACCAACTTCGTCGCCGGCACCACTTACGCGCCAGCCGCGGAAGCCGAACAGCTGATTGCGCGCGTGCGCAAGATCCACTCGCAGATTCGCGGCCACACTGCCGACGGTGTGCCTTACGAGGCCAACGACCCGCAGTTGCTCACTTGGGTGCATGTGACCGAGGCCTATGGGTTCTTGCAGGGATGCCGGCGTTATTGCCGCCAGGTGCCTGCTGCCATCGCCGACCGCTACTACGACGAAGCGCGACGCGTGGCCGAGGCGTTGGGCGCAGCCGATGTGCCGGCCAGCGAGGCGCAGGTGGATGCGTATTTCGCATCGGTGCTGGGAGAGTTACGCATGGACGCGCGCTCGCGCGAGGTGCTCGACATCCTCACCAGCATCCAGCTGCCGGTGCCCGCCGCGGGTCTGTCGCGGGGGGTATTTCTCGGCGCCGGCACGGCCCTGTTGCCCGGCTGGGCCAGCGACATGCTCGGCCGCACCGCCACCCAACGCGCGCAGGCGCGCGCATCGGCACGGTTGCTGCGCAGCCTGTCGCCGCTGTTCCGCACGGCCTTGCGCGACGGACTGTCTGCGCGCGCATGCAGGCGCATGCAATTGCCGCCGGCGATGTTGCTGGAGTGGCCTGACAGCGTGTAACGGCGGTGGGCCGGGCGGAGCGGGTGTTCTGAGGTGCGCTGGTGGCGCGATAGGCAATCGCTGGTCGTGCCGCTTTTTCGACGGCAACCACGACGTGGGTACTCACGCACTTCGCCATCCCCCGGCATGGCACTGCCGCGCGCCACGACAAACAATGCCGCAGACACCAGCTCCATTGGCGCTGCATCGACCTCGACCAGCACCTACCAGATCCTGACCCGCTGCTCCGGCGCCAGATACAGCTGCTGACCCTGTGTCACATCGAAGGCCGGGTACCAGGCATCCAGGTTACGCACGGTTTGCGCGCGGAAGCGGCCGGGTGCATGCACATCGGTGAGCAGCGCATTGCGCAGTGCCGCGTCGCGATACTTGCCGCGCCAGGCCTGCGCAAAGCCAAGGAAAAAGCGCTGATCCGGGCTGAAACCGTCCAGGGTCCGGGGCTGCTTGCCCTGCAGCGACAGCTGGTAGGCGTCGTATGCAGTGGCCAGGCCTGCAACGTCGGCGATGTTTTCGCCCAGCGTCAGCTTGCCGTTGACCGACAAGTCGTCGAACGGTTGGTAGGCGCTGAACTGCGCGGCCAGGGCATTGCCGGCGCTCTCGAATTTTTTCAGGTCTTGCGGTGTCCACCAGTTATGCAGCTCCCCGTGTTCGTCGAACAGCGCGCCCATGTTGTCGAAGCTGTGGCTGATCTCGTGGCCGATCACCGCGCCGATCGCGCCATAGTTCACCGCATCGTCGGCGGCGGGATCGAAGAACGGCGGTTGCAGGATCGCCGCCGGGAAGATCAGGCGGTTTTCCAGTGGTACGTTCAGCGCGTTGACCTCCTGCGGCAGCATGTACCACTCGCGATGATCGACTGCCTTGCCCAGCTTGGCCAGGTTGCGGCGGTATTCGAAGACCTCGGCGCGTTGCACGTTGCCGAGCGCATCATCGCGGCGCACGTCCAGCCCGCTGTAGTCGCGCCAGGTGTCCGGGTAGCCGACCGCCACCGTCAGGCCGGCGATTTTCGCCTTGGCATGCTGTTTGGTTTCGGCGCTCATCCACTCCAGTGCGTCGATGCGTTTGCCGAACGCGGTGATGATGTTCTTCACCATCTCTTCGGCACGCGTCTTGGTCTGCGCGCTGACGTACTTCTGCACGTAGCGCTTGCCGACCGCTTCGCCCAATGCGGCGTTGGTCGCGTCGATGCCGCGTTTCCAGCGCTGGCGCTGCTGCGGGGTACCTTCCAGCGTGGTGCCGTAAAACGCGAAGCGCTCGTCGGCGAAGGCCTTGGACAGGTAGGGCGAGGCGCGATCCAGCGCGCGGAAGCTCAGGTAATCCTTCCAGGTCTGCAGCGGCTCGGACTGCACCAACGCCGACAACCCACTCACCGCGCGCGGCTGCCATACGATGAAATCCTGTTGTGCGTTGAGGCCGGCTGCCTCGAAGAACACCGCCCAGTCCAGGCCGGGCGCATTGCGCGCGAAATCGGACTGCTTCCAGGCATTGGCGCCGGCCTGCACGTTGTTGGTCTGCTCGGGAGTCGCGTGCACGCGTGCCATGGCGATTTCCAGCGCCAGGATGCGCTCGGCCCTGGCGGGCGCATCGTCGATGCCGGCCAGCTCCAGCAAGGTGACGATGTGCGCGCGGTAGGCTTCGCGCAGCTGCGCCATACGCCCGCCGTCCAGGTAGAAACTGCGCTCGGGCATGCCCAGGCCGCCTTGCACCAGATAGGGCACGTAGCGGCCCGGATGATGCAGGTCCTGCGACACCCACAGGCCGAACAGCCGGTCGGTATGGAAATTGGTGGCGTTGAGCAGATCGACATCGGCACGCAGCTGGCCGCCCAAGGTGCGCGCCAGGGCCTGCTTGTCGTCGAGCTGGGCGATCGCTTCCAGTTCCGGTTGCACCGGGCGCACGCCCTTGGCCTCGATGCTGGCTTCGTCCATGTAGGCGGCGTAGTAGTCGCCGATCTGCTTGTCTTCGCCGGTGACGCGGTCGTTGGCGGCAGCGCCTTCGATGATGTCGCGACTATGCCGCTCGGTCTCGATGGCGATGGAAACGAAACTGTTGAAGCTGGCGCGATCTTCCGGGATCTGCGTGCGCTTGACCCAGTTGCCGCTGGCGTAATCGAAGAAGTCGTCGCCCGGCGCCACGCTGCGATCCATACCGGCCGCATCGAAGCCGAAATCGCCGAGCTTGGGCTTGCTAGGGGGCGGCGTTGGGTGCGTGCTCGCGACCGGTGTCGCGCCATCGCGGTGGCATGCGGCGTTGGTCAGCAGCGCGGCAGACATGGCGGCGATGAGGACGGGGCGATGCAAAGAAGCCATGCGGCGCAGCTCGTATAACCAAAACGGACAGCACAGTGTAGTGGCCTGCAGTGCCGGGTGCCGGTTCCAGCGTAGGCTTCGCCGCGGATCGCGGTGATGCGGACACGCTCGGTTCAGCGCCGGCGTTGATACCAGAAGCCGAGCGCGTCGCGGGTCTGCAGCATGCGCCGCCCGCGCCACAGAAACCGCAACAGCAGGCTCAGGTGCTCGCGCTTGGAAAAGCTGCGCAGCTTGCGGTCGGAGGTGTGCACGGTCTGGCGCAAGATCACAAAGCGTCCGCAGCGCGCCAGGGCGCGGCTCAGTGCCACGTCTTCACCGGCGTAGTAGCGCGTGTTGAAGCCCCCTGCACTGACGAAGGCCACCCGCGTGCAAAACAGAAAGCACCCGGGCGCAATGCCGGAAACACGGAAAAACCAGCCAAACACCGCCTGCGCCATGCGCTCGGACCACACCCGCTTGCCCTGCAGATGCACCTGCGCCCCACCGCCTACCGCGCCGGCATCGAGCGCAGCCAGTGCTGCGCCAACGACGTGCGGGTTGATCAGTGTGTCGGCATCCAGAAACAACAGGCGCTCGCCTCGTGCGGCCTGTGCGCCGGCATTACGCGTGGCGGCGATGTGGCGCAACTGCACCTCCAGCACCTGCGCGCCATGGCTGCGTGCGATGGCTGCCGTGGCGTCTTCGCAGGCATCGGCCACCACGATCACTTCATAGTCCAGCTGCATGGCCTGCGCGCAGGCATGCAGGCACTGCAGCGTGTCGCCGATCAGGGCAGCCTCGTCATGGGCGGGAATCACGAACGACAGCATGGGGCAATAGGCGTGTGAACTGCAGCCAGTGTGCAAGGGGCTGCGAAGCGGGAGTGTGAGCAGGGGCGGTCAGCATCCAGTACGCGCGATCGACGAGCGCTGCGAAACACACACGCATCTATCGATTGCGGTGTGACAGTTGGATGGCAGCAGTGGCGCGCGGCAAGCTCCACCGGCGCTAGCGCAGTGCCGCAGCGCTGGCTGTGTCCAGCAAAGACACGCAGCACACCGCAAGGCGATTGCGCTCACCGTCATGCGGGCGCGGCCGTGCCCGGAATCGGCATGTGCCACGTTCGTACACGCCGGTTCCAAGCGCGCCGTCCGCAGCCACCTGGCAGCCGCCGCTGCGTGTCAGCCAACCTAGGCCACGCAGCACGGCTCAGCGGTTGACCGCGCCCATCATCGCTTCCGGGTAGCGCGTGCCAGCCGCAGCTTGCGGCGGGAAGATGGCATCGATGCGGGCCAGTTCGTCCGGCATCAGGGCCACATCCAGCGCAGCGATGTTTTCTTCCAGATAGGCCAACCGCTTGGTGCCCGGGATCGGAACCAGGTCCTGGCCTTGCGCCAGCACCCAGGCCAGTGCCAGTTGCCCCGGTGTGATGCCCTTGTCGGCAGCAATGGCCCTGACCTGCTCCACCAGTTGCAGGTTGCGGGTGAAGTTTTCGCCTTGAAAACGCGGCGAATGGCGGCGGTAATCGTCGGCATCGAAATCGTCCGGCGACGAAAACGCGCCGGTCAAAAAACCGCGCCCCAGCGGCGAGTACGGCACGAACCCGATGCCGAGTTCGCGCACCGCGGCGAATACGCCGTTGTCTTCCGGCTCGCGCGACCACAGCGAATATTCGGTCTGCACCGCAGTGATGGGGTGCACCGCGTGCGCACGGCGAATGGTGGCTGCGGCCGCTTCCGATAAACCGAGAAAGCGCACCTTGCCCTGTTCGACCAGGCGCGCCATCGCGCCTACGGTGTCTTCGATGGGCACGTTGGGGTCGACGCGGTGTTGGTAGTACAGGTCGATATGCTCCACGCCCAGCCGACGCAGGCTGGCTTCGCACGCGGACTGCACATACGCCGGGCTGCCATCGATGCCGCGCACCGACGGGTCGTTGGGGTCGAGCTTGATGCCGAATTTGGTGGCCAGAAACACTTCATGCCGGCGCGAGGCAATCGCCTTGCCGACCAGCACTTCATTGGTGTGCGGGCCGTACATGTCGGCGGTGTCGAGCAAGCTGATGCCACGATCGAGCGCGCGGTGGATCACCGCGATCGAGGCGGCCTCGTCGCTGCGGTCGCCATAGAACGCGCTCATCCCCATGCAGCCAAGGCCCAGGGCCGAAACGGTGGGGCCGGAACGGCCAAGCGTGCGGGTTTGCATGGGGGGACTCCGTGCAGCAAAAAGGTCGGGAGACAATGGCGTGAAAGGCGTTAGCGCGATGTGGCCCACGCGCTAACGCACGGCCCGCGCAGATCGGCAGGCCAAGCTGCGATCTGCGCGGGCCGGCGCGGTGTGCAATCAGCCCTTGAGCTTGGCGGCCACTTCGGCCACGCGCTTGCCGAACAGCTTGGCCGTTTCCAGGTCGCCGCGACGCGGCGCTTCGTCCGGCGACGCGTCCGATGGCGAGATCGCCAGTGCACCGCCCCAGCCGCCAGTCCAGTTCACGTCCTGCGGCCCATGCGCCTTGGTGTTGGCCGGCGGCAGCCCGGTGCCCACCCAGATCTGGCCATGCTGTTGCGACAGCGTCCACAAGTACTGGATGGTGGCGGCCTTGTCGCCGTTGGCCGATGCCGAATTGGTGAAGCCGGCAGCGACCTTGTCCTTCCAGGCCTGCGCAAACCACGGTTTGGAGCTGGCATCGGCAAATTTCTTGAACTGCCACGCCGGGCCGCCCATGTAGGTGGGGCTGCCGTAGATGATGGCGTCGGCGGCACTGATGGCATCCCACGCGTCGTCGGGCAGGTTGCCGTCCTGGTCGATGCGGTACAGCGTGGCCTCACCAACGCTGGCCGCGCCCGCGTGCACGGCTTCGGCCTGCTTGACGGTGTGGCCGTAGCCGCTGAAATACACGATGGCGATCTTGCTCATGGGCACTCCTGTTGAACGGGGAGCCGGATTGTGCGCACACCGGTCGCGACAGCAGAATGACCACGCACGGGACGAACTGTTGCCGCGGTCGTTTGCCGCCGCGGGTGAACCGGGATGCGTTTGTCGAAATGTCGCGTGCTTGCGCGCCCAGTTCCCCGATCCCACATCCCGGCCGCATTGGCTCACGTGCCGGATCAGCGACCTGTTTCTTGGCGTCGCCGCTGGCTCAACCAGGTCCGGGCTCGGCCATGCATTCGATCAGGTAATCGATGAAGCTGCGCACCTTCGGTGCCAGGTGGCTGCGGCTGGTGTACACCGCAAAGATGCCGATTTCGTCCAGTGCGTAGTCCGGAAGGATGCGCACCAGCCGCCCTGCGGCGAGGTGCGGCTCGGCCAGGAAATCCGGCTGCATCACGATGCCTTGCCCGGCCAGCGCGGCAGCGTTCAGCACATGCCCGTTGTTGGCGCGCAGGCCGCCGCGCAGGCGCACGTCGATATCGCCCTCCGGGCCCTGAAAGCGCACCTCGTCGCCGCTGGGGGAGTAGTGGTAGAGCAGGCATTCGTGGCCGGCCAGATCGGATGGGTGCCGGGGTGTTCCGGCACGCGCCAGATAGGCCGGCGATGCACATGCCAGGATGCGGACCTTGCCCAACTGCCGGGCGATCAACATCGGCGCCGGCTGGCGGGTGATGCGGATGGCGACGTCGAAGCCTTCTTCGACCATGTCCACCAGGCGGTCGGACAGCGACAGGTCCAGTTCCACCTGCGGGTAGCGTGCACGAAAGCCCGGCAGCAATGCGCCCAGGCGCTCGATGCCATAGCTCACCGGCGCGTTCACCCGCAGTACGCCGGCTGGCTCCAGCGCTTGCGCGCCGATGGTGGCCTCCAGGTCGTCCAGATCGGCCAGCAGCTGCCGGCAGCGCTGGTAGTAGGCGCTGCCGGCACTGGTCAGGCTGACCCGGCGGGTGGTGCGGTTGAGCAGGCGGGTGTCGAGCCGCTGTTCAAGCGCGGCGACCTGGCGGGTGACGCTGGCAGTGGAGCGGTCCAATGCATCGGCGGCGGCGCTGAAGCCGTTGCGCTCGGCCACCGCGGCGAACACGCGCATCGCATCGAGGGTATCCATGGCGGGTCCGATTGTTACCTCAAGTGAAATAATTTATCTGAAGTAACTGTATTTATCAGAATTCTGTAACGAATAGGCTGGTGTGGTGCCTACTGGAGTCCGCCATGACGGCTGGCCTTGCATCTTCGCGTCCCCATCGGCACGGCTGTCTGCATCAGCGTGTGCGTTTGCGGTGCCCGGCATGACCTGCGTGATGGCGTGCGCTCCGGCCGGCTTGCGCCCGCTGCCTGGCGCTTGTGGGCTTGCCGCCGCCGACAGACACGCTTGTCACCGTGGCTGGCGCCCGAAACCCGGGCGGCGACCGGGGACCTGGCGTCATGGGCGGAGTCGGTGATCGCCCGGGCCTTGCCCGACCAGGCGCATTCGCCATGAGGCCGTCGCGCCGATGCTGTTTTCATCGATCAAGGAGCTGTCCATGACCCGCTTGCCTTCCCTGTACATCTCGCACGGCTCGCCGATGACTGCGCTGCAGCCGGGGCAGGTCGGCGAGCGCCTGGCCGACCTGCGGCACGCGTTGCCGCGGCCGCGTGCCATCGTGGTGGCGAGCGCGCACTGGCTGGGCCGTCGCCCGCTGGTCAGCGGTGCGCTGCGGCCGCCGACCATTCACGACTTTGGCGGCTTCCCGGCGCCGTTGTATGCGCTGGACTATCCGGCGCCCGGCGAGCCGGCATTGGCGCAGCAGATCGTGCGCCGGCTGGAACAGGCCGGCCTGCATCCGCAGCTGGACCCGCAGCGCGGCTTCGATCACGGCGTCTGGGTGCCGCTGCGCCTGCTGTATCCGGACGCCGACATCCCGGTGGTGTCGCTATCGATCCAGCCCGAGCTGGGACCGGCGCACCAGTTCGCGTTGGGGCGTGCGCTGGCGCCATTGCGCGATGACGGCGTGCTGGTGGTCGGCTCAGGCAGCATCACCCATAACCTGCACGACTTGCGCCACGGCTACAGCGCCGAGCGGCAAGCGCCGTACGTGCGGCCCTTCATCGAATGGACCGAACGCAAGCTGCTGGACAACGACATCCCCGCGCTGCTGGACTACCGCCGCCAGGCGCCGCATGCCGCACGCGCGCATCCCAGCGACGAGCACTGGCTGCCGCTGTACGTGGCGATGGGGGCGGCCGGCGATGACCGGCTTGGTGCGCAGCGCATCGACGCCGGCATCGATGCGGGTTTGATGGCCATGGATCTGTATCGCTTCGATGGCCCTGCAGCGGCGGCGGAGCCGATCGCGGCATAGCGCCGGGGTGCGGACGTGGGCGCATCGGCATGTTTGCGCCAAGTGCTGCAATGCCGATCGGGATGGTGCAATCGCACGGTCGGCAAGGGCGGGGACGCATGCAGTTGCGAGCGCCGGATCGCGCCAACCCGCAGCGCTCTGAAGCATTCACGATCGGGTGCATGCGAGTCTCATAGGCTGAGACGCCACCGCTGCATGCTGCCCGCGTGAAAATCCTCGACAAGCTCGCCGTCCTCGCCGACGCCGCCAAATACGATGCCTCCTGTGCTTCCAGTGGCGCCAACAAGCGCAACTCGCTGGGCACCGGCGGCATCGGCAGCACCGAGGGCATGGGCATCTGCCACTCGTACACGCCCGATGGCAGATGCGTGTCGCTGTTGAAGATCCTGCTGACCAATTTTTGCATCTTCGACTGCGCGTACTGCGTCAATCGCGTGTCCAGCAATGTGCGCCGTGCGCGCTTCACGCCGGAGGAAGTGGTCACGCTCACGCTGGATTTCTACAAGCGCAACTACATCGAAGGCTTGTTTCTCTCCAGCGGCATCATCCGCAACTCCGACTACACCATGGAGCAACTGGTGGAAGTGGCGCGGCAGCTGCGCGAGGTGCACCATTTCGCCGGTTACATCCATCTCAAGACCATCCCGGATGCGGCCCCGGAGTTGCTGGCAGCGGCCGGACGCTATGCCGATCGCTTGAGCATCAATGTGGAGTTGCCCACCGAACAGGGCCTGACGCTGCTGGCGCCGGAAAAAAGCGTGGGCGGCATTCGCTCGGCGATGGGCGAGTTGCGCTGGCGCATCGAAGAAAACCAGCTCGAACGCAAGGCCGAAACGGTGCGCCGCGCCAAGCCGCCACGCTTTGCACCGGCCGGGCAGAGCACGCAGATGATCGTCGGCGCCGACAATGCCAACGACCGCAGCATTCTGGACACCAGCCACAACCTCTACGGCAATTACCGCATGCGCCGGGTGTATTACTCGGCCTTCAGCCCCATCCCGGACGCCTCGTCCAAGCTGCCGTTGCAGGCGCCGCCCCTGCAGCGCGAGCACCGGCTGTACCAGGCCGACTGGTTGCTGCGTTTCTACGAGTTCAGCGTGGAAGACATTGCGCCGGCGCAGTCCAGCGGCATGCTCGACCTGGACGTGGACCCCAAGCTGGCCTGGGCATTGCGCAATCCCGAGCGGTTTCCGGTGGATCTGAATGCGGCACCGCGCGAAATGCTGCTGCGCGTACCTGGCCTGGGCACGCGCAACGTGGAGCGTCTGTTGTTGTCGCGGCGGCATGCGCGCTTGCGGGTTGGGGATCTGGCACGGCTGCGCGTGCCAATGAAGAAGTTGCTGCCGTTTGTGAGTGTGCTGGATCATCATCCGCGTCAACGCTTGGATGATCCTGTGCGGTTGCGGGCGCAATTGGCACCTGCGCCTAGGCAGGCGGGGTTGTTTGATTAGTGCCTCTGCGATAAGGCCGCACCGGTCCCCTGCGCTCCTCGCCACGCGCGGCACGGCGCCCAAACTCGCTACGCTCAAACAAGGGCGCCGCTTCGGCCACGCATGACTGCGGTGCTCGGCTCGCTTTAAGGCGACGGGGTGAAGCAAGATCCACGGCCACGGCCACGGCCACGGCCACGGCCACGGCAATAGCAATAGCAGCGGCGATAGGGTCTTGGTGTTGATGGTGGCGTTAGTCTCTGGGGAGTGCGGTGTGAGCGATGTTCAGCGCTGAGGTGGAGCCGCCGTGGAGCTTTGAGGCGTGGCGCGCGTTGGCGCGGGCGGGCTGGTGCGCGCAGGTGGAGCCGGACGATGTGGCCTGGAATGGCGGGGCGCAGGGCGGCTTGTTGATGGGGCAGGGCCTGTTGGCCTTGCCGGCTGTGGTGCCACCACCACGGGTCTCTGCGGATTTCATGCAGCTGGCGGCCTCGGTGCTGTGTCACCGCGACCCGCAACGGCATGCCGTGTTGTATCGCTTGCTGTGGCGCGTTGCCTCTGGAGAAAAAGCCTTGCTGGAGCGCGCCACCGATGTGGATGTGCACCGGCTACGGCAGTGGCAAAAAGCGGTGCAGCGCGATACGCACAAGATGAAGGCCTTCGTGCGCTTTCGCCGCCTGCCCGGGGAAGAAGAAGACTTCGTGTCCTGGTTCGAGCCCGAGCACTGGATCGTGGATCGCGTGGCGCCGTTTTTTGCGCGCCGGTTTGCCGGCATGCGCTGGGCGATCCTGACCCCGTACCGCAGCGTGCGTTGGGATGGGCAGGCGTTGGCCTTTGGCGAAGGCGCGGTGCGCACCCAGGTCCCGGCCGACGATGCGCAGGAGACGCTCTGGCGCACGTACTACGCGCACATCTTCAACCCGGCGCGGCTCAACCCGACCATGATGCGGCAGGAAATGCCGCAGAAATATTGGAAGAACCTGCCCGAAGCCACGCTGTTGCCGGAGCTGATCCGCGAAGCCGGCGTGCGCGTGCGCGAGATGGCCGAGCGCGCGCCCGAGCCGGTACGGCGACGGGTGCCGGCGGCGCCTGCGCCACTGCCGGACGTGGTCACCCAAAGCCTGGCCCAGTTGCGCACTGCCGCACGCGATTGCCGGCGTTGCGAGCTGTGGCAACCAGCAACGCAAACAGTGTTCGGCGAAGGACCCGACGATGCGTCGGTGATGGTGATCGGCGAGCAGCCTGGCGATGAAGAGGACTTGAGCGGTCGTCCGTTTGTCGGGCCTGCCGGGCGCCTGTTCAACATGGCGTTGGGCGAGCTGGGTGTGGACCGCGAGAAGTTTTACGTCACCAATGCGGTCAAGCATTTCCGTTTCGAGCAGCGCGGCAAACGGCGGCTGCATCGCAATCCGGAGCGCACCCATGTACAGGCCTGTAGCGGGTGGTTGCAGGCCGAACGGGCGCAATTGCGTCCGGCCCAGATCGTCTGCCTGGGCGCGACTGCGGCGCAAGCGGTGTTGGGAAGCAGCTTCCGATTGATGCGCGAGCGCGGGCAATGGCACCGCCTGGACGACGGCACGCCGGTGTTGACCACGGTGCATCCGTCCTGGGTGTTGCGCCAGCCATCGACCGATGCGCGCGAAGAAGGGTATCGCGGATTTGTCGAAGATCTCCGTCGATTGCTGGATCCACCGCCGCCGTCCAGCGATCAGTCGAGATAGGGAAACCGCGCGTCGCACGGGCAAAAAAATACGCGTGCAAGGGCACGCGCACGGTGTCGGAGAATCAGGACACCAAGCGGAGCCACCGGCACGCCGGTCACTCCATCACCGCCGCTTGACAGTTTGATTGCGGTCGCTGGAGGCTGGCTCGCGCGACGCACAGCATGTTGAACGAAGACCTGCCTTCGGTAGGACGTTCGCAGATCCACTGCCCTCCACCGTCGATCGGTGGCTTGGAGTTGCTGATCCACTAGCGACAAACAGAACCCACAGGGCAGCCGTCATGCGGTGCCTCTGGTTGCCCGATACCGCACTAGCCGAGACATCTTGTGTGTCGATGTCGCGTAAGGTCTGCGCTTGCTAAACGGTCGCCTCATCGACGGAAACTTCTTCAAGACAGCGCGTCTGAGGCCATGACGCTGCATGAAAGCGCTGCGCCATCGGCGGAAAAACCACGTTCCGCCGATGGCAGCGTGCCTGCGTCAGCCGCGACGCGTCGCAGTGCGACGGCAGGCCATTACGGCATCAGCACTTTGTCCACCACGTGGATCACGCCATTGCTCTGCATGACGTCGGCAATGGTGACGTTGGCGGTATTGCCCTTGACGTCGGTGATGGTGACCTTTTTGCCATTGAGCTTTGCGGTCAGCGGTTCGCCCTGCACGGTGGTCAGCGTGGCGCTGCCGCCGCCGGCCTTGATCTTGGCGATCAGCGAAGCAGCATCCACCTTGCCCGGCACCACGTGATAGGTCAGCACCTTGGTCAGCGTCGCCTTGGATTCGGGCTTCAGCAAGGTGTCGACGGTGCCGGCCGGCAGTGCCGAGAAGGCCGCATTGGTCGGTGCGAACACGGTGAACGGGCCCGGGCCCTTCAGCGTGTCGACCAGGCCGGCGGCTTTGACGGCAGCGACCAGCGTGGTGTGGTCCTTGGAGTTGACCGCGTTGTCGACAATGTCCTTGGTCGCCAGCATCGGCGCGCCGCCAACGGTCGGATTGGACGCAGCATAGGCGGGAGCCATGGCGCTGCTCAGGGCAATGGCGGTGGCAACGGCAAGCGACTGGAATGAAGTCTTCATGAGGCATCGATCCTTTTGGGTTGGCGATCGCCTGGATGGCAACCGTAACGTCAATACGCGCCTGCGAAACGGCCGGATGCATCACGCTGTTTTGACATTCATCACCACGTTTGGCGTGGTGATGGTGGCGTCACAGGTGGCTGGTGCCCGCGTGGGCCACGACCGACAGCGATACGACAGCGATACGACAGCGGTCGCTGCACCCGCACGCGCTCGCGCGTCATCCGTGGCTATAGCGCGATGGTTCGTGCCCTTCCAAGAAAGCGGCAAGGCGATGCGCAACGCCCTTCGATGCCGTGGGCGCGACATGCCTTCGGCTCGATCGGATCGAGCGTTCATGCACTGCGGCCGACGCAGACGTGCCTGTGTCCAACATGCCGGCTGCGGTTGCGGAAACGCCTGTGCGTCATTGCATCGTTCGTCACCGATCGAGCCGCAGCCGCTCGCCACCGCGTCGCTGCACGATCGGTTTGCCGCAGGGCGCGCACTTGAAGCGCGTCACCGCGCCTGCCTCCATTCGCCAGCGTATCGGACGCCGGCCGATTGAACCGATCCGCAACAACCCTGCCGCATCGCCCAACCTGCCAAGGTGCGAGGCAATGCGGTGGTTTTCATCACCGGGTGCAACACGGTATGGTCCGGTAGGTGCGTTGTTGTGCGTCGCAATATGCGATGCCGCGCGTGCGGCCGTTTCTTCATTCCGGGTTTTTCATGCATTCGATCGATGTCGTCCTCGCCATGTTGCTGGCGGTCGCGGCCAGCGGTTACCTCATCCGCATCCTGCCGTTTTCGCTGCCGCTGCCGTTGGTCCAGATCGCGCTGGGCGCGGTGGTCTCCGGCGTCTTCGATGCCGGGCACGAGCTGGAACCGGAGCTGTTCTTCCTGTTGTTCCTGCCGCCACTGCTGTTTCTGGATGGCTGGCGCATTCCCAAGCAAGGCCTGTTCCGCGACAAGGCGGCCATTCTGGAACTGGCGTTGGGGCTGGTCATCTTCACCGTGATTGGTGCCGGCTTCTTCATCCATTGGCTGATACCGGCGATGCCGCTGGCCGTGGCGTTTGCGCTGGCAGCGATCATTTCGCCGACCGACCCGGTGGCGGTGTCCTCGATCGCCTCCAAGGTGCCGATCCCCAAGCGCCTGATGCACATCCTGGAAGGCGAGTCGCTGCTCAACGACGCCTCGGGCCTGGTGTGTTTCCAGTTCGCGGTGGCGGCGGTGCTGACCGGCACCTTCTCGGTGGCGGCCGCTTCGCTGACCTTTCTGTGGGTGGCGCTGGCCGGCCTGGCCCTGGGCGTGGCGACGACCTTTGGGTTGAGCCGCATCCAGGCCTGGATCTGGCGGCATTTCGGCGAGGAGCCCGGTTCGGCGATCCTGGTCAACCTGCTTACCCCATTTGCGGCGTATCTGCTGGCCGAAGCCTTCCATGCCTCCGGCATCCTGGCCGCAGTGGCCGCCGGCATCACCATGAGCTACGTGGAAATGGCCGGCAACGCCCCGGGCAATATGCGCCTGCAGCGTTCGGCGGTGTGGGACACGGTGCAGTTCACCTTCAACGGCATCATCTTCGTGCTGCTGGGCGAGCAGTTGCCGGGCATCCTGGACGGTGCGGTGCGCAGCGTGCAGGAGGCCGGGCACCTCAATCCCTGGTGGCTGGCGGTGTACGTGGCCACCATCAGTCTCAGCCTGATGGCGTTGCGTTTTGTGTGGGTGTTCCTGTCGTTGCGCTGGAACATCTTCAAGGCGCAGCGACGCGGCGAGGCGCACGTCAGCCCGCCGTGGCGCATCGTGGTGGCGGTGTCGCTGGCCGGCGTGCGCGGTGCGATCACCCTGGCCGGCGTGCTCACGCTGCCGTTGATGCTGGAGGACGGCTCGCCCTTCCCGGCCCGTCAGTTGGCGATCTTCCTGGCGGCCTCGGTCATTCTGGTGTCGTTGCTGGTGGCCAGCGTCGCGTTGCCGCGGCTGTTGCGCGGGCTGGAGTTGCCCGAAGAAGAAGACGAGCAGCTCAAGGAAGACCTGGCCGTCAAAGCCGCTTCGCAGGCGGCGCTGGATGCAGTGGAAAAGCTGCGCCAGCGGCTGGTGGAAGACAGCAAGCATGCCGAGCGCTACAACGCGGCGGCCAACCAGGTGAGCCAGCGCTATCAGCGCAAGCTCGGCGCGGTGGACATGGCCGAGACCGATCCGGAAGAGGCGGTTGCCTACGAAAAGGCGCTGCGCCAGTTTCGCCATGCGGCCTTGGTGGCCGAGCGCAATGAGCTGTTCAAGCTTGCGCGACGACGCGAAATTTCCGACGACCTGTCGCGGCGGCTGGTGCGCAATCTGGATCTGATCGAGTCGCGCAAGCGCGCGTGAGCGCGCTGACGCGCGTGAATCGGGAATCGGGAATCGGGAGTGGGGAATCGCAAGAGCCAAGGCGGTTGCCGTGTTTGGGTAGGAGCGCACCTGGGCGCGATGGGGCGTTGGCGGGAAAGCCCCGTCGCGCTCAGGCGCGCTCCTACATAGAGATACGCCAACACCGAGATGCAGCGTGCGTGCGCAGCCCAGTTCGCTCACGCTCCTGCGCGTGTGTCGGGAGACACCATCCCACTCGCACTGCTGCCATTTTCATGGCGCACGGCCTACCCTGTGGCGCTTATCCTCCCGTGCCAGACCCATGACTTCGATCGTCTCCATCCAGGGCTTGAGCAAGACCTACGCCGGCGGTTTCCAGGCGCTCAAACAGGTGGATCTTGAGATCCGGCGCGGCGAGATCTTCGCGCTGCTCGGCCCCAACGGCGCCGGCAAGACCACCTTGATCAGCATCATCTGCGGCTTGATCAACCCCAGCACCGGCACTGTGCTGGCCGACGGGCACGACATCGTGCGCGACTACCGCGCCGCGCGTGCCAGCATCGGCCTGGTGCCGCAGGAACTGGCCACCGATGCGTTCGAAACGGTGTGGGCCACGGTGCGTTTCAGCCGCGGCCTGTTCGGCAAGCCGGCCAATCCGCAGTACCTGGAAACCATCCTGCGCGAGCTGTCGCTGTGGGAGAAACGCAACAACAAGATTTCCACGCTCTCCGGCGGCATGAAGCGGCGTGTGCTGATCGCCAAGGCGCTCGCCCACGAGCCGCGCATCCTGTTCCTGGACGAGCCCACGGCCGGTGTGGACGTGGAGCTGCGTCACGACATGTGGCAGATGGTGCGGCGGCTGCGCGAGCAGGGCACCACCATCATCCTGACCACCCACTACATCGAAGAGGCCGAAGACATGGCCGACCGCGTCGGTGTCATCAATCGCGGCGAGCTGGTGCTGGTGGAAGACAAGCACACGCTGATGCGCAAGCTGGGCAAGAAACAGCTCACGTTGAGCCTGCAGGCGCCGTTGCAGGCGCTGCCCGCCGCGCTGGCCGACCTGCCGCTGGAGTTGGCCGCCGAAGGCAACGCC
Organism: Xanthomonas sp. A1809; assembly: GCF_017746015.1. Lineage (NCBI taxonomy): Bacteria > Pseudomonadati > Pseudomonadota > Gammaproteobacteria > Lysobacterales > Lysobacteraceae > Xanthomonas > Xanthomonas sp. A1809. The sequence continues at coordinate 162,875 of NZ_JAGHWZ010000014.1, read as the reverse complement.
TTGATCTACACTTTCGATACCCAGGCCGAGCAGACCGGCATCGGTGCGCTGCTGCGCCGGCTCAACGAGCAGGGCATCGACTTCAAGGACCTGCATTCCAGCGAGAGTTCGCTGGAAGAGATCTTCGTCAACCTGGTGCATGGCGCACGTCAGCAGGAGGTGCGCGCATGAACCTGCATGCGATTGCGGCGATCTACCGCTTCGAAATGGCGCGCGCCTTCCGCACGCTGACCCAGTCGATCGCCTCGCCGGTGTTGTCGACCTCGCTGTACTTCGTGGTGTTCGGCGCGGCGATCGGTTCGCGCATGGGCGATATCGACGGCATCAGCTACGGCGCCTTCATCATTCCCGGCCTGGTGATGTTGTCGCTGCTCAACGAGAGCATCTCCAATGCTTCGTTCGGCATCTACATGCCGCGCTGGGCCGGCACCATCTACGAGGTGCTGTCCGCGCCGGTGGCGTGGTGGGAAATCGTGATCGGCTACGTGGGCGCGGCGGCGACCAAATCGGTGATGCTGGGCTTGTTGATCCTGCTGACCGCACGGCTGTTCGTGCCATACGAGATCGCGCACCCGGTGTGGATGCTGGGCTTTCTGGTGCTCACCGCGCTGACCTTCAGCCTGTTCGGTTTCATCATCGGCATCTGGGCCGATGGCTTCGAAAAACTGCAGGTGATTCCGCTGATGGTGGTGACGCCGCTGACCTTCCTGGGCGGCAGTTTCTATTCGATCAACATGCTGCCGCCGTTGTGGCAGAAGGTCACCCTGTTCAACCCGGTGGTGTATCTGATCAGCGGCTTTCGCTGGAGTTTCTACGGCAAGGCCGATGTGCATATCGCGGTGAGCACCGGCATGACGTTCCTGTTCCTGCTGGTGTGCCTGGGCGTGGTGGCGGCGATCTTCCGCAGCGGCTATCGGCTCAAGGCGTGAGTGGTGAAGGCAGTGGTGTTTGTCGCTGCAGTTTGGCGGATGCGGCCAGAGGTCCGGGTCGAACGGTGAGCGAGGCGAGGGCGCGGTGCCCTCGCCGCTCGCGGGACACGCCGCAAGTACGTCCATGTAGGCTCGGTGGCGGCATCCATGCCGCCACACGGTCCCGCAAGCGACAAGGGCACCGCGCTAGAAAGTTGGTCGATTGCTTTGCTTGAACCCTGCGGACCGACACTCTCGACAGGTGCTTGCCCGCCTACCGTCGCCGGACCTTACACGGCATGGATGCCGAGTAAGAGCTTGTAGGGACGTACTTGCAGCGTGTCCGGCGATGGTGGGCGGGTAAGCAGCCTGCAGCAAACTCGCCGCTCAGCATCTCTGCAATGGAACAGCGTGAAGTCGTTTGGTCAGCCGCTCTTACTCGGCAGCTGGTTTGGCGCCGTCTTTGGTGTCCAGGTAATAGGCCACCACATCGCCCTTGATCTTCATCGTCATCGGGTTGCCGCGACGGTCGCGTGCCTTGCCGACCTGCACCTTGATCCAGCCTTCGCTGACCGAGTATTCCTCCACGTTGTCGCGTTCGATACCGTTGAAGCGCACGCCGACGCCGCGGTTGAGGGCATCGGCGTTGTGGAACGGACTGCGTGCGTCGATGGCCAGGTGATCGGGAGGGGTATCGCTCATGGGAAAGGCGTCATGGCGGCCGGGATAGCCGTCTTCGGCCGCACAGGATACGGGCCTGCGCCGGGAAGACCAGCCCCGGCGACGCAGCGACGTGCGCCATCGGTTTGCTTGCGCGCCGTCAGGCCTCACACTTTATGCCCTGCACTCCAGCAAACGAGACCGCAATGCCTGACAACAGTGCCGACTACGAAGACGACGAAGGCCTGCAGCCCGAGGGCGACGAAGACGATGTGGATGACCATCCGGCGCGGGTGTGGAACCTGCTGGTGCTGATCAACCCCGGCGACGAGGACACCGCGCTGGCCCAGTTCGACGCCTGGCGCGAAACGCAGGCCGAGACCGATGGCGACGACGGCGACGATGCCTGGTTGTGGGCGCTGAAGGACGTGATCGATTGGCGCTCGGGTTTCTATGTGGACTGGAAGGACGCCGATGCGTTCATCGCCGCCATCGACGAACTCAGTGCGCGCTGGAACCTGCGCATCGATTGGGGCGGCGACCTGGACGACGAAGACTTCGCCGGCAACCTGGAGGTCCCCGATTTGATGGCGGTGGCATTCGATCGCCTGCGCGAGCACGGCTACTCGCTGTGGAACTGGAACACCGGTGGCGACGCCTACGCCGGCTGGATTGCGCTCAGCCGCGACGACGACGCCATGCTGGCGCTGACCTCGTTGCTGGGGGTGGAAGTGCGGCTGGGGAATGAGGCGTTCTGAGGGTTGGGATTGGGGATTTGGCATTCGGGATTCGCAGGGGCGGTCCCGTGCTTGCTGTCGCGTGAGTCGATCTTTGCGCGCGCTGAATTGCGACAAACGTAAAGCCGCACTCATCAGGCTGTGCGGACGCCGAGCGAGTGCGGCTGTTGCTCGGAATCGGTGGACCACCGCGGCGTTCGCATCCGCCTGACGGCTGTTCACAACGTTTTGTTCGCCACGCTGATGCGCGCACTGGCTGGTCGGAAAGTTTGGGCAAGCGGCAGCAAGACAGATGCGCTGCTTGGTTGGGAGCACGCTTGCCGGCATGACGCGTGATGGAAATGGCCTTGCTCGTGCGTTCAAATCAGGCCTCCCGATGTGCTTATGCGCACGTGATCGACGCAATCGCCCGGCACTTGCGAATCCCGAATCTCCACTCCCCAATCCCGGTTCTCAAGGCGCCTGGCCGCGCGCCTGCGCCCGCGCATTGGCGATCAAGCCCTTGAGCAGTGCGCGGTCGGTGTGGCGGGAGATGGGAATGGCGCCCAGGGCAATGGCCTCAAGGCGCAGCGGCGCGGGCACGTCGTAGTGCGCACCGCTGAGTTTGTTCTGGAAGGCGCGGCGGGGAATGCCCAGCCGCGCCGCCATGGCATGCAGCTCGTCCAGCGTATCGCCGAGCAGGTGCGCCCAGCGCTGGTCGCGCCACAGGTGCACCGCATCGTCGACGTAGACGGCCATCGGCCGGGTCAGGCCTTCTTGGACTTCTTCGGCTTCTTGCCGGCGCTGTCGCCGTCGGGCGCGTCCGCTGCAGCGTCGGAAGCCTGGTCGCTGGCATCTGCAGCACTGTCGGTGGCGCTGGCAGTGTCGTCTTCAGCCGCGTCGTCAGCACCGGCCTCGGTGCCGGCGTCCTGTGCTGCGTCTTCCGCCTCGCCGTCTTCATCCGCATCGGCGTTCTGGAACTCGGACACCAGCTTGGTCAGGTATTCCTCGGCGGTCTGGCCTTCGTCGGCGGCCAGGTCGTCGATCATCTGCTGCAGCTGGGTCGAATATTCCAGCGAAATGGTCTTGCCTTCGGCTTCCTGCAGGTTGGCCAGGTGCTTGAGCATGGCCAGCATCGGGACCGGGTTGTCGGCGCTGCCCATGGTCTGGCCGCCGATCGACAGCATCCACTCGCTGCCACCCTGCAGGCCGATCGCGGCGACCACGCGGCCATCGGCGTCCTGCAGCACGGCATGGTTGGTGACCTGGGGCGCCTGGCCCAGACGGACGAAGGGGCGCTTGGGCTGCTGCTTCTTGCGCTTGTCGCGCTTGGCCTTGGAATTACGGGACACGGTGTTCTCGACGCTGGGAATGGCCGGCCATTCTAGAGCGTGCGCCGCACGATGCGATGCGTAGCGGAGTTGGCCCGTGGATGCGAACCGGCCGCCGGGGGGCACCGTCTCCGCAGGCACCGACCTGAGAGCCGCCACCAGGACGCCCCAAGCCCGAACCGCCGCAGGCCATCTCCCGGTGTCGAGTGCCTGGCGAATCCGGAAAATCCCGGCCCGCGCCACCAAGCCTGCCGGCCTGCGTTACCGCTTCTCCACCGCCGCTTCGGCCGCTTTGGCGAGCGCCGTGGCAGAGGCCACCTGCGCGCTGGACGACATGCGTGGTCCTGCCGGACGCGCAGCAGCAGTTCCTGCCGATGCCAGGGCCGGAGCCGGGGTCGCAGCCGCGGCGGCGGCGACTGGCGGGGCCGCGGCCGGTTTTGCGCTTTCGGCAGGCGTCCCCACGGTGGCGGTGCCGGCGGCCGCGGCGCCGCTCAGATCCGGCACCTGGGTGTCGGCATCGTGCAGCGACTTGCCCAGTGCCACGCCCTGGTCTGCGCCGGCCAGCGCTGCGTTTTCGGCGTCCTGGGTCATCACCACGATACTGATGCGGCGGTTGATCGGGTTCTGCGGATCGGTCTTGTCGAACAGCACCGACGAGGACAGCCCCACCACACGCGTCACCTTGGCATCGGACATGCCCCCGGCCACCAGGGCGCGGCGCGCGGCATTGGCGCGGTCGGCGCTGAGTTCCCAGTTGGTGTAGCCGGCATCGCTGCTGTAGGCGGTGGTGTCGGTATGGCCGGTGATGCTGATGTGGTTGGGCACCTGGTTGATGAAGCTGGACAGCTCGCGCAGGATCGCCACCGTATACGGCTTGAGCTGGTCGCGGCCGATGTCGAACATCGGGCGGTTCTGCTTGTCCACGATCTGGATGCGCAGGCCATCGGGCGTGAGGTCCAGCAGCAGCTGGTCCTTGAACGGCTCCAGCGCCTGGCTCTTGTCGATGGCCTCCTTCAGGTCCTGCATCAGCGCTTCCAGGCGCCTCTTGTCCTTGGCGCGGCTGTCCACGTCGGTATCGGCCGCGTTGTCGCGCTTGCGGCCCATTTCGTCCTTCTGTCCCTTGGCCATGTCGGCGGTACCGCCGAGCTTGATCATCGAGGTGCTGGCGCCGCCGGGTCCGTTCATGCCGGGCGAAGGCGCCGGCGACTTGCCGGACAGCGGGCTGGGGTTGCGGAAGTATTCGGAGATCGCCGCGCGCTGTTCCTTGGTGGTGGCCGCCATCAGCCACAGCACCAGGAAGAAGGCCATCATCGCGGTCACGAAGTCGGCAAACGCCACCTTCCAGGCGCCGCCGTGATGGCCGCCACCTTGTACCTTCTTGACCCGTCGGATGATGACGGTGGATTTGGCCTCGGCCATGACCGCTGCCCTACTTGATCGTCTTCAGGTGCGTTTCGAAATCGCCGAAGCTCGGACGCACGTTGGAGGGCAGGGTCTTGCGTGCGAATTCCAGCGCGATCTTCGGGTTATAGCCACGCAGGCAGGCCAGCAGCGCGGTCTTGACCGCTTCGTAGATGCGCCCGTCCTGCTCGGCCCGCGCTTCCATCGCCGCCGACAACGGCGAGACGAAGCCGTAGGCCAGCAGGATGCCGAGGAAGGTGCCGACCAGCGCGGCGCCGACGTGGTGGCCGATCTCCTCGATCGGCCCGCCGATCGAGCCCATGGTGATCACGATGCCGAGCACCGCCGCCACGATGCCGAAGCCGGGCAGGCCGTCGGAGACCTTGCTCAGCGCATGCGACGGCGCCAGGGCTTCGTGGTGGTGTTTTTCCAGTTCCAGTTCGAGCAGCGGTTCCAGCTCGTGCGGCTCGATGTTGCTGCCGATCATCAGGCGTAGGCAGTCGGTGATGAAATCCAGCAGGTGATGGTCGGCCACTACCTTGGGGTAGTTGCCGAAGATGGTGCTGTCCTGCGGCTTTTCGACGTGGTCTTCCAGCGCCATGAAGCCGTCGCGGCGCGCCTTGTTCAGCAGTTCGTAGATCAGGCTCAGGGTGTCCTTGTAGTCCTCGGACTTGTACTGCGGGCCCTTGAACACGCCCATGATGCCGCTGAGGGTTTCCTTGACGATCTTGCCCGGCGTGCTGACCAGGAACGCGCCCAGCGCTGCGCCACCGATGATCATCAGCTCGTACGGCTGCCACAGCGCGCCCAGCTTTCCGTGCGACAGCACGTAGCCGCCGAGGACGCTGACGATGACGACGATGAAGCCAACGATGATGAGCATGGCGCAGCCGGAAGCAAACTGGGGTTGCTAGTGGTTTCGGCTTGCGCGGCCGATTCTTGAAGCGCGTGGCGTGAAGACGTGCGCTGTAGCTGAATGTCTAACCGATTGTGGTGGCGGTCTCATGCACGCATCTGATCGCCTCGCCGCCTGCCAGCGACAGTGTCACTTCGCCGGCGTGTTCCCAGAATTGGTTGCCCTGTGCATCGGCAAAGCGCGCCCCGGATGCTGCCTGGGCACTGAGCAGGATCAGCCTGCGGTCGTCGAGGGTCAGCTGCAGGGCATCGGTGGCCGCATCGAAACGTGTCGCGACCGTGCGCGGGCCGCAGCGCCAGGCCACCGTCTGCGCGGGAAGCGCGGGGTCGGCCGCCGCCGCCACTGGAGCGGGCATCTTGGCCGGACGCGGCAGCGGGCCGGTCACGCTGGCGTCGGTGCCGGTGGCAAGCGGGCGGGCATCGGCTTGGACACTGGCTGGCTGGGCGTGTGCGGGCTTGCCCGCCTGCGCTGTCGGGGGCGGGCTACCTGCGCTGCAGCCGGCGAGTGCGGCCGCCAGCAGACCGGTGAGCATCAGGGATGAGGACGTGTGCATCTGCGTACTCCTGCCTGGTTTGGATTGCCGCCGTTTCTGCGGCGGTTGGGACCTGGGCGCCGGCCCGGCGCCCCAAGGGCGTGCATCTTGCGCGCCGGGGCCGGAAGGCCTGCCTATGACTGAACACGCGACCGCTTTACCGCTGGGACCTAGCCTGCATGTGGCCGGCCGTATGGAAATCAAGCCGTATCTGGGTCTCTCGCCGGCGACCGATCTGCACATCGTCATTGCCGGCTCGAGCCGCGTGCAGGCGGTGCCTGTCATGGCGCGCAAAGCGCAGGCAGGCGTTGTTTACTTCCTCTCGGGCACTGCAACGGCGGTGGCCCACAAACGCGGCGCCATCAGGCCGGTTGCGCCTCGGCGCCTTGGCGCTGCAGCGGGTTCGGCAGGGCCTGGCCGTTTTCGGTGAAGCCCAGCGAGACCGAGTTCAGGCAGTGGCGCTCGCCGGTGGGCGGCGGGCCGTCCGGGAACACATGGCCCAGGTGGCTATCGCAGCGCGCGCAGACGATTTCGGTGCGGATCATGCCGTAGCTGGTGTCGCGGATCTCGCGCACATGGGCCGGGTCGTAAGGCGCAAAGAAGCTCGGCCAGCCGGTGCCGGACTCGAATTTGGCGCTGGAACGGAACAGCGGCAGCCCGCACAGCCGGCAGGTGTAGACACCGTCCAGCTTGTTGTCCAGAAACACCCCGCAGAATGGCGCCTCGGTGCCATGGTGCAGCAGCACGCGCTGTTCCTCGTCGCTGAGCCCGGCGATCAGGGCATCGCGTTGGGCGGGGGAGGGAGGGGTCAGATCGAACTGGCTCATGGGGCTCTCGCATGCGCTCGCCAGCGGGGTGCCGGCGCCTGCTTCCGTGATGTGGGCAGTGTCGGGGTGGTTCAACCGGTGAGACGCAGCCAGCGGCCCGCCACTGCGGCGGAGGGGCAGCCCTTCTTCGCACCGCAACCACCTTGCGAAAGCGTTCATCCCCTGGCCGGTCGCATGCATTGCCGCAGCGTCCTTGCGCCCCAATCACTGCATGACCCTCGAACACACAAGGTGCCTGTCATGGCGATCCACGCATCAAGCCGCCGCGTTCTGCTATGCGTTCTACTGGCGCTGACCGGCGCGGTGGCGGCGCAGTCGGCCACCACCACGCGCTCATCCACGACCTTGCAACCCATCACCACGCCGACGCCCGTCCCGCCCACGGTAACGCCGCCGCGCGCGCTGCAGCCGGCGCCTTCGGCCGCACCGGTGCCTTCGCAACTGGGGCAACGCCCGGTCGCGCCGAGCATCCCCACGCATGGGCCGGCACAAATGCCGGTCGCGCCTGCCGGCAGCCAGGTGGCGCCGACCAAGCCGATGGTCTACGACCGCAACGGCCGCCTGCTGCAGGGCATGCAGCCGGCCGGCGCCAACCGGGTGCTGGATACCAAGACCGGCCGCTACTACGACGCGGTGCCGGCGGGCGATGGCATGCGCGTGGTGCGCTGACAGCAGCAGCGCGATCTGATGCGCCAACCGCCAACCGCCAACCGCCAACCGCCAATCGCCAATCGCCAATCGCCAATCGCCAATCCCGAATCCCGAATCCCGAATCCCGAATCCCGAATCCCGAATTCCGAATCCCCGCCTCAATCGGCGATCGGCAACGCCAGCGTCTCCTTGACCTCTTCCATCACGATGTAGCTCTTGGATTCGCGCACATGCGGCATGGTCAGCAAGGTGCTGCCGAGCAACTTGCGGTAGGACGCCATCTCGCTGATGCGCGCCTTGAGCAGGTAGTCGAAGTCTCCGGAGACCAAGTGGCACTCCAGCACGTTGGGCAGCTTCAGCGCGGCGCGGCGGAATTCTTCGAAGATGTCGCCGGACTTGTAGGCCAGGCTGATCTCCACGAACACCAGCAGGCTGGCCTTGAGATAGTGCGGGTCCAGCCGCGCGTAATAGCCGGTGATGGCGCCGTCGCGCTCCAGCCGGCGCACGCGCTCGGTGCACGGCGTGGTCGACAGGCCGACCCGCTCGCCCAGTTCGGTGAACGAAATCCGCCCCTCCTGCTGCAGGATGCGCAGGATCTTGCGGTCGATCTTGTCCAGCTCGCGGGCGCGGGTGCTCATGGGGTTTGTCTGCGCAGGGTTTGGCAGGAAGTTTCACTGCAAAGCCGTGCCGATTCCAGAAATGGCACTGCCTGGCTCGCAATATACTGCGTCTAACTGTCCCCCTCGGCGTGTGGTTGTGGGGGAATGCCCTTTCCAGGAGAACGACATGCGTGTGCTCATTCTCGGCAGCGGCGTCATCGGCGTGACCAGTGCGTGGTACCTGGCGCAGGCCGGTTGCGAAGTGACCGTGGTCGACCGCCAGCCGGCAGCGGCGCTGGAGACCAGCTACGCCAACGCCGGCCAGCTGTCGTTCGGCTACACCTCGCCGTGGGCGGCGCCCGGCGTTCCCGGCAAGGCGGTGAAGTGGCTGTTCGAGCAGCACGCACCGCTGTCGATCCGCCCCACCCGCGACCTGCGCCAGCTGGCCTGGCTGAGCCAGATGCTGCGCAACTGCACCGCCGAACGCTATGCGGTGAACAAGGCGCGCATGGTGCGCATGTCCGACTACAGCCGCGATTGCCTCAACGCCCTGCGCGCCGAGACCGGCATCGAATTCGAAGGCCGCCAGCTTGGCACCACGCAGTTGTTCCGCACCCAGCAGCAGCTGGATGCGGCCGCGCAGGACATCGAGGTGCTGGCCCAGTACGGCGTACCGTACGAGCTGCTGAGCCCGGCGCAGATCGCGCAGTTCGAACCCGGCCTGGCCGGCGGCGGCGCGCAGATGGCCGGCGCGCTGCGCCTGCCCGAAGACCAGACCGGCGACTGCCGGCTGTTTACCCAGCGCCTGGCCGAACTGGCTGCGCAGGCGGGGGTCACGTTCCGCTACGGGCAACAGATCGAGCGGCTGGAGCACGGCGGCGGCCAGGTCAGCGGCGTGCAGATCGATGGCCGCATGGAAACGGCCGACCGCTACGTGCTGGCGCTGGGCAGCTATTCGGCCGATTTGCTGCTCTCGCTCGGCCTGCACCTGCCGGTGTACCCGCTCAAAGGCTATTCGCTCACCATCCCGATCGTCGATGCGCAACGCGCGCCGACCTCCACCGTGCTGGACGAGAGCTACAAGATCGCGCTCACCCGTTTCGACGACCGCATCCGCGTCGGCGGCATGGCCGAGGTGGCTGGCTTCGATCTGTCGTTGAATCCGCGTCGTCGCGCCACCCTGGAAATGGTCGTCAACGACCTGTTCCCCGGCGGCGGCGATCTGGCCCAGGCCGAGTTCTGGACCGGCTTGCGCCCGGCCACCCCGGATGGCACCCCGGTGGTGGGCGCCACGCCCTATGCCAACCTGTTCCTCAACACCGGGCATGGCACGCTGGGCTGGACCATGGCCTGCGGCTCCGGACGCTACTTGGCCGACCTCATGCAGGGCCGCACGCCCGAGATCGATACCGAAGGCCTGGACGTGTTCCGCTACCTGTCGTCGCGCAGCGCGCGCGCGCAGCGGGAGGCCGCGTAGTGCGTCCTGCGCAAGCGTCGATCGATCTGGAGGCGTTGCGCCACAACTACCGCCTGGCCAGGCGCCTGGGCGGCAGCAAGGCGCTGGCGGTGGTCAAGGCCGACGCGTACGGGCATGGTGCAGTGCGCTGTGCGCAGGCGCTGGAGCCGGAAGCCGATGGCTTTGCAGTGGCCTGCATCGAAGAGGCGCTGGAACTGCGCCAGGCCGGCATCCGTGCGCCGATTCTGTTGCTGGAGGGATTTTTCGAACACGACGAGTTGCGCCTGATCGCCGAGCACGATCTGTGGACGGTGGCGGCCACGCCGCAGCAAGTGCGCGCGCTGGCCGAGTTCCAGAGCCCGCGGCCGTTGCGGGTGTGGTTGAAGATGGACAGCGGCATGCATCGGCTGGGCCTGTCGCCGGAGGATTTCCGCGCCGCCTGGTTGCGCCTGCGCGGGCTACCGCAGATCGCCTCGCTGGTGCTGATGACCCACCTGGCACGTGCCGACGAGCTGGACTGCAGCCGCACCGACGAGCAGGCGGTGGCCTTTGCGCTCACCGCCGGCGGCATGCGCGCAGAAACCAGCCTGCGCAATTCGCCCGGCCTGCTTGGCTGGCCGGCGCTGCGCAACGACTGGTCGCGCCCCGGGTTGATGTTGTACGGCGCCAACCCGTTCCCGCAGCACACCGAAAACACCGCGCAGCTGCGTCCGGTGATGACGCTGCGCTCGCGCATCATTTCGGTGCGCGAGTTGCCGGCCGGCGAGCCGGTGGGCTACGGCGCCCGCTTCGTTGCCGAACGACCCACGCGTGTCGGCGTGGTGGCGATGGGCTATGCCGACGGCTATCCGCAGTTCGCGCCCAACGGCACCCCGGTGCTGGTGGACGGGCAGATCTGCCCGTTGATCGGTCGCGTCTCGATGGACATGCTCACCGTGGACCTCACCGACCACCCGCAGGCCGACATCGGCACGCCGGTGCAGCTGTGGGGCGACGCACCGCAGGTCAGCGCGCTGGCAGCGCAATGCAACGTCAGCGCCTACCAGCTGCTTTGCGGGCTCAAGCGGGTACCGCGGATCTATGTGGGTGAGGCGGAAGTAAGCAAACTTTCAGCGTAGGTGCATCCCTTCTCCCCCCCAGGGAGAAGGTGGCGCGTAGCGCCTGATGAGGGTGCGAGCGAAGCTGCGTGCAGTTTGAATGCCAGGCGTGCTGCGCGCGGTACCTTCTCCCCCAACCCCCCCCGCTCCGCGCGCCGGCCTGCGCCAGCGGCGCAGTCGTACCAAGGCACGCGCGCCAGTGGCGCGCAAGCTGTGCCGTGGCGCCCCGACGGGAGGGGGGCTTCCAGCGGCAACTCACAACCCGGCGGTACTGCGATCGCCATGGAACTGCTTGCGCACCCAATCGTCGATCATCGCCTTTTCGAAGCGCAGCGGATCGCTGTCGGTCAGGCGCGGTCCGCTCATCAGAAAAGCCGAATCCACCAGCTTGCGTTCGCCCTGGTCGATCACGCGGCCATCGGCGCCGGTAAGCGTGTAGGTGAAGCTCAGGCGCGGCGGGTAGATGTCCTTGACCACGCGCACGTCCTGCATGCGCGGCCCGTGCCAGGGCTCGTACTGGCCGGCGCGGCGGATGTCGGTAATGGTCACGCTCAGATGCTGGCCATCGGGCAACTGGCGCGCTGCGCTCTTCTGAAAGTGGGTGGCCAGCTGGGTCACCCAATCGCCGCGTTGCGCCTCCCAACGGTTGCCGCTGAAGCGCATCTCGGAGAACTGCGCAGGGTCGGTCCAGCGCACGTCCACCTTGCCGTCGCTGCCAAGCGCGCGCGGCGCATCGGGGTCGGTGACGTTGCGCACCCCGGCCTGCGCACCGGTCGCGGCAAGCACACCCGCCAGCAGCAGGCTGGCGCCGGAAAGATTGGAAAGTTTCATCGAAAGCCTCCAAGCGGAAGGTACGGTGTGTACCGGCTATTTTCGCAGTGTGGGGGCGCCTCGGAACGCCCGCAACGCGCTGCACGCCTGGGTTCGTCACCACGTTGCCGCGCGGTTAATCCGCTTGCGGAACACCATGACGGCGGGTTCACTGCGCCTGCGCCCGCGCTTCACGGCACAGCCCGGAAGATCGCCAGCATGGACACCCACACTTTCCGCACAAAATCAGCGTCTTCGGCGCCGGCTCACATGCCGTCGGATGTGCGTTTGCAATTCATCGACTGGGCCAAGCAGCACGGGCACAACCCCGCCTCCGGCGCGGCCGCCTTCGTGGCACTGCAGAGCGAGGTCGACCTGGACCTGGCCACACGCGCGCTGCAGCTGGAGCCCGGTGCCGATTCGCGCGCGGCGCTTCGCGAGCATCTGGCTGCACTGGCGCGCCAGGTGGATGTGGCCGTGCAGTTCCCGCCGGTCTACACCTATACCGCGGCCAATGGCCTGGATTACCGCTACTCGCTGATGCTGGTCATTGCCGAAGATTGCGTGGAGTGGACCGGCCGGGTCTGGCACGACCTGGACTATCAGGGAATGCTCACCGGCCGTGGGCAGGGTCCGCGTGCTAACTACACCCAGCTGGCGCGCATGGCGCTGGAACATGAGCTTGATCAGGAGCGTCCCCGTTATGTCCAGGCATGAACTCGAACTGCAATTGCCGGTGGGCGCGCAGATTGCCGGTGGGGAAGACGGCTTCAGCCAGCGCTGCCGCGAGGAATGCGCGCAGATGGGGGTGGCGCGGGTCCGCCTGTTGCTGCTGGATTCCGATTACGCACGGTCCACTGCCTGGCGCGAGGAAGCGCAACGCTGGATGGACGAACAGCTGCGTCGCGAGGGCGAATGGGTGTTCCGCGGCGTGATCGCCGGCATCGTGGTGCTGGCAACCTGCATCGGATTCGCCGCCACCACCTTGTGGTGAACACGGGGCTGGGCGAGGAAAGCGTGAACTTGCCCAGCCCCACGTGCACCCGCTGACGACATCAGGCATGGTTTCATCTGCCCGTCATCCGCTCCGGCAGCATCCGTGGTTTCCGATTTGAGCACTCCTTCTTCCAGCCCCACGCTGGCTGCCGCACTGCCGGCCGCCATCGCCGAGCCGTTTCTGGACCCGGCGATGTATCACGAGATTTTCCACAACATCGATGCCGGGTTTTGCGTCATCGACATGGTGTTCGACGGCGAGCAGGCGGTGGACTATGTGATCCGCACCACCAATGGTGCCTTCGAGCGCTACACCGGCCTGTCGCCCAACGCACTGAACGTCTCCATCCGCAACCTGCTCCCCGAGCACGAGCAGGAATGGTTCGACCGCTACGGCCACGTCGCGCGCACCGGCAACCGCATCCACTTCGAAATGCAGGCCAAGGCGCTCAAGCGCTGGTATTCGGTGGATGCGTTCCGGGTCGGGCAGCCAGAGCAGGCACGGGTGGCGATCCTGTTCATGGACATCACCGAGCGCAAACGCGTCGAGCGCGAGCTGGCCGAGAGCGAGGCGCGCTTCAGTGCGCTGGCCGACGGCTTGCCGATGCCGGTCTGGGTGCTGGACGCGCAGGGCGTGGTGCGCTTCGTCAACAGTGCGTATGGCGAATTTTTTGGCCTGGATATTTCCAGCGGTACGGTGTCGGCGTGGAGCGAACTGCTGCATCCGGACGACTTGCCGACGTTCCAGTTCGAGTTGGCCGCATCGCTGCAGGAACAGCGCGGCCTGCGCGCGCTGGTGCGTGCGCGCCGCCATGATGGGCAGTGGCGCTGGATCGAAATGACCGCAACCCCGCGCTATTCGGCCGACGGCCGCTTCATCGGGCTGGCCGGCAGCAGCCCGGACGTGACCGAGCAGCGCGAGATCGAACTGGCGCGCGAACAATTGCTGGAATCCGAGCGCAGCGCGCGCAACGAGGCCGAAAGCATGGCGCGGTTGAAGGACGAGTTCCTGGCCACGCTGTCGCACGAACTGCGTACCCCGCTGACCACCATCCTGGGCTGGAGCGAGTTGCTGCTGCAGCGGGTCGAAGAAGGCCAGCCGTACTACAAGGGGCTGTCGGTGATCGCCAGCAGCGCACGCGCGCAGAAGCGGCTGATTTCCGACATGCTCGATCTCAGCAGCATGTTGCTGGGCAAGGTGCAGCTGGAAGTCGAATCGCTGGATCTGGTCGAGCAGGTGCGCGAAGCCTTGAACACCCAGGAACTGGCTGCCGAAGGCAAGGACCAGGTCCTGGAGCTGCACGTGCCGCCCTCGCCCTGCCTGGTGCTTGGCGATGCCACGCGCCTGCAGCAGGTGTTGTGGAACCTGCTGTCCAACGCAATCAAGTTCACCCCGGCACATGGTCGTATCGACGTCAAAATCGAGCGCGACGATGGGCATCTGGTGGTCTCGGTCTGCGATTCCGGCGATGGCATTGCAGCCGAATTCCTGCCGCACCTGTTCGGTCGTTTCCGCCAGGCCGACGGCACCACCACGCGCCAGCATGGCGGGCTGGGTCTGGGCCTGGCGATCGTGCAGCAGCTGGTGGAAATGCACGGCGGACAGGTCGGCGCCACCAGTGGCGGCCGTGGCAAGGGCGCGACCTTCACCGTGCGGCTGCCGGAACATATTCCCGACCAGGCCAAGCGCCCACGCCGCGAGCTGCGGCGGCGTCTGATGTCCGAACAGATCGTCGAAGCGCGCGCGCTCAATGGCTTGCGCCTGCTGGCGGTCGAAGACCAACCGGACATGCTCGATTATCTGCGGCGTCTGCTCGAAGAGCAGGGCGCCGAAGTGGTGGTCGCCGGCAGCGCCACCGATGCGCTGGCATTGATCGATCATCGTGGCCACGCGCGCTTCGATTTGATGCTGACCGATATCGGCATGCCGGGCATGGACGGTTACGGCTTGATCCGTACCGTGCGCGAAAACCTCGGGCTGGATGCCACCGCGTTGCCGGCCGTGGCAGTCACCGCGCTGGCCCGCGAAGACGACCGCAAGCGCGCGCTGGAGTCCGGGTTTCAGGAACATCTGGCCAAGCCCTACAGCGTGGCGCAACTGGTCACGGCCGTGCGTGCCGCGCGCCAGGCGGTGGAGTAACCGGCGCGCAGCGCACAGCCGCGCAGCGGGTCACCGCAAGGTGGTGAGGCGACGCGTTGGATGCGCAGTAGCGTGTGTGTGGCTTGCGTACCTGGCGTCTTTCCATGAGGCGCCGATCTACCCCAGAACAACCGATCGTCATGCGACGCACAGGTGGTTTCGTGGATGAGCCTTTCACCACCGTTGCAGCATGGCCGCGCTGGAAGACGGATGCGTGCGCATGCGTGGCGACAATGCCGCGCCAATGCCGAGCACCGGCACACGACACGTTTTCTGCCTCTTTCACGCATGCTGGCCTAGCGTGGTGCGCTCAGCTCACGGAGATCGCGCAATGCCCAAGTATGCCCCGCACGTGTATTCCGAACAGGTCCAGATCGCCACGCTCGAACATTGGGTGTCCCTGCTCGATGGTCAGGAGCGTGTGCGCATCGAACTCGACGACGGCAGCATGATCAGCGGCACGGTTGCCGTGCGCCCAAGCCTGCAGACCTATCTGGACGAACACGACAACGAGGGATTGAACGGTCAGCTGCGGCTGGACCAGCTGGATGCATCGCAAGAGCCGCAATGGATCTGGATGGACCGGATCGTGGCGGTGCACCCGTTGTTGCTGGGCGCCGATCCGCAAGTCATGCCGTGACGGTGGTGTGTTGACGGTGTGTTTACTTCTCGCCGACGCGTTGGCGGCATGATCGCTGGCTGACGCAACCGTCCAGGATTTGCCCGCAATGAATGCATCCCGATTGAAGTTCGCTCGCTGGCCGCTGTCGTTGATGGCGCTGGCCGTCCTCGCCGCGTGCGGCGACACGGCAACGTTGGCGATCGAACAGGGAACCGGGCCGGACCCGCAATTGCCCGAGCCGGTGAAGCGTCTGATTCCCACCGTCAAGGTGGCGCCGGTCAAACGCTGGGCAGCCAATGCAAAGCCCATCGCGGCCGACGATCTGCAGGTTGCTGCGTTTGCGCGCGATCTGGATCACCCGCGCTGGATCTACGTGCTGCCCAATGGCGATGTATTGGTGGCCGAAACGGCCGAGCCGCCCAAGCCCGAGGATGCCGAAGCAGGTGGTGGGCTGCGCAAGAAAGTGCAGGGCGCGATGATGAAAAAGGCCGGCGCGGCGGTGGCGAGCGCCAATCGCATCACCTTGCTGCGCGATGCCGACGGCGACGGCGTGGCAGAAGTGCGCACGCAGTTCGTCAGCGGGCTGTTTTCGCCGTTCGGCATGGCGCTGATCGGCGACCGCTTCTATGTCGCCAATGCCGATGCGCTGGTGAGTTTTCCGTACAAGCCCGGCGACACGCATCTCACCGCCAAGCCGACTTTCGTGGCCAATCTGCCCGGTGGCATCAACCATCATTGGACCAAGTCGCTACTGGCCAGCCCGGACGGCAGCAAGCTCTATGTCGGCGTCGGTTCCAACAGCAACGTGGCCGAAAATGGCATGGAAGCCGAGCTCAATCGTGCGGCGATCCTGGAAATCGACCCGGCCACCGGCAGCAGCCGCATCTTCGCCGGCGGCTTGCGCAACCCGGTGGGCACCGCATGGGAGCCGCAGAGCAAATCGCTGTGGGTGGTGGTCAACGAGCGCGACGAAATCGGCAGCGACCTGGTGCCGGACTACCTCACCTCGGTGCGCGACGGCGGTTTCTACGGCTGGCCGTACAGCTACTACGGCCAGCATGTCGACGAGCGGGTCAAACCGCAGAATGCCGAACTGGTGGCCAAGGCGATCAAGCCCGATTACGCGCTCGGTCCGCATACCGCATCGCTCGGCCTGAGCTTCGCCAGCGGTACCTTGTTGCCCGAGCGTTTCCGCCAGGGCGCCTTCATCGGCCAGCACGGCTCGTGGAATCGCGACCCGCCCAGCGGCTACAAGGTGTTGTTTGTCCCGTTCGCCGATGGCAAGCCCAACGGCCCGCCGATCACGGTGCTGGATGGATTCCTGGATGCCGAAGGCAATGCGCAGGGCCGCCCGGTGGGTGTGGCCTCGGACAGTCGTGGCGCACTGCTGGTGGCCGACGATGTGGGCAATGTGATCTGGCGGGTGACGCCGAAGGCGCGTTGAGCCGGGCACGTCGATCACTTGCGCACACCAGCGGGCACTACCAGTTGGTTGCGGGAGACGCACGGCCCCCAAAGGATCACCCTCCGTCTCTCACTAGGAGGGCGGCCCGAAGGTGGACGAAGGCGATGTGCGCAGCCTGGGTGTACACCGTGTAGAAAACGGTTTGTCGCAGCGCTGCTGACATGCGCCGCAGGCAGCAATTGGAAACACGCGGCTGGAAACACGCGGCAATTCGAGAGTGCACCCTCGGTTTTTTGCCGGAAAATGCGAAGGTCCGCGAGCTTACCGATGTTAGCGGTCGGACGAACTGCGTCCGATCGGCAAAATCAGGGCAAGAACCCGGTCCAGCCTCGCGCAGCGTGTCGGTTGTGAACTGTGCGCTGCAGTCGAGGGCGCCTGACGTATGCTTCATCGCATGCGGCAGGGAAGGGTTCCAGGCGCCCGCATCAACTACCTCGTTCCCTTAACGTGGCGCTTCCGGCGAGGCACTGAAGCGGCGGGCATAGCCACGCTCTTCGGTAATGCGGGTGATGTCCTCGTCTGCCATTTCCGGGGCGCCGTACACCGCGTAGGCCACCGTGCCGTCGCCGCGTTCGCCGATCTGGTGCAGACGGTAGCGGGGTCTGCCGGCGCCTGTGTTTTCGGGGTAGTGCATCGGTGGCGGGGTGTCGTCCAGATCCATTTCGCTGTTGTCGACAACTCCTCCTACGAACAAGGCTCGCATCGTGTCTCTCCGTGTGGGCTTGGACCCCAGCCTAGGCGGGCGAATGTTGCGCGCGCATCAATGGTCCGTATACACAATGGAAGGCGCGCGGCGGGCAGCTGGCACACGTCCCTTACAATGACGGCCTGTTCCTGACCCGATGATCCGATGGCTGGCCCGCACGACGCCCCGCTTCAAGCCCTGTTCCTGCCTTTTGCCCAAGGCGCGCTGCCATGGTCGGAAGGACCGGTGTTGTTCCTGCGCGCGCGCGACGGTTTTCCGCTGCGCGAGCAGGCAAGCCCCCAAACGCTGACCTGCGAGCAGAGCTTCCGTCCGTTTGCCGAAGCGCTGGAGCGCAATGGGTGGACCGTGCGCGAAGAAAGCGAGATCGAGGCCGACAGTACGCGCTATGCCCTGGTGCTGGTGCTGCCTCCGCGGCAGCGCGAGGAGGCGCGCGCGCTGTTCGCACGTGCGGTGGCGCTGACTGCGCCCGGTGGCCGTGTGGTGGCCTGCCAGTCCAACAACGAAGGCGCACGCTCGGGGGAAGCCGATCTGCGCCAGCTCACCGGGCTGGCCGGCAGCCTGACCAAGTACCACTGCCGCACCTATTGGAGCGCGCCGCTGCCGGCCGACACCGATGCCGCGCTGCAGGCGCGCTGGGCCGCGCTGGATGCGCCACGCAAGATTCTGGACGGCCGCTTTGTCAGCCGTCCCGGCGTCTTCGCCTGGGATCGCATCGACCCGGCGTCCGCGCTGCTGGTCGAGCATCTGCCGACCACGCTGGCCGGCCATGGCGCCGATCTGGGCGCGGGTTTCGGTTATCTGTCGGCCGAAGTGCTGGCGCGTTGTCCCAAGGTCACCGCGCTGGATCTGTACGAAGCCGAGGCGCGCGCATTGACGCTGGCGCGGCGCAACCTGCAGGACATCGCGCATCCGGCGCAGCTGCACTACCACTGGCGCGATGTCACCGCCGGGCTGGTGGCGCAATACGATTTCATCGTCAGCAACCCGCCGTTCCATACGCCGTCGCGTGCCGACCGCCCGGACATCGGACAGCGCTTCATTGCGGTGGCCGCACAGGCACTGCGCCCGGGCGGGCAATTGATGCTGGTCGCCAACCGGCACCTGCCTTACGAACAGGTGCTCAACGACAGTTTCGGACAGGTCCGCGTGGCTGCCGAACGCGATGGGTTCAAGCTGATCGCGGCGATCCGCGGCCGCGGAGCGCGCCCATGAAGCTGGTCAAACACATCGCCAATCTCGGCTACGGCAGCCGCAAGCAGGTCACCCAGCTGTTCCGGCAGGGCGCGATCACCGATGCGCAAGGCGAGGTGCTGTATGCCGACGACCAGGTGGAGCACGACGCCATCCGCATCGATGGCGAACCGCTCGATCCGCCAGCGGGCTTGAGCCTGTTGCTGCATAAACCCAGCGGCTACACCTGCTCGACCAAGGACACCGGCCGGCTGATCTACGAATTGCTGCCGCCACGTTTCCGCCTGCGCGCGCCGGTGTTGGCGCCAGTGGGTCGGTTGGACCGCGAGACCAGCGGCATGCTGTTGATGACCGACGACGGCGCGCTGCTGCACCGGATCATTTCGCCCAAATCGGCCCTGGACAAGGTGTATGACATCACCCTGGCCGAGGACCTGCGTGGCGAGGAGGCCGCGCTGTTCGCCAGCGGCAGCTTGCTGTTGGACGGCGAAACCAAGCCGCTGCTGCCGGCCGAGCTGGAGGTGCTTGGCCCACGCCAGGCGCGGCTGACCTTGCACGAAGGCCGCTATCACCAGGTGCGGCGCATGTTCGCTGCCGCCGGTAACCACGTGGTCGCGCTGCACCGCAGCCGCATCGGCGGCCTGTCGCTGGATGGATTGTCGTCGGGGCAATGGCGTGCGCTGGAAGCGAACGATCTTGAGGTGTTGTTCGGCCGCGGCGCTCCGGCATGACCCACAGTGCAGCGCTGCCGTTTCGCCCGCAGGCGGTGATCTTCGACATGGATGGCTTGATGCTCGATAGCGAGCGCGCCATCACGGCCTGTCTGGCGCAGGCCGCCGACGACCAGGGTCTGCAGATCGAACCGGCCTTCTGGTTGCGCATGGTGGGCACCGGCGATGCGGCCTGCCGCCGGCTGCTCGGCGAACGGATCGGCGAGGCCGCGGCCGACACCATGCTGGCGCATGCGCAACGGCTGTATGCCGCTGCGGTCGAGCGCGGCATCCCGCATCGGCCCGGCATCGTTGCGCTGTTGGACTATCTGGCAGCCCAGCGCATGCCGCGCGCGGTGGCCACCTCCACCCAGCGCCCGCTGGCGCTGCGCAAGCTGGAAGCGGCCGATCTGTTGTGGCGCTTCGATGCCGTGTGCACGGCCAGCGATGTGGTCCATCCGAAACCTGCGCCGGATATCTACCTGCTGGCTGCGCGCACCTTGGCGGTAGACCCTGCGCACTGCCTGGTGCTGGAAGACTCGCCCACCGGCGTGCGTGCAGCATTGGCGGCCGGCATGACACCGATCCAGATTCCGGACCTGCTCGAGCCCGACGCCACCGTGCGCGCGCTCGGCCACCGCATCCTGCCCTCGCTGGGTGATGCGCAACGCTTGCTGGAAGCACGCTTGTCGGGGTGACGGGCTCGGGTGGATACGTCGCGGGGCCAGTTCATGCGCCAACCCGGCTGTGATCACGCAGGTACTGCCGACCGCCTCGCTGCGCTGCTCTACGCGTAGTGCATCTTGCGCGACATGCCACCGTCGACGATGAAATCCTGCCCGGTGACGAAACCGGACAGCTGCGGCGCAAGCAGATACACCGCCAGCTGCGCAATGTCTTCGGGCGTGCCCACGCGCCCGGCCGGGTGCTGTGCATGGTCGCGACGCGACAATTTCGGCGCCCGCCGGCGCTGCGGCGCGCGCCACGCGTCGGTGCTGATCCACCCCGGGCTGATGCTGTTGACGCGCACATGCGGTCCTTCGCTCAGCGCCAGCGCGTGGGTAAAGGCCACCAGGCCGCCCTTGGCTGCGGCGTACGCTTCGCTGTGCGGCTCCGATTGCCAGGCGCGGGTGGAGGCGATGTTGACGATCGCCCCACCGGCTGGCGCCTGCCTGAGCGCGGGCAGCGCCTGCTTGCTGCACAGGAAGGCGCCGTGCAGGCTGGACAGCCGGCTGTTCCAGGTGTCCCAGTCCAGTTGCGGCAGTGCTGCGATATGCGGATCGGGCACGCCGGCATTGTTGACCAGCCCATCGATGCGCCCGAAGCGCTTGAGCGCTGTGGCGACCAGGCGCGTGGCCTGCGCCTGGCGCGCGGCATCGCAGCGGACGAAAGCGCTACGGCGCGGCAGTGCCCACTCCTGCAGGCAGGCCTTGCCGGCATCGGCATCCAGATCGCCAATCACCACGCTGCCGCCCGCGCCCAGCACCGCCTGGGCAATGCCGCGGCCGATACCTTGCGCCCCACCGGTGATCACCACCACGCGGTCCTGCAGCGGCGACGGGTTCCATGCGGAAATTGCGGGGATCAAGGCCATGGCATGCGGCACGGGTGAGGGTGGCGGCACTGTAGCGCGCGGGCTGTCGTCGTCGCAGCAACGTGGAGCGCGGATGAGGATTGGGGCGCACGTGCCACGCGTGCGCTCGATGTCATCCACATTGAACCTGACGGATGCAGGCTGATCCGGGCAGCTGCCCGGATCGCGTGCGTTCCGCAATGTCCCGGTGCCGCCGGTGCTGCTGCGCTTGCACTCAATCACACGATTGCCCGGTACCACGCGTGTGCAGCGTGCCCGGCGGCATGCGGCGCTCGACCAGTTCGACGCTGAGCACGCGATCCGCATGCGGCTGAAGAACTTCCGCCCTGTTTTATGCCAACAACCTGCGGGCGCAGGTGGCGAAAATCGCACTCGCTGCAGTCCCGGACGGCAGGTGCAGCACTCAGTGCTCTGCACCGTTGAGCACGCGCTCCCAGCCATCGCTGCCCAGGCGTTCGAGCGTCTGGATATTGCGTTCCACAATCACATCCGGATCCGGGAACGCCGCCACCGCACGCTCCACGCTGTCTTCGCGCAACAGGTGCAAGGTGGGGAAGGGCGAGCGGTTGGTGAAGTTGGCCACATCGTCCAGCGCCGCGCCTGCGAACTGGTAATCCGGATGGAAGCTGGCCACCTGCAACACGCCTTGCAGGTCCAGCGCTTCCACCGCCGCATCGGCGTTGTCGAGAAAGTCGTTGTAGTCCAGGAAGTCGGTGAGCACGTCCGGATGCACGATCAGCGTGGTGTCGATCTGTTCGGCCGGCGTATCGCGCAGCAGCACCAGTTCCTCGGCCAGTTGTTCCAGCAAGGCTTCGGGCGTGCTGGCATCGCTGAGCACCAGCCGCACCTGTTCCTTGACGTACACCGCCTTGGCGAACGGGCACAGGTTCAATCCGATCACCGCACGTTCGATCCATTTGCGGGTGTCGGCGATCGGATCGGAGGTTGCGGGCGTGGTGGTCATCGTGGCGGCAGCGGGCTGGCGCGCCAGTGTATGCGATCGCCATGCAGCGGACCGCGCGCGTGGTTGCGGGTGGCAGCGGGCGCTAGCGGGGCACCATCGCGACACTGCCAGCGAGGCGGCAGGTTTCTTCCGCCGCGCGCGCAGACCAGCTTGCGCTCACGCATTTAGGCCGTGCGGCGCAGCACGGAGCTGCGCCTGCAAGAACGCGATGGACGCCTGCGCGACGGCGCCGGCCAGCGGGGTCTTGTGCGGCGACCCGATCGCATGCGCGCCGGTGTCGAAGGCCAGCGCATGCCTGTGTGCCGGCGCAGTGCCCAACGCTGCAAACATCTGCAGCATCGCCGGCACCGAGGCCACGCCGTCTTCGCGGCCGTCGGCAGCGCGGTAATAGCCTAGAAACACCGGGCAGCGCACGCGTGGCCACGGCGGGTCGGCGGCGATGAGCGCAAACAGGTCACGCAAGGCGCGAAACCCGTCCGGATGGATCGTCTCCGACCAGAACGCACGCGCGGCAGGCGTGCGCGTGCGCGGGTCGATCAACGGCGCCTGCGCGGCGCAGATCTGTTCGAGCAATGCCGGGTCGGCTGGCCGGATGCCGGGTGACCAGGCAACCACGCCGGCCACCGCGTCCGGGTACCGCGCGGCCAGCCACAAACCCAGTGTCGCGCCCATCGACGAGCCGACAATCGCAACCCGCTCGCCCATGCGTTGCGCCTGGGCCAGTGCCTCCAGCGCCGAGGCCTGCAACACCGCCGGTGTAAGCCCCTGCATTGCATCGGCGGCGGTGAGCCCGTGCCCGGGCCAGCGATGCACGTAACCGTTGGCGCCCAGCGCATCGGCCATCTGTTCGGGTAGCGCGCCTGCTTCGCCCGGGCTGGCGCTGAAGCCGTGCAGGTACAGCACCGCCAGCGGCGTGCCGGCGTGCGCGGCATGCTGCCAGTAGGCGCGTGCGGCGTTGCCCGGCTTGAGCTCAGGGGCGTGCATGGCTGGCGTGCCGGGCGAGCAGTGCCAGCAATTCGTGCGCATTGATCGGCTTGGGCAGATAGCCGGCCACGCCCGCCGCGCTGGCGTCGCGCATCGAATCGGTCCGCGTGTCGGCGGTCAGCACGATGATCGGCGGCAGCGCCGACATCGCGTCGCGCGCCTGCCGCAGCGCATCCCAGCCGGACGTGCCCGGCATGTGCAGATCCAGGAACACCAGGTCCGGCGCTGCCTCGCGGATGCGCTGCACCGCGTCGGTGCCATCGACCTGGAAGCTCACCCGATGCCCGGCGCGGGTCAGCAGATTGCCGATCACCAGACGATTGGTATCCATGTCTTCAAAGACCAGGCAATGCAGGGAGGGCACGTTTTCTGCGTGCTGGGCCAGCGCATCGCGCAGCGCGAGCGTATGGCTGCCGGCCGCGGCGCCGGGCAGTTCGAACATCCAGCGGAAGATGCTGCCACCGGCGGGGTTGTCGCTCACGGTCAGGCTGCCGCCCATCGCATCGGAAACGGAAAGCGCGATGTACAGCCCCAGGCCCACGCCGCCTTCGACGCGACTGAAGCCGGTACTGAGCTGAGTGAACGGAGTGAAGATGTAGGCCTTCTGATCGTCCGGTACGCCGATACCGGTGTCGGTGACGGTCACCGCGATGCTCCAGCGCTCCTGCACCTGGGTCGCGTCGATCAGCAGATCCACCGTGCCGCCGGCCGGGGTGAACTTGATCGCGTTGATCACCAGGTTGCTGATCACCTGTTCGATGCGGCCTTCGTCGCCCATCACGTGCGGCGCTTGCGGGCTATCGACACGCACATCGAGCGTGACGCCCTTGCTGGACGCCGCGGTGGCGCAGACCGCTTTCACTGTGGTGACCACGTCCAGCAGGTTCAAGGGCTTGCGATGCAGCTGCAGGCGTCCGCCATCGATGCTGGCCACATCCAGCACCTCGTTGACACGATGGCGCAGCGCGGTCGCATTGACGGTCACCGAGTGCAGCAACTCGCGTTGCTGTGCCGGCATTTGCTCGGTTTCGATCAATTGGGCGCAGTTGATCACCGCATTCAGCGGCGTGCGCAATTCGTGACTCATGGTGCTGATGAAACGGCTTTGCGCATCGCGCGAGGCCAGTGCCTGCAGTGCCACTTCCTGCATCGCAAGCACGATCCGCGCCACCAGCAACGGCAGCACGATGATCAGCGCCACGGCATAGACGAAATACGCCGGACGCGACAGCCAATAGCCTGACGGTGCGGTCAACAGCATCAGCACGAAGGTGCTGAGCAACACCGGAAATATCGCGCGTTGCCCGTAACGCGCCACCGCCGCGATGGTGATGAACGGCAAAAATGCATTCAACGACATCAACAGGATGAAGGCCAGGTAGGTCTGGATGCCGATGAACAGCAGGTTCATCGCAAAGCCCATCGCATCGAGCCATTCGCTGGGCGCAATGACACGGCGACGTACCAGCAGCATCCACACCACCGACAGCACCCACAGGCCGACCGCGGTG
This sequence comes from Xanthomonas sp. A1809, assembly GCF_017746015.1. Lineage (NCBI taxonomy): Bacteria > Pseudomonadati > Pseudomonadota > Gammaproteobacteria > Lysobacterales > Lysobacteraceae > Xanthomonas > Xanthomonas sp. A1809. The sequence continues at coordinate 138,088 of NZ_JAGHWZ010000014.1, read as the reverse complement.
GGAAAGACATGGTGCGCGTCGGCCACCAGCACCGGTTGCGGCCCGTACAGCCAGCCCAGGCACCACGCGGTGACGATGCTCTGCACGATCACGCGGCCGACGCAGGCGCGATATTCCAGGAACGACTCGAACAGCCGCACCAGTCTGTCGTTGCGCAACTGCCTGGCGGCCAGGATCAGGCCGGGCGCTGCGCGATTGGGAGTGCTACGCATGAGGGTCCGCGTCGTCGGAGGGAAGGGTACGCCGGTACTGCTTGACCAGCAGGCCAGCCGCGTTCGCCACCGCAGTGAAACGCTGCGCAAGCGTTTCGCCCAGCGCGCCATGGCTTGCGGTGTCGCGCAACTGGTCGCAGGCCTTCAGCAGCTGCTGCGAGCCGGTCAGCGAGATGGTGTTTTTCAACGAATGGATCTGCTGCAGCGCCTGCGCCTGCGGCGTGCCGGCATCGCCGAGCGTGCAGGTGGCAATGGCATGTTCGATCTCCACCAGGAAGGCATCGGCAAATGCCGCTGCCGCCACCGGATCCAGGCCGGCCATGGTGTGCAGCGTCGAGCCGGTCTCGATGCGTGGTTGCGCATGGGCGGCGGCGTGCCTGGCATGTTCGCCCGCTGCGTTCGCCGGCCCGTGCATGCGCAGGCGTTGCAACAGGCTGGCGAACAGGTCGCGCATGCTCGCAGGCTAGGCCAGTGCGGCCAAGTGACGGGCGCAACCGCGCCGCGTGCCGCGCGCAGGCCGCAGGCGCCACTCCGGCTCACCCGGCTGCACTGCACGCACGCGCAGCGCCGTCCCGATCGTTGCGGTCACCCCGCCGCACTCAATCGCGGAAGTTGTCGAACTGCAGCGGCAGTTCGAAGTCGGCCTTTTTGAGCAGCGCGATCGCATCCTGCAGATCGTCGCGCTTCTTCCCGGTGACGCGCAGCTTGTCGCCATTGATCTGCGCTTCGACCTTGAGCTTGGCTTCCTTCAACTTGGCCACCAGCTGCTTGGCCTGCTTCTGCTCGATGCCTTGCTTGACGGTCACTTTCTGCCGCGCGCCGGCCAGGTTGGTTTCCACCTCGCCAAACTCCAGGCAGCGGATGTCGATGCCGCGCGCCAGCAACCGCGCGCGCAGGATGTCGGTCATCTGCTTGATCTGGAAATCGCTGGGCGCGGACTGGTTGATCACCTTGCCGTCTTCCAGCTCGAACTTGGCCTGGACTCCCTTGAAGTCGAAACGTGTGTCCAGCTCGCGGTTGGCCTGATCCACCGCATTGGTCAGTTCGTGCTTGTCTACTTCGGACACAACGTCGAAGGAAGGCATGCAAAGCTCCTGCAATTGAAAAACAGCCGCCATTCTAGGCCATCGTGCCGGCCCGGCCGTCATGTGGGCCTTGGCGGGCGTGCCAGTGCCGCGGCGATAATGCGTGCATGCCCACCACCCGCTCCCCGCTTCCCGCCATCGCCTGGATGGTGGCCGCCGTGGCCTGTTTCTCGCTGATGGACGCGGGAATGAAGCTGCTGTCGGCGCATTACCCGCCGCTGCAGGTCACCTTGTTGCGCGGCGCCGCCTCGTTGCCGTTCGTGCTGGTGTGGGTGTTCGCCACTGCCGGGCCGCGCGCGATCGTGCCGGTGCGCTGGGGCCTGCACCTGCTGCGCGGGGTGCTGGGCATGGTGATGATCGGCTGCTTCGTCTTCGGCATCAAACGCATGCCGTTGTCCACCGCCTACACGCTGTATTTCGTGGCGCCGCTGCTGGTGGCCGCGCTGTCGGTACCGCTGCTGGGCGAGCACGTCGGCCCGCGCCGCTGGACCGCGATCGGCATTGGCCTGGTCGGGGTGATCGTGGTGCTGCGCCCGGGCGTGGACGGGCTGATCTCGCTGCCCGGGCTGATGGTGCTGCTGGCCGCCACCGCCTATGCCGTCGCGGCCATCACCGTGAGCCTGCTGACCCGCACCGACACCCCGCAGGCCATGGTGGTGTGGTTTTTGCTGTTCATGGCGATCGGCGCCGGGTTGCTGGCCATCCCCGGCTGGGTGCCCCTTCAGGCCGGGCATGCCGGGCTGATTGCCGGCATGGGCCTGGCCGGTGCGCTGGGCCAGGTTGCGCTGACCCAGGCCTTCATGCGCGGCGAGGCCTCGATGATCGCCCCGCTGGAATACACCGGTCTGGTCTGGGTGATCGGCTGGGATTGGCTGCTGTGGCAGACCCTGCCCGACAGCTGGACCTGGACCGGCGCCGGCATCATCGTCGCCAGCGGGCTGTATTTGTTGCGCCGGGAGCGGATACGCCAGGCGGACAGGCCGTTGCCGCTTGAGAGGCCGTGAGGACGGGATTTGGGATTCGGGATTCGGGATTCGGGATTCGCAACAGCCGAAGCGCCGTGGCCTTTGCGAATCCCTGGCGGCCGTGATTCGGGATTCGCGATTCGGGATTGGCAACAGCGGGGCCGCCGTGGCCTTTGCCAATCCCCAATCCCCAATCCCGATGGTAGGCTTCACGACCCCCCAACCGGCCACGCGCGGTGATCCAGTTTCAGCGCCTGCACAAGTCCTATTCCGTCGACGGTCGCCAGATCGTGGCGCTGCATCCGCTCGATCTGCGGATCGGCCCGGGTGAGGTGTTCGGCATCATCGGCCATTCCGGTGCGGGCAAATCCACGCTGATCCGGCTGATCAACCGGCTGGAAGAGCCCAGCGGCGGTCGTCTGCTGATCGGCGACGAGGACGTGACCGCGCTGGACGGCCAGGGCCTGCGCGCCTTGCGCCGCCGCATCGGCATGATTTTCCAGCACTTCAACCTGCTGTCCTCGCGCACCGTGGCCGGCAATGTCGCCTTCCCGCTGGAACTGGCCGGCACGCCGCGTGCCGAGATCGATGCGCGCGTGGCCGAGCTGCTGGCCCGGGTCGGGCTGCAGGAGCACGCCAACAAGTATCCGGCGCAACTATCGGGCGGGCAGAAGCAGCGCGTAGGCATTGCGCGCGCGCTGGCCACCCGCCCGCAGATCCTGCTGTGCGACGAGGCCACCAGCGCGCTGGACCCGCAGACCACCGCCTCGGTGCTGCAGCTGCTGGCGCAGATCAATCGCGAGCTCGGCCTGACCATCGTGCTGATCACCCACGAGATGGATGTGATCCGCCGTGTCTGCGACCGCGTCGCGGTGCTGGACGCCGGCAAGCTGGTGGAAACCGGCCCGGTGACCGAGGTGTTCCTGCATCCCAAACACGCCACCACCCGGCGCTTCGTTTCCGAAGCCGAACATGTGGACGAAGCCGAGCTGCATCGCGATTTCGCCGCAGTCGGCGGACGCATCGTGCGGCTGACCTTCCTGGGCAACGGTACCTACGAACCAGTTCTGGGCCGCATCGCTCGCGAAACCGGGGTGGACTACAACATCCTGTCCGGGCGGGTGGATCGCATCAAGGACACGCCCTACGGCCAGCTCATCGTCGCCCTGACCGGCGGCGACCAGAACGCTGCACGCGCCGGTTTCGTCGCCGCCGGCGTGCAGGTGGAGGATCTGCGCGTATGACCCCAATCGTTGCTGCCGCCGGTGGTTTCTTCCGTAATCTCGATGCCGCCAAGTGGGGCGACATCGGCCAGGCCACCCTCGATACCTTGCTGATGCTGGCCGGTGCGTTGCCGCTGACATTGCTGATCGGCCTGCCGCTGGGCGTTGCGCTGTTCCTGTGCGGCGCGCCGCAGTTGCGCCGGCGCCCGGTGCTGTACGGCGCGCTCGCGGCGCTGATCAACCTGCTGCGCTCGGTGCCCTTCATCATTTTGATGATCGCGATGATCCCGCTTACGCTGATGCTGATGGGCACTTCGCTGGGCGTGCGCGGTGCGATCCTGCCGCTGGTGGTCGGCGCCGCGCCGTTTTACGCACGCCTGGTGGAAACCGCGCTGCGCGAAGTCGACCGCGGGATCATCGAAGCCAGCCAGGCAATGGGCGCCACTACCCGGCAACTGGTGCTGCGGGTGCTGTTGCCCGAAGCGCGCCCCGGCCTGATCGCCGGCGCCACCGTGACCACCATCGCGCTGATCGGCTTCACCGCGATGGGCGGTGCGATCGGTTCCGGCGGCCTGGGCGATGTGGCCTATCGCGAGGGCTACCTGCGCTCGCACTCGGACGTGGCACTGATCACCGTCATCGCCTTACTAGTACTGGTGCAGGTGCTGCAGATGCTGGGCGACCGCCTGGTGGCGCATTACAGCCGGCGCTGAGCCGGTGCGCGGCCGTTGGGGCGCACGTGACCCAACAGCTGCATCGCCGCCCCGTTCGCACCGCGCGGTGCATCGCTGCCACACGCCGCGTCTGGTAGGTTGAGCGCCTGCGGCAGGTCCGCATTCCTCCTCCCACGGATCCCTACATGAGCACATTCGCGTTTCGTTCCCTCCTGGCGGCAGCCACGCTGGCATTGGCGTCCTGTGGTGGCGGTGGCGGCAGCGGCGGCGACACCCTGACCGTGGCCGCCACGGCCGTGCCGCATGCCGAAATCCTGGAAGTGGTCGAACCGCTGCTGGCCAAGCAGGGCGTCAAGCTCGATGTACGGGTGTTCAACGACTACGTGCAGCCCAACGACCAGGTCGTGCAGAAGCAGATCGACGTCAACTACTTCCAGACCGAGCCCTATCTGGATGCGTACAACCGCGACCGCAAGAGCCAGCTGGTCACCGTCGTCGGCGTGCATATCGAGCCCTTCGGTGCCTATTCGCGCCGCTTCAAGGCGCTGGCCGAGCTACCCACCGGCGCCGATGTGGTGATCCCCAACGACCCGAGCAACAACAGCCGCGCGCTGATCCTGCTCGACAAGGCCGGGGTGATCAAACTCAAGGACCCGAGCAACGCCCTGTCCAGCCAGCGCGACATCGTCGAAAACCCCAAGCAACTCAAATTTCGCGAACTCGATTCGGCCATGCTGCCGCGCGTCCTGGACCAGGTCGATCTGGCGCTGATCAACACCAATTACGCGCTCGACGCCGGGCTTAATCCCACCCGCGATGCGCTGGCGATCGAAAGCAAGGACTCGCCGTACGTCAACTTCCTGGTGGCGCGCGCCGACAATAAGGACGATGCGCGCGTGCAGAAACTGGCCAAAGCGCTGACCAGCCCGGAAGTGAAAGCCTTTATCGAGCAGAAGTACAAGGGGGCGGTGCTGCCGGCGTTTTGAGTGCGGTCAGCGGCGCTTTTACACCCAGGCGTCTTCACCACGACTTGTAGTAATAGATGCCATCGGCCGTCATGACCAGGTTGATGGCATTCTCCTCGCCGTTGCGATCGCTCATGCTGGGGTGCAGCTTGGCGCCTACGATATTGAAGTCGTGCCCGAGCGCCAGCAGGTCTCTCTCGATTTCGAAGCTGCCCAGCTCGTCTTGGTTGGAGATCATGCCGCGTACCAGGAATATGTCGGGCTTACGCACGCCTTCTTCGCGCATATCGTCGCGGATTTCGGAAAGTGCATCTTGTGCATCCTGTATCCCCGAATAATGCAGCAGGCCCAGGATGTCGTGGCCGCGAGGATTTTTTCCTTTTGCACAAATGCAGACGCATGAAGACAAACCGTGCGTGCCGATCGAATCAAATCCATCTTGCGCAAGATTGATGACGACACATGCGTCCATATCCACATCCATTGTCCGGCTGGCTTGGATATCGCGTACAGACCGGACGGCGCGGATGTGGGGCGTGCAAAAGAGTGCGGCGTATTGTCGTTCCAGATCGTGAAATGGCTGGATCTGCTCCCGGGTAAAGCCGTCCGGGATGGCGAATGCGTCGCTGCCGTAGGGGCGCGCACGGCTGCCGGCCCGTGCGCCATCGCCATCGCCCGCGGTGTCGGCAACACGCTTTCTGGGTCGTTGGCGCGGCAACCCCTGGCAGTCGGGGTGGGGCGCAGGCCATTGCGCAATCCCGTCGGCTGGATCGGCCGACGGCGGCGGCTCCGCGGTGTAAGCGGTGCTGGTGGATGTGTCGGGTCTGATGGAAGCCGGCTTCATGGAGTCAGGACCGCCCGCGATACACGTCTGGATCCTCGCATCGCCCCTGCACGAGGGCACGCCCGCTGCCGAACCGATGGGGCTGGAAAACGAAGTGTTCTGCTTGGACGAAAGCGGATGCGCGAGGCCTGCTTCTTCGAACATCGCGTCTTGATCGCCTGGAAGCGCGCCGGTACCTGGATCAACAGCCCAACGATCCAGTTGCAGCTCGCCAGGCGGGTGTCCCGTTCTTGCCAAACGGGGCGCCCAGCTCGCAGCTCTGCGACAACGTTGCCGAGGATGTCTCCGTGGTCGCTGCCGATCTTCGGCAGGACGCGCTCGATCCTTCCCAATACGTATCACGTTGGCGCGTTCGCCCCGAGCCGAGCGCGTTCGCCGTGCTGCAGATGGGCGCAATTGGCACCGAACACGCGCTGCTGCACGTATACGTAGCAGCGTCATCGGCCATCTTTCTACGGCAGTCTCCCGATGCCTTTGCTGCTTGCCATTCCGCTGGCTGTGATCATTGCCCTGGCAGTGTTCGTGGTGGTGTTCCCGTTGTCGCTGCTGCAGCGCTTCCGCATGGGTACTGCACGTCGTCAGGCACGTGGATGGCTGCTGCTGATCAACCTGGTGTCGGCGGGCATCTCCAGCGTGCTGTTTGTGATCTTCAGCTTGATCGCGGCGGCGTTCTGGCCCGGCGCGATCAGCCACGCCGCATTCGGCTGGGCCTGCGGGTTGGCGCTGGGTGCGTTGGCGTTGCGCCTGACCCGTTTCGAACGCACCACGCAAGGCCTGTTTTACCGGCCCAACCTGTGGCTGGTGCTGGGCTTGACTGCGTTGGTCGTGGTCCGGGTGATCGCCGGGATGGTGCAGGGCTGGCGTAGCGCCTGGCAGGGGGTGGCCTGGCCAACCGACGGGTGGCTCAGTCATGCCAGCCTGCTCGGCGCTGCGGGCGTCTTGCTCGGTTATGCGCTCGCCTATGCCACCTTGCTGTGGTGGCGCTGGCGCAGCGCACGTTTGCGCGGCAGCGTTTATTGGCGGTGAGGGCGTTTGAAAGCGCGCGCCAGGCGATTGTGTTCGACGCATGCACGGGGGTGTCGACGCATGCAGGTGCACGGAGTTGCAGACGCATTGGAAGCGATGAAGCAGAGTCGGAGGCAAATAGTCACGCCACTATTCGCATTCGTACCGGAGAGCTGACACGGCACCTCAGGCCTCGGTCGTAACGGCCCGCACCCCACATCTCACGCCACACACAAAAAAAACGGGCCTTTCGGCCCGTTTTTTCTTCAACCAACGCCCTGGTGGGCAGTGGTCTGCTTAGAAGCGCGCACCGATGCCGAAGCCAACGGTCCACGGATCCAGTTCCAGCTCGCTGCCGGTACCCTGGCCACCCACGCGCAGTTCCGGACGCGAACGCATGTAGCGGGCGTCGGCACGTGCGAACCAGGTGGAGTTGATGTTCATGTCCACACCAACGGTGCCGATGACGCCCTTGGCGGTGCTCAGGCCCACGTGGTCGCCGGTGCTCGACGCCGCGTCGATCTTTTCGTTGCTGAAGTTGGACTCGTAGTAGCCCACGCCCACGAACGGACGGAACACGTTGTCCGCTTCGCCGAAGTGATACTGACCGCTGATGGCGATAGGCTGCTGCTCGACGGTACCGACCTTGCCCACGCCATCGGCGTTGACGCGGTGGTTGAACTTGTCGGCGGCGCCCCACAGTTCAACGGCCCAGTTGTCGTTGATGTAGTAGCTGGCGCTCAGCGTCGGTGCCGGGCCGCCATCGACGTCCAGGCCCGGCGCCGGGTTGTTCTTGGGGTTCAGCAGCGCCACGCCACCGACCACGGCCCAATGCTTGCCAGAAGCGGTATCGCCGCTGGTGGACATCGTGCTGGAAGAAGTCGAGGAGGTGTTGCCGGTATAGGTGGTGTCCTGCGCGAACGCGGACGGTGCAATCGCAAGTGCAGATACAGCAGCCAGGCTCAGGATGGAAATGGAACGCATGAGGGTCTCCTCGTCTTGTTGTTGGGCCCGTGGAGTGGGCCGCGCCAAAACTATTCCTAAAAATCTGAATCCACGCCCACCTGCGGCCCGCTAAAATTTCGTTTGTTCAGGAATTCCCCCAAGAAGGCCGTCGTTACGTCATGCAGTCTGAAAAAGACATTCACGCAGATGCGATTGCCGTGACGAAAAAACACCTCAGCCAAGGCTTGCCAGCGCACGTTCGCAGCGATTGCAGGGTGTTGCTGCTTGGTTCGATGCCCGGTGTCGCGTCACTGGAAGCCGCGCGTTACTACGCGCATCCACGCAATCGTTTCTGGCCGCTGATGCATGCCCTATTGGGCATTGATGCGGCCGCAAGCTATGCATTGCGCTTGCAAGCATTGCTCGACCATCGCGTGGGCCTGTGGGACGTCATCGGCCAATGCGAGCGGCGCGGCAGTCTGGATACGTCCATTGTGGCGGCGAGCATCGTGGTCAATCCGCTGCCCGCGTTGCTGGCCACGCTGCCGCAGCTGCGCATGGTGGCCTGCAATGGCGCTGCGGCAGCACAGGCCTGGCGCCGGCATGTACAGCCGCGGCTATCGGCGCAGCTTTGCGCGCTGCCAGTCGTCGCGTTGCCATCCACCAGCCCGGCCAATGCGGCCTGGTCGCTGCCGCGGCTGGCCGCGGCCTGGCAGCCGCTGTGCGATGCGCTGCGCTAGCCAAGGTGAGATGCCGCGAGGTCGATATGGAATGCCAGCGTCGCAGTGACCGCGCCGCCGTCGCGGTGCCCCCGCACTGATCGTTGACGCACGCTGCCTGCCTGCGGTCGACACCGCGCTGCGCGCGTGGCAGTCATTGGCCAGAAGTCATGCCAGCCTCCGGCACAGGTCTGCGTGCCACAGGCGCAGGCATGCTGCAGCCGGTCCGCAACGGAGTGGCGAGATGGCGATCAAACACGCAATCACGATGGCAGCAGCTGCGCTGTTCGGGCTGTTGAGCGGCGCAGGGGTGGCCGCTGCCAAGGACCAGGACCTGCACTGCGAGGTCAGCAGCGATTACGACCTCACGCTCAACGCCCGCAGCCTGATCCTGATCCGCGAATCCGGCACGCCGCAGCGGCTGGTGATGCGCCAGGGCGCCCTGTTCGTCGACGACCGCTGGGTGGCATTGAGCGCAGACGATCGCGCCCGCCTGGTCCAGTTCGAGCGCCAGACCCGCGAGGTGGTGCCGCTGGCGCAGGCAGTCGGGCGCGAAGCGGCCGATATCGCAGTCACTGCATTGGGCGAGGTGGCCGCCGGCTTCAGTCGCAGCCCCGACGCCACGCGCGCGCAGTTGGCAAACGTGCGCGAGAAGATCGATGTGCGCTTGAAGCAGAGCTTCAGCAAGAGCCAGCTGACCCCGATCGATATCGACGACGACATCGGCGCGCTGGTGGCCGAGCTGCTGCCGCAGCTGATCGGCGATGTGGTGGCCGGCGCGGTGCAGTCCGCGATCACCGGGAATGACGTGCAGCTGCGTTCGCTCGATGGCATGGAGGCGCGCATCGAGCGCCTGGTCGAGCCGCAGGCGCGTGCATTGCGGCCACGCGCGCACCAGTTGTGCCAGCGCCTGGAAGCGCTCGATGCGCTGGACAATGCGCTAGCGTATCGTTTGCCGTCGGGCGAGCCACTGCAACTGTTGCGGGTCGATCGGCGCGCGGCGAAATGATCGGCGTACGCACGCATGCGGACGCTGCATCTCGCCGGGCGCGCGATTTTTTGCACGGCAATGGTTGGCGCTGCGGCCCGCAGCCGGCCACAATAGGGGTTTCCCCATTCTGTTGCCGGAGTTCCCCGTATGGCCGAAATCAAGGAAGCACTTGTCCCCGATATCGGTGACTACAGCGACGTCCCGGTAATCGAGGTGCTGGTGTCCGTCGGCGATACGGTCAGCAAGGACCAGAGCCTGGTCACGCTGGAATCTGACAAGGCCACCATGGAAGTGCCTTCGTCGGTGGCGGGCGTGGTCAAGGAACTCAAGGTCAAGGTCGGCGATTCGCTCTCGCAGGGCGCGCTGGTGGCGTTGATCGAAGTGGCCGATGCCGGCGCCGAGACCGCCAAGCCCGCCGCCGCCGCGCCCGCCGCACCGGCCAAGGCGGCGCCCGCCGCCGCCCCGGCACCGGCCGCCAAGGCCGAATCTGCTGCGCCTGCGGCCTCCTCGGAAGGCGGCCTGATCGAAGCGCGCGTGCCCGATATCGGCGACTACACCGACATCCCGGTGATCGAGGTGCTGGTGGCCGTGGGCGATACCGTCGCCAAGGACCAGAGCCTGGTCACGCTGGAATCGGACAAGGCCACGATGGAAGTCCCGTCCTCGGCCGCCGGTGTGGTCAAGGAACTCAAGGTCAAGGTCGGCGACACGCTCTCGCAGGGCAATGTGGTGGCGATCATCGCGGCCAGCGATGGCGGCACCGGTGCGGCGCAGTCGCCGGCCAAGCCCACCACCGACACCGCCGAAACCGCGGGCAAGGTCGAGCCGGTTGCCGTCCCGGCCGAGCCGGACAAGCTGGCCCAGCGCGAAATCGCGCAGGTGCAGGGCGCGCGTTCCGGCGCCGGCACGCAGGCAGCGCAAGGCGGCCAGCCGTCCGCGGGCAACCCGAGCAGCCCGCCGGTGACCTTCGATGCCGACAGCGTGCTGCCGTCCAAGGTGCCGTACGCCAGCCCGGTGGTGCGCGTGTTCGCACGCGAACTGGGCGTGGACCTGAACCAGCTCAAGGGCAGCGAAAAGGGCGGCCGCATCACCCGTGAAGACGTGCAGCGGTATGTGAAGGCTGCACTCAGCGGTGGCGCACCGGCCGCAGCCGGCGCTGCGCCGGCCGGTGGCGGCAACGGCCTGAACCTGCTGGCCTGGCCCAAGGTGGACTTCAGCAAGTTCGGCGAGACCGAAACCCAGCCGCTGTCGCGCATCAAGAAGATTTCCGGTGCCAACCTGGCGCGCAACTGGGCCATGATTCCGCACGTCACCCAGTTCGAGTCGGCCGACATCACCGACCTGGAAGCCCTGCGCGTGGCGCTCAACAAGGAAAACGAGAAGGCCGGCATCAAGCTGACCATGCTCGCCTTCCTGGTCAAGGCCAGCGCCGCGGCGCTGAAGAAGTTCCCCGAGTTCAACGCCTCGCTGGACGCGGCCGGCGAGAACCTCACCCTGAAGAAGTACTTCCACATCGGGTTTGCGGCCGATACGCCCAACGGCCTGGTGGTGCCGGTGATTCGCGATGTCGACAAGAAGGGCGTGCTGCAGATCGCGCAGGAAAGCGGCGAGCTGGCCAAGAAGGCGCGCGACGGCAAGCTGGGCCCGGCCGACATGAGCGGCGGCTGCTTCTCGATCAGCTCGCTCGGCGGTATCGGCGGCACCGCGTTCACCCCGATCATCAATGCGCCGGAAGTGGCGATCCTGGGCGTGTCCAAGTCGGCGATGCAGCCGGTGTGGAACGGCAAGGAGTTCGCGCCGAAGCTGATGCTGCCGTTGTCGCTGAGCTACGACCACCGCGTCATCGACGGCGCCCTGGCAGCCCGTTTCACCACCTACCTCAGCCAGGTGCTGGCCGACATGCGTCGCGTCCTGCTGTGAGGGCCGCGCTGCTGACCATCGCCGCGCTCGGCGTGCTGCCGTGGGCAAACGCGGCCGCACGCGAATGCGAGAGCACGCTCGGCCGCGGCTGGCCGCCGGCCGTGGGCAACTACGGCACTGCCGTGACCACGTTGCTGGATGGCGGCACCAAGCCGGCCTTGTCGTTGCTGACGCTGCCCACACGTGGGGTAGAGAGCGCGGTGTCGCTGGTGCCGGGCAAGGAAGGCGCCGACTGGACCCTGCGGCATAGCCGCGCCGACGAGCGCGTCTACAGCTGGGTCAGCCAGACCGACCGCGGCAGCGTGCAGTTCCGCACCGAGCAGACCCCGGAAACGGTCGAGGTCTCGATCCCGGCGCCGTTGGCCAAGCGCCTGGTCAGCAACTGGACCAACACGCTGACCCAGCTCGCACCGAACGGACGCACCGCGCCGGTGAGCGAGGGCGAAGTGCTCTCGTTCCAGGTCGATGGCGTGCGCTACAGCGGCGCGCGCCCCAGCTGCGGTGCCGGCGAGTTGCTGCTGAAACAGGCCGCGCTGCTGATCGAAGCCAGCGAAGGCAAGGAAAAGAAGCGCGACAAGCGCTGGACCCAAATCGAATCGTCGCTGGATGAACTCCAGCAGACGCTTGCCGGCACGGCCGGTTGAGCTACAGGAGAAGCAAATGGCGGTCATTGAAATCAAGGTTCCCGACATCGGCGATTACAGCGATGTCCCCGTCATCGAAGTGCTGGTCGCCGTTGGCGACAGCGTGGCCAAGGACCAGGGCCTGGTAACGCTGGAATCGGACAAGGCCACGCTGGAAGTGCCGTCCTCGGCGGCCGGTGTGGTCAAGGAACTCAAGGTCAAGGTCGGCGACACCCTGTCCGAAGGCGCGCTCGTGCTGCTGCTCGAAACCGAAGGCGAGGCTGCCGCGCCGGCCAAGGCCGAACCCAAGGCTGCCCCGGCCGCTGCAGCGCCTGCCGCCGCACCGGGCAGCAAGCCGCCGGTGACGCCGTCGCACCGTGCCCCGGCCGAGCCGGCCGCGCCCAAGCCGGCGCTGGCCAGCGGCAAGCCGGCCGACATCGAATGCAAGATGGTGGTGCTCGGCGCCGGCCCCGGCGGCTACACCGCTGCCTTCCGCGCGGCCGATCTGGGCCTGGAGACGGTGCTGATCGAGCGCTACGCCAGCCTGGGCGGTGTCTGTCTCAACGTCGGCTGCATCCCGTCCAAGGCGCTGCTGCATGCCGCCGCGGTGATCGATGAAGTGGCCCATGCCGGCGACTTCGGCGTGGACTTCGGCCAGCCCAAGATCGCCCTGGACAAGCTGCGCGAGTACAAGGAAAAAGTGGTCGGCAAGCTCACCGGCGGCCTGGCCAGCATGGCCAAGCAGCGCAAGGTGCGCACCGTCACCGGCGTGGCCAGCTTCGTCTCGCCCAACGAGCTGGAAATCGTCGGCGACGACGGCAAGACCCAACTGCTGCGCTTTGAGCACTGCATCATCGCCGCCGGCTCGCAGGCGGTGAAGCTGCCCAACTTCCCATGGGACGACAAGCGCGTGATGGACTCCACCGACGCGCTGGAGTTGCACGACATTCCCAAGACCCTGCTGGTGGTCGGCGGCGGCATCATCGGCCTGGAAATGGCCACGGTGTACAGCGCGCTCGGCAGCAAGGTCACCGTGGTGGAGTTCATGGACCAGCTGATGCCGGGCGCCGACAAGGACCTGGTCAAGCCGCTGGCCGATCGCCTGAAAAAGCAGGGCGTCGAGGTTCATCTCAAGACCAAGGCCACCGACGTCAAGGCCGACAAGGCCGGCATCACCGTGTCCTTCGAAGCGGCTGTGGAAGGCGAAAAGCCCGGCCTGCAGGCCACCACGTACGACCGCGTGCTGGTTGCCGTGGGCCGTAGCCCGAACGGCAAGAAGATCGGTGCGGAAAAGGCCGGCGTCACCGTCACCGAGCGCGGCTTCATTCCGGTCGATCGGCAGATGCGCACCAACGTGCCGCACATCTTCGCCATCGGCGACATCGTCGGTAACCCGATGCTGGCGCACAAGGCCACCCACGAAGGCAAGCTGGCTGCCGAAGTGGCTGCCGGCGAGAAGAAGGAATGGGTGGCGCGGGTGATCCCGTCGGTGGCCTACACCAACCCGGAAATCGCCTGGGTCGGCGTCACCGAGACCGAAGCCAAGGCCAAGGGCCTGAAGGTGGGCGTGGCCAAGTTCCCGTGGGCCGCCAGCGGCCGCGCGATCGGCATCGGCCGTACCGAAGGTTTCACCAAGTTGATCTTCGATGAACAGACGCATCGCGTGATCGGTGGCGCCATCGTCGGCGTGCATGCCGGCGACCTGCTGGCTGAAATTGGCCTGGCGATCGAAATGGGTGCCGAGGCCGAAGACATCGGCCACACCATCCACGCGCACCCGACCCTGAGCGAGTCGGTCGGCATGGCCGCCGAGGTCTACGACGGCACCATCACCGATCTGTACATCCCCAAGAAGAAGTGACGCCGCTCCGCACGACCGTGCCGCCACGTGTGGCACGGTCGCCGCGGCGGTGACGCCACGCACGGAGGTCGCCGTGGGGCAGGGCAATCTGTGTCCCGAACTGCAGGCGCTGCTGCAGCGCGAATTGGCCGGCGGCAACCGTATCGCCGAGCCGCCGCGGAGGACCGACTGGCCCCATCCGGGCTCGGTGTTCGTCTCGCTGAAGCGCGACTTGCGCAGCGACGTGGCGTCGCTGCCGGCGACGGTGCAGCATGCGATCTGCACCGATCCGCACTACGGGTGGCACGACGAGTGCTACTGCATCACGCACCAGCATCTGTTGGTAGCGGGCGCGACCAAGCCGCCCTGAGCCTGTGTCCGCCGCTGCCCTGTGGCCGGCGCCGCGTCGGTGACGTGCCACGCATCCGTCAAACGACAGAACCCCGCATCGCTGCGGGGTTCTGCATGAAGCTGCTTTTCGGGTCCCGGGTCCCGGGGCCCGAGAGGATCAGAACGCGAACGTCACGCCTGCCACCGGGCCCTTGAACTCCTGCTTCAGGCCGACCAGGCCGTCGCTGCCCTCGCGGTCCACGTCCAGCTTGAACCAGTCGTAGCCGGCGAAAATGCCGAAGTTCTTGGTGAAGCGGTATTCGGCAATCGCGTTGGCGCGGCTCAGGTCGCCATCGTAGTCGCCGAAGTCGCCCCAACTGGTGTTGAGGTACTGGCCCTGCACATTGAACAGCCAGTGTTCGCTGGGACGCGCGGTGAAGCGGATACCGACGACCGGCGCAACGCCGTCTTCGCTTTCGTCCAAGACGTCGCCACTGAACAGCGTGCCCAGATCGGCGTAGGCATTGGCCTCGACCTTGGCGTACTCGGCACCAATCTGCAGGCCCAGGCTGAATTCCGGAGAATCGATCACCGAGTAGTCGTACACGAAAGTGGCGACCTGGTACTTCAGCTCGCCCTTGATGAAGCTGCCGGACGGCACGGTCACGCCGCCGGCGCTCAGATCCTGGCTCAGGGTCTCGCGGCGATCCTTGTCGTACTTGAAGTAGTCGAAGATCAGGCGCTGGCGGGTGCTGATGCGGAACACGCCATCCACGCGCGGCTCCCATTCCTTGCCGCCCAACTTGAAATCTTCGTTGACCGAGACATTGTTGCCGGCCAGCAGGGTGTTGCCGCGCAGGGTGTTGTCGTTGTCGACATTCATCGCGCCAAGGCGGAGCTGGAAGCGATCATCGGTGTCTTCGGCGTGTGCGGGCGCGACATAGGCGACGGCCAGGACGCACGGGATCGCCAGTGCGAGGAGGTGTTTCATGGGGGCTCCGAATTCTTGGAATGGTCAGGCGGTTCGGCCTGTGCAGCGCATAGTCGATAAGCGCGCGTCTTTCAAAAGTGAAGGGGCCGTCCAGTGGGCGTGAAGGCGGCCGTAGCAATCGGACAAAACGGTCCGCTTTGCTAATTCTTTGGTGGAGTCACGGAACACGTGCAGCGGCGCTGCCAAGGGTCGTTCGGAGGCAACGCAAACCAGGAAATCGATTGGACCGCCGATGGGAAGGTCGCAGGGTGCGACAAAATGCGTACAAAAGCAGGAGCCCCGGTCTCCCAGGGCTCCCAGACGCGGCCTGCGGCGCTACCTTTCGACGAGGATGTGCAGGCCTCGCAAGTTCTGACCGCTGGTTTGTGGCAAAGTTCCCACCCGCGACGGGGGCAGCCATGTGGTGCGTTGCAGCAAGCGATGACCTCTGCCGGTTGTCTCGCAATTTGTCCCATTGCTATACTTTCGCGGCTCGACGAGGCGCAGCTGCGCTTCCCACTCATTCACACGTAAGGTAACCGTAGTGCTGAACTCCGTTGACGCGGGTCGGCGGTTGATGCTGCGCGCTGCGGTATATCCGCTTGCCGCCGTAGCTATAACCAGTCTGGGGTTGCTGTTGGTCGGTCCCCGTTACGCTGCCGGTCTGGCATTGACCGGATTTGCGACGGTGCTGGGCGGTTGGGTTGCGGCACGTACCGCGCTAGGTGGCGGTATCCAGGCAGCGGGCATCGCCATGGTGCGGCTGATCCTGGCGATGGTGCTGAAGTGGGTGTTGGTTTTCGTGGCGCTGGCGCTGGGCTTCGGCCTGTGGCGGCTGCCTCCTCTGGCTTTGTTGGCGGGTATCGCCATCGGGCTGATTTTTCAGGTTCTGGCTCTGGCCAGGCGTTGATTCGAACTTAAAGGGCTCCGGACACATGGCGGGCGAGGCAGCAACACCTACCTCCTATATCCAGCATCACTTGCAGAACCTGATCGTTCCGGTTCGCGATGGTGGCGGCACGTTTTGGACCATCCACCTCGACACCCTGATCATGGCGGTGTTGATGGGCCTGGTCATGGTCCTGGCGTTCTGGACGGCGACCCGCAATGCCACGGCCGGCGTGCCGGGCAAGTGGCAGGCGTTCGTGGAAATCTGCCTGGAGTTCGTCGACCGCCAGGCCAAGGACACCTACCACGGCAGCAGCAAGCTGGTGACGCCGATCGCGATCACCATCTTCTTCTGGATCCTGTTGATGAACCTCATCAAGATGATCCCGGCCGATTTCATCGCCATTCCGCTGGGTTGGGCCGGCGTGCACGCCTGGAAGCCGGTGCCGACCGCCGACGTCAACGCCACCTTGGGCATGTCGATCAGCGTGTTCTTCCTGATGATCGTGTTCTCGCTGCGCTCCAAGGGCGTGGGCGGCATGACCAAGGAATTCCTGACGGCGCCGTTTGGCAAGTGGATGATGCCGTTCAACCTGCTTTTGAACATCGTCGAGTGGCTGAGCAAGCCGATTTCGTTGGCGATGCGACTGTTCGGCAACATGTTCGGCGGCGAGATCGTCTTCCTGCTGATCTGGGTGCTGGGCGGTGCAGGCATCGCCGGCATGGTTGCTGGCGGCGCATTCGGCCTGGGCTGGATGCTGTTCCACCTGCTGGTGATTCCGCTGCAGGCCTTCATTTTCATGATGCTGTCGATCGTGTACCTGAGCCTGGCTGAAGACAGTCACTGAGTTTGCGTCACCCTTCATCTGCTTTATTCCGCTTCATCCATCACCCTTAGAAACTTTCGTTCGGAGATCACCATGTACCTCGCCGTCCTGACCAACCTCGCTCAAGTCCAGAGCTCCACCGTCCTCGCCGTCGGCATCATGATCGGCCTGGCCGCGCTGGGTGCCGGCCTCGGTCTGGCCATCATGGCTGGCAAGTTCCTGGAATCGGCTGCGCGCCAGCCGGAACTGATCCCGGTGCTGCAGGTTCGTATGTTCATCACCGCCGGCCTGATCGACGCCGCGTTCATCATCAGCGTCGCCGTCGGCCTGCTGTTCGCCTTCGCCAACCCGCTGGCCCAGGTGTTCATCGAGCGTCTGTCGCAGGCTGCCGGCTGATCCAGCGGTAGCAGGATGTGGATGCGGCCCTTGGCGGTTGCATCCGCGGATGAAGGTCGGAAAGCGCCGCCCGCGCGGTGGCGCTTTCACCCCTAAACAGCGATTGAGCGACCCATGGATATCACCCTTACCATCTTTGCCCAGGCGCTGGCCTTCGCCGGTCTGATCTGGATCGTCGCGACCAAGATCTGGCCGCCGCTGCTGCAGGCGATCGAAGAGCGTCAGCAAAAGATTGCTGAAGGTCTGGCTGCGGCCGACCGCAGTCAGAAGGACCTGGCGCAGGCGCAGGAAAAGGTCAACGAAGCACTGAAGGACGCACGCACCAAGGCCAACGAGATCATCGATCAGGCCCATGCGCGCGCCAACCAGATCATCGAAGCGGCCAAGCTGGAGGCAATTGCCGAAGCCAACCGTCAGAAGGATCTGGCGCAGACCGAAATCGACGCATCCGCCACGCGTGCCCGCGAGGAGCTGCGCAAGCAGGTCTCGGTGCTGGCCGTCAGCGGTGCAGAAAAGCTGCTCAAGCGCGAAATCGATGCCAACGCCCACAAGGCGCTGCTCGACGAGCTGGCGGCGGAGATTTAAGCGATGAGTCAGGCCCTCACCCTTGCCCGTCCCTACGGCCGTGCCGCGTTTGCGATCGCGCGTGAGGGCGGCAACTTCGCGCCCTGGTCCGATGCGCTGGCGTTTTCGGCGCAGGTGGCCGGCGACCCGCGCGTGGCCGCATTGCTGCTCAACCCGGCCCTTGGCCAGGAACAGGCAGTGACGCTGCTGGCCCCGCCGCAGGCGGGCGAGGACTATCTGCGTTTCCTCGGCGTGCTTGCCGATGCGCAGCGGCTGTCGCTGCTGCCGGAAGTGGCAGGCTTGTACGAACAACTGCGTGCCGAGGCCGAACATGTCGTCAAGGCGACGGTGACCTCGGCCGCTGCAATGAGCCAGACCGAACTCGACACGATCGCTGCTGCGCTGAAGAAGCGCTTCGGCCGCGACGTGGACATCACCACCGCAGTCGATGCGTCGCTGATCGGCGGCGCGGTGATCGACACCGGCGACGTGGTCATCGACGGCTCGCTGAAGGGCAAGCTTGCGCGTCTGCAAAGCTCGCTCGCCCACTGAATTCACATAAACGCACGGCCCTCGCGGCCGGCACCTAGGACTGAACGATGGCAACCACGCTCAACCCCTCCGAAATCAGCGACCTGATCAAGACCCGCATCGAAGCGGTCAAGCTGTCCGCAGAGTCGCGCAACGAAGGCTCCGTGACCAGCGTGTCCGACGGCATCGTGCGCATCTTCGGCCTGGCCGACGTGATGCAGGGCGAAATGATCGAACTGCCGAACAACACCTTCGCGCTGGCACTGAACCTGGAGCGCGATTCTGTCGGCGCCGTGGTGCTGGGCGACTACGAAAGCCTGCGCGAAGGCGACGTGGCCAAGACCACCGGCCGCATCCTGGAAGTGCCGGTGGGTCCGGAACTGCTGGGTCGCGTGGTCAACGCACTGGGCGAGCCGATCGACGGCAAGGGCCCGCTGGGCGCCACCCAGACCGCACCGGTGGAGCGCGTTGCGCCCGGCGTGATCTGGCGCAAGTCGGTCGACCAGCCGGTGCAGACCGGTTACAAGTCGGTCGATGCGATGATTCCGATCGGCCGTGGCCAGCGCGAGCTGGTCATCGGTGACCGTCAGACCGGCAAGACCGCGCTGGCGATCGACGCGGTGATCAACCAGAAGGGCACCGGCATCAAGTGCGTGTACGTGGCGATCGGCCAGAAGGCCTCGACCGTTGCCAACATCGTGCGCAAGCTGGAAGAAAACGGCGCGCTGGCGCACACCGTGGTGGTGGCTGCTACCGCGTCCGAATCGGCCGCGATGCAATACATCAGCCCCTACGCCGGTTGCACCATGGGCGAGTACTTCATGGACCGCGGCGAAGACGCGCTGATCGTGTACGACGATCTGTCCAAGCAGGCCGTGGCCTACCGCCAGATCTCGCTGCTGCTCAAGCGCCCGCCGGGTCGCGAAGCCTATCCGGGCGACGTGTTCTATCTGCACTCCCGCCTGCTCGAGCGCGCCGCGCGCGTGTCCGAGGAATACGTGGAGAAGTTCACCAACGGTGCGGTGACCGGCAAGACCGGCTCGCTGACTGCGCTGCCGATCATCGAAACCCAGGCCGGCGACGTGTCCGCGTTCGTGCCGACCAACGTGATCTCGATCACCGACGGCCAGATCTTCCTGGAAACCGACCTGTTCAATGCCGGTATCCGTCCGGCCGTCAACGCCGGTATCTCGGTGTCGCGCGTCGGTGGCGCCGCCCAGACCAAGATCATCAAGAAGCTGTCCGGCGGCATCCGTATATCGCTGGCGCAGTACCGCGAGCTGGCGGCGTTCGCGCAGTTCGCCTCGGACCTGGACGAAGCTACCCGCAAGCAGCTCGAGCGCGGTCAGCGCGTCACCGAGCTGATGAAGCAGAAGCAGTACGCGCCGATGTCCATCGCCAACCAGGCGCTGTCGATCTACGCCGTCAACGAGGGTTACCTGGACGACGTGCCGGTCAACAAGCTGCTGGCGTTCGAGGAAGGCCTGCACGCGCACTTCGCCAACACCCAGGGCGAGCTGGTCTCCAAGATCAACAGCACCGGCGGTTGGGACAACGACATCGAAGCCAGCTTCAAGAAGGGCATCGAAGAGTTCAAGACCACGGGCAGCTGGTAAGCCAGTCGCCGGGATTTGGGATTGGGCATTCGGGATTCGTAGGAGCGATGGTTCGGGGCGTTGGCCGATTTCGAATCGTTGTTCCCATATCCCAGAAGTTAGGCATCCGGGGTTCGCGGAAGCGGTGAGGTAGGGAGGCTGTTGCCAATCCCCAATCCCGATTCCCGAATCTCACTAAGCGAGCGAAGCGAGCGAGTATGGCAGGCGGACGCGAAATCAAAACCAAGATCAAGAGCGTGCAGAACACCCGCAAGGTGACGCGCGCGCTCGAAATGGTCTCGGCCTCCAAGATCCGCAAGGCGCAGGAGCGCATGAAGACCTCGCGTCCGTATGCGCAGGCGATGAAGCAGGTGATCGGGCATCTGGCGCAGGCCAGCACCGATTTCCAGCATCCGTTTCTGGTCGAGCGCGAACAGGTCAAGCGGGTCGGCTATATCGTGATCTCGTCCGACCGTGGCCTGGCCGGCGGTCTGAACAACAACCTGTTCCGCAAGATGCTGGGCGAAGTACGCCCGTGGCAGGACACCGGTGCCGAGATCGACGTGGTGACCATCGGCCAGAAGGCCTCGGCGTTCTTCCGTCGCATCAAGGTCAACATGGTCGGCAGCGTGACCCACCTGGGCGACAGCCCGCAGGTGGAGCAGCTGATCGGCGTGATCAAGGTGATGATCGATGCCTTCATCGAAGGCAAGGTGGACCGCGTCTACCTGGTCTACAACCGCTTCGTGAACACCATGACGCAGAAGGCCAGCTTCGATCAGCTGCTGCCGCTGCCGGCCGCCGAACACAAGGTGGCGCACCACGATTGGGACTACCTGTACGAACCCGATGCCGCCACCGTGCTGGAGCACGTGATGACGCGCTACATCGAGTCGCTGGTGTACCAGGCCGTGCTGGAAAACGTTGCGTCCGAACATGCCGCGCGGATGGTGGCGATGAAGGCCGCCAGCGACAACGCCAACAAGATGATCGGCACCTTGCAACTGGTCTACAACAAGGCACGTCAGGCGGCGATTACCCAGGAAATTTCGGAAATCGTCAGCGGCGCAGCGGCTGTATAAGTACGCCGGGATTGGGGATTCGGGATTGGTTGGAGCGCAGCGAAGTGCGCCCTTGCGAATCCCCAATCACGAATCCCAAATCACAAATTCCACGAGATGGCATCGGCCACTCGGACAGAACAAAGCTAACCGGAGCAGCAAAATGAGTCAGGGCAAGATCGTTCAGATCATCGGCGCGGTCGTCGACGTCGAATTCCCGCGCAATGAAGTGCCGAAGGTGTATCACGCGCTGAAGGTCGACGGCACCGAAATCACCCTGGAAGTGCAGCAGCAGCTCGGCGACGGCGTGGTGCGCACGATTGCGCTCGGCTCCACCGACGGCCTGAAGCGCAACCTGGTCGCCACCAACACCGAACGCGCCATCTCGGTGCCGGTCGGTGCCGGTACGCTGGGTCGCATCATGGACGTGCTGGGTCGCCCGATCGACGAAGCCGGCGACGTGCAGGCCTCGGACCGCTGGGAAATCCATCGCGGCGCACCGTCGTATGAAGACCAGTCCTCCAGCACCGAATTGCTGGAAACCGGCATCAAGGTGATCGACCTGATGTGCCCGTTCGCCAAGGGCGGCAAGGTCGGCCTGTTCGGCGGCGCCGGCGTCGGCAAGACCGTCAACATGATGGAACTGATCAACAACATCGCCAAGGCGCACTCGGGTTTGTCCGTGTTCGCCGGCGTGGGCGAGCGTACCCGCGAGGGCAACGACTTCTACCACGAGATGAAGGACTCCAACGTCCTGGACAAGGTGGCGATGGTGTACGGCCAGATGAACGAGCCGCCGGGCAACCGTCTGCGCGTGGCGTTGACCGGCCTGACCATGGCCGAGTACTTCCGCGACGAGAAGGATGCCAGCGGCAAGGGCAAGGACGTGCTGTTGTTCGTGGACAACATCTACCGCTACACGCTGGCCGGCACCGAAGTGTCCGCGCTGCTCGGCCGCATGCCGTCGGCGGTGGGCTACCAGCCGACCCTGGCCGAGGAAATGGGCGTGCTGCAGGAGCGCATCACCTCGACCAAGAGCGGTTCGATCACCTCGATCCAGGCGGTGTACGTGCCTGCGGACGACCTGACCGACCCGTCGCCGGCGACCACCTTCGCCCACCTGGACTCGACCGTCACGCTGAGCCGTAACATCGCCTCGCTGGGTATCTACCCGGCGGTGGATCCGCTGGACTCCACCAGCCGCCAGATGGATCCGCTGGTGATCGGCCACGAGCATTACGACACCGCCCAGCGCGTCCAGCAGACCTTGCAGAAGTACAAGGAACTGAAGGACATCATCGCCATCCTGGGCATGGACGAGCTGAGCGAAGAAGACAAGCAGTCGGTGTCGCGCGCGCGCAAGATCGAGCGCTTCTTCAGCCAGCCCTTCCACGTGGCCGAAGTGTTCACCGGTTCGCCGGGCAAGTACGTGTCGCTGAAGGACACCATCCGCGGCTTCAAGGCGATCTGCGACGGCGAATATGACCACCTGCCGGAGCAGGCGTTCTACATGGTCGGCAGCATCGAAGAAGCGGTCGAGAAAGCCAACAAGATGAGCGCCAAGGCGTAAGAGCCGGGATTTGGCATTCGGGATTCGGGATTTGGTACGGCGGTAATTGGGGAGCGGAAACGAGGTGAGTGACCACAGTGAAAGCTGCGGTTACCAATCCCGAATCCCGCATCCCCAATCCCCGCCTCACAGAGTGAGGCAGCATGAGCACTATCCGTTGCGACATCGTCAGCGCCGAGAAGGAAATCTTCCACGGTGAGGCGACGCTGGTCGTGGCTACCGGCGAGTTGGGCGAGCTGGGCATTGCGCCCAAGCACGCGCCGCTGATCACACGCCTGAAGCCGGGCAAGGTGGTGGTGACCACCGCCAATGGCGAACAGCTGGATTTCGCCATTTCCGGCGGCATCCTGGAAGTGCAGCCGCAGGTGGTGACCATCCTGGTCGACACCGCGGTGCGTGCGCAGGACATTGACGAGGCGGCCGTGCGCAAGGTCAAGGAAGAGGCCGAGCGGCTGCTGGCCAACCGTGGCAACACGGTGGACGTGGCCGAGGCACAGCGTCAGCTGGCCGAAGCGACAGTACAGCTGCAGGCGCTGGAGCGCTTGCGTCGCAACCTCAAGCACTAAGCGTGGTCTGTCCACTCCAGGGTGGGCATGCACGTCCGACTGCTGCAAGTTCGTCTGCAGATATGAAGTTCGAAACGCCGACCATCGTGTCGGCGTTTTCGTTTTTGGAGCGCCGCGTGCGGGTGCGTGAATCCGCGGTGGCGCGCGGCAGGCACACTGCGTGCCTTGGCGCACCGCTGCACCGCAGCGCTGCATGGCAAGCTTATCCCGGCACGTTGAGGAAGATGGCATGACCCGTTCGATCGATGGCATTCGCGCTTACATGGTGAGCGGCCTGTTGGCCGCCGGACTGCTGGGGTGCGCATGGCCGGCGCGCAGCCAGCCGCCGTTGGATCTGCTGATGGATCGCATCGTGCAGCGCAATGCCATTGGCGATGCGGTAGCGCTAAGCAAGTGGGACAGCGGCAAGCCGGTGCTGGATCAGGCGCGCGAGGCGGCGGTGCTGCAGAGCGTGCGCGATCAGGCGCCGGCGCATGGGCTGGATGCCGACGACGCGGCGCGGTTCTTTGGCGCGCAAATCGAGGCCAACAAGTCGGTGCAGTACGCGCTGCTCAACCATTGGCACGAGCGCGGACATGCGCCGAACACCGCACGTCCGGATCTCAGCGCGCTGCGCGCTCGCCTGGATCAACTGCAGAGCGAACTGCTCGATGCGCTGGCCGATGTGGCCTCGACGCGCAGCGCGCCCGACTGCCCGGCCAGCACCGCGCGTGCCGCTGCGCATTACGCAGAGCAGTGGCAGCTGGATGCGCTGCATCGTGCGGCACTGGTGCGCGGCCTGGGCGATTTTTGCCACTGATCCATAGCGGCAACGTGTCTGCGAGACCAACGCGCTGTCATGCGGTTGGAGCGGCCGACAAGACGTGTGCGCGTTCGCTTGGTGGCGATTGCAGCGGTTTTGTCGGCCGCATCCTGGTGGATGCAGTCAGGCGTTCAGATCGAACGCTGAGCGTGTCCAAGGCGCGGTGCACTGGGCGCTCGCCAGGCGCGCCCTCAACCCGTCCTGGAAAGGCGATGACGGCATCCATGCGGTCAACTGTCATGCAATCGGCGAGGACGCTGTACGAGAAAGGTCGCTGGCAGCCTGGTTGAATGCCACGCACACCGGCCGACGCGACTGGTTTTTGTTCCCCGACCGGGTGTGGACCCGATGCAGCATGGATGCCGCATAAGAGCGACAAGGACATCCGCGCGATCGATCAGCACTGGAACAGATGCCGCGCCTGTGCTGCGCGCTGTCTGCGCGCAAGCGGTGTCCCCTTTTGCGTCGTATCGCCACACGATCGAGCAATCGCTCGGCGCCTGCGCATGCCTCGATCAGCGATACACCACATGCCGGCCCAGGAAGAACGACACGACCGCCAGCCCGCCTTCGACCAGCGGTTTTGCCAGCCATGCCTGACGCAGGCCGAGTAGGTCTACCGTGGTCGAGAGCAGCCAGGTGCTGATCAGCGTGAGCGTCAGCCACATCACCGCAAAGCGGCCGAAGCGTCGCCAACCCAGCCGCGCATCGCCTTGCTGGGCGAAGGTGTAGCGGCCGTTGAGCCAAAAGCCGAGCATGGCGCCGCCGATGCGTCCGAGCAGATTGGCGGGCACCGCAGGCATGCCTGCGGCGGTGGCGGCGATGAAGATGCCGCAATCGACGACCAGCTGCAGGGCGCCAATGATCATGAACTGGCTGCCTTGGCGGAACAGACTCATGCGTGCGGGGTAAAGGAAAGGGGCGCCCATCCTAGCGGCAGCAAGGCGCAAACGTTGTTAGTGCGGGCGAACGCTGCATCCGGGCAACGACGTGAGGGGGCGCAGCGACTAGAATTTGGACATCTCCATGCCTGGAATGTCTTGATGACCCTGCCCCTGCACGTTGTGATCCTGGCCGCAGGCGAAGGCAAGCGCATGCGCTCGTCCCTGCCCAAGGTGCTGCAGCCGCTGGCGGGCCAGCCGATGCTGGCGCATGTGATCGCCACTGCGCGGCAGCTGCAGCCGGCGGCAATCCATATCGTGTACGGGCATGGTGGCGACCAGGTCCAGGCAGCCTTCGCCGATCAAGGCGATCTGCAGTGGGCCGAACAGCGCGAGCAGCTGGGCACCGGACATGCCGTGCAGCAGGCGATGCCTGCGATTCCCGATGCGGCAACGGTGCTGGTGTTGTATGGCGATGTGCCGCTGATCCGCAGCGAAAGCCTGTTGCAGTTGCTGCATGCACCGGGCCGCATGGCGGTGCTGGTTGCCGAACTGGCCAATCCCACCGGCTATGGGCGCATCCTGCGCGATGCGGAGGGCAAGGTGGCCGCGATCGTCGAGCAGAAGGACGCCAATGACGAGCAGCGCCGCATTCGTACCATCAATACCGGCATCCTCACCGCTGAATCCACTGCGCTGCGCCGTTGGCTGGCTGGTTTGTCCAACGACAATGCGCAGGGCGAGTTCTATCTCACCGACGTGTTCGCCAGCGCCGCAGCCGATTTCACGCCGGCCGACATGGTGCACGTGGCCGACCCGCAGGACGTGGAGGGTGCCAACGACCCGTGGCAACTCGCCCAGCTCGAACGTGCCTGGCAACTGCGCGCCGCGCGCACCCTTTGCCTGCAGGGCGTGCGCATGGCCGACCCGGCGCGTGTGGAGCAGCGCGGCAGCGTGCAGGTGGGGCGCGATGTGCAGCTGGATATCGATGTGATCCTGGAAGGCAATGTGACGCTGGGCGATGATGTGGTGATCGGCCCGTTCGTGCGCTTGCGCGACGTCACGCTCGGTGCCGGCACGCACGTGCGTGCGCACAGCGATCTGGAAGGCGTGGTCACCGAAGGCGCGGTGCAGATCGGCCCGTTCGCGCGTTTGCGCCCCGGCACCGTGTTGGCCGATGGCGTGCATATCGGCAATTTCGTGGAGACCAAAAAGGTCACCATGGGCGTCGGCAGCAAGGCCAACCATCTGACCTATCTGGGCGATGCGGTGATCGGCAGCAAGGTCAACATCGGCGCCGGCACCATCACCTGCAACTACGACGGGGTGAACAAGTCGCAGACCACCATCGGCGATGGTGCGTTTGTCGGCTCCAACAGCGCATTGGTGGCACCGATCGAGATTGGCGCCAATTCCACCATCGGTGCCGGTTCGGTGATCACGAGCGATGCGCCAGCGGGCCAGCTCAGTGTGACGCGTGCGCGGCAGACCGTGATCGAAGGCTGGAAGCGGCCGACCAAGAAATAGGCTGCGGTGCACGCTGGATCGCAGGGAACAGCGCCGCATTGGCGCTGATTGCGCCTGTTGGCCCGATGCATGGGAAGTGCGCAACAGCTCCGCCGTTCTCGGAACGACGCATCAAGGCTGCTCGCGGGACCAGGCGGCCCGGCCGCTGGCGGAGCGCTGAACGTGCGGGAGCGCCCCCGGGCGCGATCGGCCGTCCATCGCGCCCAGGGGTGCTGCCATGACATGCGCGGGGCGCGTGCGCTGACGGAAGGCGTGATGCAACGCATGGATTGCATCGCAAGTCCTGCAAGCCTTGCTGCGTTCAAGCCGCCAATGGCAACAGCAAGGTCACGCACAGGCCGCCGTGTTCGCGGTTGTGCAGCGAGATGCGGCCGCCGTGCGCTTCGGCGATTTCGCGGGTGAGGGCAAGCCCAAGACCTGTGCCATTGCGCTTGGTCGAATAGAACGGCATCAGTGCGTTGTGCAGCACCGCTTCGTTCATGCCGTTGCCGCGGTCGAGCACTTCGATGCGTAGCCACTGCGGCACGCGCGTGACGCGTAGGGCGACATCGCTATTGGGCGGCTGTGCTTCGCTGCAGGCCTCGTGGGCATTTTTCAGCAGATTGAGCAGCGCCTGCTCGATCTGCGCTGCATCGATCCGGCTGGAGACATCGGTCAGCGTGCCCTGTACCTGGAACGGAATCTGCTGCTGCAAGCGCTGCAAAAACGGCGCCCATTCGATGGTCTGCAGCTGCGGTTGCGGCAATTTGGCAAAGCGCGCATAGCCGCGGATAAAGCCTTCCAGGTGACGCGCGCGTTCTTCGATGGTCTCGAACACCGTCCCCAGGCGATCGGTGCGTTCGCGGCGCAGCAGCTCGGCGCCCGAATGCGCCAGCGAGGCGATCGGTGCCAGCGAATTGTTCAATTCGTGGCTGATCACGCGGATGACTTTTTTCCAGGTCTGCACTTCCTGGCGGCGTAACTCGGTGGTCAAGGTGCGGATCAACAACAGCTCGTGCCCGCGCCCGTTGATGTGAAAGCTACGCCGCGACAGGTGATAGATCTGCTCGTCTTCTTCGTCGTCGCCATCTTCGCGTACCGCGAACAGGCAATCCCCGCCACGTGCCAGCGCATCGCGCAATTCGGCCGGCATGCGGCCGAGCACATCGTCCAGATGCTGGCCTTCCAGCTTGCGTCCTTCGTACAGCAGCTTGCGTGCGGCATTGTTGGAAAACCCGATCCGCCGCAGGCCATCGCCGCCGGCGACCACCAGCAGCATGGCCACCGGTGTGTTCTGCAGCATGGTGTCGAGCATCAGCTCGCGCTGTACCAGATGGCTACGCTGCGCACGCAGCACATCGCCAAGCTCGGCATGCGCCTGCACCAGTTGCGCCAGTTCGTCGTTGCCGCGCCAATACACACCGAAGTTGTATTCGCCATCGCGGTAGCTGCTGGTGGTGCCGGCCAGCGCACGAAACAGCGAGCGCATCGGTGCGGTGGCGCGGTTGAGGCTGAACCACATCGCTGCCAGCAGGACGAGGACCGAAATTGCCGCCACCTGCCAGCCGTGGTCCAGCCAGTACGCCATGAACCATGGCAATGCAGCCGCCAGCGCAAGCACCGGCAGCAAGCGCAAAAACAGCGAAAACGTGAAAGAGCGGTTCCGCATGCGAAGGTTCATTCCGAGCTGATGCCGTAACGGTCCATGCGCCGATACAGCGCCTGGCGGCTCAACCCCAGCTCGGCGGCCGCTTGTGCGATCACGCCTTGCGCGCGTGCCAGCGCCTGTTCGATACGCGCGCGATCCGGCTCGACTGCAGCCGGCGTCGCCGGCCGTGGCGCGGCTGCACGCGGCAGGTTCAGATCGCCCGCCTCGATGCGCGCGCCCTGCGCGAGCAAGGCGGCACGTTGCAGCACGTTGCGTAACTCGCGCACGTTGCCGGGCCAGGCATGCCGTTGCAAGGCATCGCGCGCCTGCGCGGATAGCGGCTTTTCACCGGCAAGGAAGTGCTCGGCCAGCGGGCCGATATCGCCCGGGCGTTCGGCCAGTGCGGGCAGTGCGATTTCCACCGTGTTGAGCCGGTAATACAGATCCTCGCGAAAACTGCCGTCGCGGATCATCGCCGGCAGATCTGAATTGGTGGCGCTGATCACGCGCACCTTGGCGTGGCGTTCGCGGTTGGAACCCAGCCGCTCGTAACGGCCGGTTTCCAGCACGCGCAGCAACTTCATTTGACCCGCCAGCGGCAGGTTGCCGATCTCGTCGAGAAACAGCGTGCCGCCATCGGCCGCTTCGAACTTGCCTTCGCGCGCCTTGTTGGCGCCGGTGTAGGCGCCGGCTTCGGCCCCGAATAATTCGGCTTCGATCAATTCACCTGGCAAGGCGCCGCAGTTGAGTGCAATGAACGGGCCATGTTTGGTGGCCGAATTGGCCTGGATAATCTCGGCAATCTTTTCCTTGCCGCTGCCATTGGGGCCGGTGATCAGCACTGGCAAGTCCGAGCGTGCGACCTGGCAGGCCAGGGCGATTGCGCGCTCGCTGGCCGGATCGGCGAACACCGCGCCGCGCAGGTCGTAGCGCTGGGTCAGCTGCTCGCGGCCGCGGCGTTCGCGTTCGCGACGACGTTCCAGTTCGCGGCGTGCTTCGGACAGTTCCAGCAGGTTGTTGACCGTGGTCAGCAGCTTGGTGTCGTCCCAGGGCTTGGCGATGTAATCGGCCGCACCGGCCTTGACCAGGCCCACCGCGCTGCCCAGGTGCGTCCAGGCGGTGAGCAGGATCACCGGCAGGTCCGGATGACGCTGACGCAGTTGGGTAAACAGCGCCTCGCCTTCTTCGCCGGAGGTGGTGTCGGCGGTGAAGTTCATGTCCTGGATCACCAGATCGAACGCCTGCTCGTCCAGCAGCGCCAGCCCGGCCTTCGGCGAATGCGCGTGCCGCGCCTCGATGTCGTGCAACGAAAACAGCACTTCCAATGCAGTGGCCACGGCCGTGTTGTCGTCGATGATCAGGATGTGCGGCATCGCATTGCTCAAGAAGGCGCGGGATGGGATCGGCACAGAATACTGGCAACACGCAGCGACAACGCGCTGCTCGGCGGGGGCGGCAGATCGCCGGGCGGCAAGGTCGGCGGACTCAAGCGGCCGATGCAGGGTGCATCGGCTGTTGCCGGCACGGCGCTGGTTATGGAGCCGCGGGCGGCAACAGCGGTGTGTACGTGGCCGCTGTCCAGATCAGGTGCACCTGCACACCATCGCGCATGACATCCACAGCGATGGGGTTGCCTGCAGCAGCCTGCAGTGCGGCCAGCAATGTTGCGATTGTGGTGATCTGGGTTCGGCCTGCCGTGCGCACGCGGTCGCCACGTTGCAACTGCAGGCTGAGCGACGCGCTGGCCTGGGTCACCAGCAATCCGTCGCTACTGGCGACGAGCTCCAGAATTTGATCGTCATGGCGCCAGTTCAGCCGGGTGTCGTCGATGGCGAGCACCTCTTGCGTCGAAGTGCTGGACGAGGCCGACGCCGCGTGCGCCCGCGTTGCCGCATCGGCCTGGCCGGGGTGAAGGAGGCAGCAGGCGGTCAGGGCGATCAGTGCCGATGATGCAAGAGAGCAAGGCATGAGGGAATCCGGTTCGTAACGATGGTGGAAACGCACGGTGGATGGCGAGCCGGGTTGCTTCCCCACTGCCAAGCGACGGGGAAGCAACGCCGGCCATCATGCACTGCGGGTGGCAACAGCCGGGGGCACGGCGGCTGCGCGGCGGGCCGGCCAGAACACCGCCAGCTGGCCGAGCATCCATAGCAGCAGCGCGCCAATCGGCAGGTAGATTGCCGGCAGTCGCGGCAATTCATAGCGTGCCATCAGCCAGACGTTGATCGAGTAGGCCATCAGCATGCCGAGCACGATGCCGACCGAGGCGAGCAGGAAATTCTCGATCTGGAAGTAGCGCAGGATCTGGCTGCGCGTTGCACCCAGCGCACGGCGGATACCGATCTGCTTGGTGCGTTGCTGCACCCAGAAACTCGCCAGGCCGACGATGCCCAAGGCGGTGACGATCAGTAGTGCGATGCACACTGCGCCGAGTAGCCAGATCATTGCGCGATCGTTGCGGAAATGCGTATCGCGGATTTCCGTATAGGTCTGCTGCTCCCGTACCAGTCGGCTATTGTCCACCTTCATCAAGGCTGCGACCGCTGCCTGCAGTACTTCTCCCCGCCGCAAGGGGTCGCTGACGCGCAGAATGTAGCGGCCATCGGTATAGGGAGTGCGGATAGGCAACAGCATCGAATAGTCTTTCTCCGACAGCCCATTGACGTTGTTCGGTCGCGCCAGCGTTTGCACGAGTCCAACGATGCGCAAGGGTACTTCGCCGGAATAGATGGTTTTGCCAAGAGCGCTGTGATCGGGGAACAGCTTGTCCGCTGCCGCCTGCGTCAGAATGACCGCCGCGCCCTTCTTGCGGACTTCATCGTCGTTGTCGGCTTTTTCCTGGGTGATGTACTCCTCCGGAGCGAAGTCGCGCCCCGCATTCAACTGCAGACCCAGCGCGCTCAGGCTGCCTTCGCTGACCAGATACTGCGCGGCGTTGAGCGTGGGGCGTTCCTGCTCGACCGTCAGTGCCAGCCCCGTGTTGGATGAAGGATCGTCGAATGGGACCTGATTGATGATGACCGCGCTGCGCACCCCGGACACCGCGCGCAGCGCCGCCAGATCCTCCTGGGTGCGGGCGTCGGCATTGGCCTGCGGGCCGATACCGTCCACCTGGATGCTGAGCAGCTGCTGTTCGGCGATGCCGCTGGCGCTGTGGAGCGTGTCCAGACGATTGCCGATCAAAAACAGCGAATTGCAGATGATGGCGCAAGCCAGTGCGATCTCGAGCACGATCAGTGCGGCGGCCGTCTTATGGCGGCGCAAGGTGGAGATGATGGGACGGATGTCCATGGGCTGACCTTGAAGATAGGAAGCGTGGCTCGCCGCGATGCGGCGGGCAGGAGGATCAGGACGACTTGAGCTGCAATGCCGGTGCGACCTGAATGGCGCGCCAGGATGGCAGGATGCCGGCGAGCAGGCTCGCGGCGATCGCTATGGCGAATGTCAGCAGCAGCATCGTGAGATCCAGGTGCGCCAGCGCGGCGTAATCCACCGGTTGCTGACGCACGGCCCACAGCCCCAGCCACGCCAACCCAAGTCCGCCGATGCCGCCGGCCAGGCCGATGGTCCCTGCCTCCACCAGGCACTGCGCAAAGATTGCGCCACGCGACGCGCCAAGCGCGCGCCGCACGCCAATCTCTCCGCTGCGGCGCAGGAACTTCGCCAGCAGCAGGCCGACCGTGTTGAGCAGGCACACCAGCAGAAAGCCCATGGCCAGCCACAGCTGCAGGCGGACGTCGCTGGGAACCACCTTGTTGTAGTCCAGCCACTGCATCACGTTGCGCAGGCGCACATTGTTGGGCCGGGTAAAGCGCCCGGCGGCACGTTGTTGATCGGAATAGTTTTCGAGGTAGGCCTTGTAGTCGCCTGCCTGCTTGGCATTTTCCAGCTCCACCCAGTACTGCACCCAGTTGCAGGGGGCATTGAGCGCAGTACTGTCGCCTCCCTCGACCTTGCCGGAACAGTTGGTGCCGCCGGAGTGACCCAACTTCAGATCCATCGCTGTACTGAACGGGACATACAGCT
This sequence comes from Xanthomonas sp. A1809, assembly GCF_017746015.1. Lineage (NCBI taxonomy): Bacteria > Pseudomonadati > Pseudomonadota > Gammaproteobacteria > Lysobacterales > Lysobacteraceae > Xanthomonas > Xanthomonas sp. A1809. The sequence goes on along the minus strand of NZ_JAGHWZ010000014.1, from coordinate 105,916 downwards.
GTTCTTTGGAGCCGTAGGTCTTGGTGATGTCGTAGAAGCGCGGTTCGACCTTCCAGGTATCCAGGACGCCGACGATACGGAAGGTGTTCTTGTCCACGCGCACCTCGCGGCCTACGCTGTTGCCGCCGTCGAACAACTTTTCGTTCAGCGACTTGGTGATCACCGCAACGCGTTCGTGCCGCTCGTCGCTGGTGCTAGACCATCCTTGTCCGTAAAGGAACGGCGTGTCGAACATCGCGAAGAAATCGGCCGATGTGTAGCGCAAGTTTAGCAGGAACGGGCTCAGCCCATTGCGCTGCGGCTCGAGTATGGCGTATCCGCCAGTCATGATTGCCTGACGCATGGCGCGCTTCTCACGCAGCAGCGCCTCGGCGTCGAAGCGGGTGGACTGGTAATCGGGCTCGTCTCCCGGCTGATAGCCGGACTTCGGTTCCGCATCCACCTGCACATAGAACAACCGATCGCTCTTTTGCGGAATCGGGTCGCCCGACAACACATGGAACACCGTCAGCGTGGTCATGCTGGCGCCGATACCCAGCGCGATGGCCAGCACCATCAGTGCGGTCAGCACCTTGTTGCGGCGGAAGCTGCGTACCGCAAGATTGAAGTAGTAGCCGAACATGGGTGGGCTCCTCAGTCGGCCAGGGTTGCAACGGCGGCAGGCGTGCGCATCAGGCTGGGATTGCGTTCCAGGTCGGTGGCCTGCCCGTCGACGATGTGCACGTTGCGCTGCGCGCGTGCGGCCAGTTCCGGATCGTGGGTGACCATGACGATGGTGGTGCCCTGGCTGTTGATCTCTTCCAGCAGTTCCATCACCCCGCGCGCCATTTGCGAATCGAGGTTGCCGGTGGGTTCGTCGGCCAGCAGCAAGCGTGGACTGCCGGCCAGTGCGCGCGCAATCGCAGCGCGCTGCTGTTGCCCACCGGAGAGTTCGGTGGGGTAGTGACGCAGGCGCGAGCCCAGGCCGACCTTGGTCAGTGCCTCTTCGATGCGCTGCTTGCGCTCGGCTGCCGCCATGCCGCGATACCGCAGCGGCACATCGACGTTGTCGAACAGGTTGAGGTCGGGAATCAGATTGAAGCCCTGGAAGATGAAGCCGATCTTGCGGTTGCGCAGGCGCGAACGTGCATTGTCGGACAGATGGCTGACGTCTTCGCCATCGAGCAGATACTGCCCGCTGGTGAAGGTTTCCAGCAGCCCGGCCAGGTTGAGGAAGGTGGTCTTGCCCGAGCCGGAGGGGCCGGTGACCGCGACGAACTCGCCTTCGCGCACATGCAGGTCCAGCGACCGCAGCGCATGCGTTTCCACCTGTTCGGTACGAAAGACCTTGGAGACCGCTTGCATCTTGAGCATTGCCGATTCCTTTGCGAAGAGAGTGTGCGACGAGTGGGAATGAGTGAATCAGTGGACGGTGACGCGCGGCGCGTCGCCAAAGTTGTCTGCACCGGAGACCACCACGCGGTCGCCGACCTGTAGCCCGGAGAGCACCTGCACTTCGCCCAGGCTGCTGACACCGAGCGTGACCGGGCGCCGTGCCGCGGTGTTGCCATCCATCACATAGGCATAGCTGCCGCCGGATTGTTCGACAAACGGGCCGCGTTCGACCTTGAGCACGTTGCGGCGCGTGTCCATCAGCACGCGTGCGCTCATGCGCTGGCTCTGGCGCAGGCCTGGCGGCTGCTTGTCGGTGAAGCGGATGCGCGCGGTGACTTCGCCATTGACCACTTCCGGCGACACCGCCGAGATGGCGCCGGCGAACGGTTGGCCGCTGCCGCTGGTGAGCTGGGCCGGCATGCCGATCGCCAGATCGCGGGCGAAACTCTCCGGCACCTTGATCTCCACTTCGAACTTGGACAGATCCACCACGCCCAGAATCGGCGCGTTCGCCGCCACCTGGGTGTGCTGCACCGCCTGCACCTGGCCGACCTGGCCATCGAAGGGCGAGCGCAGCGTGAGCGCGTCCACCTGGCGCTGCACTTCGGCCACCACGGCGCGTTGGCGGTCTGCCAGCAGGCGCTTGTTGCGCGAATCCAGGTCCGCACCCTGGCTCTTCAACGCGGCATCGCGCTGGGCGTGCTGCAGGTCGATATCGGTCTTCTTCAAGGTGTCCTGCGCCTTGGCCAGTTCCACCTGCGGCACGGCGCCACCGTCGTGGCCGCGTTGGTAGCGCTCCAGGTCGCGCGCGGCAGCCTGCTTGTCGATCTGGGCCTGGTCGGTGAGCTTGCTGGCGTTGGCACGCGCCAGGGTGGCATCCAGGGCCGCGCGGCTGGATTCGGCCTCCAGGCCGGCCAGGGTGGCCTGCTCTTGCGCCAGCTTGCTGCGCAGCTCGGGGCTGTCGATGCGCGCCAGTTCCTGGCCCTGCTTGACGACGTCGCCAGCCACCACGCTCAGCGTCACCGTGCCGGCAGAGATGGCGTACAGCACCGGGCTGTTGGCGGCGATCACGCGGCCGTCGGCGGCGATGTCGCGTACCAGGTCGCCTCGGGTGACGGTGGCAACGCGCACGCGGCTGGCGTCGAACGAGCGGCTGCCGGCGCTCCACGCAGCCACGGCCCAGCCGATCCCGGCCAGCACCGTCACCGCGGCGACGCCAGGCCACAGCCAACGGCGCCACGGCGCGCGCTGGGCGGGTGTGCGGAGAACCTGGTCCTGGGCAGAGGTATCGCGAATCATGGTCGGCTGGCTCGGTGGCGTCACTGCGATAAAGCAGGACCCGTGCCAACGTTCAAGTCATTGAAATGGATGGTTTTGTTGACGTGGCGACCGGTGTCCGCAGTGTCCGCGGACACTGGGGGCGGACACGCTGTCCGGGCACGGTCATGCAGCGGACAAGAGCGGACACGCTAAAATGTCCGACTTCTTTTGCGAGAGCTGTCCTATGTGCGGCATTGTCGGAGCGATCGCCGGGCGCGATGTGGTCCCGGTCCTGATCGAAGGACTCAAGCGCCTGGAATACCGCGGCTACGATTCCTCCGGCATTGCAGTGCTCGATGGCGTGCAGGTGCGCCGGGTGCGTCGCACCGGGCGGGTGGCCGAGATGGCGCAGGCCGCGCAGGCCGAACAGTTCGGCGCCACGCTGGGGATCGGCCACACCCGCTGGGCCACCCATGGCGGCGTCACCGAAGCCAACGCGCACCCGCACATCAGCGCCGGCGTGGCGCTGGTGCACAACGGCATCATCGAAAACCACGAGGAGCAGCGCGAAAAATTGCGCGCGCTTGGCTACACCTTCGAGTCGCAGACCGACACCGAGGTCATCGCGCATCTGATCCATCATCATCTGGGCAGCGCCGGCGACCTGCTCACCGCGCTGCAGCGCACCGTCAAGGAACTCACCGGTGCCTATGCGCTGGCGGTGATGAGCCAGGCCGAACCGGAACGCTTCGTCTGCGCGCGCATGGGCTGCCCCTTGCTGATCGGGGTGGGTGAGGGGGAAAACTTCGTCGCTTCCGACGTGTCGGCGATCGTGCAGGCCACGCGCCAGGTGATCTTCCTCGAAGAAGGCGACACCGCCGAATTGCACCGCGATGGCGTGCGCATCTTCGACGGCAACGATGCACCGGTGGAGCGCCCGCTGCACCTGTCGGACGTGTCGCTGGCCTCGCTGGAACTGGGCCCGTTCCGGCATTTCATGCAGAAGGAAATCCACGAGCAGCCGCGCGCCTTGGCCGACACCATCGAGGCGGCGATCGATGCCAAGGGTTTCCCGGCATCGCTGTTCGGCGCCAACGCAGAAGCGGTGTTGCGCGACATTGAAGGCGTGCAGATCCTGGCCTGCGGTACCAGCTACTACGCCGGCATGACCGCCCGTTACTGGATCGAAGCCATTGCGGGGCTGCCGTGCAGCGTGGAGATCGCCAGCGAATACCGCTACCGCGCCGCGTATGCCAACCCGAAGCATCTGATCGTGACCATCTCCCAGTCCGGCGAAACGCTGGACACGATCGAAGCGCTGAAATACGCCAAATCGCTGGGGCATTTGCACACGCTGTCGATCTGCAATGTGCCGGAAAGTGCGATCCCGCGCGCCAGCGAGCTGGTCTGCTACACGCGTGCCGGCGCCGAGATCGGCGTGGCCTCGACCAAGGCTTTCACCACCCAGCTGGCGGTGTTGTTCCAGCTCACCATGGTGTTGGGGAAGTTGCAGGGCCGCATCAGTGACGCCGAAGAAGCCGAGTATCTGGAGCAGCTGCGCTTTTTGCCCGGCAGCGTGCAGCATGCATTGAATCTTGAACCGCAGATCATGGCCTGGGCCGAACGATTTTCGCCGAAGGAGAATGCGCTGTTCCTCGGTCGCGGCCTGCATTATCCGATTGCATTGGAAGGCGCGCTCAAGCTCAAGGAAATCTCATATATCCACGCCGAAGCGTATCCGGCCGGCGAGTTGAAGCATGGGCCGCTGGCACTGGTGGATGCGGCGATGCCGGTGGTGGTGATCGCACCGAACGACCGCCTGCTGGAAAAGGTCAAATCCAACATGCAGGAAGTGCGCGCACGCGGCGGCGAGCTGTTCGTGTTCGCCGACCAGGACAGCCACTTCAGCGACTCCGAAGGCGTGCATGTCATCCGCACCCCACGCCATGCCGGCGTGCTGTCGCCGGTGATCCACACCATCCCGGTGCAGCTGCTGGCTTACCACACCGCCCTGGCACGCGGCACCGATGTGGACAAGCCGCGCAATCTGGCCAAGTCGGTGACGGTGGAGTAAGCGCTGCCGCGGTGCCGTCTGCGCGCACTGCCAGCTGCATGCAGTCGGTGCATGCACGCAGTGCATGTTCGGCTCTGTCGCTGTCATGTTCCAGGATGGCGATTGCGTGCAACGTCGTGCTGGTTGCGCTGACGCGCAACGCGCGAGGTTCAGCTCCTCGCAAAGCAGTCGCCGACGTCCTGCCTATGCACGTGGCGATGCCGCTTCCAGGAGTGGCCGTATCCGTCTGGCGAAGGCGCGGTCGCACTGCCAGCGGCCGGTCCTTAGCGCTCCACCACAGCCTCTGCCAACGCAGTGGCCCAAGTTATGCATAAGCTCCTGGCGAGGGTCCACACCACGCAGGAGGACGTATGCACGAGTCTTTCAAACAGGGGGCGCCGGCCGAGTTGTGGCAGGCGTTGGTGCGCGAGGCGGGGCAGCGGATTGCGCGTCCGCTGGACGAATCGCGCGAGCATTATCTGGTGTTCGTGTTGCTGCGCTTCCAGCGCGATGCGCATCTGCTTTCGCGCACGCAGGCGCTGGCATGGCTGCATGCGCAGGACCAGATCGGGAGCGTGCGGGCCGACGCATTGCGTGACGTGGGAGACGGTTGCCTGCTGATTGCAGGCCTGTTTCCGGGCGTGGCGCAACGCCGGCGCCTCAGTGTGGATTACTTCATCGATCTGGGCAGGGGCGCGTATTCCGAAGTGGCCGACACCCGCTGCAGCGATGCAGGTCTGTTCGCGCAACTGGCCCAGAGCTATCGCGAGCTGGTGCGTATATTGGCCGCATTGCGCACGCCACGCGATTGGCAACCAGGCCCAGGCGGAATCTTGCATGCCTAAGCAGTGAGCATCTGAGGGGCGGTCCCCACACATGCGTGGGGACCGCCCCGACTGCGATGGCTGCCGTGTGCGGGCACACTATCCCTGCAGGACGAACGGCCGGGTGCGTTGTGCCATTACCCGTCGATCAGCGCCCTGCATGTGGGAAGCCGTCGTGTGCGAGCGGTGGCGCATCGGTCGCGCTGCATGGGGGACATGCAGCGCGTCGCACTTATCCATAGGGACAGGGATTCATGAAGACGTGTATCGCGGCGGTGCTATTGGCACTGCCGGGGCTTGCTGTTGCGCAAGACGTGCCGCTGGGCTATGCCGGACAGGGCGGAATGACGCTGCAGGAGATCGACCCTGCCATTTATGCGTATCACTACGACCACGGATTCGTGGGCGAAGATGCGATGGGCTGGGATCCTGCGCTGCAATTCGCCTGGTCGCGCATCGCAGCCGCCAAGGTCTGCGCACAGCAATCGCCGTCCGATGCATTGATCGGCAAGCTGGTGGAGCAGTACGGCAAGGATGCCGGCGTGCACCAGATCAACGGCATTGGCTTCCATGAGGCACAGATGCGGGCGGCTGGTACCTTCTGTACCGCTGCGCGCGTGACCGAAGCCACTGCGGTGGTGCCTGCGTTTGCAGGCGGGGATTTCTCCACGGCAACTGCATATGCGGCTGCTGCAGTTGCAGGCACTGTGGCGGTTGCCGCAACACAGGCGCAACCAAGTCTGCAGTCCGATGCAGGCGTTGCCATGACGCCCTCGGCAGATTGGGCCTTGCAGCTCCCATTGCATTCGAGCATGCGGGTGGGCTCGAACGGCCTGCCCAACGGCGACGAAATGCTGCGTGTCGTCCGCCGCGGACATACCGGGATGGTCGTCGGTTTGCAAATTGCCACCAGCCTGTTCGCGCGCGGTGTTACGGTCTCTGCCTTCGGAAAAGATCAGCTGAAAGGCGAAAAGATGGAGGCCCTGGGGAATCCCGGCTATCAATTGCAGCGCGATGCGGTCAACGCGCATTTGAAGACCTACTTCACCGGGCATCCGCGGGCCCTACCCGCAGAACCGTTCCCGTTGCAGGTGTTGATGTCGGACTGGCTGCTGGTGTATCAGAGCCTGGCCGATACCAAGTCGCCTTACGAGCTGCGCTACGCAGTGACGATCGGTGGGGAGCGCAGCGGCTTCTTGAAGCGCAAGGCGAGCCCGGTCAGTCTGGACTGCGCGCCGACACCGCGTACTGCCTCGCTGGAAGAATGGGAAGCCAACGATTACGCGTTGGTCAAAGCAGCCGCACAAGCCTACAGCGACGAATGCGCAGCGAAATTCGCCGAGCAGTTGCCGCAGTGGTTCCCTGACAGAGAAGCTGTTGCGACGTCCAACTGACGGACCAGTGCTGGTGGCGCCGGATATCCGGCGCCCGATGTGATGGGAAACAGCGCGTAATGCAGGCGTAAACCAGAAGAGGCACCGATCCATCGATCGGTGCCTCTTCTGTGTTTGTGTTGCGCGACGATCAACCGACGCTGCGCGCCTGGCTGCGTTGTTGCTCGTGCTGATCTTGAACCTGCGTCTGCGTCTGCGCTTCCTGCCGCACAGCATTGCTGCTCTGCTCCAGCGGCCGTTCCGCAGCGGTTGCCTTGTCGGTGTAGATCCGCTGATGCGCCGGGTCGGTTGGCTGACCCTGCACGGCAAACAGTCCGTTGCCGTCCTTGCTTTGCGCCACCATGTCGATGCGTTGCATGCCGCTGACCTTGGCTTCGAAGGTCATGTGGCCGGCCGCATTTGCCAACTGCTGCCGATTGGCGAAGGCATTCGGACCGAGCTGCTCCAGCTTGTTGACGGCCTGATTGAACAGCGGGTGGTCGGGATTGGTTTTCTCTGAGAGCAAGGGCGTCTTTTCCGCCTGCTTCAACGCAGCCTGCGTATCGCGGCCAACCACGCCATCGTCCTGCAGCCCATGCGCACGCTGGAATGCCTTGACCGCCTCGCTGGTCCGTTGGCCATAGGCGCCGTCAGCCTTGAGTTCGTTACCGCCTGCGTCCTTGTAACCCAGTTGCTGCAGCGTCTGCTGCAATGTGCGCACTTCTGCGCCACGCGCATTTTCGCGCAGGACACCCGGCGCATCAGCGGCGGCGTGTGCCTGGCTGGGTTTGTGCTCGGTCGCTGCGTGAGATTGCTGCTTGTTGTGGCTGCGCTCCTGCAGCAGGTCGCGCGCCTCAGACAGCGGGTCGCTCGCATACAGCTTGACGCCCTTGGCGTGCTTGCGCTCGAGGTAGGAATCCAGCGAACTGAGCTCGACACCCTCGCCGCCACGGGATTGGCTGATCTTGAGCTGGCCATCCTTGGGGTCACGCACCACCATCGTGATGTGGTCGATGCCCTTGTAGCGCCCCTTGTCCCAACTCTGCGGGCCATTGTCCTCGCCGATGATCATGCCTTCCTTGAGGGTCTGGGCAGTCACATCCTTGCCTTGGATCAGCACGCCGGAGCGCAGCTCGGCCTTGCGCAGCAGTTCGGATGCACTGTCGAAACCCGGACTGAACTTTTCGTCCTTGGTGAAGATGGCCTTGCCGGCGCCCTTGTTGATCTCGTCCATGGTCGCGTTCTGCATCTCGACCACCCAGCCAGAACAATCGACCCTGCCTTTGTCGGGATCTTTCGCGCCCAGGCCGTATTTGACGTGATCGTATTTGTTGGTGAGGTCATAGGCTGCGTGAAGCGCAATGCCTTGCGCTGCGGGTTTTTCCGGCTGGGCAGGCGCAGAGTGCGCTGGCGCAGCGTGCGAGGGTGCCTGCTGCGTGGTCGAAATCGGCTCGATGCCTTTTTCAGGAATCCGGATACGGTCCATCTTCGTATCCCAGTACTGCACGAAGGTCTGTGCCATGTCCTTGTCGGACATGCGCCGGAACGTCGCCGAATCGACGCCGGTCAGGGACTTCAGCTCTTTCTCGCCGACATTGTTGAGAATGTTGGCGCGTGTGCTTTCCAGGCCAAAAGATCCCGTGGCGATCGCGGTCTGCAAAGAGCGATAGCCACCGGCGCCTTGCTGATGGGCCAGATACATATCCAGGCCATCGGGCTCGGGCTTGCCCGAAAGGTACGGCCGCCCATCGCGTTCGTGCCGATTGACCAGGCTCGTCCGGTTGTCCAGATACAGCCGCGCTGCTGCGTCGGTATTGGCCACCGCGTCCAGCTCGCGTCCGGCAATGCCGTACTGCTGGGCAGTTGGCGGCGTGAACTGGAATAGTCCTTTCGCACCGCCGGGGCCGCGACTGGCCAACTCGTCGAAGGCGCCGCCAGTCTCTACGTGGGCAAAACGCAGGAAGTCGTCACGCGGAATATTCCGCTCGGCCGCTTCGCGTTCGATGATGTCGAGCACTTGGGCTCGTGAGTAGTTCGTCGGCATCGCTCAAGGTCCTTGATTGAGTGCTGCAGCCACGCGGCTGCAGCGGTACGCCGCCCGAACCAATTCCTTTGGTCCTGTATCAAGGGGTCGGCAAATACGATTTGCTGGCGGCATCGTAGCGGTATTCAACCGTCGCGTCACCCCCGCTCGTCGGGGGAACGGCAGAGACCGTTACCCGCAATGCGGGCAGTCCTGGCTGCTTCACGAACGCAAGCGTGCTGGTGTTCTTGACGCAGGCAATCTTGCCGGGCGCATCTTCGCCACAGTTGGCGCTGTTGTCCTCACCCGCCGGAATGTTGCCGATATAGGTCCAATGCTTGTCGTTGACGTTATCGGTTTCTTTCGGGTTGAACACGAGTGCGTCGTAGGAAAGGATGCGCACGCCCGACTGCAGGCTCCACGTCGGCACGGCCAGCACCAGCCTGCCGTCATCGGTGACAAAGGTCTGTGGTTGACGCGTCGTGTCGACGGTGTTGCCCTGCTCCATACCGCCGAATTCGCCGATGTAAGGCTCTGCGCCAAGCAGCTTCCATGGAGCCTTGCTCCCCGGTTCGCTGGCCACAAACGTGGCGTGAGCAAGCGTCACCTTGGTACCAGGGGCAGCATCGTGATTCTCGCGCTCGGCGCCATAGAGCTCGGGCGTTTCCCAGGCGAAGCCGGTGTAATACCGCGTACCGCCGAGTTCGAATTGAAAGCCGTACCAATAATTGATCCAGCTGCCATTGGCGACCTCGTAGGAGGTTGCGCCATCGCCGTCCACGTTGCTGATGAAATACAACACGCTGTCGGTCCGCGGCGGCTGCAATTGCTGGGTCGATCCCTGGGTTGCGTCCTGCATGGGAGGTGCATCCTTTTCTGACGGTTTTGGAGGAGTGCCGGCCGCGGCTGCGGCGGTCTTCGGAGCGGTGGCGTCCGGTGTCGCCTGTGTGCAGGCGGCGATCGTTGCTAGCGCAAGGACAAGTGAAATCTTCCTGACGAGCATTGGGGTGCATCCATTGCGGAGGGCGGCGAAAGTCTACTCCAGCCCGCCGTTGTGTCCAGTCGTTGCACCGGGCCTGGCGGCTCCCGCACGTCGTTGCGGCGCGGGGCTTCCACGTCGCGGATGCGCTGCGTTCGGCCTGTGCATCCGCTGACGCGCCAGCTTGCCGCTGAGCGGCGGACTTACGCCAAGGGCGTATTGGAAATGATCTCTACCCAGTAACCGTCCGGGTCCTTGATGAAGGCCAGGTGCTTCATGCGGCCGTCTTCCAGGCGTTTCTGATACGGCACGTTGAGGCTGTCGAAGCGTGCGCAGGCAGCATGGATGTCCGGCACCGAGATACAGATATGGCCGAAACCGCGTGGGTCGCTGTTGCCGTCGTGATAGACCGGGCCATCCTGGGTTTCGGTGCCATGGTTGTGGGTGAGTTCGAGCACGCCGGGGATGCCGGCCATCCACAGGCGACGCTGCGCGTCGTCATCGGGAATGGCCGTGCCTTCGGGCAGCAGCGCGAGAAAATACAGGCTGAATTTTGCGTCGGCAAAATCGCGTGCGTCGAGCAGGCGGAAGCCCAGGACACGGGTATAGAAATCCAGCGACTGTGTTGCGTCCTTGACGCGCAGCATGGTGTGGTTGAACACGAAGCCGTGCGTGTCGGCGGGCGCGGCATTGGCGCCTGGCACGTGTTGCAGATCGTTCAAAGGCATGGCGGTCTCCTGGTGTGGATTGCGGGTGGGGGGTGTTGCGCGAAGGGGGATGGTAGCCAGGGCAGGGTTGTCGGCGTGTCATGGCGAAAGGGCAGCGGTTCGAATGCGCTGGCGTTGGAGGAGAGGGCCAACTGCATCTGCCCGTGCACGATGCCATCGCCTCAAAACCACACGCGCACACCGGCAACAAAGCGGCTGTCGCGTGCGGGGGCATCGTCCATCGCGGCGCGTTGTGCGCTATCGCCGAAGCTGCGGCTGTGCACCCAGCCGATGTACGGCGCGAAGCGGCGGGTAATCTCGTAGCGCAGGCGCAAGCCAAGTTCCACCGCTTCCAGACCGCTGCCAATGCCGCGGCGGTTGTCGTCGGTAAGCGCGATGTCGGCTTCCGCACGCGGCTGCAGGATCAGACGGTTGGTCAGCAGTACCTCGTATTCGCCTTCCAGCCGCAGCGCCGCGCGGCTGCCAGTGCCCACATACAGCGTGGCTTCGGTTTCGAACTTGTAGGGCGCCAGGCCTTGCACGCCGAAAGCGGCCCAGCTGCGATGTTCGCCTGCGCCGATGTCCTGGCGCGCGCCGATGAGTACATCCCACCATGGCGAAATGGCATGGCCATAGAACGCCTCCAGCGAGGCAGGTTCGGTGCGCCCGTCGTGCCGTTCGCCCTCGCTGCGCAGCCAGAGCCGGTCGATGTCGCCGCCGATCCATGCGCGCGATTCCCAGGCCTGGCCGCTACCGCGATGCGTGTTGGACGCTTCAAGCCGATCGAGCAGGACATAGTGGTTGATACCTGCCGAGTGCATCGTATGCGTGTGCAATGGTGCGAATGCGGCGGCGATGTCGTCCGCCGTGGGTGGGGGAATGGGGTCGCGAGGGAGTGGGTGACTGCGTGTCTCGGCGGGTGATGCAGGAGTTTGTGCAGCGTGTGTGGGCTGCGTGTGGTGCATCTTGGAGTGATCCATCGACGCGTGATCCATCGCCTGGTGGTGCATGGATGCATCGCCCATGGATCCATGCTTCATCGATTCATCGTCCATGGGGCCGGTACCCGTGTCAGCGTGCGCCATGTGAGCGTGGTCCATGTGAGCGGCCTGAGATGAGGCAGGGGTCGTCTGCATGCCATCGGTCACTTGCATCGCATGGTCCTGCATGTGCTGCGGTGCGTCCTCCAGCGCATCGTGCTGATGCTCCTGCGCAAGTGCAGATGCGCTCGCCAGGAACGCAGCAGCCAACCAGGCCTGTGTGCGAAAGCGACTCATGCCTCCACCCGCACTTCGCGCATCATTCCTGCTTCCATGTGGTACAGCAGATGACAGTGATAGGCCCAGCGGCCGAGCGCATCGGCACGCACGCGGTAGGTGCGGCGGGTGCCCGGCGGCATGTCGATGGTGTGCTTGCGTACCTGGAAGTTGCCGTGTGCATCTTCCAGGTCGCTCCACATGCCATGCAGGTGAATCGGGTGCTGCATCATGGTGTCGTTGACCAGCACGATACGCAGCCGCTCGCCGTATTGCAGACGCAAGGGTTGCGCGGAAGCGAACGCGATGCCATCGAAGGACCAGGCGAATTTTTCCATGTGCCCGGTCAGATGCAGCTCGATGTCGCGCCCGGGTTCGCGCCCATCCGGATCCTCGAACACGCTATGCAGATCGGCGTAGCACAGCACGCGGCGGCCGTTGTCGCGCAGGCCCACGCCGGGGTCGTCCAGGCGCGGTGCGGTGGCATTGCTGCGCATGTCGATCAGCGGGTTGCCGGTTTCGCTGGCGGGATGATGCGGCGCCTTGTCGTGTGCCTGGGCATCGTCGTGCGAGTGCATGGTGTGCGTCCCATGCGCCGCCAACATCCCGGGCGCGCCGTGCATTGCGGGTAGCGCGTGGTGCATCCCATCGCCATGTCCCATGTCCTGCATGGTCAGGATGGCGCGCCGATCCAGTGCGGGAATCGGCGCCTGCAAGCCGTGTTGCACTGCCAGCGTGCCACAGGCAAAGCCGGTGCGGCCCATGTCCTGCGCGAATAACGTAAACGCATCCTGGCCGAGCGGTTCGACGATCACGTCGAAGGTCTCGGCCGCGGCGATGCGCAGTTCGTCCACGCTGACCGGATGCACGTACTGCCCGTCGGCGGCCACCACGGTCATGCGCAGGCCGGGAATACGGATGTCGAAGTAGGTCATCGACGAGCCGTTGATGAAACGCAGCAACACCTTTTCGCCTGGCTTGAACAACCCGGTCCAGTTGCCGGCCGGCGCCACGCCGTTGAGCAGGTAGGTGTAGGTGTTGGCGTTGACGTCGGACAGGTCGGTCGGGGTCATGCGCATGCGCCCCCACATGCCGCGGTCGGCCAGCGTGGCGCGCAGGCCGTCGTCGCGCGCATTGCGCAGGAAATCGACGACCGTGCGCTGCGCGTAATTGTCGTGGCTGGGCATCTGCTTGAGCCGGCGGAACAGGGCTGCCGGGTCCAGGTCGGTCCAGTCCGAGAGCAGCACCACATGCTCGCGATCGTGCCGGTACGGCGGCGGCGTCAGCGGGTCGATGACGATGGCGCCATACAGCCCGGACTGCTCCTGAAACATCGAATGGCTGTGGTACCAGTAGGTGCCGGACTGGCGCAGCGCAAAGCGGTAGTGATACTCCTGGCCCGGCGCGATGCCGTCGAAACTCATGCCCGGCACCCCGTCCATGTTGGCCGGCAGCAACAGGCCATGCCAATGCACCGAGGTGGCTTGGTCGGTCAGCGCGTTACGCACGCGCACGCCCACCGTGTCGCCCTCGCGCCAGCGCAGGGTGGGCGCCGGCAGGCTCTGGTTGACCGTGATTGCGGAGCGGGTGTGTCCGGTGAAGTTCACCGGCAGGCGGCCGATCTGCAGCGACTGGCTGCTTCCGCGCAGCACCGGCGTGGTGGCCTGGGCGGCGGCGCGCGCGTCGTAGCGCCACAGGCCGCTGGCGGCGACGACGCCGCCCAGGGCCAGGCCCTGGACGAAGCGGCGCCGGCTCAGGCCGCTGGCGGTTGAGCCGTGGGAAAACGGGGGATCGAAAGACATGACATCTCCTGCGCGCTCCATCGGCAAGATGGAGCGCAGCGCACAACTGAGGAAACCCGCGCAAGCACGCGCGGGGCCGAGGACGGCCAAGGCAGGGCCGTCGGCGCTCAGGCGATGGGAGGTCGTACCGGTTGGTCGGGCAGCGGGCTGCTGCGCCCCTCGGTCAAGGTGTCCGGCACCGCCGGGTGGCCGAGCAGGCCGGCGGCTACGGAAGGCAAGGTCAACAAGGCGAGGCTGGCGTGCTGCAGGCAATCGCAGCTGCCCAGCTTGCAGCAGTCGGGCGCGTGCGCATGCGTGGCCTTGTCGTGCCACTGCATGGCTGTCGGTGGAGGCATCGCCTCATGGCACGGCAGGGCTGCCGGCGACTCGCTCTGGGTCGCGGCGGTGCCTCCCGCCATGGTCGCGGCGGGCATCGCGCCCGGCGCCATTGCCGGCATGGCCATGCCCACCGACGCCCACGCGCCGGTGGCCGTATTGGCAACCAGGCTCAGGCACAGCAGCAGGCGGAGCAGGCGATGCAGCACAGGTAGTCGCGGCAGTGACAGGTGCAGCGAGCATAGCATCGGCCCCCAGCTGTCCGCCCGATGCGCTGGGTGCGTAAGCGGGCAGGTGGGGGCGGTAGAATTGAGGCTACTTTCGCAGCCAAGTCCTGCCATGTCGCAGCGCCAGTGGGTGGCCGCCGCCATCCGGAAGATCGAGGCCGATTTCAATCGTTCGGCCGACACCCACCTGATTCCGATGGAACTGCCGGGCTATCCGGGCATCGACCTGTACTTCAAGGACGAGTCCAGCCACCCGACCGGCAGCCTCAAGCACCGCCTGGCGCGCTCGCTGTTCCTGTACGCGCTCACCAATGGCTGGCTGCGCGCCGGGCGCCCGGTGATCGAGGCGTCCAGTGGCTCCACGGCCATTTCCGAAGCGTATTTCGCGCGTTTGCTCGGCGTGCCCTTCATCGCGGTGATGCCGGCCTCGACCTCGCCGGAGAAGATCGCCGCGATTCAATTCCAGGGCGGCCGCTGCCACCTGGTCGAACGCGCCTGCGACCTGGACAGCGCCTCGCACCAGCTCGCACGCGAGACCGGCGGGCACTTCATGGACCAGTTCACCTATGCCGAGCGTGCCACCGACTGGCGCGCCAACAACAACATCGCCGAATCGATCTTCAAGCAACTGGCCGAAGAGCCGCACCCGATCCCGGACTGGATCGTCTGCAGCCCCGGCACCGGCGGTACCAGCGCCACTCTGGGCCGCTACGTGCGCTATCGGCGCCATGCCACCCGCATCCTGTGCGCCGACCCGGAAGTGTCGGTGTTCTTCGACGGCTATTGCCGCGCAGTGGACGGCCAATGCCCCAAGGAGCTGGCCATCACCGGCGGTTCGCGCATCGAAGGCATCGGCCGCCCGCGGGTGGAATCGAGCTTCATTGCCAGCTGCGTGGATGTGATGATCAAGGTGCCCGATGCGCTGAGCCTGGCGGCGATGCGCCACGTCAGCGCCACGCTGGGCCGCCGCGTGGGCGGCTCCACCGGCACCAACTTCGTCGGCGTGCTGCAGGCTGCCCGGCGCATGCGCGACGAAGGCCGGCAGGGCTCCATCGTCACCATCCTGTGCGATGCCGGCGAACGATACGCGCACAGTTATTACGACCCGGCCTGGTACCAGGCGCGCGCGATCGATGTCAGCGACAGCGATACAGCCATTGCGCTGGCCGTGAACGGCGGCGATTTGCCTGCCTTGCCTTGTGCGGCGCTGGAATGACCGCCATATCCGGGACGTAGGCATCAAGGCGCTGCGCTCACCGCCACGCCCGTGCGATCGGTGTCCGCAGTCGGCGGGTCCAGGCGCGCACCGTGCCCTCGGTGCCGTGCTCACCTGCTGACGGTTGCGTGCCACGTTTGCCGATCCTTGAATCCACTCACCCAGTCCATTGCCGGAGCGCTCCATGACCAACCCGCTGCTCGATCTGTCCGGACTGCCGTCCTTCGATGCGATCGGCCCCGAACACGTGGGCCCGGCGATCGACCAACTGCTCGCCGAGGCCGAGGCGGCGGTGAAGGCGGCCGAGCAGGTCAGCCCGGTGTGCTGGGACAGCTTCGTCACGCCGCTGGACGATGCCACCGAGCGGCTATGGCGTGCGTGGGGGCAGGTGGGGCACCTGCAGGCGGTGGTCAACACGCCCGAGCTGCGCGAGGCCTATAACTGCAATCTGCCCAAGGTGAGCCGCTTCGGCAGCGCGCTGGCGCAGAATCTGGCGCTGTATGCGCAATACAAGGCGCTGGCGCAATCGCCGGAAGCCGCACACTTCGATGAGGCGCGTCGCAAGGTGCTGGAAAACGCGCTACGCGATTTCCGCTTGGGCGGTGCAGAACTCGATGATGCCGCCAAGGCGCGGTTCGCACAGATCCAGGAAGAACTCTCGGCGTTGGCAGCCAAGTTCTCGCAGAACGTACTCGACGCTACCGATGCGTGGTCGTACGTGACCGAAGACCAGACCCAGCTGTCGGGCCTGCCGGCAGAAGTGATTGCCGCCGCACGCGCCGCCGCCGAAAAAGACGGCGTGCCGGGCTGGAAATTCACCTTGCAGATGCCGTGCTATCTGCCGGTGCAGAGCGATGCCGACAGCCGCGATCTGCGCGCGCGGCTGTATCGCGCCAATGCCGAGCGCGCG
Source organism: Xanthomonas sp. A1809 (assembly GCF_017746015.1). Lineage (NCBI taxonomy): Bacteria > Pseudomonadati > Pseudomonadota > Gammaproteobacteria > Lysobacterales > Lysobacteraceae > Xanthomonas > Xanthomonas sp. A1809. Next base: position 89,597 of record NZ_JAGHWZ010000014.1, on the reverse strand, counting down.
TCCGAATTCGGCGATGCCACGCTGGACAACAGCGCCAACATCGATCGCATCCTGGCCCTGCGCGCCGAGTTGGCGCAGCTGCTCGGCTTTGCCAGTTACGCCGACTATTCGGTTGCCACCAAGATGGCGCAGAGCCCCGACGAGGTGATGGGCTTCCTGCGCGATCTGGCCGCGCGCGCCAAGCCGCATGCACAGCGCGACCGCGCCGAGCTGGAAGCCTTTGCGCGCGACGAGTTGGGTCTGGATGAACTGCAGGCCTGGGACCTGGCCTACGCCTCGGAAAAACTCAAGCAGGCGCGTTACAGCTTTTCCGAGCAGGAGGTGAAGCAGTACTTCACCGAACCGAAGGTGCTGGCCGGCCTGTTCGATGTGATCCACAGCCTGTACGGGCTCACCGTCAAACCCGACAGCGCGCCGGTGTGGCACCCGGACGTGCGGTTCTACCGGTTGGAAGATGCGCAAGGCACCCTGGTTGGCCAGTTCTATCTGGACTTGTACGCGCGCGAAGGCAAACGCGGCGGCGCGTGGATGGACGATTGCCGCAATCGCCGCAACACCGCCAACGGCGTGCAGACGCCGCTGGTGTATCTGGTGTGCAACTTCGGGCGCGGCAGCGGCGATGCACCGGCCACCTTCCGCCACGGCGAAGTCACCACGCTGTTCCATGAAATGGGCCACGGCCTGCATCAGTTGCTCACGCGGATTGGCGAGCTGGGCGTGGCCGGCATCAATGGCGTGGAGTGGGACGCGGTAGAGCTGCCCAGCCAGTTCATGGAAAACTTCTGCTGGGAGTGGGAGCGCATGCAGGCGATGACCGCGCACGTGCAGACCGGTGAACCGCTGCCGCGGAACCTGTTCGATCGCCTGCTGGCGGCGCGCAATTTCCAGAGCGGCATGTTCACCGTGCGTCAGCTGGAATTCGCCTTGTTCGACATGCAACTGCACAGCACCTACGACCCGTCGCAGGACAACGTGCTGCAATTGATCGAGCGCGTGCGCGACGAAGTGGCGGTCAATCGGCCGCCGGCATGGAATCGCTTCCCGCATCAGTTCAGCCATATTTTTGCAGGTGGCTATGCGGCCGGCTATTACAGCTACAAGTGGGCCGAAGTGCTCAGCGCCGATGCCTATGCCGCATTCGAAGAGGCGCCCGACCAACTGGAGCAGACCGGCGCACGGTTCCGCGCCGAGGTGCTTGCGCGTGGCGGCAGTCGTCCGGCAGCGGAGAACTTCCGCGCGTTCCGCGGTCGGGCCCCGACCATCGATGCGCTGCTACGGCATAACGGCATGGCGGGCTGACGGCGCCGATGGCGCAGTCGTCACCTGCTACCGTCGCCACGGCGTTCGCATTGCATTGAGGTGAGCTGTCCTATAACCGCGACCTGGCGCCTCTTCGGGAGGCGCAGCATGCGGTGGGATAGGGCACAAGGAGAGCGCAATGCAGCGACGTTTTTCATGGAGTGCACTATGGCTGATGGCCGCGGCCCTGCCGGTTTGGGCGCAGCACACCGGCCACGCCAACGGTCTGGTTGGCCTGCGCGCCGGACCTTCCGAAGAGTACCGGCGCGTGGGCGAAGTTCAGCCCGGCGGTACGCTGCAGGTCTATGGCTGTCTCAAGAGTGGCGCCTGGTGCGATGTGCGTTCACCGGAGGCACGTGGCTGGCTTCCTGCGGCCTCGATCGTGCTCGCTCACGGCGCCCTGAATCAGGTGGTGCCGAAGCTGACGTTTTCGCTGGATGCCTACTGGGACACGCATTATCGCGGCCGCGAATGGACCGTCGAGAGCGAGCGCGCCTACTGGCGCGATCACACTCCAGGGGACTCGCTGCCACTAGAGCTGCTGGCACCTGGCGAGGGCGTGACGGCGGACGGAGTACAGTCCCTGGCAAGGCGCGCCAAGGCCGAAACACGCGCAGAAACCGAGCGCACCCAGCGCGAGCGGGCCGTGATCGACCGGGCTGCGCTGAATCGGATAGATGCCGACAGGCGGGACGACAAGATACATCGATGCGAACGCTCGGGAAGTCAGGACAGCACCGTGCAGAGCTGTATCTCCCAGGCACGCAGCGATTACGAGCAATCGGTTCGGCAACGGTGCGAAAATTCACGCAACCAGGATGACGCGCTACCGCGTTGCATCGATTAGGCACGCATCGAGTGCGACAAATCGCCTCGGCAATGGAAATTGGTGGCCGTCACGATTGCCAGCCGACCGCTCGTCGAACCGAGCCCGGCGTGTACTAGGGGATACGCGCGGCTGGTCCCCGGGCCGGCACCAGCGGCGCAAGCGTGCGCTTGCTACGGCAGGCCTGACGCTTCGGCTGAGTGCCTGCAAGACCCTGGCAGCATTGCGTGATCTACGCGCGCGTTGCCGCATCGCAGGCGAGCCACCGCAGCGTGATCGCGGCGGTGGCGCCAGTGGTTACACCCGGCCGAAGACCAGTGCCGCGTTGGTGCCACCGAAGCCGAAACTGTTGGACATCACCGTGTTCAAGGTCGCGTCCTGTGTCTGCCGCAGGATAGGAAAGCCTTCGGCACGCGGGTCGAGTTCGTCGATATGCGCCGAGCCGGCCATGAAGCCATCGCGCAGCATCAGCAGGCTGTAGATCGCCTCGTGCACGCTGGCCGCGCCCAGCGAGTGCCCGGAGAGCCCCTTGGTCGAAGACAGCGGCGGCACGTAGTCGCCGAATACCTCGCGCACCGCGCCCAGTTCGGTGACATCGCCCAACGGCGTGGACGTGCCATGCGTGTTGAGGTAATCGATCGGGCGCTGCAAGCCCTGCATGGCCATGTGCATGCAGCGCACGGCGCCTTCGCCGCTGGGCGCGACCATGTCGGCACCGTCGGAGGTCACGCCATAGCCGAGCAGTTCGGCATGGATGCGTGCGCCACGCGCGATGGCGTGGTCGTAGTCTTCCAGCACCAGCATGCCGCCGCCGCTGCCGATGACGAAGCCATCGCGCTGCGCATCGTACGGGCGCGAGGCCACGGCAGGGCGATCGTTGAAGCCGGTGGACAGCGCGCCCATCGCATCGAACATGACGCTCATGGTCCAGTGCAGTTCTTCGCCGCCACCGGCGAACATCACGTCCTGCGCGCCATGCCGGATCAGATCTGCCGCTGCACCGATGCAATGCGCAGACGTCGCGCACGCGGCCGACAGCGAGTAGCTCAGCCCGCGTATTTTGAACGCGGTGGCCAGCGATGCGGACACCGACGAACACATCGTGCGCGGCACCATGTATGGGCCTACTTTGCGCACGCCACGGTTGCGCAGCAGGTCGGCGGTTTCCACCTGCCATTGGCTGGAGCCGCCACCGGAGCCGGCAATCACGCCGGTGCGCAGGCCGCCGACCTGCTCGGCATCCAGGCCCGCATCGGCGATCGCATCGCGCATTGCCAGGTATGCGTAGGCCGAGGCATCGCCCATGAAGCGTTTGAGCTTACGGTCGATCAGGCTGTCCAGATCCAGCGCCACCGCACCGCCGACCTGGCTCCGCAGGCCTGCTTCGGCGTGATCGGGCAGCGCGGTGATACCGGAGCGGCTCTCGCGCAGTGCACTGGAGACGGTGTCCAGATCGTTGCCCAGGCATGAGGTGATGCCCATTCCGGTAATGACGACGCGACGCATCAGAAATTCTCCGTTGAAGTGAACATGCCCACACGCAGATCCTTGGCGGTGTAGATCTCGCGCCCATCCACCAGCATGCGTGCATCGGTCTGCGCCATCACCAGCTTGCGGTTGATGACGCGGCTGACATCGACCTCGTAGCGCACCAGCCTGGCGCTGGGCAGCACCTGGCCGGTGAACTTGACCTCGCCGCAGCCCAACGCGCGGCCACGGCCCGGCGCGCCGATCCAGGTGAGGAAAAAGCCGGTCAGTTGCCACATCGCATCCAGGCCCAGGCAGCCTGGCATCACCGGGTCGCCGATGAAGTGGCAGCCGAAGAACCACAGGTCCGGGCGGATATCCAGTTCGGCACGAATCAGCCCCTTGCCATGTGCACCGCCGGCGTCGCTGATCTCGGTGATGCGGTCGAACATCAGCATCGGATCGTTGGGCAGACGGCCGCTGTCGGGCGCAAACAATTCCCCACGCGCGCTGGCCAGCAATTGGTCGCGCGAGTACGTACTTTGACGAGTCATGACGAACGTGTCCTGCAAGGAGCGAGAGGCGAGGCGGGGAAGGGTGCATGAGGTCGCGCGGTTCAATCAAACGTTTTATCCGTACGCATGCGTGCTGTTTTCCGCTGAGTGCCCAGTGCGCAGATGCACTGTTGCAGGCGAAGTCACGGTGCTCGGGACCGCCGTCGGCACATGCGTGGCAGGCCTGCATGGTTGGCCGTGCAGGCGCTGTCGTCGGATGCGTTACCTTTGCTATTGAGGACGCGCTCGTGTTCGCTTTGCCAATCCGTGGCGATGTCTCTCGACGCAAGGGGTGAGACGGCGCTGGCTTATCATGGGCGCAGACCTGCGACAGAGAACCCCGCTTGATGCGCAAGATCGTGCACGTGGACATGGATGCGTTCTACGCGTCCGTGGAGCAGCGTGACGACCCGGGCCTGCGCGGCAAGCCGGTAGTGGTGGCCTGGCGCGGCGCGCGCTCGGTGGTGTGCGCGGCCTCCTACGAAGCGCGGACCTTCGGTATTCGCTCGGCGATGCCGGCCGTGCGTGCCGAGCGCCTGTGCCCGGACGCGATCTTCGTGCCGCCGGATTTTGCGCGCTACAAGGCGGTGTCGCGGCAAGTACGCGAGATTTTCCATCGTCATACCGACTTGGTGGAGCCGTTGTCGCTGGACGAGGCCTATCTGGACGTCACGCACGCCAAAACCGGCATGCAGTTGGCCACCGAGGTTGCGCAGTTGATCCGTACGCAGATCCGCGAGGAAACCCAGCTCACCGCATCGGCCGGCATCGCGCCGAACAAGTTCCTGGCCAAGATTGCGTCGGATTGGCGCAAGCCCGATGGCCAGTTCGTGATTGCGCCCAGCCGCGTGGATGCATTTTTGCTGCCGCTCAAGGTCAATCGCATTCCCGGCGTAGGCAAGGTAATGGATGGCAAGTTGGCGGCGCTGGGCATCGTCACCGTGGCCGATCTGCGCCAGCGGCCATTGGAAGAACTGCAGGCGCATTTCGGCAGTTTCGGTCAGAGCCTGTATCGCCGCGCGCGCGGCATCGACGAGCGCCCGGTCGAGCCGGATCAGGAAGTGCAATCGGTCTCCTCGGAAGACACCTTCAGCGAAGATCTGGCGCTTGATGCACTGGACCCGCACATCCTGCGGCTGGCCGAAAAGACCTGGCTCGCCACGCGCCGCACCGAACGCATCGGGCGCACGGTCGTGCTGAAATTGAAGACCTCGAATTTTCGCATCCTGACGCGCTCCTACACGCCCGAGCAGCCGCCTACCTCGCAGGAGGCATTGGCCCAGATTGCCCTGGCATTGACCCGCCGCGTGGAGCTGCCCACGCAGACGCGCTATCGCCTGGTCGGTGTGGGCTTGAGCGGTTTCAGCGATGTCGAAGATGGCGCCGTGCAGGGGCAGTTGTTCGGCCAGATGCCGCCGTTGGAGTGAGCGGCCCGTGCTGCATCGCGTCTCGCATGCGGCGATGACTGCATCTAACGCAGGTGGCGAGCAATCCACGGTGCTTGGCAGTGACACGCGCTGAATCTTGCACTGCGTACACTGCGGCTCTCCCACGCACGAGGCCGTCCGAATGTTTCCGTATCCGCTGGTGATCTTCGACCTGGATGGCACGCTGGTGGACAGCGCACCCAATATCGCCGAGGCTCTCAACGGTACCTTGCAGGAGTTGGGGCTACAGCAGTTCAGCCAAGCCACGATCCGCAGCTGGATCGGCGAAGGCGTCAAGGTATTGCTTGCCACCGCATTGCGCGAAGCCGGCAGCACGCGCGATGCCGATGCCGAAATGCCGGTGATGATGCGCCATTACGAGGCGAGCCTGCTGCACGACCCGCAGTTGTACCCGGGCGTTGCCGAGGCGCTGGCCGGCCTGCGCGATGCGGGCGCCACGCTGGCATTGTGCACCAACAAACCTGCGCGTTTTATCGCGCCGTTGCTGGAGCATCTGGGTATCGCCGCGCATTTCAGCCGTGTGCTCGGGGGCGATTCGTTGCCGCAGCGCAAGCCTGACCCGGCACCGCTGCTGCAGCTTGCCAGTCACTTTCAACGCAGCCCGCAACAGTGTTTGATGGTTGGCGATTCGGCCACCGATGCCGCCGCCGCAAACGCCGCGAACATGCCGCTGGCGATGGTGCGTTACGGCTACCTGCGCGGTTTCGATGTGCAACGCGCCGGTGCCGTGACCATCGTCGACGACATGCGTGAACTGCTCGCGTTGCGCTGACCTACGCGCGCACCACGGATCGACCGATGCGGCGGCGTGCGTTACGGCCGCAGGCGTAAGCTCGGGCGTCTGCGCTGAAGCGGGAGATTGTGCAACAGCGACCTGTGCCGCTGAGCGGCCAGCACCCAAGACACGGTGGTGAGCCATGCATGCCGACCGGTGCGTGTCGTCGCAGGACCTTGCGCTTCAGGCTCTGAAACGAGCCATGCGTAGTGCGACGCGAGGCTGCATGCATGAGCGCGCGCATGGGCCAGCTGCATCGATCAGCCGATTGCCGGGCGCTGCCGGCCGATTCAATCCTCGCCTGCTCGCTCTGCATCCGCAGCGTCGTAAAGGTCGGTTGCCGTAGCCGCGTCGCCGTGCGTATCGTCGTTGTCGGCGCGCGCATAGTGCACGGTTTCCACCGGCCCGCCGACGGCACGCCCGCGCACCGGCAGCAGCGCGCTGGCCGCTTCGTACTCGGCGAGCAAGGCATGCCGGCGCGCTTCGGGCACGTCCTGCCAATGGCAATCGGCCAACGCGCCTTCCAACGAATACAGCAGGTTGAGGCTGGGCTTGAAGCCCGCGCGGCGCACCTTGACGAATGCGCCCACCGCACCCACCGCTTGCAGGTCCTGCTGCGTGCGCAGCCCGACCTGGCGCAGCCATGCCGCGCTTTTGGGCCCGATGTTGCGCATCCGCTCGGTGGTCACGCCAGCGCGTCTACGAAGAGTTGCGCAATGGCTTCCAGGCCACGTTGATCGTCGGCATCGAAGCGGTCCAGCTCCGGGCTATCCAGGTCCAGCACGCCGATCAGCGCATCGCCTTTGACCAGTGGAATCACCAGCTCCGAGCGCGATGCCGAATCGCAGGCAATATGCCCGGGGAACGCGTCCACATCGGCAATGCGCTGGCTCTGCCGGGTACTGGCAGCCGCACCGCACACGCCTTTGTCCAGCGGGATGCGCACGCACGCCGGCAGGCCCTGGAACGGCCCCACCACCAGCTCGCGGCCGTCGTAGAAGTAGAAGCCGGCCCAGTTGAGCGACGGCAACGAATGGAAGATCAGCGCGGCCAGATTGGCGGCATTGGCGATCCGGTCCGGCTCGCCGTGCACCAGTGCCTGGGCCTGGGCGGTGAGCTGGGCATATTGTTCCGGCTTGCTGCCGGTCAGCGAAGAGGTGGCGAACATCGGCAAAGTTTAGCAGTGGCCGTCTTGCAGCGTGGTTGCGATCGGGCAAGGAACGCGCAGGAGCTTTCCAGCACTGAGTCGCGATCATTGGCCGAGGCAGCCAGCGGCGCGCACAGGGGCAACGTGGCCCCGCAGGCAAACGACAACCAACCGTCCTCAGCCGCACGTGCAGTGCGCACGGTATGCTGCGCGCCCTCACGGCAATGGCGGCGCGGCCGCAGGATCAGGCGTATGCAGCATCCAGCTTTTTATGTCACCGGCACCGATACCGGCATCGGCAAGACCATGGGCAGCACCGCGCTGTTGCACGCCTTGCGCGCACGCGGCCATCGCGCCGTCGGCATGAAGCCGGTGGCCAGCGGCTGCGAGCACACGCCGCAGGGTTGGCGTAACGAAGACGCGCTGGCGCTGCAGGCGGCCAGCGATCCGCAGCCGGACTACGCCACGCTCAATCCCTACGCCTTGCCGGCGCCGCTGGCACCGGAACTGGCGGCGGCCGATGTCGGCGTAACGCTGGCGCTGGAGCCCATCGCACACGCGTTCGCGCAATTGCGCACGCAGGCCGAGGTGGTGGTGGTGGAAGGGGTGGGCGGGTGGGCCGCGCCGCTGAGCGCGACCCTGGACCAAGCCGATCTGGTGCGCGCCTTGCAGCTGCCGGTGGTGCTGGTGGTCGGCGTGCGGCTGGGCTGCATCAACCACGCGCGGCTCACTGCTGCGGCCATCGCCGCCGATGGGCTGCAGTGCATCGGGTGGATCGCCAATGAAATCGATCCGCAGATGGAGCGCATCGAAGAGAACATCGGCATGCTGCGCCAGCGCCTGGCGATGCCGTGCTGGGGCCGGATCCCGTGGCGACCGGGCGCCGACGCTGCCGCCCAGGCACACGGGCTGCAGTTGCCGCGCTAGCTGGCACGGCGCGCTCGCGCGGGCAATAAAAAAGCCCGACAGAGGGAGGGATCTGTCGGGCCGGATTGCACGGGGGGAGGGACCCATGCAAAGACGCTGAATTTATTGGCGCTTACTTACGCCGGGTCTTGCCTGATGCGCCGGCCTGGTCGCTGCCGTTTTCGAACTGCTGCTTGGCAAACTGCCCAAGTTCGCTGGACATCTTCAATCCCAGCCCGACCACTTCCTGATTGACCGAGGCCAGGCGTTCCAGGTTGTCGCGCGCAACCTGCAAGCCTTTCGGCCAGAGCGTCTGGTAGGCGCCCAGATCGCGCGCCTGCGCAAACTCGCCGAAGAAGCTGCTGGTCGCGTTGACGTTGCGTTCCAGCGTCTCCAAGGCCAACTGGTTGGCACGTGCTGCGACAGACGCGAACTGATTGGTGAAGCTGTTTTCGAACTGCGCCGACATTGCGAACCCCTTGGGGAAAGCCGTGACCGTTTGTTGCGTTGCAGCATACGCCGATGTTGCTGCGATGCAACACGTTTCCTGAAGATTTTCCAAACGTGCGTAGAAGCGCTTTAAGATCAACAGCTTAGGCGGCCGCTCAAATGAGAAAAGCCGCCAGCTGGCGGCTTTAGGTCACTCCACTGCGCTGCCGCTCAGCCGCGATAGCGACAGCCGGAGGTGCAGGTCTCGTGCACCACGATCTCGCTCAGCTGCGGCAGTGCCGGCTTGAGCTGCTGCCAGATCCAGATCGCCAGGCGTTCGCTGGTGGGGTTTTCCAACCCTTCGATGTCGTTGAGGTAATGGTGGTCCAGGCGGTCGTAGATCGGCTGGAAGGCCGCCTTGATGTCACCGAAATCCATGATCCAGCCGGTCTCGGCGCCGGGTTCGCCGCTGACATGCAGCTCAACGCGAAACGAATGGCCGTGCAGGCGCGCGCATTTATGCCCAGGCGGCACGTTGGGAAGCCGGTGCGCGGCTTCCAGGGTGAAGACCTTGAAGATGTCCATGATGGTGATTCGGCAAGCAGGAAGAAGGAGAGATGCGTGACTGCACAGGGCAGGATCCCGCAAGAGCCCGGGCAGGCCGGGACGGACAGAACAAGGGCCGCATCGCGGCCCTTGTTCTCAGCGCATGCCCAGCGCTCAGGCGCCGCGGTTGGCCGGACGGCCATTGCCGCCACGTCCACCATCGCGACGGCCTGCGCCCGCGCCAGCGTTGGCCTGACGCGGCCCGCCGCTGCGCTGGCCACCCGGCTTCTTCGGGCCGGCATGCGCATGCGCCTGACGCGGTGCATCGCCATGCGGACGACGGGCGTGGCTCTTGCGCGGCGCGCGCTCGCCACCCGGCTGCTCGGCGCGACCCGGCGCGCTGTTGCCCCAACGGATCGGGGTCTGCGGCTCGTAGCCCGGCACGTCGCGGATTTCCACGTCGCGGCCCAGCATGCGCACGATCTGGCGCAGCAGCTTGGCTTCGTCCTGCGCCACCAGCGAAATCGCCTCGCCGGTGGAGCCGTTACGGCCGGTGCGGCCGATGCGGTGCACGTAGTCCTCGGCCACCATCGGCAGGTCGTAGTTGATGACCTTCGGCAGCTGGTCGATATCGATCCCGCGCGCGGCGATATCGGTGGCCACCAGCACGGTCACGCGGCCTGCCTTGAAGTCGCTCAGCGCGCGCATGCGCTGACCCTGGCTCTTGTTGCCATGGATCGCCGCGGTCTTGATGCCGGACTTCTCCAGGAACAGCGCCAGCTTGTCGCTGCCGTGCTTGGTGCGCGCGAACACCAGGGTCTGCTCGCGGCTGTCCTGCGCCAGCAGGTGCAGCAACAGATCGCGCTTGCGGGCGCCGTCGACCGGGTGCACGCGGTGAGTGATGCTCTCGGCCACGGTGTTGCTCGGGGTGACCTGGATCTGCATCGGGTTGCGCATGAACTCCAGCGCCAACTGCTTGATGTTCTCTTCGAAGGTGGCCGAGAACAGCAGCGTCTGACGGTCCTGGCGCGGCAGCTTGGTCAGGATGCGCTTGATCGACGGCAGGAAGCCCATGTCGAGCATGCGATCGGCTTCGTCCAGGATCAGCACTTCGATGCCGGACAGGTCCACGCTGCGACGTTCGATATGGTCGATCAGGCGGCCCGGGCAGGCGATCAGCAGGTCCACGCCACGACGCAGCGCATCGAGCTGGTTGCCCATGCCCACGCCGCCATAGATCACCGCGCTGGGGATGCGCAGGTACTTGCTGTAGCCGCGCAGGCTGTCGTGCACCTGGGTGGCCAGTTCGCGGGTGGGGGTCAGGATCAGCGCGCGCGGCTTGCGCGGGCCGTTGACGGTCTGCGGCGCGGTGCCCAGGTGCTGCAGCAGCGGCAGGCCGAAGGCAGCGGTCTTGCCGGTGCCGGTCTGCGCGCCGGCCAGCAGGTCGTGACCGGCCAGCACCAACGGGATCGCCTGCTGCTGGATCGGGGTGGGGGTTTCGTAGCCCTGCTCGGCCAACGCGCGCAGCAGGAAGGGCGCAAGGCCCAGGTTTTCAAAAGACATCAGGAAGCTCCAAGTAAAGCGTCGCCGCCAAGCCAAGCCAAGCCCGGAGCGCAAACGCATTGCAGATGCAAGAAGGTGAGGCTCGGAGCGTTCCCGTGAACCGCGCTGCGAGATGGTGGATCAACCCGATCAAGGAGCGATGGGTTTGTCGGCACCACGAAAGGCGTCGGGTGGGGCGGGCGAGCGGATCGATCGATCCTGGCCTCGCCGGCTGTCCCTAAGGGAAACGGACGGCCGCATGCAGACCCGGCAAGTGTACTCGCGTTTGGCGCGCTGCACAAAATCGCGGTTTCGCGGTTGTGGTCACGGTCAGTTGTTTCAGGTGCAACCAGTAGTGCGGCAGGCCGTACAATCGTCCGATCAGCCACAGCACAGGATGGTCATGAAGCTAGGTTCCCTGAAGGAAGGCGGTCGCGACGGCAGCCTGATCGTGGTTTCACGCGACCTGCGCACCGCCGTGCGCGCCACCGGCATCGCGCCCACGCTGCAGCGCGCGCTGGAGGACTGGAGCAATGTGGCGCCGCGCCTGAATGCCTTGTCGGCCTCGCTCAACGATGGCAGCGCCGACGGCGTGTTCGATCTGGATGTGCAGGCCTTGGCCGCCCCCTTGCCGCGCGCCTACGAGTTCGTCGACGGCAGTGCCTACCTGCCGCATGTGGAGCGGGTGCGCCGCGCACGCAATGCCGAAGTGCCGGAAAGCTTCTACACCGACCCGCTGATGTACCAGGCCACCAGCGCCGGCTTCTATGGCCCGCGCGATGCGATCAAGGTGATCAGCGAGGACTACGGCATCGACCTGGAGGCGGAGATTGTGGTCATCACCGACGACGTGCCGATGGGCGCCTCGCCCGAGCAGGCGGCCGCGCATATCCAGTTGGTGGGCCTGGTCAACGATGTCTCGCTGCGCAACCTGATTCCGGCCGAGCTCGCCAAGGGCTTTGGTTTCGTGCAATCCAAGCCGCGTTCGGCGCTGTCGCCGGTGTTCGTCACCCCCGACGAGCTGGACGATGCCTGGCGCGACAACAAGGTGCATCTTCCGCTGGTCACGCACGTCAACGGCGCCTGGTTCGGCGCGCCCGAAGCCGGCAACGACATGCAGTTCGACTTCGCCCAACTGATCGCCCACGCCGCCAAGACCCGTCCGCTGTCGGCCGGCACCATCGTGGGCTCGGGCACCATCGCCAACCAGGACACCGCCTTGGGCGCCTCGTGTTTTGCCGAGCAACGCGTGGTCGAGACGCTGCGCGACGGCAAGCCCAGCACGCCGTTCATGGCGTTCGGGGACATGGTGCGGATCGAGATGTTCGATGCCAGTGGCGCCAGCATCTTCGGTGCGATCGAACAGCGCGTCGAGCGGCAGCCGCTGCCATGACCTGCGGCGCAGCGACGACAGGCGGTCGCGTATGAGCGCGGCCCTGGAGCTGTTTTCGTACTGGCGCTCCAGCGCGGCGTATCGCGTGCGCATCGGTCTTGGGCTGAAGGCGCTGGATTACATCGTCCGCCCGGTGCATCTGGTGCGCGATGGGGGCGAGCAGCACGCGCCGGCCTATGCGCAACTCAATCCGCAGGAACTGGTGCCGACGTTGCGGCATGGCGATGTGGTCATCACGCAGTCGCTGGCGATTCTGGAGTATCTGGAAGAGGCATTCGCGGGCACCACGGCGCTGCTGCCGCGCGCGCCTGCCGAACGCGCCCGGGTGCGCGCATTGGCGCAGCTCATCGCCTGTGACGTGCACCCGCTCAACAACCTGCGCGTCATGCAGGTGCTGGAGCGCGAGTTCGCGCTGGAGGGCGCACAACGCCAGCAGTGGACACGGCGCTGGATGGAGCGGGGCTTTGCGGCGCTGGAAACGCAGCTGGCGCGCGATGCGCAGACCGGGTGCTTCTGCCACGGCGATGCACCGGGCCTGGCCGATTGCGTGCTGATCCCGCAGCTCTACAACGCGCATCGGTTCGAGGTCGATCTGGCGCCATATCCGACCCTGCGGCGCATCGAGCAGGCCTGCCTGCAGTTACCGGCCTTCGACGCGGCGCGCCCGGAGATGCAGGCCGACGCGGTGGGCTGAGGGCAGGCTGTCACAGCCCTCATCCGCCCTTCGGGCGCCTTCTCCCATGGCACGGGAGAAGGGCAGGCAGGCAATCACCCGGTTCGGGCAGTCGGCGTCACGCCAGGCGAATTGGAATGTAAGTTTGAGAGCTTCGGCACCGGCACCTGAAAGCACCGTGCGAGCGCCGATCCCTCCCTTCTCCCGCAGGAGGGAGGCCGCCGGCCTTTTCCTCCTGCCGCAAGCGGGGCGCCGATCTCGTCCTTATCCGCAAGCGGGAGAAGGTGGCGCGCAGCGCCGGATGAGGGCGCCGGTTGCATCGGCATCGCGAATGCGGAGCACGTCGCAGAGTTCGCTCTTAACCACCAGGATCCAGCGGCCCCCCGGTGCCGCAAGATCACCGATCGTCGCCGCCAAACCGATTAGATGAACCCGTGACTGATCTTCGGTGCCGCGGCCGCTTCGTAATCCGCATACGGGTCGTGCTCGCCGGAGCCGCCCTCGGAGAGACGGAACTTCAGCGCCAGGCCGTCGCGCGAGTCGGCCGCGCGCAGTGCTTCTTCCTGCTCGATTTCGCCCGACTTCACCATCCGGAACAGGCATTGGTCGAAGGTCTGCATGCCTTCTTCCAGCGACTCTTCCATCGCTGCCTTGACCTCGTGCACCTGGCCGCGCCGTAGCAGGTCGCGGATCATCGGGGTATTGAGCAACACCTCGGTGGCGGGGCGGCGGCGCCCGTCCACGCCCTTGACCAGGCGCTGGGAGACCACTGCGCGCAGATTCAGCGCCAGGTTCATCAGCACGTTCTTGTGCGCGCTTTCCGGGAAGAAATTGAGGATGCGCTCGATGGTCTGGTCGGCGTTGTTGGAGTGCAGCGTGGCCAGGCACAGGTGGCCGGTTTCGGCGAAGGCGATCGCCGCCTCCATGGTTTCGGCGTCCAGGATCTCGCCGATCAGGATCACGTCCGGCGCCTCGCGCATGGCGTTCTTCAGCGCGCTCTGGAAGGCGTGCGTGTCCAGGCCCACCTCGCGCTGGTTCACGATCGACATCTTGTGCTTGTGCAGGTATTCGATCGGGTCCTCGATGGTGAGGATGTGCCCGGTGGTGGTGCTGTTGCGGTGGTCGATCATCGACGCCAGCGAGGTCGACTTGCCCGAACCGGTCGAACCCACCACCAGCACCAGCCCGCGCGGGGTCATGATGACGTCCTTGAGCACCTGCGGCAGGTTGAGCTCTTCGATGCTGGGAATCCGGCTGCGAATGGCGCGAATCACCATGCCCACCTCGCCGCGCTGCTTGAAAACGTTCACGCGGAAACGGCCGGCATCGGGCAGGGCGATGGCCATGTTGAGCTCGAGCTCGCGTTCGAACTGCGGCACCTGGCCTTCGTCCATCAACGAGTAGGCGATTTTCTTGACCATTCCCGGCGGCAACCCCGTATTGCCGAGCGGGTAAAGCTTGCCCTCGATCTTGATGTACACCGGCGCGCCGGTGGTCAAGAACATGTCCGAGGCATTCTTTTCGGTCATCAGCTTCAGGAAGTAGCCGATATCCATGCGCAATGGTTCCCCAACAAACAGCAGCGTCTCGTTGCAAGTCCGCCGCAGGCTTCCGACAATGGCCGTGCTCGAGACTTCTCGCTACGGCTCCCCTAATGACGGCTAGCTTCGCATACTTGCGGCGATCCCTGTATGGCATCGCCTGTTTCATGGTCCTTTCCTCTCCGGCCGCCGCCCAGGTGGCACCGGAGCTCACCGCCGCCGAACAGGCCGTGCAACGCGCCACCCAGGCCGATGCCGACCAATACGCCCCAGACCTGGTCAACCTGGCCCGCCAGGAATTGATGCAGGCCCAGCAGGCGCAACTGGACAAGCGCCAGCGCAAGCAGGTGCCCCAGATCGCCTTGCGCGCCGCCGCCGACGCCGACCTGGCCAAGGCCCGCAGCGAAGAAGCGGTGGTCACCGCTCAACTGGAACAGCGCAGGAAGGAAGTGGCGCAGTTGCAGAACACCCTCAATACCGGGGAGGGCGGCCGATGAAACTGCGCCCCCTGCTGTATCTCGGTGTGTTGAGCCTGGTCACGTTGCCGCCGCTGGCGATGGCGGCCAAGGACGACCCGCAGGCCGACGCGCTCAACCGGCGCCTGGCCGCACTACAGAACGACCCGCAGACCAACGATCTGGCGCGCTTTGAGCGGCTGCAGGCGCAGCAAAGCGTGGCTGCGCTGGCCGAGGCCAAACGCCGTGACCGCGACGAGCTGGTGTTTCTGGCCGACCGCCGGGTCGAAATCGCCGAACTCACCGCCCGTACCGCGCTGGCGCGGCGCGAATTGGACCGCCTGGAAGGCACGCGCAACGACTTGCTGATCGAAGCCAGCCGCCGCGATGCCGCACGGGCGCGCCAGGAAGCCGAACGCCTGCGCGTGCAGGCGCAGATCCAGACCGAGGCTGCCGAGCAGGCACGCCAGGCCGCCGAACAGGAAGCGCTCGCCCGCCAGGACGCCGAGCTGGCGTTGACCAGCGTGGCCGGCAAGCAGACCGCCAAGCTCAACGCGGCCCAGCAGAAGGCGGTGCAACTGGCGCATGAGGAGGCCGAGCTGGTCGCCGGGGCCAAGCTGCCGGCCGCCAAGTTCGACAGCCGCGGCGAAGTGTTTTCCCTGGGCAGTGGCGCCTTCGGTGGCAAGGCGGCGTTGTCCGGGGATGCCGCCGGGCAGGCCAAGGCATTGGCCGAATATCTGAACATCGGCAAGAAGGGCCGGGTCAGCATCGTCGGCTTCGACACCGATCCAGCCATTGCCAAGAAGCGTGCCGAAGCACTGCGCGATGCGTTGGTGGCAGGCGGCGTGTCGGCCTCGCGGCTGCAGGTCACCGGCACCAAAGGCGCGGCCAGCAAGACCCGCGCGGCCGAGGTCGTTGTCGCGCCCTGATGTCATTTGTTGCAAGTGATTGGAAGTTAAGGTCTTTTAACCCGTGCATGACGCCTGGTTGAACCGCGGTCACTGATTGAGGCAGGGAACGGCAAATGCGGCCGTTTCGGTCTTGAACCCCCTGGGCGACCGGCGTAGGGTCGTACCTCCGGGCAGCAACTCCGCGGCCCGGGAAGTACGGAGGGCCGGGCCAGTGATGCAGAGGCACGCAACGAGACAACATGGTGGAGCAGTTGTTGGTGGTTCCGCCGGTGTGTCGGCCTTTGCAACGCGTTGGTCTTCCATCCCCAAGCTGCGCCCCGTGCCTTCGCTGGCCGGGGCGTTCTTGTTTTAAGTGAAGGAGGTAACGCCATGTTCGAAGGGCAACCGCAGACCGAAATCGACGCATTGATGAAGTCCGATCCCCAGTTCAAGCAGCTCTACCAACGCCACAAGCTATTGAACAAGAAATGCATGGATGCCGAACTCGGGGTGCTCCCGATCGACGACGTGACCTTGGGCCAGATGAAGCGCGAGAAGTTGCAGGCAAAAGAAAAGCTCACCCGGATGTACGACCAGCTCACCCACTGATCCTTCCCCACCGTTAGAACAAGTTCACCGTCGCGGGCGGTGGCGGCCTCCTCGTCGGCTTGCCACCGTCCGCGTCTTTAGTTGGAGCGGCGTTTGCTGGCGGGGGCACATCGGCGAACGGTTGAGCCTGTTCGTTCATCGGCCTGTGCAATCGGTTCAATGCTGAATGAGCATTCCCCGGCGGTTCGTCGGATAATGACCGGTCTAGCCCGCGTGGCGCAGCGACGATATCCCGATGGCGATTCATTCCTCCGTACTCGAACTGATTGGCAACACGCCGATCGTCAAGGCCCAGCGTCTGGACACCGGCGTCTGCGAGCTGTTCCTCAAGCTGGAGGCGAATAATCCTGGCGGATCGATCAAGGACCGTATCGGTCTGTCGATGATCGAAGCGGCCGAGCAGCGCGGCGATCTCAAGCCCGGCGCTACCCTGGTGGAGGGTACCGCCGGCAACACCGGTCTGGGCTTGGCCCTGGTGGCGCAGCAGAAGGGCTACCAGTTGATCCTGGTGGTGCCGGACAAGATGAGCCGCGAGAAGATCTTCAATCTCAAGGCCATGGGCGCCAACGTGGTGCTGACGCGCTCGGATGTGGCCAAGGGCCACCCCGAGTACTACCAGGACCTGGCTGCCAGGATCGCAGCCGAGACTCCCGGCGCCTACTTCATCAACCAGTTCGGCAACCCGGACAACCCGGCCGCGCACGAATTCGGCACCGGCCCGGAAATCCTGGCGCAGATGGGCGGCCAACTGGACGCCATCGTGTTCGGTTGCGGCAGCTCCGGCACCATGACCGGCCTGTCGCGCGCCTTCGCCAGCGCCTCGCCGCACACCGAACTGGTATTGGCCGACCCGGTCGGTTCGATCCTGACCCAATACATCGAAGAGGGCACGGTCAGCGAAAAGTCCGGCAGCTGGTTGGTCGAAGGCATCGGCGAGGATTTCCTGCCGGATATCTCCGACTTTTCGCGGGTCAAGAAGGCCTATTCCATCAGCGACGCGGAAAGCTTCCATACCGCGCGCGAGCTGCTGGCCAAGGAGGGCATCCTCGGCGGCTCGTCCACCGGCACCCTGCTGGCCGCGGCGCTGAAGTATTGCCGCGAGCAGACCACGCCCAAGCGCGTGCTGGTGTTCGTCTGCGATACCGGCAACAAGTATCTGTCGAAGATGTACAACGACTACTGGATGCTCGACAACGGCTTTTTGGAGCGCCCGCAACATGGCGATCTGCGCGACCTGATCCTGCGCCCTTACAACAAGCGCGACACCGTGGTGGTGGGCCCGAAGGATCTGCTGACCACCGCCTACCAGCGCATGAAGCTGTACGACGTCTCGCAGTTGCCGGTGATCGACGATGGCGAGCTGGTGGGCATCGTGGACGAAAGCGACGTGCTGCTGCATGTCTATGGCGACGAATCCCGTTTCCGCGACCCGATTTCCACTGCCATGGTCAGCAAGCTGGATCGTCTGGACGTTGCGTCGCCGATCGAAGCGCTGCTGCCGGTGTTCGACCGTGGCCAGGTCGCCATCGTCATGGACGGCACGCAATTTCTTGGCTTGATCACCCGCATCGACCTGCTCAACTACCTGCGCCGTCGCGTGCAGTGATCGTGCAGTAATCCGGCACTGCCGCGCGCTCGGATGAGACGCGCGGCACGGGCCATTCAGACCTGCTTGTTACAATCGCCCACTTTTTCGGGAACCTCCATGTCCAATCGCACCACTCATAGCCATGGCGGCGAGCGCGCGCTGTCGCTCGCAACGCTGGCGATCCATGGAGGGCAGTCGCCAGATCCGAGCACCGGCGCGGTGATGCCGCCGATCTATGCGACGTCCACCTATGCGCAGTCCAGCCCCGGCGAGCACCAGGGCTTCGAATATTCGCGCACCCACAACCCCACGCGCTTCGCCTACGAGCGTTGCGTTGCCGCGCTGGAAGGCGGTACGCGCGCATTTGCGTTCGCTTCCGGCATGGCTGCCACCTCGACGGTGATGGAGTTGCTGGATGCCGGCAGCCACGTGGTGGCGATGGACGACCTGTACGGCGGCACCTTCCGCCTGTTCGAGCGCGTGCGCCGTCGCACCGCCGGCCTGGATTTCAGCTTCGTCGACCTGACCGACCCGGCCGTTTTCGAAGCTGCAATCCGCCCCGATACCAAGATGGTGTGGATCGAAACCCCGACCAACCCGATGCTCAAGCTGGTCGATATCGCTGCCATTGCCGCGATCGCGCGCAAGCACGGCCTGTTGATCGTGGTCGACAACACGTTCGCTTCCCCGATGCTGCAGCGCCCGCTCAGCCTGGGTGCGGATATCGTCGTGCACTCGGCCACCAAGTATCTCAACGGCCACTCGGACATGGTCGGCGGCATCGCGGTGGTTGGCGACAACGCCGAGCTCGCCGAGCAGATGGCGTTCCTGCAGAACTCCATCGGCGGCGTCCAGGGCCCGTTCGACAGCTTCCTCGCCCTGCGCGGCCTCAAGACCCTGCCGCTGCGCATGCGCGCGCATTGCGAGAATGCCCTGGCGCTCGCGCAATGGCTGGAAACCCACCCTGCGATCGAAAAGGTCATTTACCCCGGCCTTGCTTCGCACCCGCAGCATGCGCTCGCGAAAACCCAGATGTCCGGCTTCGGCGGCATCGTCTCCATCGTCCTCAAGGGCGGCTTCGACGCAGCCAAGCGTTTCTGCGAAAAGACCGAATTGTTCACCCTGGCCGAATCGCTCGGCGGCGTGGAAAGCCTGCTCAACCATCCCGCCGTCATGACCCACGCCTCCATTCCGGTTGCCCGCCGTGACCAGCTTGGTATCAGCGATGCGCTGGTGCGGTTGAGTGTGGGGATTGAGGATGTGGGGGATTTGCGTGGGGATTTGGAGCGGGCGTTACAGCCTGAAGCCTCGTAATGACCGTGACTGCACCATCGATCCTGTCGCGGGTTCGCGCTATTGCACTGGGGCCATTTGATGCGCTAATCGGGCGTAGGGATTTGACCAAGGAACTTGCAAAACGCGAAGTTCTGGGGCGTTATCGCGGGGCCAGTTTTGGTTTATTGTGGTCACTGATTAGTCCATTTCTGCTGCTGATCGTATACACAATTGCATTCGGTTCAATTATGAAAAGCCGGTGGCCCGAAGTCGCTGCAGGACAATCGCATTTTTCCCTAGTGCTTTTTGTAGGGTTAATCGTTCACGGCTTCTTTGCGGAATGCCTAATGCGTTCCCCTCACCTAATCATGGGTAATCCCAATTTCGTCAAGCGCGTGATCTTTCCGTTGGAGATATTGCCTTGGCCAATGGTGGCTTCAGCGTTATTCCACGTGTTGATGAACACCTTGGTGTTCGCAGTGCTCCGTCTGTTGCTGGACGGACAAATGGTATGGACCATCGTGCTTCTTCCTATTGTGATGCTCCCTCTGGTCGTCCTGGGGCTCGGAGTGTCTTGGTTTCTGGCTTCTTTTGGTGTGTATTTTCGAGATGTCACGCAGGTAACGGGGGTTCTGTCAACGGCCCTGCTGTTTCTTTCTTCGGCAATGATTCCACCTCAAGCCATTCCGGAAAACATGAAGCTAGTGTTTCTGCTGAATCCGTTGACCTTCATCATTGACCAAGCGCGGGAAGTGGCCCTCTGGGGCAATCTGCCGGATTGGTCTGGGCTTTCTATATATCTATTGCTAGCGATGGTGGCTTTCTACGGTGGGTTTGTTTGGTTCAGGGCGACGCGCAAGGGGTTTGCGGATGTCATCTGAACCGGTGATTGAAGTCAGAAACGTAGGTAAGGTCTTTCCAATCTATCAGAAAGCCCACCATCGTCTCATGCAGATGCTGAGTCCGCAGTCACGGAAGGCAAAATGGTTCCGTGATTTTCATGCGTTGCACGGAGTCACATTCGAAGTGGGTAAAGGGGAAAGTGTTGGTATTGTCGGCCGAAACGGCTCCGGAAAATCGACACTTCTTCAAATAATTTGTGGAACCTTGTCGCCCACTACGGGCTCCGCCGAGGTCAATGGACGGGTTGCTGCACTGTTGGAATTAGGCGCCGGCTTCAACCCGGAATTCACGGGGCGCGAAAACGTCTTCGTTTACGGATCGGTGCTCGGATTGTCCAGACGTGAAGTCGAAGATCGCTTCAACAAAATTGAGGACTTCGCCGACATAGGTCAATTCATCGATCAGCCGGTGAAGACCTATTCCAGTGGTATGTTTGTCCGGCTCGCCTTCGCGGTCGCGATCAACGTGACGCCTGACGTGTTAGTTGTGGACGAAGCGCTAGCTGTGGGCGACGCCAAGTTTCAGTCAAAATGCTTCGCCCGCTTGCGCGAGCTGCGCGAACAAGGGACATCAATCCTTTTCGTGTCGCACTCCACTGAGCAGATCGTCACCCACTGCGACCGTGCGATCCTCCTTGATGGGGGACATCTTTTAATGGATGGAGCACCTAAGGCAGTTGTACATCAGTATCTTGATCTTCTTTTCGGCACGAGTCGAGCATCAGAGGGGCCTGCATCGCGTAACGACGCGTTTCTCGAACCGCGCGATGGAGAGAATCCATTTTTAGGGCAACCGGCCGAGGGAACGGATCCTTTTTCACAGCACGCCAACTATAACCCCCACGAATACCGCTGGGGTGATGGCGGCGCAGTGTTGCAGGACTTCCATCTGCAGATTGGTGGGGCCAACTTCCCACAGATTGTATCCAGTGGAAAATCAGCGCGTTTGAGCCTAGCTCTTCGCTTCGTGCAGGAAATACAGCGCCCCATCATTGGCATGACGCTGAAGAACACTGAAGGGGTAACGGTTTACGCAACAAATACCGAGATGCAGTCCGTCAAGGATATGGTGGAGATCGGAAGCGCTGGTACATCGGTAAGGATCGACATCGATTTCCAGTGTTTCCTGGGGAGCGGTGATTACTTTATATCAGTGGGCGTCGCCAGTCGAGTTGGAGACGATGTTATTCCCCATGATCGCCGGTATGATGCCATTCATTTTCAAGTTATATCCGAAGGCTTCGTTGGTTTTAGCGACGTGCGGGCCGCTATTCGTCCCGTGCTGTAGTCGAATAAGGAATGTCATAAATGTCTAAGTTTTCTCCCGGCATCGAAAATAATTATAACTACAACGGGGAAGTGTGGGTTCCCAATAGTCGTGCCCAGGAGTTTGGCTATACGGACGGAGACGAAGCAGAGGAACGTATCTCTGAGTCCATTTCGGGTTGCGATGACGTATCTCTTTTTTCGCGATCACTACAGGAATATCAGACAGACTGGCCGTCGCGTTACCACTTGAGCGCTGGACGCGCGAATCTACTGCGTCCGATATCCGATCTGCTAAAGGGACGAGTGCTGGAAGTCGGCTCTGGATGCGGCGCGATATCACGGTATCTCGGCGAGATAGGTGCATCGTTGACTGCGCTTGAAGGTAGTAGTCGCCGTGCGCAGATCACGGCATCTAGATGCCGTGATCTGCCAAACGTAAGAGTTGTAAACGACGTGCTCGAAAACTTCTCGTCCCAGGAGGAGTTCGATGCTCTGACACTTATCGGAGTTCTGGAATATGCCAACGTCTACGGACAGTCCAGTGAGCCGGCGCTAGCGTGGTTGCAGAAAGCGTACTCGTTGCTTGCAGATGATGGTTGCCTGATCGTCGCTATTGAGAATCAGCTTGGTCTCAAGTACTTCGCTGGAATGCCAGAGGACCATGTTGGCAAGCCGATGCATGGCATCTCCGACAACTACGACGAAAAAACCGTTGCGACGTATGGGCGGTTGCAGCTCATTGAAATGTTGCGTTCCGCAGGCTTCGAAGGCTGCGAGCTGCTGCTTCCATTTCCTGATTATAAGTTTCCTACTGTGGTGCTCGCGCCCGGTGCTTATGACGGTTCATATCCGGAATTCGATGCAGGTGCGTTAGCTGCTCAAAGCGCTATCGCTGACCCGCAGCTGCCCCACGCCCCGTTGTTCTCGCTTGAGCGCGCTTGGTCGGTCATCGCTCGTAATGGGCTTCTGCCCGATATGGCGAATTCCTTTTTATTTGTCGCCAGGAAAAAGGCTAAGCCCGTAGGCAGTGTGCCACCGGGCAGCACGCTGGCGCATCACTTTGCCACCAACCGACTTCCGATGTTCTGTAAGCATGTCCAATTTCAGGCAAAAAGCGACGGGGTCGGAATAGAGGTTGTACCCAAGCGTCTACTGAATGACGACAGCTTAGAGCTATCTCGGCCAATCAGAATGGAGCTGAAGGCCTCGGAATACGTTCCTGGTCATTTGCACAGCCGTACCCTGGAAAAGATCGTGAGTCGAGATGGTTGGCGCGCGGCAGAGATCGCAGAGTGGCTTATGTTTTGGAAAGATGCCCTGTTGCGGGGCGTTGCTGCTTCGCAGGATGCATCGAGCGAGTCGGGGTTTTTGCCCGGATGGGCGCTTGACGCGTTGCCGCGAAACCTCATGATCGATCAGAGTGGCGCCGCAGAGTTTATCGATCTTGAGTGGATATGGCACGGTCGGCTTGAACTGTCTTATCTCTCCTACAGGGCCCTTGTAGGCTCAGTGACGTCACTGGTTGCAGTTGGCATTCCGGAAGATATTTCCCATCTTCATGTGCCTGTCTTGCTGCGGACGGTCATGCAAATCATCGGGTCACCGATCGACGAGACGGACATTGAGCGATTCATTGAGTTGGACGGGGTCGTAACACGGCTTGTATATGGCCGCGACAGTGGATTGATCTTCAAGAATTTTACGGGCCTGTATCTGCGTTCGCTTCCCGATGTAGAAAAGATGTCCGGCGACTGGAATGCGGTTAAGGCAGATGCAGCTGAGCGCATCGCAAGCGTCTTGCACTCGGCAGAAACCGAGCGTGCAGCCAACCTCGCTAAGGAAGCCCAATTTCTTCAGGAGCTGTCCGAGCTGCGTGTCGAGCTGGAAGATAAGGATGTAGAACTTACGGAGTTAAGAGGCCAGCGAGCCGATCAAGAGCTAAAGCTAGAGAAGTTGACACATCTTGCTGAGCAAGCTCGCGTGAATGAACAGAGATTAGAGCGTGATCTAATTCAATCGAGAGATACGATAGAAGCGTATACGGAGCTCGTGGCATTGGCTGCATCACGCGCCAACGAGCTGAATGAAGTGTATTCCTCGACAAGTTGGCGTATTACCATGCCGTTGCGGGTCATGAGAAATATACTTCGCCTACGCTCCGCCAAAGAAAATTTAGGGCGTGGGTTGCGCAAGATTTATTTGAAGGTTCCAATTTCAATTAGTTCTAGACAACTACTTAAAGCGACCTTATTTAAGTTGTTTCCGTGGCTGTTTTCTAGAACAAACGCTTACCGGAGCTGGTATGCCTGCCGACATCTTGGTGGGAGGCCTTTGGCGCCGGCTGCTCCACATATAGAAGATGCGTCGAACGTGGGGACCGCCCATGCTCGCTACGTACGGTCGGTACTTCAGCTTCCCAATTCACCCTCCAATGACTACGTGCCTATCGCCGCGACGGCTGATAAACAACAAGGTGCGGCTCGCGTGATTGCGTTTTACTTGCCGCAATTCCATCCCATTGCTGAGAACGACGAGTGGTGGGGTCGCGGCTTCACTGAATGGACCAATGTCGCCAAGGCTGTTCCGCAATTTATTGGGCACTATCAGCCCCATTTGCCTGGTGAGCTAGGCTTCTATGACCTGCGCATTGTTGATGTGATGCGTAGGCAGGCCGAGCTGGCCAAACTCTATGGCGTAGAGGGGTTCTGCTTCCACTATTACTGGTTTGCCGGTAAACGACTGCTCGAGCGGCCACTAGATCAGCTGCTTGCTTCCGACATTGATTTGCCATTTTGTATCTGTTGGGCCAATGAAAACTGGACGCGACGCTGGGATGGTCTCGAGAATGAAGTGCTTATCGCACAGGATTACGGTCCTGAGGACGATCTTGCCTTCATAGAGACGTTGGAGCCCTTGCTCCGCGATCCACGCTACATACGGGTTGATGGGCGGCCGCTTGTGATTCTGTATCGACCGTCCTTGTTGCCTGACGCAGCGAGTACTCTTGACCGGTGGCGCACTCACTGCCGCGAATCTGGCGTCGGTGAGTTGTTTCTGTGTATGGTTCAGTTCGATAAACTCGATCCGCGTGAGTATGGGTTTGATGCTGCTGTCGAGTTTCCACCGCACAAAGTGGCAGCTGGTCTGCCTTCCATCAACAGTGAGTTGGAGATCATCAATCCTGGTTACCAAGGTAGCGTTGTCGATTACGCCAATGTTGTTGATAAGGCACTGTCGGAGGTCAAGCCAGAATTTGACCTGATACGTGGCGTGTTCCCATCATGGGACAACGACGCCCGCAAGCCAGGTCGTGGCTACACCGTAGCTCGTTCAACTCCTGCCCGCTATCGTACGTGGCTGCGCGGAGCGATCGATTATTCAAGAAAGTTCCCCGTACGCGGGGAATCACTCGTTTTTGTCAATGCGTGGAACGAGTGGGCCGAAGGGGCCCATCTTGAGCCTGATCGAAAGTATGGCTACGCTTACCTCGAGGCAACCCGGCGAGCTCTGAGGCGCCCCGTAATGCCAAGGACCCCTGAGCGAGTCGCTGTGGTTATTCATGCGTTTTATCCTGAGATTCTTCCTGAAATGCTTAAGGAGCTTCAGTCATGGGATGTGCCGTACTTTCTAATCATTTCTACCGTTGCTGACAAGGCAGATGAGGTAAGAGGATATCTTGCTGATTTGTCAGTCGTGGCAGATGTGCGTGTATTCGAAAATCGAGGGCGAGACATCCTGCCATTCCTCGAAATCATGAAGGATCTTCGCGGACGCGAGAGCCTTGTCCTAAAGCTGCACACAAAGCGGTCTCTTCACCGCCAGGACGGTGAATCGTGGCGGCGTGACATGCTTGAGAAGTTGCTCGCACCTAAGGTGGCATCCGAAATTTTTGCTGCCTTCAGAGAGCAGGAACGCTTGGGTCTAGCCGCGCCAGAGGGGCATATTCTTTCGATGACAACGTATTGGGGTGCAAATGCTGACACAGTGCATAGGCTCTCCAAGCAAATGCATGTCGATCCGGTCAATCCGGTTACCGCCATGTTCGCTGCTGGTTCAATGTTCTACGTCCGCCCTGAGGCCATCGATTCGATTATGGATCTAGACCTTCGAAGAGAAGACTTCGAGCCTGAGGCTGGCCAGGTTGATGGCACACTGGCGCATGCGATCGAGAGGTGTTTCAGTCTCGCCGTCTGCTCAACTGGTTATTACATTGCTTCGAGTAATCTGCCAATGGTTGAGGCATACGAGCCTTTTGAAACATACGCATATGCCGATCCGGCACCGTGAAAGGATGTAGAGGATCCACATCTTCAGCTCAGTGTTCGATCTGCATTGTTTTGAATGATTTACGATATGTGGCCTGAATAAAAACGCCGGCAAGCGCTGGCGTTTTTATTTCTATTTTTTGACGTACTCATTCCTGCTCTGCACGGCATGACTGAATTTCAAAACGATCGTAGAATAGCCTCAATGGTTCGCATCGTTTGCTAAGTCGAATGTAATCGGTGCTATCGGGTAGCGGCAAATGTCTGTCGATAAATAGCAGTCCCTCATCGCTCAACGTGGATGGAGTGATCGCAGTAAATCTGCCGTGGCCTGCTCCGAGATACTCTTGGCTAGCAATATGTGCCCACCAAGGAGCGTAGACGATTCCAGAATAGCTTGCCAAGAAACTTTGAACTTCTTGCTGCTTCTGTGCTTCGGTAAGCGTGCTCGAGTCTGTGCTTCGAACGGCAGGTAGCCAAACATCCGCGATGTATCCAGTGATGCTAGCGTGGTTCAGGGCGCACCACGCTATGATTGAAAGCAGCGCCGGGATGGGTAGTTCCCCCCGCCTTACATACAAGATAGGAATGCAGATCAAGGCACAGCCGTACAGGACCGCGTTGAAGGCGTAACGTGGCCAGCCATTGGAGAAAAATATCCAGTAACCGAGATGCACAAAAAATGCTATCACTAGCAGCGAGGTTAGTGAGCGGACCTTTATGTCTTGAGTTGACCAGAGCGTCAGCGCTGCACTAAATACTCCCCATGCGAGGAGCCAGGCCATGCCGATGTTGAAACGCTCCTTGAAGGTGATGGCACGAGCATGAATGAGCTGATCAAATGTTGACGAAGCGGATCCGGTTCCCTGTGTGCGAATAAAATGTATATGGTTGTCCCAATTGGTGACCCAACCAATGCTTCCGAGGGAATGCCAACGGTACAGTTCAAATAATACGATCGGAATTAAGGTCCCGATTGCGGCTGCGCTAAGCAATGTCAACCACCTTCTTGTCTCCTGCGTCGATCTCCGTTTCACGATGGACGAACGGACGGCCATATACAACATCATCGACCCTAGAGGGATGACGTAAATCGCTGATAACTCTTTTGCTTCGAAAGAGGCTCCCAACAGTACGCCGGACGCAAAAAAAGTACCTATACGTGGATGGCAGTAGGCGGCGACGACAAAGGCCGTATAGGCGAGCAAGTAAGATTGCAGCTCACCCAAGAAAGCGAACCACTGCTCGTGGTGCATGGTTGTCGTGGAGATTGCAAGCAGCGTGGTTACGGCAGTGAACGCGCACGCACGAGCATGCCCAGACCGTCTGGAAATAAGCATTATCGACAGGCATGTCAGTGCAGTGTTGAAAATTATCAACACCATGCCCGGAATCCATGGAGCGTTTCCAAAAAAGTGGATTGCGACAGCGCCTAGAATGATTGTGCTAGGTCCTGTTCCCAATGCAGGGTGGAATAGCGACCCTCGATGATCTTGGTTGCCATAGTCTAGGCTAAGCAGGTAACCGTCGCCTGCCGCAAGGTTCTTAGACACTACAGCAAAGGATGCGTCGTCAAAGCAGCAGGTCCCCCGATTAAAAGCATTGATAAGAAGTTCTGTCAAGATAAGTGCCAAGCACAGTAGGCTTACGCTGATGAGCAGCCTCTTATGCCACTGCTGCACGCGATTGCTTTGGTTGCCAATCATTTGCATTTGGTTGGTCTCAATGGGCTCAAAATGTTACAAACGGGACGCCGGATTTAGTTAAAATGATTTTGTGCCCGGTGTCGCAATAAGCTTTGCTCTTGCCTGAAACAAAAACCCGGTACGTCTGTGCAGGGAGTGTTGATGCGGTAATGATGGCGTCAAAACCGGAGCGCTCATAGCGGCTATTCTTTAGTGCAGTGGCGACGTCAGGGCGACTCGTTCTGCTGTAGCCAGTATCAAATTCGAAAGCCTGATCTTGTCCAACTAGCGCAATCTTCAGGCTGGGAAAATTCATCGGTCCGACACCGAGAACAGAAGGCGACGCCCATCCTGAGAGGCGCATTGGCATCTGATCGACGGCAGTGAGCGGCTGGATAGCAGTGCTGCGTTCGTTGAGTGAATCTAGCGCACATTCCCGCTCGGCAGCCTTTGGTTGGTTGATCACATGTCCGCGGGGAAAAATCGAAATGTCCAGCGCTTGTCTTATTTGCATCAGCCGGGCGGAAAATGCGCCCGTCGGTATCACTACCGCTTGTCCAACCAAAGCCGCGGTGCCGACATGAGAACAATCCACCTCAACCTTTGAATAATTATCAGCTTTGCTGGCGCCAACCGAGCATCGTCCTGCAGTCATTGGAAGTTGATGCCCGGACAGCGCCCGCGCGCCCAGAACTGAGGTTGGAAGGGTGCTTGTTTGGTCTTTGTCGTGCAGACTCTGTGCCAACCGTACTGGGTCTGGGTATGGTACATGTGCGTGTGGCTTGTTTTGAAAGGCGCTAATATCCCCGTCAAGAAAGCGTGCCGTATTTAATGTGGACATTTTTAAAAAATAAGCGCGTTCCTGCACCTTTGAAAATTGGTCAACACTTTGTATTATGAGTGATCCCGTAACAACAGCAAAGGCAAGGCATGCTGGCACCCTATAAGGGTTTCTTCTATGACCGAAAATGTTATTTGTCGTGGCGAGGCGTAGCGCAAAATAACACGCAGCGATTGATGTTGGTAGAATAGTGTCAGTGTATCGTGATGTAACCTCCGTTAAATCGTGGCCCCGCGAATACGAAATGGCCAAGGAATTAAGCAGTCCGAGGATGTTCAGGCCAAAGAAAAATAGGTCGCTTGTGCTCTTTTGCTGCCGACCTGTTCGTAAGAGCCACATCAGGAGTGGTGTTATCAGGAGGATCTGCCCGATTGCAGGAGGCATTGGCCAGCTGGTGGTAATCCATAATGCGGAGATCCACTCGCCGATGTTCTGGGCCTTTAAGATCGCATGGTATGTAGGTGATGGGGTCAGGCCGTAGCCGATAATGCCGAGCATGCACATCAACATTGCCAGAATTGCCGAGCGGATGCGGATCTCTGGGTCGGTTAAAGATCGAAGAGAAAGCACGCCTGCACAGCAAAATGCGGTGAGCACTCCGTTGGCCATGGCAAGCATTGATGCGCCGACTATCATTAGGGGCAAGATGCATAGAGGGCTACGGAAACTTGTATAGGCACATGCGCTGATCGCAAAAAATGCCAATAGCGCATTGATATAAAATTGACTTTGAAAGCCAACTAGAGTGTTTTCCCAGCCGAACGGAAGGGCGCCGGCGAGTATCACCACGAGGGTCATAGCGATTGCTTTGAAGCGAGTCAATGCTTGGGCTGCAAATAAAACAGGGATCGTAAGTGCTACGCAATAGATTCCACTGGACACAACTGCTTCAAGCTGATTATCCCATTGCTGCCCGTTTACATTAAATAATATGATGGTCAGGAGACGAGTCCAAAAGATACGATGCTCGTTATGTGCGGAAAGTAGTTGTTGCCAAGTCAGGCTGCCGTTCTGAAAGGCGCTGAAAATTGCATTCTCGCCACCCCATTGATCCCAGAACGGGACTGAGCTGCCTGCCGCCATTAACAACATGAAACGCGAGGTCGCCAGCACGACAAA
Organism: Xanthomonas sp. A1809; assembly: GCF_017746015.1. Taxonomy (NCBI): domain Bacteria; kingdom Pseudomonadati; phylum Pseudomonadota; class Gammaproteobacteria; order Lysobacterales; family Lysobacteraceae; genus Xanthomonas; species Xanthomonas sp. A1809. The sequence continues at coordinate 60,153 of NZ_JAGHWZ010000014.1, read as the reverse complement.
CGTTCCAATGCACAGAAGCGTGATTTTACTGAGATGGAACTTTTCGGGAGGATGAGTAGTGGACATCATGTCCTTTTCTGCGAAAAAGAAAGATATTTGTGGCCGATGTAGCTTGTTACCACCGGAACCGCAACGCCAATCCCATGGGCCAAGGTCTCGGCGTGGAAGTCGATCGCCAGGTAAGGAAAGATGATGCGGGCGAGCGCAAGGCTGATCAGTAGGGTTTGAATTACTGCGGCAATATTGACGAGTACGAACCAGAGAATCTGCTTATAAAGTTGTTTATCGCTTCTCTCAAATACGAAGAGCTTATTGAGAGAAAATGCGGTGACCATGCCCAGGCAGTAGGCGATGATGATAGCTGGGACGTAATGAAGCCAATGGCTCAGTAGAATGCGTGAGCCAAAATTGACAACTGCCGCAGTTCCTCCTGCAATCAAGAATAGGGCAAACTGCCGCGACACCAGAATGCGAGTCACGTTGGACTAGCTCTATTGCTGGCTTGAGCTGCCAATGTTGCTCCGACCAATATACTTTCGTTTATTGAGCGATCTTCCGGGTAGTAGTACGCCGTATCCGCCATGTAGAAGCCCTGCAGAGGCGTGCTCATCGACGGCAGCATGTTCTGAAAACCCGGTGGGCAGATGGTCTGCGCATACTCGTAGCGATGACAATGAGTGGCGCGAATCCACTCCGGCTTGAAGTCCGGGTTAATCATCGGCAGGTAGCTGACGACTTCGTCGATCAGTTGCTGATTGCTCCATTGCCACTTCGGATGAGTCTTGGGCATGTAATAGGGCGCGTACACGATATGTTCGCCCGGGCCCTTGCCGGGATTGAGGTTGCTGTACTCGATCAGGCCGGGTATGGAGATCCGGTCATCGCTGATGTTCATCCAGAAGTTCTCGCTGACCGGCTTGGACAGCTTGAGGATCACGCAGGCGACCGGGATGTTCTCGATCGCGGAGACCTGATCGGCAAAGGTCTTTGGCAGGCCCGGCACCATGCCAGGCACGTACTGGATCGGCGCCGTCGATACCACGCCGTCGTAGGCATGATGGCCGTCGCGGGTCCGGATGCCGGTGACCTTGCCGTCGACCGAGGCGACTTCCTCGATCGGTTGCGACAGCAGGATGCGTCCGCCGAGGCGCGCGACTTCTGCGGCCATGCGTTCCAGCAACACGGCCGAGCCGCCTTCCAGATAGCCTATGCTTTCGTTGAAGAGATTGCGCCGCGACAGTGCCACGCGTTTGATTCGGGTGCCGATCCACGACGCGGACAGCTCGTTCTGGTACTCGAAGAACTTAAGCGCGAAGGCCTTCTCCCACATTACCTTGTAGGCCTTAGGGCCGATCCAGCGTGTGATCCAGTCACGGGCATTTTCCTTGTCAAGCGCAGTCCAGTCACTGATGCCCTTGGTGTGCATGACGTGCAAGGCGTAGCGGATCTTGTCGACCAGACCCAGGTGCGGGAAGCCGAGCAGCGCGAACGGCGTTCCCCACTTGTGCAGCTTGCCCTGGTAGTAGTAGCCCATTTTGGTGTCCGTCCAGTGCAGGCGGTCGGACAGCTTCAGCTCCTCGAGCAACTTGAACAGCGGGAAATCGGTCTTGCAGATGAAGTGGTAATAGCGCTCGATGCGCAGGCCGTCGAAATCGAAGTCTGCGGACATGCCGCCGATGCGGTCGTCGCGTTCGTACACGTCGACCTGGTGGCCCTTTTTCAACAGTTCCATGGCAGCCATCAGGCCCATTGGGCCGCTGCCGACGATCGCGAATCTACTCATAGTTCTAAGTCTCGTATGACGGTTCAGCGCTTTAGCACAATATGGCTGTAGCGCGGGTCGGTATAGCTTTCGCGGATCGCATCCTCGAACGGCGTTTGTCGCACGCCGAACACCGCTTCGGTATCGACGCCCTTGAAGTCGTCGCCCGCGCTGAGCGCCTTGAGCTGGTCGGCGGTGAACGGCGGCTTGGAACTGAAGAGCGAATACACCCGCAGCAGGAAGGCGAAGAAGCTGATCGGGATATGCACGATCAGGGTGTGCAGTTTCTTGACCCGCTTGATCGTCTTGATGATGTCGACGTAGTCCACGCGCGTATCGCCAACGATATCGTAGACATCGCCGTCGGGCTCGCGTTCGATGCATTTTGCGATGCAACGGCAGAAGTCGCGCTCGTATAGCGGCTGACGCATGAAGCGGCCATCACCCGGAATCGGGAACACCGGCGTTTTGGCCATGAAGCGCGACAGCCAGCCGAGGTGCTTGGGATCGAACCAGCCGAACATCAGGGTTGGGCGTAGCACGCAGTGGGGCAGGCCACTGGCGACCACCATCTCTTCCTGCGCGCGCTTTGTGTTGGTGTAGTCATCCTTGGCCACCGAGTTCACCACCGAGGAGCTGATGTGCACCAGATACGGCACCTTCGCCGCGCGGCAGGCATCGAGCACGTGCGCGGTCGCGGTCAGGTTGTTTCGGGTGAATAGATCGGTTGTCTTACCGGTGATCTGCGCGTGCAACTGGGCGACGCAGGCTGCACCCTCGAACTCGCGTGCCCAGTCGCCGGGCTCGGCAAGGTCCGCCTGCACCACGCGCACGGCCGGGTGCAGCTCGCGCAGGATCTGCAGGTTGTGCGCATGTTTGTCGATCGCCACCAGCTGGGTGTAGCCCTGCTGTTCGAGTTCGACGATTAGGTTCTGGCCGACCAGGCCCGCGGCGCCGGTGATGACGATCTTGGCGTGTTTGTCCGTCATGTCAGAGCTTGATCCTGCGAAAAATGAATTCCGGGATGTTCTTGATCACCAGCATGATTGCCCACCAGAAACTAGGCAGGTAGGCCACAGCGCGACGCTTGTCCACTGCACTGAGGATCCCCTTGGCAATCTGGTCCGGCTTTGCCCACAGTGCGCCCTTTTTGAAGGCAGCGGTCATGGGGGTGTCGACGAAGCCCGGCTTGATCGTGAGCACGTTGATGCCTTGCGGGCGCAGGTGTTGTCCCAGGCCGCTCAGGTAGGCGGTCACTGCGGCCTTGGCGCTTCCATAGAGGTAATTACTGGCTCGGCCGCGATCTCCGGCCACTGAGGAAATGACTGCTAGCGTAGCGCCCGACGTCAGTCGCGGCACAATCGCTGCGCACAGGGCAATCGTGGAGGTGCCGTTGGTGGCGAATTCGCGCAGCGACAGTTCGACCGATGCGTTACACGCAGCCTGATCCGGCAACGTGCCATGTGCGACCAATACGACATCGACACCGCCCAATGCTGCCCAGGCTGCATCCAGAACCTGGCCATGATGCGCATCGTCGTTGACATCCAGCACGCCGATGCTGGTTCGCGCGCCGCGGGTCGTGAGGTCGGCGGCAATTGTTTCCAGGCGCGGGACTTGGCGGCCGAGCAGGTGGATGGCCACACCGCGTGCGGCGTAGCGTCGGGCGGTTGCTTCGGCAATGGCCGAGGTGGCCCCGATAATGAGGACGCGTTGCATGTCTACTCCGTGACCCGGCGCCAGAAGCCGGAAGAAAAACGTGGATCGAGATAGCTGCCGAACTCGCGCCAGCGGCCATAGGCACGCTGAAACGACTGCGCTGTCATACGTGCGTCCTTGGCAGGGTACAGAGCACCGCCTGCGTCGTCGACAATGCGGTCCAATCGCTCAAGCAGGCGGAAGACGCCAGGACCGGTATTGGGAAAGTCCAATGCCAAGGTCGTGCCTGGCCTTGGGAAAGACAGCATGCCAAGGGAAGGTGTGTTGCCGAATTCCTTCAACACGGCCAGGAACGAGCCGCTGCCGCTGCGCGCGATCTCTGCAAGCAGCGCGTCCACTCCGTCCCGCGCGGTTGCGGGCGGCAAGACACATTGATACTGCAGAAAGCCAGAAGGACCGTACATGCGGTTCCAGTCACGGATTCCATCAAGCGGGTAAAAGAACGGTAAGAGGTGGCTGACGAAGCGTTTGCGCGGCGCGGGCTGGCGCCAGTAATAGAGCGTGTTGAAAGGCCGCAGGGAGAACGTATTCACCAGCGACATCGGCGGAGTGAAAGGCATGGATAGACCTGCACCTGGCGGTTTCGGTCGCTCTTGCGCAAGCCCGGTACAGTGATCTGCGCGGGTAAAGTGCCCGCGACCGCGCGCCTTGCCGCTTGCCAGACAATCGATCCACGCCACACTGTACTCGTGGCTTTCGGCTGCGGCCGCCGACAACGCAAAAAACTCATCAAGCGAGCCGAAGCGAATGTTTTCTGCTTCCAGCATGGGGCCGCCGACCCGACGCAGCTGAATTTCCGCCCAGGTGATCAGGCCGGTCAGCCCAAGTCCTCCCACTGTAGCTGCGAACCAGCGATCGGCCTCATCCGGCGTACACAATCTGCGCTCGCCATCGCTACGCAGCAGCTCGAATGCGCGCACATGGTGGCCAAAATTGCCGGTCCGATGATGGTTCTTGCCATGCACATCGTTGGCAATGGCGCCGGCAACGGTGACGTAGCGCGTGCCGGGCGTCACCGGCAGAAACCAACCTTGCGGCAATACCAGCTCGATGATCTCGGCAAGGGTGACCCCCGCCTCGCAGCGAAGGACGCCATTGCCGGGATCAAAGGCAATGAATCGATCAAGCCCGCGTGCGCACAGCAGTGCGCCATCCGGATTCAGGCAACTATCGCCATAACTGCGTCCGTTACCACGAGGCAGCGCAAAGCCGTCGAATGCGGGCAGATTCGCCGCTCGATCGTTGATCGGTAGCAGCGTCTGCTGCGCTCTGGGATACCGCCCCCAGGATTGCCCCGGCGCCATCAGATGGCACTCAGGGCGAATAATCCGCACAGCACCACAACGATCTGACTGACACGATCGGTGGCAGCGAATACGATCGGGTCGTCATGCATTTCTCCACGATGAGCAATGATCCAGACCCTGCTCACCCAATACAGCAACACCGGGCACACGAGCCAGAGCAGCTTGGGATTGCGGTACAGCTCCACACTCTCGGGACTGTTGATGTACAGCGCCATCACCATCACCGCGATGTAGCCGGCCGCCGCACCCATGGATTGCAGCAGCGAGAGATCCTCCACCGAATAGGCCCGGCCACTGGCCTTGGTCTTGCCGCTGCTCAACATGGCATGCAGTTCCGTGTAGCGCTTGAGCAGCGCGAGCGACAGGAACATGAACATCGAAAATGCCAACAGCCAGAACGACAATTCGATACCGATCGCCACGGCGCCGCCGATGATGCGCACGGTGTAGAGCGCTGCGAGCAGCACCACGTCGATCATCACAATGCGCTTCAAACGTAGCGAATACGCCAAGGTCATGACGTAGTAAGCAAGCAAGACCAGGGTGAATTCAATATTGCATGCCAGCGACAGCAGGAGGCCTGCCACTGTCAGTGCAGGGGCAACCAGTAGGCCATGCAGAAGCGGGAGTCGGCCTGCCGCAAACGGGCGCTTGCGCTTACGCGGATGCTGACGGTCAGGCGTCAAGTCCAGCAGATCATTGAGCACATAGACGCCGGAAGCGCATAAGCCGAATGCGACCAGCGCAATCGTGGATTGCAGCACCGATTCCAGATCCAGGAATCGGTGCGCGGTCAGAAGCGGAACGAACACGAGCAGATTCTTCAGCCATTGGTGCAGGCGCAACGCTTTCAGCCACGCACGGGCCCGCGACGGGGCAGGCCAATGCGCATGCACGGTCGTCCTTTGCGCCGCTGCCCTTGCCAGTGCGGTGCCGTTGTTGACGACCCAGGCGCCCCCGGCCTTGTCCCAGACGTGCAGATCCACGCTGCCGTTGCCCGCGTAATCGAAGTTGCCCTGACCAAACTCCTCGACCAGCACCTCTGCCTTGTTGCGACCAGACAGATTGCGCTTTCCATCACTGGCAATGACCTGCTCGAAGAGGCCCAGATGCTCTGCAATGGGCTGCACCAGGAGTGCGTCGGAGGCGGTGCACAACACGCGCGGGCGTTGCGCTGTGGTGCGCAACAGCTCTAGCACCTGATGGTTGTAGGGCAGGGTCTCTGCAGGCAGGACGACGCGGGACGCAAGTTCGCGCTTCAGCGCGGCCTTGCCACGCAACAGCCACAGCGGCAGCAAGAACACGTAGAGCGGGTTTCGCGCCAGCAACGCCAGCACCGACTCATAGAGAATGTCCGAATTCAAAAGCGTGCCATCCAGATCCACGCACAAGGCGCGTCCCGAAACAACCGGACGGGTGGTGCTGCTGGTAGGGGCGGACATCGACTGCCTGGCGATCCATTGCGGGGCGCCGATTATACCTGTCGTTCACCGCGCGCTCTTGCGGACGGCGAATTCTGCGGCAAGCATAGACACTGCACCGACCAGAATGGCGTACCAAAGCGTCACCAGGCGCGCCGCGACAGCGACCGCAATGGCGTCTGCAGTAGAAATTCCGAGCCGGTTGAGCATCAAGACGATGGCCAGTTCGGTCGAGCCGACGCCACCGGGAACAAACGACAGTGCGCCGATCAGCATCGCAAGTGGGTAAATACCGAGCGCGACAGTAGGCTCCAGTTGCAGGTCCATGCCGACGCAAAGGCTCACGAACACCGCCGATGTCAGTCCCCAGGCGATGAACCCGGCAAGCATGCTTTGCCCGAACGCAGGCAGATCCAGGCAGCTACGCAATTCCAGGGCTGCCGCAAGGAAAAAATGCGCCAGTTGCCGCAGCCAGCGGCCGGGAAGTCGCGCGGTCACGCCTTTCAGGTTGTCCAACAACGCGGGCCAGGCGGCTGCGCCGAACAGCGCGCAGACAAATCCCAGCACGACTGCAGCTAGCGCGCCCAGGGTGGGGAATACGGATGCGGCCAGCAGGGACAGCGACAGGATGACCAAAAGGTCGGATGCGCGCTCGAAGACGAAGACACCCAATGTGCGCTCGGCGGGAATGCCCATCCGCGCGAAGTAGCGAATCCGCATCAATTCGCCTGCCTTGCCTGGCGTAGCGGTCAGGGCGAAGCCCGCCAGATAGCCAGCCAGGCCAAGCCCCATTGGTACGCGATGCCCTTTGCGACGGAGCAGCCATTGCCAGCGCCAGTACCGAAACAGGTACGTCAGCGATACGGGCACGATTGCGAGCAACATCAGGTGCCAGACGTCACTCAGCCGCGAGAACGTCCCGTTCCCGTGGTCTACCCAGACCAATGCGGCGATATAGCCGCCGCATAGCAGCACGACGAAGCCGACCAGATAATCCAGACGGTGCCGCGATGTTGCGGCACCGTTGATGCGGGAAGACGAAGGCGCATCCATTGCAGCAGAAGGGCCTCAGCCCAACGCAGCCTCCAACTCCGGCAGCAGCGTAAACAAATCTCCCACCAGCCCGATATCGGCAATCTCGAAGATCGGCGATTCCGGGTCCTTGTTGATCGCCACAATCGTGCCGGCGTCCTTGATGCCGGTCAGGTGCTGGATGGCGCCGCTGATGCCGATGGCCACATACAGTTCCGGAGCGATGATCTTGCCGGTCTGGCCGACCTGCAGCTCGTTGGGTACGTAGCCGGCGTCCACTGCCGCGCGCGAGGCGCCCACGGCGGCGCCGAGTTTGTCGGCCAGGCTGTAGATATGCTGGAAGTTCTCGGCCGAGCCGACGCCGCGGCCACCAGAGACCACGCGCTTTGCGCTCTGCAGGTCGGGGCGGTCGGAGCTGCCTGCTGCCAGACCGACAAAACGGGTATGGGTCGGCAACGCGGCCTCCACCGTGGCCGCCTCGACCGTCGCGCTTCCACCGCCGGCCGCTTCCGGCCAGGAGGCGCTGCGCACTGTCGCGACCACGATCTGCTCGGCCGGGGCCTTGACGGTGATGATGGCGTTGCCTGCATAGATCGGACGCTTGAAGGTGTAAGCGTCTTCGACCGACATCAGATCGGAGATCTGGTTGACGCCCAGCAGCGCAGCCACGACCGGCATCAGGTCCTTGCCGAAGGTGGTGGAGGGTCCAAAGACATGCGTGTAGCCCTGGCCGGCAAGCTGGGCGATCTGCGGCCCCAGCACCTGCGCGATGGCGTGTTCGTTTGCGGCGTTCGCCACCGTCAGCACTCGGGCAACACCGGCTAACTGCGCGGCTTGCGCTGCAACCGCGGCCGGGTCGGCAGCCAGCACAACCACATCAATTGAGTAGGCCGAGATCGCCAGCGCAGCGCTGAGGGTCTTGGCGGTGGCCGCATTGAGCTGACCGTTGAGATGTTCGGCAACAACGAGAACCTTGGCCATTACAGCAACCCCTTCTGCTTGAGTGCGGCCGCCAGCTCGGCGGCGTCCTTGACCATCACACCGCGGCTGCGCTTGGACGGCGCGGCGTAGTGCGTGGTGGTCAGGCTGTCATGCGCGTCGACGCCCAGGTCGGCAAACGCCAGCGTTTCCAGCGGCTTGCTCTTGGCCTTCATGATGTCCGGCAGCTTGATGAAGCGCGGCTCGTTCAGGCGCAGATCGGTGGTGATCACTGCCGGCAGGTCCACTTCCAGCGTCTCCAGGCCGGCATCGACCTCGCGCGTCACCGTGGCCTTGCCATCGGCAACGACGAGCTTGCCGGCGAAGGTGGCCTGCGGGCGGCCCCAGAGGGTGGCGAGCATCTGGCCGGTCTGATTGGCGTCGTCGTCGATGGCCTGCTTGCCGAGGATGACCAGATCCGGCTGTTCCTTCTCGACCAATTTGAGCAGCGCGCGCGCGGCGGTCAGCGGCTGAACAGCCGCATCGGTCACCACATGGATTGCGCGATTTGCGCCCATGGCCAGGCCGTTGCGCAGGTGCGCAGCCGCATCGGCCGGCGCCAGGGTGGCGACCACGACTTCCGTGGCGATGCCGGCATCGCGCAGGCGCAATGCTTCTTCCAGGGCGATTTCGTCGAACGGGTTGGGCGAGAGCTTGACGCCCTCGGTCACCACGCCGGAGCCATCCGGCTTGACCTGAATGCGGACGTTGTAGTCCACCACGCGCTTGTAGGCGACGAGGATTTTCATCGTGTACGAGATCCTTCAGCTATTGCGGGAAGGCCCGGCCGCGGCGGCAGGCACGGGAGTGGGGGCATTCTAACCGGGTGAAGCGAACCATGCGATGGCGTATGGGTGGTGCGGTGCGGCACGTTGTCTCCCAAATTGGTCAATGCTTAGGCCCGGTATTGCTCTGACCGTATATCCTGTGTCGTTTGAATACGCAGCGCGGTTCGCGCGCGATAAGGAGATAGGCAGTGGCAACTTGGCTAGTAACCGGCGGCGCCGGCTTCATCGGTGGGAACTTTGTTCTTGAAGCAGTGGCTCGCGGGGTGCGCGTGGTCAATCTTGACGCGCTGACCTATGCGGGAAATCTGAACACATTGGCTCCCCTGGAGGGCAACCCGGACCATGTTTTCGTCAAGGGCGACATTGGCGACGGCGCGTTGGTCGCCAGTCTGCTGCACGAACACCAGCCCGATGCGGTGCTGAATTTCGCGGCCGAGAGCCATGTGGATCGCTCGATCGAAGGTCCGGGCGCGTTCATCCAGACCAATGTGGTTGGGACCCTGGCCCTGCTTGAAGCGGTCCGGGACCACTGGAAGGCGCTTCCGAAGGAGCGTCAGGATGCGTTCCGGTTTTTGCATGTGTCCACCGATGAGGTCTACGGCACGTTGGGTGAGACCGGCAAGTTCACCGAAACCACGCCTTACGCGCCCAACTCGCCTTACTCCGCATCGAAGGCTGCTTCCGATCACCTGGTGCGCGCGTTCCACCACACCTACGGTCTGCCGGTGCTGACCACCAATTGTTCGAACAATTATGGTCCGTACCACTTTCCAGAAAAGCTCATTCCGCTGGTAATCGCCAAAGCGCTGGCTGGCGAGCCACTGCCGGTCTATGGCGATGGCAAGCAGGTGCGCGACTGGCTGTTCGTCAGCGATCACTGCGAAGCGATTCGTACCGTGCTGGCGAAGGGCAAGGTCGGCGAGACTTACAATGTCGGTGGCAATTCAGAGCGGCAAAACATCGAGGTCGTACAGGCCATCTGCGCACTGTTGGATCAGCACCGTCCGCGTGACGATGGCAAGCCGCGTGCGAGCCAGATCACCTATGTGACGGATCGCCCGGGCCATGATCGCCGCTATGCGATCGACGCTTCCAAGCTGAAGAACGAACTGGGCTGGGAGCCCGCCTACACCTTCGAGCAGGGCATCGCGCAGACGGTGCACTGGTATTTGACCAACCAGGCCTGGGTGCAGGGCGTGCTGGATGGCAGTTACCGGTTGGAACGGATCGGTGCCTCGGCGTAAAGCGCCCCAGCAAGAGCCCGCGCGGTCGTGTGCGGGCCTCACAAGGAACTATCTCATGACACAACGTAGAGGCATTATTTTGGCGGGTGGGTCGGGCACGCGCCTGTATCCGATCACCAAGGGCGTCAGCAAGCAGCTGCTGCCGGTCTATGACAAGCCAATGATTTATTACCCGCTGAGCGTCCTGATGCTGGCAGGTATTCGCGATATTTTGATCATCAACACGCCGCATGAGCAGGCGCTGTTTCAGTCTCTGCTCGGCGATGGCGCGCAATGGGGAATCAATATTCAGTACGCCGTGCAGCCCAGTCCGGACGGGCTGGCGCAGGCGTATCTGATCGGCCGCGATTTTGTCGATGGCAAGCCGAGTTGCCTGGTGTTGGGCGATAATATTTTCCATGGCCACGGTTTGACCGAAACGCTACGCCGCGCAGACGCGCGCGAGCAGGGTGCGACGGTGTTCGGTTATTGGGTCAACGATCCTGAGCGCTATGGCGTGGCCGAATTCGATCAGCAGGGAAAGGTCATCGATATTGCCGAAAAGCCTGAAAAGCCCCGCTCCAACTATGCGGTCACCGGTCTGTACTTCTATGATGGAAAAGCCAGCGATTATGCGGCCGCCTTGAAACCTTCCCCGCGTGGCGAGCTGGAGATTACCGATCTCAATCGCTGCTATCTCGATGCTGGTGACCTGCATCTTGAGCCGCTGGGACGCGGGTATGCATGGCTGGATACCGGAACGCACCAGTCGCTGCATGAAGCGGCCAATTTCATCGAGACCATCCAGATGCGTCAGGGTCTGCAGGTGTGCTGCCCTGAAGAAATTGCATTCGGTCAGGGCTGGATCGATGCGGAACAGCTGGAGCGGCTGGCCGCCCCATTGCTGAAAAACGACTATGGCAAGTATCTGCACGAATTGGCTGTGCGAGGAGTAGTACCGTGAAAATCGTCGAAACCCGTTTACCAGGGTGTGTGGTCATCGAGCCGGCAGTGTTCGGCGATGAACGCGGATATTTTTTTGAAACATGGAATGCGGAGCGCTTCGGCCAGCATGGTCTGCCGACGAAATTCGTGCAAAGCAACGTGTCCACCTCGGCCAAGGGCGTGCTGCGCGGTTTGCACTACCAGTGGCCGCGTCCCCAGGGCAAGCTGGTCAGCGTGCTTGAGGGTGAGGTCTACGATGTGGCTGTCGATGTCCGCCATGGATCGCCCAACTTCGGGCAGTGGGCAGCCGTGGTGTTGAGCGCGGAAAACAAAAAGCAATTCTGGATTCCAGAGGGATTCGCGCACGGCTTTGCAGTGCTGTCGGAGCGAGCAGTGTTCAGCTACCTATGCACCGACGTCTACGTGAAGGAGGCCGATGCCGGCGTGCGCTGGGATGATGCGGCAATTGGCATCGACTGGCCGATCAGCAACCCATTGTTGTCGGCAAAGGACTCCGCCGCGCCGTTTCTGGGCGATGTCCCGGCCGAACGCCTGCCGGTGTATACGCCGTGACCACGCTGGTACTGGGAGCCAATGGACAGGTCGGCACGGAATTGCTGCGGGCATTGGCTGCCAATGGCCCGATCCTAAGTAGCACCCGCAGTGGTCGGTTGCCGGATGGGGCAGCGTGCGAGGTGGCAGACTTCGACGCACCGCAACGCCTGAGCGAATTGCTGGACCGCTTGCAGCCAAGTTGCGTCGTCAACGCAGCCGCCTATACGGCCGTCGATCGTGCCGAGCAGGAGCGTGATGCCGCCTTCCGTGCCAATGCCGAGGCGCCGGCGGTCATCGCGCAATGGTGCGCGCGCGCCGGTGTGCCCCTGGTCCATTACTCGACCGACTATGTCTTCGATGGACAGGGCACGCGCCCCTATCGGCCGGACGATGCCACCGCGCCGCTCGGCGTGTACGGGCAAAGCAAACTGGCCGGCGAGCAGGCAGTGCAGGCGGCCGGCGGCCGTCATCTGATCTTCCGCACTGCCTGGGTCTACGCGGCGCATGGACACAATTTCCTGCGCACGATGCTGCGCGTGGGCGCCGAGCGCGACGTGCTGCGCGTGGTCGCCGACCAGATCGGCACGCCAACGCCAGCGGCGTTAATCGCCGACATCACGGCGCACGCGCTGCGCCAGCCAGGCGAACCCTCCGGCTTGTGGCATCTGACCGCCGCCGGGCAGACCACCTGGCACGGCTTCGCCGAAGCCATCTTCGCGCAGGCGTGCGCGCGCGGCCTGCTCGCTCATGCGCCGCGCGTGGAGGCGATCAGCACCGCCGACTATCCCACGCCGGCCACGCGCCCGGCCTATTCGCGACTGGATATCCACAGCCTGCAGGACACCTTCGGCGTCCGCCTGCCGGACTGGCAGGATGGACTGAGCCAGGTGCTGGACACGCTCGCCCAGCGATGAGCGTCGTCGGTGGTGCCACCGATCGGTGCGGCTTCAGCACCGACTCATAGCTTGCACTTCGCTTCGGCTACCATCAGGGTTGATCCGCGCCGGACCGGCGATCTGCTCCACGCAGGTCGCGGCCGACGTGGATGTGCCGCTGAAGCGGATGCCACGCACGATGCATACGTTGGATGCATGCAGGTGTGCGCTGTATCGCATCAGCCGGCACCGTGCAGGTTCTCGCGTATCCCCCAGCGGGCGCGCCAGCCCCATTGCGGGCTGGGCCGTCCCGTCATTACGCCGTGACCTGCATGCAGCGCGCTACATCCTCCCCCATCCAATGTCGCAAGGAATTCCAATGAAGATCGCTGTCGCGGGTACCGGCTATGTCGGTCTGTCCAATGGCGTATTGCTCGCCAAGCACCATGAGGTGGTGGCGCTGGACATCGTCGAGTCCAAGGTGAAGCTACTCAACGAAGGCCGCTCGCCGATCGTCGACAAGGAACTCGAGGCCGCGCTGGCCCAGGGTGGCTTGAACTTCAAGGCTACCCTGGACGCCAAGGAGGCGTTTGCCGGCGCAGAGTTCGTGATCATCGCTACGCCCACCGACTACGATCCGGACACCAACTATTTCAACACTGGGTCGATCGAGGTCGTGATCGCCAAGGTGCTGGAGATCAATCCGCAGGCGACCATGGTGATCAAGTCGACCATTCCGGTCGGCTACGTCGCCAAGCTGCGCGCGCAGTTCGGCACCGACAACATCATCTTCTCGCCCGAATTCCTGCGCGAAGGCCGGGCGTTGTACGACAACCTGTACCCGTCCCGGATCATCGTCGGCGAGCGTTCGGCGCGTGCGGAAACCTTCGCGCGGCTGTTGCAGGAAGGCGCGCTCAAGCCCGACGTGCCGGTGTTGTTCACCGAGCCGACCGAGGCCGAGGCGATCAAGCTGTTCGCCAATACCTACCTGGCGATGCGCGTGTCCTACTTCAACGAACTGGACACCTACGCGCTTACCCATGGGTTGGATAGCCGCCAGATCATCGAGGGCATCTGCCTGGATCCGCGTATCGGCAGCCACTACAACAATCCTTCCTTCGGCTATGGCGGTTACTGCCTGCCCAAGGACACCAAGCAGTTGCTAGCCAACTATCAGAGCGTGCCGCAGAACATCATCCGGGCGATCGTCGATTCCAATACGACCCGCAAGGACTTCATTGCCGCCGACGTGCTACGGCGCAATCCCAAGGTGGTCGGCATCTATCGGCTGATCATGAAGGCCGGATCGGACAATTTCCGTTCGTCCAGCATCCAGGGGGTGATGAAGCGCCTCAAGGCCAAGGGCGTGGACGTCATCGTGTACGAGCCGACGCTGAGCGATCCTGAGTTCTTCCGTTCGCGCGTGGTCAACGACCTGGAGGCCTTCAAGCGCGAAGCCGATGTCATCATCAGCAATCGCATGGCCGACGCGCTGCAGGATGTGCAGGACAAGGTGTATACGCGCGACCTGTTCGGCGACAACTGAGCCAGACAGGCGCTTGAGTCCTGGCGGGTGGCGATGCCATCCGTCCAGGACGCCCATGGGACTCACGGCGATGCGGTGCTATGTACCTGCTTCGCAGGCAGGTACCCGCGGTGGCGAACCGTGGGCGATGCAGCTGCGTTGCCCGCATTCACAGGTGTGCGACACAGCCAATGAGGCGTGTGGCCTCTGATCCGCGCGCGAACCGTATTGCGATAAACGTGGCCACGGATAACGCAGGACGGCGGCCGAAGGCCGCCGTCGATATTGCCGTCTACGGTGAGACGCGCGATCAAGCGCGGCCGTAGGTGTCTTCGAAGCGCACGATATCGTCTTCGCCCAGATAGCTGCCGGACTGCACCTCGATCAATTCCAGCGGCAGCTTGCCCGGATTGCGCAAGCGATGGGTGACGCCCAGCGGGATGTAGGTGCTCTGGTTTTCGGTCAGCAGCAGCACTTCTTCGCCACGCGTCACTTCGGCGGTGCCGCTCACCACGATCCAGTGTTCGGCGCGGTGGTGATGCATCTGCAGGCTCAGCACCGCACCGGGTTTGACGGTGATGCGCTTGACCTGGTGGCGTTGGCCCATGTCGATGGAATCGTAAGCGCCCCATGGACGATAGACCTTGCGATGCCAGGTGGCCTCGGAACGGCCAGCGGTCTTGATCTGGCTGACGACGTCCTTGACCTCCTGGATGCGGTCGCGGTGGCCGACCAGCACGGCGTCCGGCGTTTCAACGACCACCACATCCTCAAGCCCAACCATGGCGATCAGGCGCGAGCCGTACGCATACGTGTTCTGGCAATCGAGCTGGATCACGTCGCCATGGTGCGCGTTGCCTTGCGCATCCTGGCTGGAAACATCCAGCAGCGAAGACCACGAACCGACGTCGTTCCAGCCCGCGTCCAAGGGCACCACAACCGCATCGGCGGTCTTTTCCATCACGGCATAATCGATTGAATCCGACGGGCTGGCGGCGAAGGCGTCCTTGTCCAGACGGGTGAAATCGGCGTCGCGCTTGCCGTTTTCCCACGCCTTCTGGCACGCATCGGCAATAGCCGGATGGAACTTGCGCAGCTCTTCGAGGTAACGCGACGCACGGAACAGGAACATGCCGCTGTTCCAGTAGTACTCGCCGCTTGCCAGGTAGCTTTGTGCGGTGGCGAGGTCGGGCTTCTCGACGAAGCGCTCGACTGCGCTTGCACCGGTACCGGCGCCGGCCTTGATATAGCCATAGCCGGTTTCGGGCGCAGTCGGCTTGATGCCGAAGGTCACCAGCTTGCCTTGCTCGGCAGCAGTCGCTGCCAAGGTCACTGCCGCCTGGAACGCAGCCTCGTTCTGAATGACGTGGTCGGAAGGCAGCACCAGCAATAGCGGGTCGGCACCGTCGCGGGTCGCTTCCAGCGCTGCAACGGCAATTGCCGGCGCCGTGTTGCGTCCCTTGGGCTCCAGCAGGATGGCCGAAGGCTTCACGCCTAACTGCTGCAACTGCTCGGCGGCCATGAAGCGGTGTTCTTCATTGGCGACCACGATGGGGGCGTGACCTGCGACGGGAGCCGCGCGCAGCCAGGTCGACTGCAGCATGCTCTTGTCGCCGACCAGCGGCAGGAACTGCTTGGGATAGGACTCGCGCGACAGCGGCCACAGGCGCGTGCCGGAGCCGCCGGACAAGATAATGGGTAGGACGTCGCTCATGGGCGGGGGAAACTCCAAAGTGCGTCTATGGGTGGGAGAGGGGTCAATCAGCCGCGCAACAGGTCAGAAATTTCCTGCGTACGCGTTTCCAGCAGTGCGGCATCGCCGCGCGTTTCCACGTTTAGGCGCAGCAGCGGCTCGGTATTGGAGCTCCGCAGGTTGAAACGCCATTGGCCAAAATCGGCGCTGATGCCGTCGGTGTAATCCAGCTCCGGCGACAACGACGCGTAATGCTCCATCACGCGGGCAACGGAGGCCTTGGCATCGGCCACCTTGAAGTTGATCTCGCCGCTGCAGGGGAATTTCTGCATGCGCGCTTCGACCAGATCGGCCAGCGAACGGCCCGACTGCGACACCAGTTCGGCGATCAGCAGCCACGGAATCATGCCGGAGTCTGCGTAGGCGAACTCGCGGAAATAGTGGTGCGCGCTCATCTCGCCGCCGTAGACGGCATTTTCGCTGCGCATCTTTTCCTTGATGAAGGCGTGGCCGCTCTTGCACAGCACCGGAATGCCGCCGGCTTCTTCGACCTGCTCGACCGTGTTCCAGGTCAGGCGCGGGTCGTGCACGACCTTGCCGCCCGGCTGCTTGGCAAGGATGGCCTGTGCCAGCAGGCCGACCAGGTAATAGCCTTCGATGAAGCGGCCGGTGTGATCGAAGAAGAAACAACGGTCGAAGTCGCCGTCCCACGCGATACCGAAATCGGCGCCGTTGTCCTTGACCGCCTTGGCGGTGGCGTCACGGTTTTCCGGCAGCAGCGGGTTCGGAATGCCGTTGGGGAAGTTGCCATCGGGCTCATGGAACACGCGCACGAACTCGAACGGCAGATGCGGCGCAAGCAGGTCGACGATCAGACCGGCGCCGCCATTGCCGGCATTGACCACCAGCTTGAGCGGCTTGAGCGTGCTGCGGTCCACGTAGCTGAGCAGGTGCTCCAGGTACTCGGTCTTGTCGGTGCGGCTCTGCTCACTGGCGGTGGGCTCGCCCGGCGCTGCGGTATCGGCCGCGACCGTGTCGCGGATGGCGAACAGACCGGTGTCCGAGCTGATCGGTCGCGCTTGCTCGCGGACCAGCTTCATCCCGTTGTAGTCCATCGGGTTGTGACTGGCGGTCACCATCACGCCGCCGGCAGCCTTGAGGTAATCGGTCTGGAAATAGACTTCCTCGGTGCCGCACAGGCCGATGTCGATCACTTCACGGCCACTGGCGCGCAGGCCCGCCGAAAGCGCTTCCTGCAGCGCCGGGCTGGCCAGGCGCACGTCGTGGCCCAGGACCACCGGCCCTTGATCCAGCTGCGCCGCCAGCGCCACGCCGATGCGGCGGGCCAAGTCCTCGTTGAGTTCATCCGGCACACGGCCGCGAATGTCGTAGGCCTTGAAGGCGGGTAGCGTCATGGGCAAATCCTGAAGTGGGGGACGCCCGAGTTTAGCGGCTGCGCCGTGTCTTGGGTGTGGCGGAATTGCGACCGGGGACAGGGAACAGTCAGCGGATAGAATGGGCGCTTCACATCAGCGAGGTGAGGGCGGTGATGCGCAGTGACGGACGTGGTGCGGCAAGCGGCAAACGCTATGCCGATGCCAAGGCAGCACTGGACGGGGTACTGGCCAATGGTCAGACCCTGGCGGTGGGCGGCTTTGGGTTGTGTGGAATCCCGGAGGCATTGATTGCAGCCGTGCGCGACAGTGGAATCGGCGGGTTGACCGTGATCTCGAACAACGCCGGCGTCGACGGATTCGGGCTT
The DNA here is from genome assembly GCF_017746015.1 of Xanthomonas sp. A1809. Classification (NCBI taxonomy): domain Bacteria; kingdom Pseudomonadati; phylum Pseudomonadota; class Gammaproteobacteria; order Lysobacterales; family Lysobacteraceae; genus Xanthomonas; species Xanthomonas sp. A1809. The sequence goes on along the minus strand of NZ_JAGHWZ010000014.1, from coordinate 42,568 downwards.
GGTCAATTATTGGCCACCCGGCAGATCCGCAAGATGATTTCGTCCTACGTGGGCGAAAACAAGGAATTCGAACGCCAATACCTGGCGGGCGAGCTCGAGCTGGAGTTCAATCCGCAAGGCACCCTGGCCGAGCGTTTGCGCGCCGGTGGCGCGGGCATTCCTGCGTTTTACACTGCCACCGGCTACGGCACGATCGTGGCCCAGGGCAAGGAAACGCGCGAATTCGACGGCAAGCATTACGTGCTTGAAACCGCGTTGCAGGCCGACGTGGCGCTGGTCAAGGCATGGCGCGCCGATACCGCCGGCAACCTGGTATTCCGTAAGACCGCGCGCAATTTCAATCCCGCCTGCGCCATGGCTGGACGCGTGTGCATCGCCGAGGTCGAGGACATCGTGGAGCTGGGCGATATCGATCCGGATCAGGTGCATCTGCCCGGCATTTACGTGGACCGCCTGGTGCTCAACGCCACGCCGGAAAAACGCATCGAACAGCGCACCGTGCGCGAAGGACAGCAGTGATGGCCTGGACCAGAGACCAGATGGCCGCACGCGCGGCACGCGAACTGACCGATGGTGCCTACGTCAACCTGGGCATCGGCCTGCCGACGCTGGTCGCCAACCACATTCCCGACGGTGTGGATGTGTGGCTGCAGTCGGAGAACGGCCTGCTTGGCATCGGCCCGTTTCCAAGCGAAGACGAAGTGGATGCAGACCTGATCAATGCAGGCAAGCAGACCGTGACCGCCCGCGCCGGTGCCAGCTATTTCGGCAGCCACGATTCATTCGCGATGATCCGTGGCGGCCACATCGACCTGGCGATTCTCGGCGCAATGCAGGTCACCGACCGTGGCGATCTGGCCAACTGGATGGTGCCCGGCAAGATGGTCAAGGGCATGGGCGGTGCAATGGATCTGGTGGCCGGCGTCAAACGCGTGGTGGTGTTGATGGAGCACGTCGCCAAGGACGGAAGCCATAAGATCTTGCGCCAATGCGACCTGCCACTGACCGGTGTCGGCGTGGTGGACCGCATCATTACCGATCTGGCAGTGTTCGATGTCACTGCAGATGGATTGGTGCTGGTGGAGGCGGCAGACGGAGTGGAGTTGGACGAGTTGCGCCACAAGACGGGCGTTGAATTTGCGACCTGACCGAGGCGATCTACGCAACGGCGAGCGCATGAGCAACTAGCGACACGCAAGGCGCCTCAAGGCGCCTTGCGTGCGTAGCGGTAAGGTCCGGTTGCGGTAGGTTGAGCGATTCCCAACAGCTGTTCGACTGTTGCGACATGATGTCCGCAGTGGCCTACCGCAACAGCCAGGAAGCGCTCGATCGCATGGGCCAATGTCCCATCGATCTGACCTTGCTCGTCTTCAAATTCACTGGGATGCAAGTGCGCATCCAATAACGGACGTAGCGCTTCCAGCTTGACCCAGAACATACTGCCGGACGCGAACATGCTGTGTTCGTTTATTGCGTCCGTGCCTGTGCGGACAGCGAGGTAATCGAGTGCATCGGCATTGCCGCCGATAAAGTCGGTGACGGGTAACAAGTGCTGCGCGGGCGCCGCGAGGCCGAGCAGGGGGTCGTCGGCGAATCCGCGCATGATTGCATCGACGTGCTGCGGCGCGAGCAATGCGGAGAACATTTCGCGCCGCCACGTGTCCCCATCCTCGCGGTGGGTCGATTTTTTCGTGTGCAGCTTCAAAACCACCTGCTCGCCTTCGTCGAGCAATCGATTGGCAACCCGCAGGAAAGGAAGAATATCGCGCCCACGATTTTCGAAGCCTTCCACCTGCGCCTGGACGCCGCGCTGCTGCAGGCGCTGGCGAACCTGCTCGACCATCGTGATATCGGTAGTGATGACGAGCCGCAGCGACAGTCCGCAGTGAGCAATTGCCTCTAGCGCTTCGTCCAGTACGTCGAGGTACCAGGCGTGCAACACCACGCAGACATCGCGCTGATCAGAGCCGGTGGCGGCTCCTGCCGTGTGCAACAGCGCTTGCCGTGTCGCGTGCAGCCATGCGTACCCAAGGCGGGTATCGGGTTCGAGCACAGCGCCCTCGGCCCACTCGTTCCAGGCGTTGATGAACACCAAGCGATGCGCGGGCGGCGTATTCCTTAGACGATCCCGTACGGTACGCATCAGCCAATCGCGATAGCGGCGAGGTGATGCATGCAGATAAATGCGGCCCTTTCCCGAGCGCCGCGGCTCATTGTCCCAGCCAGGGTTTACGCCCGGGTACAAGGTGTACTCGCGCAGGGGGCGCTGTTCCATGTCGCGGGCAAGTTCTCGCCAGTCGAGTACGTCGCCATTGAATTCTGGATTGATCAAGCGCTGTCGGGCAGCCACCGAAGGCGGTGTGCTCATATTTGGCGGGAATTCGACAGCAGCATCGAATCCGATATCGCGCGGGTCGGGCCGTTCGAAACCCTGCACATACGCAAGGTGAATCTCGCCGATTCCGTGGTCGCGGCACCAGCTCCGCCAGCGATCGGCTGTCTGTGCGGGTTCAGGCATCAAATGTGGTCGATACACCAACAGCACCGGCCGCCCTTCGACGCGCAGGTACTTGGGATTTCGCATGTAAGTTGCGACATGCGCGATAAAGGCCAGGTCGTCATCCACATCATGCGCCTGATCGATCAGGATATCGTCGCCGCGGCCATCCCAGCGGCGTGCCCATTTTTCATTGGCCCAGCAAAGACAGAACGGCAGGGTGATCGTGTCATCCTGATGCCATTGGGTGATCGGCATTTCCAGCAAGGTCTTGCCGGCAAACCAATAGAAATAAAAACAGAAGGCGCGAAGGCCATACTCTTGCGCAAGGCGCGCCTGCTCGCGCATGACAAGGGGATTGCGAAGGTCGTAGAAGCCCAGATCCGCCGGGAGTCTGGGGTGCTGATGGCCTTCGAACTGGGGAAGCGCACGGCTGACATTGCGCCATTCGGTGAATCCCTTGCCCCACCATGCATCGTTTTCGGGGATCGGATGAAATTGCGGCAGATAAAACGCGATCAGCTGGGCGGGAAGCGTTTCGGGCAGCGTGGTCGCACTGTATGGGACATATCCAATCGCTGCTTCGTCGCTGCGGACTGTTGGCCGTCGCGAGCTGCCATGGCGCACCCGGCCGCGTGCCGGTTCCGGGACCCAGTCCGCATGTCGATCCAGAAACCAACCGCGCCAGCGGTCGCGCGTTGCGTCGCTCAGCGGTATCGCACGAAATCCTGCGCGCAACAGACCGAACACCGATGTGCGCAGGCGCGACTGCAGCGAGCGACCGGGCGCACTCACAGATTCTGGTAGTTCGGACCAGAACCACCCTCCGGCGTGACCCAGGTGATGATTTCGTACGGGTCCTTGATGTCGCAGGTCTTGCAGTGCACGCAGTTGGCCGCGTTGATCTGCAGACGCTTGCCGGAGGGGCTGGCGGTGCCTGCGACCATTTCGTAGACGTTGGCCGGGCAGAAACGGGTGCAGGGGTTGTCGTATTCGGTCACGCAGCGGGTGGCGCATACATCGGTGTCCAACACCTTCAGATGTACCGGCTGGTCTTCATCGTGCTCGGTGGCGGCGAAATATACGGCTTGCAGGCGATCGCGCGGGGCGAGGTCGCGGGTGACGTAGTCGCGCTTGGGCTGTTCGTACTCGCCGAGCTTGTGCAGCGCCGACCAGTCGGGTTTGTTCTTCAGCGTCCACGGCGAAGCGCCCTTGAGCGCGGTTTCCCAGGCCGCGTTGAGCAGGCCGAACCACAGGCCCTTCTTGAAACCGGGCTTGATGTTGCGGACTTGCTTCAGCTCGGCCATGACCTCGGAGGCGCGCAATTTGGCATCGAAGCCCTGTGGCGCCAGCTGCGATTGCACCAGGTGTTCGGCGGCCAGCATGCCGCTGCGGATCGCCTGGTGGGTGCCCTTGATCTTGGGTACGTTGAGCAGGCCAGCGGTGTCGCCGATGAGCAAGGCGCCGAGCATGTCCACTTTCGGCAGCGATTGCCAACCGCCGCTGACCAGTGCGCGGGCGCCGGCAGACAGAATGCTGCCACCTTCCAGCAGCGGCTTGATCATGGGGTGGTTCTTCCATTGCTGGAAGGCTTCCCACGGTTGGTAGGCCGGGTCGCTGTAGTCCAGCCCGCTCACATAACCGAGCGCGATCTGGTTGTTGTCCAGGTGATAGACGAAGCTGCCGCCGTAGGTGCGGTTGTCGGCTGGCCAGCCAATGGTGTGCACGATCTTGCCGGGCGTGACGCGGCCTTCGGGCACCTGCCACAGCTCCTTGATGCCGATCGAATAGCCTTGCGGGTCGCTGTCGGCGGTGAGGTCGAAGCGCTTGAGCAGCCGCTTGGTCAGGTGGCCACGCGCGCCTTCGGCCAGCACGGTGACCTTGGCGCGGATGTCGATGCCGGCGGTGTAGCCGGGCTTGTGCGTGCCGTCTTTTGCAATACCCATGTCGCCAATGCGCACGCCCACCACCTGGCCGCTGTCGTCGTGCAGCGTTTCGGCGGCGGCGAACCCTGGATAGATTTCCACGCCCAGCGCTTCGGCCTGCGGCGCCAGCCAGGCGCACATCGCGCCCAGGCTGACGATGAAGTTGCCATGGTTGCGCATGCCCGGCGGCACCACCGGGAACTTGCGTGCGCTGTCCTTGCCGAGGAACCAGAATTCGTCGTCGGTGGCCGCCACGCAGATCGGCGGCGGATTGTCGCGCCAGCCTGGCAGCAATGCATCCAGCGGGCCGGGCTCGATCACCGCACCGGACAGGATATGCGCGCCGATGGTGCTGGATTTTTCGATCACGCAGACGCTGATGTTCGGATCGAGCTGCTTGAGCCGGATCGCGAACGACAGCCCGGCCGGACCGGCACCGACGGTGACGACGTCGTATTCCATGACGTCGCGCTCGACCGCCTCTGACGCGTGTGCGCCCACTCCCGCTTCCGACATTGCTCCGCTCCCGTTGGCTCGATGGCTGTTGCGCATTTTCCGGGATTGCATGTGACGGCGGCAAATCGGGTCGATTCATCCGCGCCATGCGGGGCTGCGTGCTAGCGTTTCCGGAATGAAGATTCGGGTGGCATTGCCGGGGGCGGAGATCAACTGGTGGCGTGGTTGGCTGCCGCCCGCGCAGGCCGATGCGCTGATGCAGGCGCTGCTGGCGCAGGCGCACTGGGAGGTGCACCGCATCCGGATGTTCGGACGCATGGTGGATTCGCCGCGCCTGAGCAGCTGGATCGGCGATCCGGAGGCGAGCTATCGCTACTCGGGCACACGGTTCTCGCCACAGCCCTGGCTGGAGGTGCTGCAGCCCGTGCGCATGCGGCTGGAGGACGAAACCGGTCACCGGTTCAACAGCGTGCTGGTCAATCGCTACCGAAGTGGCAGCGATGCGATGGGCTGGCACAGCGACGACGAGCCTGAGCTGGGCGCGCAGCCATTGATTGCCTCGGTGAGCCTGGGTGCGACGCGGCGCTTTGCGTTCAAGCACCGCGACGATGCGGCCCTGAAGCAAATGCTGGAGCTCGGTCACGGCGACCTGTTGCTGATGGGCGGCGACACCCAGCGCCACTACAAACACGCTTTGCCGCGCACCGCCAAGCCGGTCGACGAGCGCATCAATCTGACCTTTCGTCAGATCGCAGTGCGCGTGTCCCAGCCATGAGCGGCTAGCAACTTGCAGCGCGCTCGCCTGGGCAGTGAGCCCGGTGGGCGTGTCGGCCGCAGCTTGCGTGGGCGCAACCAGCAATCCAGGTCAAACGATGAGTGGATCGAGTGCGCGGTTCCCTCACCGCTTGCGTAACACGCCGTGAACCCATCCATGCGGGCTCGATGGCGGTATCCATGCCGCCAACGGTCCCGCAAGCGGCAAGGACACCGCACCAGAAAGTGCATTGATGACGTGATTGAAGAGCGAGGACGCCCCGCCCAGACAGTCGACTGGCTGCTGTGTTGAAGAACGAGCAGACCGCGTCGAGAAGCCGCTAGCTGCTTCTTTGAAAGCTGTGCACACCGAACATCTCAACTGGTCCTTGCCCGCCTACCCTCGCCGAACCTTGGCGGCATGGATGCCGCCAGGAAGCATGCAGGGACGTACTTGCAGCGTGTCTTGCGATAGTGGGAGGGTAAGCGCCCTGCAGCCATGGCACAGATCAGCCGCTCTGCAGGAGACCGGCGTGACGTCGCCTGTCAGCCGCTTCAAGCCTGTCGCTTGCGCTTACAACGAACGCGGCACGTTCTGGCTGTCCTGTTGCCCGGTGGTCAGCGTCCAGCCGACCAGCTCGGTGGTGACCTGGGTCAGCGCCTGCTCGAAAGCCACCGCGACTGCGGCGGTATCGGTGCCGGTGGACGGGCGCGCGACCAGGAAGGTGCGCGAGGCGACCACGCGTTGGTCGGTCGAATGCAGCAATTTGGCGTTGAGCTCGATCGTGGCCGAGGGCAGCGACTGGCCGGCGTAATCGGATTCGAAGCGGCGCAGATCGATCGCCAGCTTGTAGTCCGAGCGGATGCCGGTGCCGATATGGGCCACCGCGGCGATCTTGCCGGAGTCTTCGAACGCGCGCACCACGCTGTCTTCCAGCATGTCGGTGGCTGGCTGTGCCCAGCCAGCGCCGTGGTAGACCTGCAGTTCGCCAGGGGTCGGGCGCACATTGATGCGCGGGCTGTCGATGACGCGTGCGGCGCTGGGCTTGGCCACCACCAGCTGCCAGGTCACCTGCGGCCAGGTGGGATTGGGCGTCACGCGCACCGTCGGGGCGTAGATGGTGGCAGGCTTCTTGTCGCCGCCGGTCAGCACCGAGCAGCCGCCCAGCGCCAGCAACGAGGCGCACAGCAGGGGACGCAACACACGCATGGCAGTCATTTCGGTTCGAACTCCTTGGGTGCGTCGCGGCCGAGCAGGTAGCGCGCAGGGTTGTTGTCCAGTTTGTCGCTGACCCGGCGCAGGTCACGGATCAGGCCGCGCAATTCGGTCAGTGTGGGGCCGAGCTGGCCCAGCCCATCGTTGGCAAAACTATTGATGGCCGCGCGGTTCTCGCCAAGGATGTTGTCGGCATTGCCGGCGGCCGAATCCAGCTTGACCAGGGTGGCATCGAGTTTTTCCAGGATGCCCGGCAGCTGCTGTACCAGGTTCTGGTCCAGCCGCTTGATGGTGCCGTTGGTGGTGGTCAGGGTGGTGTCCAGATTGCGCGCGGCGTCGCGCGCGCTGACGATCAGCGCCTGCATGCCTTCGTCGCGATCGGCGATGCCGCCGCTGATCTTCTCCAGGTTCTGCAGCGTGGCCGAAATGCTGGCCACATTCTTGTCCGAGAGCATCTGGTCCATGCGCTCGACGATGCGATTGGCGGTGTCGGTGATGTTCTGCAGCGCCGACGGGGTGGTCTGGATGATCGGCGCGTCGCTCTTGTCGATGCTGGTCAGCGCCGGCGCTTCGGGCGTGCCGCCGGAGAGCTGGATGATCGACGGGCCGGTCAGGCTGGTGATCGCCAGCTTGGCGCGGGTGTCGCTCTTGATCGGCGTGGTGGAGTTGACGCGCACATGCGCGACCACCTGCCGCGGGTCGTTCGGCGCCAGGGTCAGCTCGGTGATCGAGCCGACCGCGATGCCGTTGTACTGCACCGGGCTGCCGACCGACAGGCCGGTCACTGCCTCGCGGAACACCACCCGGTATTGCTGCCAGGTGCGGTCGGAGGAGTACTTGGCGGCCCATAGCCCGAACAGCAGCAGGGCCAGGCCGGCCACGATGGTGAAGGCGCCGATCAGGACGTAATTGGCTTTGGTTTCCATGCTCAGGCGGTCTCGGTGGAGTCGGTCTTGGCCGCGCGCGCGGCGCGGGCGCGCGGACCGTGAAAATAGTCCTGGATCCAGGGGTGATCGATCTGCTCGACCTCGGCCAGCGGCGCGTTGGCGATCACCTTGCGGTCGGCCAGTACCGCGATGCGGTCGCAGATGGCGTACAGCGTATCCAGGTCGTGGGTGATCAGGAACACGGTCAGGCCCAGGGCCTGCTGCAAGGTGCGGATCAGACGGTCGAAGGCGGCCGCACCGATCGGGTCCAGCCCGGCGGTGGGTTCGTCCAGGAACAGCAACGGTGGATCCAGCGCCAGCGCACGTGCCAGTCCGGCACGCTTGCGCATGCCGCCGGACAATTGCGAAGGCAGCTTGTCCAGCGCATCGGCCGGCAGGCCGGCGAGCTTGATCTTCAGCAGCGCCAGTTCGAAATACCAGCGCTCGGGAAACTCGCCATGGTGTTCCTTCAGCGGCACCTGCACGTTTTCGCCCACGGTCATCGACGAAAACAGCGCCCCGTCCTGAAACAGCACGCCGGTGTTCCGGGTGATGTGCTGGCGGTCGGCGAACCGGCCCGAGCGCGCGTCCGCGCCCAGCACCTGGATGCTGCCGGCATCGGGATCGCGCAGGCCCAGGATGCTGCGCATCAGCACCGACTTGCCGGTGCCCGAACCGCCAACCACGCCGAGGATTTCGCCGCGCCGCACATCCAGATCCAGGTCTTCGTGCACGGTCTGGCTACCGAAACGGTTGGTGAGCCCTCGCACGGAAATCGCCAGCTGTTCGTCGTCGGCCTCGGCCTGTGGGCCCGGATTGGGGAGTGGGGATTCGGGAGTGGTCACAGCACCTTCCTCTCCAATACCAGTGCAAGCGCCGCGCTGCGGCTTTGTACGAATCCCGAATCACGCATGTCCAATCCCGGCTTCATCACCACCCCATCTTCATGAACCACAACGCCGCGATCGCGTCGAGGATGATGACCAGGGAAATCGTCTGCACCACCGAGGACGTGGTGCGTTCGCCCACCGATTGCGCGGTGCCGCTGACCTTCAGCCCTTCCAGGCAGCCGATCAGGCCGATCACCAGCGCAAACAGCGGCGCCTTCGAGAGCCCGACCAGGAAATGCCGCAACTGGATGGTTTCGTGCATGCGCGCCAGATACATTTGCGGCGGAATATCCAGGTCGAACGCGCCCACGGTGACGCCACCGGCCAGGCCGGCGATCATCGCGATGAAGGTCAGCAGCGGCAGGGTGAAGATCAGCGCGAGCAGGCGCGGGATCACCAGCAGGTCGATCGGGTCCAGGCCCAGGGTGCGGATCGCGTCCACTTCCTCGCGCGATTTCATCGCGCCGATCTGCGCGGTGAAGGCGCTGGCGGTGCGGCCTGCCAACACAATTGCCGTCAGCAGCACCGCGAATTCGCGCAGGAAGGCGATGGACACCAGCTCCACCACGTAAATTTCCGCACCGAAGTCGCGCAGGATGGTCGAGCCCAGGAAGGCGATCACCGCGCCCACCAGATACGACAGCAGCACCACCAGCGGCACCGCGTCCAGGCCCACCTGCTCCATGTGATGCACGGTGGAGGTCAGCCGGAAGCGCCGCGGCTCGTGGATCAGCCGCATGATCTTGACCAGGTTTTCGCCCAGAAAACTGTTCAACTCCAGGATGTCCTGGCCGACGCGATGCGTGGCCCGGCCCAGGCGGTCGAGCGCGGCGACGAAGCCGTAATCGCGTTTGGGCTTGGGGCGCTCGTCGTTGAGTTCCTCGATGGTGCACACCAGTGCCTGGTGCTCATCGCGGAAATCGATCGCGTCTTCCTTCAGGCCCATGCGGCCGGCAAAGCGCAGCAGCTGCAGTACGCCGGCCGAATCCAGCTGCTGGATGCCGCGCGCGTCGATGCGGCGCACCCCGTCGGGTACGGCCTGCAGCAGTTCTGCCTGAGGCAGGGCGGTCGCCAGGACCCAACTGCCAGCGAGGCGGACCTGTGCCTGATCCTGCGAGTCTTGTTCGATGCGTGGAGGTTGCGGTTTGATCATGGGTGGCCTGTCCGTGGCGCCAGCATACAGGGCCAATGTGAGCGACGGATGGGGACGCAACCGCAGCGGTGTGCCGATGGCCGTCGATGAGGGCGCCGGCTACGCGCGCTGCGGCATACACTGGCGGCCTCGCCGGACACGGCGTTTCTCCGATCCGACCCGCCACGCATGTCCGCTGCCACCGTCGTCCTCCCGTCCGCCAGCGCCACCTACGCCCAGCGCGTCGCCTTCGTGTCCGAAATTGCCGGGCGCCTGCATTCCTATGGCACCACCGCGCAACGGCTGGAAGCAGCGGTGGTGGGGTTGTCGCAGAAGCTGGGCCTGGACTGCGAGCCCTGGTCCAACCCCACCGGCATCATCCTGAGCTTCAGCGACCCCACCAAGGCGATCGGTTCCAGCGACATCACCCGGGTGATTCGCCTGGCGCCGGGCGAAAACGATCTCTACAAGCTCAGCGTGGCCGATTATGTGGCCGACAGCGTGGCCAACGGCCGCATGAGCATCGCGCAAGGACATACCGCATTGCGCCGGCTGGACCGCGAGGTGGACCGGCGCGGCAAGACCCTGCAGGTGCTGGCGTTCGGGCTGGCCGCCGCCGGCGTGGCCGGGCTGTGGAAGCTGCCATGGCTGGATATCGCCACGGCCGGGGCGATCGGCATGTCGATCGGCCTGCTCACCCAGTACACCGACAAGCGCGCTGCCACCAAGGAAGCCGGCGAGGCGCTGGCCGGTCTGCTGGCGGGCGTGGTGGCCGCGCTGGTGGCCTCGCTGATCGGGCCGTTGAACCTCAACACGGTGATCATCGCCTCGCTGGTGGTGCTGCTGCCCGGCATGTCATTGACCAATGCGTTCAACGAGCTGGCCAGCCAGCACTGGGTCTCCGGCACCGCGCGTCTGGCCGGTGCGGTCACCACGGTGCTCAAGCTGACCGTAGGTGCGGTCATTGCGGTGACCCTGACCCAGCTGGTTGGCCTGCATCCCCAGGTGGCCGCGCTGCGGCCGCAGGCCGGCTGGGTGGAATGGGCCTCGCTGGTGGTGGCCGCTTATGCGTTCGCGGTGCTGTTCAAGGCCAATCGACGCGATTATTTATGGATCATGGCGGCGGCCATGTCAGGTTATGTCATCGCGCGTTATGCAGGACATGCCTGGGGTGGTCCGGCCGGGGTATTCGCTTCGGCAATGGCATTGACCGCTGCGGGCAATTTATTCGGGCGCGTGGTCCACAAGCCCGGTGCGCTGATCCGGTTGCCCGGCATCATCATGCTGGTTCCCGGGAGCGTCAGTTTGCGTGGCTTTTTGACCTTGGTGCAGCAACAGGATGTCAGCGTCGGACAAGCCGCACTCTTGGCGGTGACCAATATCGTGATGGCATTGATGGCCGGATTGCTGTTTGGCAATCTGCTCATTCCGGCCCGCAAGAATTTATAAGGGCAAACACCCCGCAATAAAAACGCCGGCATGGCCGGCGTTTTTATTGGTTTGAATCAGGCAGCCTTGGACTTCTTGGCGGCGCGCTTGGTGACGGCCTTGCGCGGCGAGGCCTTCTTGGCGGTTGCTTTTTTCGCACCGCCGACCTTGCTGATCAGGAAGTCTTCCACCTTCTTGCCGGCGGCGGTCAACTCGGCCAGCCAGCGCGGCTGCTTGCCACGGCCGGTCCAGGTTTCCTGGGCGTTGGCGGGGTTGCGATACTTCGGCGGCACCTTGCCCAGCTTGCGGCCGGCACGCGGACCCGGCTTGCCGGCACCCGCCGGACGGCCCGGACCGGCACTGGCAGAAGCGCCAAACAATTCTTCGATGGAATAACCCTGGGCTTTTGCAGCGCGGACCAGCTGCGTGCGGACCTTGGCGATCGGCGCGCGCTTGGCAACCACGGTCTGCTGCTTCTTTGCATTTTTGATCAGGGCGCTCAACTGCTTGGCCGACAGGCCACTAAGATCGATCGACATCACTGCTCCGGAAGATGAGAGAAAAAGAATGCCGGTCCATGGCAGCGGTGGCCATCATAAAGTGAGAAAACCGGTGTGACAAATGCGCCGAAATAATTCGGCGCTTTGTGTTCATCCATTTGAAGCCGATACCCGGGGTTTGATCAATGCGCCAGGCGGGAGAATAACGCTGCTTTATCCAGGCTTTCCGCTGCATCGGCGGTACGGGCGCGATATTCAAATGTGCCAGCCGCCAATCCACGTTCCGAGACCACCACCCGATGCGGAATGCCCAGCAGTTCCATATCGGCGAACATGGCGCCCGGGCGCAGTCCGCGATCGTCCAGGGCGGCATCCAGGCCGGCGGCAAGCAATTGGTCCAGCAAGGCCTGGGCGGCGGCGAGCACCTGTGGGTCCTGCTTGGGATTGATCACGCAGACCACCACCTGCCACGGCGCCATTGGCGCGGGCCAGATGATGCCGGCATCGTCGTGGTTCTGTTCGATCGCCGCGGCCACGATGCGCGAAATGCCGATACCGTAGCAGCCCATCTTCATCACCGCCGCCTTGCCGCCTTCGTCGATGACAGTGGCTTGCAGCGCCTGCGCGTACTGGCTGCCAAGCTGGAACACATGGCCCACCTCGATGCCGCGAGCCAGGCGCAGTTCGCCGCCGTCTGCCGCGCGTTCGCCTTCGACCACGTTGCGCACATCGGCCACGGTCTCCGGTTCGGGCAGGTCGCGGCCCCAGTTGACGCCGACCAGGTGGGCGCCGGACACATTCGCGCCGACCACGAAATCGGCCAGTGCGGCGACATCGCGGTCGGCCACCACGCGCACCGGACGCGCGGTGTTGACCGGGCCCAGGAAGCCCGGCTCGCAGCCGAGGTGTTCGCGGATTTCGCTTTCGTTGGCCAGGCGGTAATCGGCCAGCCCGGGCACCTTGGCCAGCTTGATCTCGTTGACCGCGTGGTCGCCACGCACCAGTACCAGCACGAAGCCGGCCTGGGTCATCACCGCCACCGACTTGACCGTGCGCTGCAGCGCGATGCCGAGCAACTGGGCCACGTCTTCGCAGGTCTTCTGGGTGGGCGTTGCCACCTGCTGCATTGCTTCGCTGGCCGCGGCGCGCGGGGCCGGCGGTGCCGCACTGGCGGTTTCCACGTTGGCGGCGTAATCGGAGCCGGTGGAGAACGCCAGCGAGTCCTCGCCGGAGTCGGCGATGACGTGGAATTCCTGCGATGCATCGCCGCCGATGGCGCCGGAATCGGCCTGCACGGCGCGGAAATCCAGTCCCAGGCGGGTGAAGATACGCGTATAGGCGGCGCGCATGTTGTCGTATTCGCGCGCCATGTCCTCGTCAGTGAGATGGAACGAATACGCGTCCTTCATCAGGAACTCGCGCGCACGCATCACGCCGAAGCGCGGGCGGATCTCATCGCGGAATTTGGTCTGGATCTGATAGAAATTCAGCGGCAGCTGCTTGTAGCTGTTGATTTCCTGGCGCGCGAATTCGGCCGCGGCCTCTTCGGCGGTGGGGCTGTAGCAGAACTCCTGTTCCTTGCGGTCCTTGATCTTGAGCAGCTGCCCGCCGAACTTCTCCCAACGCCCGGTAGCGTCCCACAGCTCGCGCGGCTGGATGGTGGGAAACAGCACTTCCACTGCGCCGGCGCGGTTCATCTCTTCGCGCACGATGGCTTCGACCTTGCGCAACACGCGCAGGCCCAGCGGCGACCAGGTGTACAGCCCGGAGGCCAGCTTGCGGATCATGCCCGCGCGCAGCATCAGACGGTGGCTGACCAACTCGGCGTCGGCCGGGGTTTCCTTGGTGGTGTGCAGGTGGAACTGGGAAAGACGCATCGGGCTTCGCTTGGGCGGAAAGCCGCTAGTTTGCCAGTCTCGCGCCCTGCCGGTCATCGCCAGGCGCGCGTTGCCGGTTGTCGCTGGCAGGGCAGGCCCCTGCGGGGCGGCTCGAGTGGCTGGCTTGCCGGCGCACGTGCGCCGTAGACCGCGCAGTCGTCCGCACGTATCCATCACCGGTGCCGGGCGCTCATGCGGCCCCGGGGGCGCGCTTTCTACCACCTACGCATGTGTTGCCATCAGGTCGGGCGCGCTGGCTCTGCAGGTGGTCGCGGCACCAGGCGTTGAACCCCAGCCCTGCGGCGGGACGGCAACTCCCGTCCCCCTGGGAGCTTTTCCCGGCTCAGGTGGCCGGGCCGCCTGGGGCTGCCGGCTTGCAATAGGCCTTGACGGCGGCGTCGGCCAGGTTCCTCTGGGTCGCACGGGCTTCCTGGTCCAGGACGGCGCCAGGCTTGCCATCGGTGCCGGCCGCCATGGAGACCTCGCCCTTGCCGCTGAGCAGTTCCAGATTGCGGCGCGCGGTGAGGCAGTCGGCCGATTCGGGCGCGGCCGTCTCTGCTGCAGCGATGGCGGCGGTGCCGCTGCGCGCATCGATTCGGCGCGCTTCATAGCGCTGGCCGGTCGGTGGCGGGGTTTCGGTGTAGTGGGTCACGCCCTTGGCGTCCTTCCACTTATAAAGATCGGTCGCGCCGGCGGCGGCGCTGACCAGCATCAACAGGGCGCAAAGCCCGGACGACAGCTGCATGTGGCTTCCCCTGGATGATTCCCGCCGCGATTGCAGCATCCGCAGCGGGCGCTGGCAAGTGATGGGCGCGCAGGGCGCTGAACCAGCCAGCGCGCTACCGCCGGACAGACCTCAGGCCCTACACTTGGCGGATGGATGAGATGAGACCGCCCCCGCGCTCGCGCACGATTTACCTGCTGCCGAACCTGTTCACCACCGCCGGGCTGTTTTCCGGTTTCTACGCCATCATCGCCGCCGCCAATGGACAGTTCGTCCAGGCCGCCATGGCGGTGTTCGTGGCTGCGGTGATGGACGGGCTGGATGGCAGGGTGGCGCGTCTGACCAATACCAGCAGCGAATTCGGTGTGCAGTACGACTCGCTGGCCGATCTGGTCAGCTTCGGCATGGCGCCCGCGCTGGTGATGTACCACTGGTCGCTGTCGGCACTGAAGTACGACAGTAGCGTGATGGGCCGGGTCGGTTGGTCGGCTGCCTTCCTGTATGCGGCCTGCGCGGCGCTGCGGCTGGCGCGCTTCAACACCCAGGTCGGCGTGGTCGACAAACGCTGGTTCATCGGCCTGGCCAGCCCGGCGGCGGCTGGTCTGATGATGTCCTTCGTTTGGGCCTTCGCCGACGACAGCCTGGGCTTCGATGGCGAGCAGCTTCGCTATGTGGCGCTGGCGGTCACGGTGGTGGCGGCGTTGCTGATGGTCAGCCGGATCCGGTTCTGGAGCTTCAAGGGCGGCGCGCGCGGCCCGCGTGCCGACCGCGTGCCGTTCCTGGCGCTGGCGATCGCCACGGTGGTGATTGCGCTGTTGGTGATCGATCTGGCGCGCTCGTTGCTGGTGATCGGGGTTCTGTACGCCTTGTCGGGTCCGTTGATGTGGTTGTGGCGACGCTGGCGGCGCGTGCCCGAGCTGCCATGAGCCGGTTTTTGTGAGCGAGGCGATGAGCGAGCCGATGTGGTCCGATCTGCAGGTGTCGTATCTGCAGGCGTTGGGGCACACCGTGTATCTGGACCGCGCTGCGGTCGACGCATTGCCGGCGCCTGTCGAGGTTGCCGAGCGCGCACCCACGGCCGCACCGACGCGTATGGAGCGTGCGCCGTACCCTGCAACGGCCAATGCGCCCGTTGCGCGGCGGAATGCACCGGCGGCACCGGCCCAAGCGCCCCGCGCGCCCAGCACTGCGCCAGCGTCGGCGCCGCAACGGCGCAGCCGTGTCGGCATGCCGGATCGCCTGCAGATGGCCTTGCTGCGCGCGTCCGGCTGCAATCCGGGCGATCCTGCGACCCAGGCCTTGATGGCCTCCTGGCCGCTGGCGGAACTGCGTGGCAATGCGGCCGCCAAGCGTGCGCTGTGGCCGCAGCTGCGCGCGCTGCGTCGGCGCCGGGACCCGGCGTGAGCGCATTGAACGCGCCGCAACCCACCTCGCTGCGTGCCATGCGCGAGAGCGACCTGGATGCGGTGATGGAGATCGAGCTGCGCGCCTATCCATTTCCGTGGACGCGCAACATCTTTCGCGACTGCCTGCAGGCCGGGTACCCCGGCTGGGTGATGGAGCAGGGCGGCCGTGTCATCGGCTATGGCGTGATCAGTATCGCCGCCGACGAGGCGCACGTGCTCAACGTCTGCATCGCACCGGAGGCGCAATCGCAAGGACACGGTCGCGTGTTGCTGCGCGCGCTGATCAAGGGCGCCTGCGATCGCGGTGCGCGGCGCGCGTTCCTGGAAGTGCGCCCGTCCAATCCATCGGCGATCGCGCTGTACCACTCCGAAGGCTTCAACGAAATCGGCCGGCGCCCGCGCTATTACCCATCCCACACCGGGCGCGAAGACGCGTTGGTGATGGCGATCGAATTGTTCTTCGAAGGGTTTTCCTGAGCGCACGCACTCGTCGTTGAGGATGCGGCTGGTTGGCGTCGCTGCGGTGCGCGGTTGCTGCGCTGGATGCCGGCGCTGATGGTTTTTCGATTCGATGCTTGCGCTGAGCGGTTGCATGACGCACCTGCGCATGGCGCGTGCGGCATCACGCTTGCCCAACGGGCTGGTCTTGCGCACTACCACCGGCTTGATGAGGTCCGCAGCGACACGGTAGCCCAATTGATTAAGGGCAGCGCTGACCCATGCGTATCAAAACGCGTGGGGTCAACACAATGCTGCGCCTGTGCAATCGATCCCAACGTGGTCATGTGGAATGCCGGCAACACTGCGGCGATGGGTTTGCGCTTCGCGCAGGGCGTTGGCAGATACGTCCGTCTGCGAGGTGGCGAATGTTTCGCCATGGGCCGATAAGCGCTTTTTTCGTTGCGGTTTATGTCCAATGCCGCAGCGCGGCAATGGCTTGCAACGACGAGCGCGCCGAAAAATACAGGTATTTGCACGGTGGCGCGCTTTCTCGCGTGGCACCCCGCATGGCGTGACACCCAATCTTGCTGCGTTGCAGTGTCCTTGCGCTGTCTCCGTGTGTCCTGATCGCAGCGTTTTGTCTCTTCTTTTGTGTCTCGCAAGCGTTTGCGTGATTACGCATGCATATCCGAAAAACTTCTAGATACAAGCGGTTGCAATGCTCCTAGTATCGGCTCCGCGGAATGGGATATTCCACATCTGAATAATACGTTCCGAGTCTGCTGGACCAGGGGTGCGCCGCTGCGTGGCGCATCGAACCCATCTGAGGGAGAGATCAAGATGAAGCCGAAATTTTCGACGGCGGCCGCCGCGTCGCTGTTCGTTGGGTCGTTGCTGCTCACCGGCGTTGCCTATGCCGATGCGGCGTTGGAGGTTGCAACCACGGGCTGGGCAACCCAGAACGGCGGCACCAAGGGCGGCTCCAAAGCGGCTGCCGCCAATATCTACACCGTCAAGAATGCCGCCGAGTTGAAAGCTGCATTGAGCGCAAGCGTCGGTAGCAATGGACGCATCATCAAGGTCAGCGGCATCATCGATATCAGCGAAGGCAAGCCGTACACCAAAACCTCGGACATGAAGTCACGTGCGCGCCTGGATATTCCGACCAAGACCACCTTGATAGGCATCACCAGCAACGCGGAAATCCGCGAAGGCTACATGTACGTCAAGGCCAACGACGTCATCATCCGCAACCTCACCATTGAAAATCCATGGGACCCGGAACCGGTCTGGGACCCGGATGACGGCAGCGCCGGCAACTGGAATGCGGAGTACGACGGCCTGACCGTGGAAGGCGCCAGCAACGTGTGGGTGGACCATGTCACCTTCACCGATGGCCGCAGGACCGACGATCAGAACGGCACCGCAAATGGCCGTCCGAAGCAGCACCACGATGGCGCGATGGACATTAAGAAAGGCGCCAATTTCGTCACCGTCTCGTACTCGGCCTTCAAGTCGCACGAGAAGAACAACCTGATCGGCTCCAGCGACAGCGCGTCCAGTACCGACAGCGGCAAGCTCAAGGTCACCATTCACAACACCCTGTTCGAAAACATTTCCGCGCGCGCTCCGCGTGTGCGCTTCGGTCAGGTGCATCTGTACAACAACTACCACGTCGGCAGCACCAGCAATAAGGTCTATCCGTTCTCTTACGCGCATGGCGTGGGCAAGGAGTCGAAGATCTTCTCCGAGCGCAACGTGTTCGAGATCAGCGGTGTCAGCAGCTGCGACAAGATTGCCGCCGACTATGGTGGCAGCGTGTATCGCGATCAGGGTTCCCTGCTCAACGGCAAGGCGCTGTCGTGCTCGTGGAATACCAACATTGGCTGGACCCCGCCCTATACCTACAACCTGCTCTCGGCCGACAAGGTCGCTGCAGACGTCAAGGCCAAGGCAGGCGCCGGTAAGCTCTAACCGCCACTGGTTGCAGGGCTGCAAAGTCAGCGCCGCACGTCGTTGCACAACGCCCGCAGTGATGCGGGCGTTGTGCGTTCCGCGTGGCGATGTGGGGTCTCACGGAAGTAGCGGCGTTGCAACGGGCAGTGGAGAGCTGCTTGCAGCACCCTTACCTATCCAAGCCTATCCATGATCGCTGGACACGCTGCAGGTACATCCTTGCCCGTCCCTGCGCGGCGTCCATGCTGCGTCAGGTGCCGTACGCAATGACGGCGCTACGCACTCGCCAAGGCCCTGCAACCGTGCAGGGCGCCTGGCGTCGCTCAATCCTGCGCGGTGTTATTGGCTGCCTGGCCCGGGGTACAGACCGGCTTCAAGCGCTTGTCCACCAGCTTGCCCATGAGCCGGTCGCTGAGCGGCAGCATGTCGCCGTTGAGGCGCCAGTCGTAGATCACGCTGAAGGCCAACACGCGCGCGACATAGTCGCGGGTTTCCTTGTAGCTGATGGTTTCGATCCAGAAGTCCGGCTCGAAATTCGGCCGCTGCGACTGCCAGCGCCCGGTGGGGCCTGGACCTGCGTTGTAGGCGGCAATGGTGAGGTAGGGCAGTCCGTAGGTGTTGAGCAACTGGCGCAGATACGCCGTGCCGATGGCGATGTTGGTGTCCGGCTCATAGAGGCTGGTGGCACCCGCATAGCCGGGCAGGGCGATCCCCTTGGCGACGGCCGCGCCAGTGCCAGGCAACACCTGCATCAGGCCCATTGCTTTGGCCGGCGAGCGCGCGCGCGGATTGAAGATGCTTTCGGCACGAATTTCCGCAGCCACCCAGGCTGGGTCGATCGCATTCTTGGCGGCCTCGCGACGAATGCTGTCGTCGTGGTGCAGCGGAAAACGCAACGCATAGAGCCGTTGCTCGTCCGGCTGCTTGCCGAGCGCGAACACCGCACGGTCGAACCAGCCGTTGTCGCCGGCAACTTCCACTGCCAGACGGCGCTGGGTGTCGTCGAAGCGGGTGGCGGCATCGTTCCATTCGGCCACGGCCCAACCGGGGCGGTCGATCTGAAATAACGCGATTGCGCGGACCAGGGCCGGGTCGCGCGCAACAGCGGCCTTCGCCTGCGCGCTGTCGTTGGGCTCCCAGGGGCACAGCCGGTAAGGCTGCTGCAGGCGGTCGGCGGCCAGGAATCCGTGGAAGGTCGGCGATTGCGCGGCGGCGCGATACAGCGGCTGGGCCGCCGCAGCAGCGCCGGTCTTTTCGGCCAGGCGGGCTTCGAAGTACTGCCAACGTGAGTCGCTGCGCTGGCTCGCCGGCATCTTGCGAATCGCGGCCAATGCCGCCGGCCAATCGCCGCGCGACATCGCCTCACGTGCACGCCATTCGTGCAGGCGTTCGTCGTAGGACGCCTCCGGTACGGCATTGAGCCGACGCGCCGAGTCCGGCAGGTACGAGGCGACGGTCCACAATGCGATCTGGTACAGCACCTGCCCACGCTGCGCCTGGCTGAAGCCGAGCGCACTGGCAAGTTGCGGTAGCTGCTGCTCGGCAGCGTCGGGATCGCTCTTGGCCAACTTGGCCAGCCCGTCCACCGCGATGCGGCGGCTGCGCTCGGTCTTGGGCCAACCTAGTGCACGTGGGTGGACCTTGTCGAGAAATGCAGCGTAATCGGTGGCCAGGGCCAGATCGGCGGCGGGTAGCCCGCGTGCGGCCGTACGCATGATTGCAGGCTGTTGTGCATCGGCAGCAGCTTCCACACGTTCCCAGCGCAGCGCCGGTGTGAGTTCACCGCGCGATTCCAGCCCGGCAACCACTGCATCGCAAGCATCGGGCAGCGCCTTGCCGTTGCGCCACAGCGTCAGCGCATCGCGGCTCCATTGGGCATCGGCCTTGCCAGTGGCCAGGCGCGCGGTCAGTTGCGCGCAGCGCAGGCCGACGTTGTCGGTGGACTTCCAGTTGGCCAGCAGCGTGTTCCAGTCCTGCCGCCGCGCCACTGCCGGCAACCACGTGCTGCGGAAGCTTTCAGCCACGGGCTGGCCGGCGTAACGCTGCAAGAATGCTTGCGCCTGCGCGTTGGAGACAGTGTCGATATTGCGCTTGAGCGCGGCAAATTCCAGCCATCCATACAGTGGATGGCGGCTCAGCGCAGCGAGCTGACCGGCATCGGTCTGGCCGCGCTCTGCGGCCGCGATGGCATCGCGCATGGCAGTCAACTGCGGGTCGAGGGTTTGCGCGTGCAATGCGGTGCTGCCAAGGCACAGCAGGCCGATGAAAACAGTGGCAAGGCGGGGGGCATAAGTCATGCGGTGATGATACCCAAGCACGCCTGAGCGCCTGAGTGAATGCGCGCCGCTTGCGCATGATGGTGAGGAAAGTCTTCGCTTGCAAGCGCTATGGGTCGAGCACGCGCGTGCGTGCAGATGACAACTTGTTGCGACCGCTGCCGCTCGGTGCGCTGCTGCACCGCCAGTTGCGGTGCGTTAATGTTTCGTTTAAGAATTGGGAAGGACCGCAGGGCACGGGGGCGTGCGGACACTCAAGAATCCTTCTGGAGAGAGAAAGGATGAAGCGTCTGATTGGCCCCCGTCGGTCATGCCTGGCCGTGCAGTTGTCGTTGTGTCTGATTCCCACACTGGCCTGGGCGCAACAGCCCGAGGCCGCACCGAACACGCGCACGCTCGACAGCGTGCAGGTCACCGGCACGCGCATCAAGACCGCGGAATTGCAGGGCCAGGTACCGATCCAGACGCTCAATCGTGCCGATATCGAACGCACCGGCCTGACCTCCATCGGCGAAGTGCTGCAGGAGCTCACCGCGTCCGGTTCGGCGCTCAATGCCAAGTTCAATTCGTCCGGCAACTTCGGCTTTCCGCCCGATGGCAGTGGCGTGGGTGCAGGCTCGGCGCAGGTGGATCTGCGCCATCTCGGTTCCAAGCGTGTGCTGGTGTTGGTGGATGGTATTCGTTGGGTCAACGAATCCTCCGCCTCCGGCGTGGGTTCGTCCACCGATCTCAACACCATTCCGTTGGCGATCGTCGAGCGCATCGAAGTGCTCGAAGACGGCGCCTCGTCGCTGTACGGCTCGGATGCGATCGCCGGTGTGGTCAACATCATCACCCGTCGCACGTTCGACGGTGCGCAGGTCACGCTCAACTACGGGCAGTACGGCAAGGGCGATGGCGCCAACCAGGGCATGGATCTGGCCTGGGGTAAAAGCGGAGAGGATTTCAGCCTGTTTTTGGGCGCCAGCTACGTCAAACAGGATCCGATCTATGCGCGCGATCGTGCGCAGGCCCGCTTCCCGATTCCTGGCACCGGGCTGACCTTCGCCAGCTCGGCAACGCCGGATGGCCGCTTCCAGTTCGTCGATCCCAACACCGGCGTGCGCCAGAACCTCACGCCCAATGCCGGCGTGGGCACACCGCAATACGATGGCAGCGGCGGTTGCACGCGCAGCGACGACTATCACTGCTTCGGCACCGCAGACCGCTACAATTTTGCCGAGCAGAACCTGTTGCTGACGCCGTCCGAGCGCAAGGGCGTGTTTGCACAGTTCCGCTATTACTTCAACGACGACGTGCAGTGGTACGTCAAGGCGTTGGGCAACCGGCGCGAATCGACCAACCAGGCCGCACCGGAGCCCATCTTCCTCGGGCCCGATGCCGGTACCGGCAACCCGCTGGCCGACAACATCGTGATCTCCGCGCGCAACCCGTTCAACCCGTTCGGATTCGATCTGGATTCGGCCACCAATCTGATCCAGATCGGTCGCAGGCCGGTGGAAGGCGGGCCGCGGCGTTACGAGCAACAGGTCGATACCCAATATTTCGGCACCGGCCTGGTCGGCACGTTCGAAGGCGCAGGGCGGACCTGGTTCTGGGACGTCAACGGCATGTACAGCAAGAACAAGGCCGAGCAGACCAACTACGGCAGCTACAACCTCTACAACATCAACCTGGCGCTGGGCGACCCGGCTGCCTGCGCGGCCGTGGCCGGCTGCGTGCCGCTGGATATCTTCAGCGGTGCCGGCAGCATCACGCCGGAGATGTTGCGCTGGATCCAACCGGTGGTGCGCGACCGCAGCCAGAACGAATTGAGCCTGTTCACCGCCAATCTCAGCAGCGAGTTGTTCCAGTTGCCCGGCGGTGCGGTGTCGTTCGCCAGCGGTTACGAATACCGCAAGTACGAAGGCTCTTATCGGCCCGATCCGCTCACCGTGGCCGGGCGTTACAACGGCGTGCCCTCCTTGCCCACGGCAGGCAGCTACGACGTCAACGAAGCCTATCTCGAACTCAATATTCCGATCTTCGCCAACTCGGCATTGGGCGACAAACTGGATCTGAATATCGCCGGGCGCTATTCGGACTATTCGACATTCGGTGGCGAATTCACGCCCAAGTACGGCCTGCGTTGGCAGGTCACCGATGAGTTCGTGTTGCGCACCAGTTATGCCGAAGGCTTCCGGGCGCCCACCATCGGCGAGCTGTTTGGTTCGGCGGCGCGTGCGGACCTGCAGTTGTCGGACCCGTGCTCGATCGGTCTGGGCGGTACGGCGCCGCGCGGCAGTGCGGCCAACTGCGCAGCACTCGGTGTGCCTGCCGGTTATCAGCAGGCCAACCAGCAGATCTCGGTCACCACCGGCGGTAACGCGCAACTCGATCCGGAGCGTTCGCGCAGTTTCAGTGCGGGCTTCGTCTTCAGCCCGGGATTTGCGAGCGATGCCAGCTGGTCCGACCGCCTCGACCTGGAGGTGACCTTCTATCGCCATCATGTGGATGGCGCGATCCAGGCGATCAATGCGCAGACGCAGCTGGATCTGTGCGTGGATACGCTGGATGCGTTGTACTGCGATGGCATCGGGCGGGCATCCACCGGCGGCATCAACGCCTTCAATAACCGCTTGACCAACCTGGGCTCGATCAAGACCGACGGCTGGGACGTGGATCTATTCTGGACCTTGCCGCAAACCGCATTCGGGCGCTTCAAGCTATCGTGGCAGAACACCTTGGTAGGCCGCTACGAGGCGCTGGGTGCGGCGGGTCAGCGACAGCCGCAAGGGCCGGGCATCGAGGTGGTGGACAGCGCAATTCCGGAGTGGACCAGCAACGCGGTATTGGATTGGTCGCTGGGTAACTGGACGGCTTCGTGGACTGCGCGGCACATTTCCAAGCTCACCGAGCAGTGCGGTGACGCGGTGGAGTTTGCGGTGTGTTCGGATCCGTCGGTGGGAACCAACCGCTTGGATGCGATCACCTATCACGACGCGCAGGTGGGCTATCGCATCGATTGGCTCAAGGGCCTGCAACTCACGGCCGGCTTGAACAACGTCTTCGACAAGGATCCGCCGATCTGCCTGTCGTGCTCCCTCAATGGTTACGACGCATCCACCTACGATATTCCCGGCGGACGCTTCTGGTATGCGCGTGTGGATTTGAAGTTCTAGTCCAACAGCGCCTGGCTGGTGCGATGCGTTGGCGAAAGGGCATTGGCGCTGCGGCTTTCCTGCAGGGCCCTTGCCCGCCCACCATCGCAGGACACGCCGCAAGTACGTCCTTGTAGGCTCCTTGGCGGCATCCATGCCGCCAAGGGTTCCGCGACGGTGGGCGGGCAAGGACCAGTCGAGCTGGTCGGTGCGCATGTCTGCAATCGAGACATGACGGACATGCTGATGTAACGGTTGGTCCCGCAAGCGGCGAGGGCACTACGCCCTCGATACGCTAGCAGCTGATCAACCGCTTCAGATCTTCGCGCGCTGCTCGCGCAGGCCGGTGAGCTGCGTGGTCCAGTCGTTCAAGCGCGCACGCTCTTGTTCGACCACGGCGGCCGGTGCGTTCTGCACGAAGGTGGCGCTGCCGAGTTTGCCGTTGCACTTGGCGATCTCGCCTTCCACGCGCTTGATTTCCTTGTCCAGGCGAGTGCGTTCGGCATCCATGTCGACCAGGCCTTCCAATGGCACCAGCAGCGTGAGTTCGCCGACGATGGCGGCGGCCGACGGCGGTGTGTCCTGGCCAGCGTCCAGCCAGTCGATGCGTTCGAGCTTGAGCAGGAACGACAGCTGCGAGGCGAAGCGGGCAACGCGCGGGCGGTCGTCGGCAGTGCCGGCCTGCAGCAGCAGGCGCACCTGCTTGGACGGTGGCACGTTCAATTCGCTGCGCACGCGACGCAGCGCCGACACCATCGACTTGAGCCATTCGACATCGGCTTCAGCGGTGGCATAGCTGCTGGTGTCGACATCGCCGGGCTGCGGGAAGCTCTGCAACGAGATCGTCGCAGTGGTGATGCCCAGGCGCGGCGCGACCTGCTGCCACAACTCTTCGGTGACGAACGGGGTGAGCGGGTGCAACAGGCGCAGCAACGACTCCAGCACATACAGCAGCGTGTGGCGCGTGCTGGCGGCCGCGTCGGCGTCCTGGTTGTTGAGCGCCGGCTTGGCCAGCTCCACGAACCAGTCGCAGAACGCGTTCCAGGCGAATTCGTACAACGACTGCGCGAGCAGGTCGAAGCGATAGTTGGCGTAATGCGCGTGGGTTTCTGCGGTGGCCTTGTCCAGGCGCGCCAAAATCCACTTTTCCGCTTCGGTGCGCGGCTGCGGCACGCCGGTAAAGCGTGCGCCTTCGGTGTTCATCAACACGAAGCGCGTGGCGTTCCACAGCTTGTTGCAGAAGTTCTTGTAGCCCTCGGCGCGGCCCAGATCGAACTTGATGTCGCGGCCATGCGTGGCCAGCGCGGCGATGGTGAAGCGCAGCGCATCGGCACCGTGGGCGATGATGCCGTCCGGGAATTCCTTGCGCGTGGCTTTTTCGATCTTCTCGGCCATGCGCGGCTGCATCAGGCCATGGGTGCGCTTGGCGACCAGATCCTCGATGCTGATGCCGTCGATGATATCCAGCGGATCGAGCACGTTGCCCTTGGACTTGGACATCTTCTGGCCTTGCGCATCGCGAATCAGGCCGGTGATGTAGACATCGCGGAACGGCACCTGGCCGGTGAAGCTGTCGGTGGCCATGATCATGCGCGCCACCCAGAAGAAGATGATGTCGAAGCCGGTCACCAGCACGCTTGAAGGCAGATAACGCTCGAAGCCGCGCTCGGCCATCGCCTGCGCATCCGGCCAGCCCAGCGTGGAGAACGGCCACAGCTGCGAGGAGAACCAGGTTTCCAGCACGTCGCTGTCCTGGTGCAGCGCAATCTCCGCACCCAGGCCATGTTTGGCGCGCACCTGCGCTTCGTCATGGCCCACGTAGCACTTGCCGGCCTCGTCGAACCACGCCGGAATGCGATGGCCCCACCACAGCTGGCGGCTGATGCACCAATCCTGGATGTTCTCCATCCAGTGGCGATAGGTGTTGATCCAGTTCGGCGGCACGAACTTGATCTGGCCGCTTTCGACCAGCTCCAGGCCGCGCCTGGCCAGCGCGTCCATCTTCACGAACCACTGGTCGGTGAGGTAGGGCTCGATGACCTGGCCGGTGCGATCGCCGCGCGGCACCTGCAGCTTGTGTGGCTTGGTTTCGACCAATACGCCCAGGTCTTCCAGTTCCGACAGCACCAGCTTGCGTGCGTCATAACGATCCAGGCCGCGATAGCGCTCCGGCGCATTCTCGTTGATGGTGGCGGTGACGGTGAACAGATTGATCAGCGGCAGGTCATGTCGCACGCCCACCTGGTAATCGTTGAAGTCATGCGCCGGCGTGACCTTGACCACGCCGGTGCCGAAGGCGCGGTCGACGTAATCGTCGGTGATCACCGGCACGTGCCGGCCGGTCAGCGGCAACACGATGCGGGCGTCATGCAGCGTGAGATAACGCGCATCGTCCGGGTGCACCATCACCGCGGTATCGCCCAGCATGGTTTCCGGGCGCGTGGTGGCCACCACCAGATAATCGCGGGTTTCGCGCAGCGTCTCGTTGCCGTCGGCATCGTGCTCGACGTGTTCGTAGCTGACGCCATCGGCCAGCGGGTAACGGATCGACCACAGGAAGCCGTCTTCTTCGACGTTTTCCACTTCCAGATCCGAGATCGCGGTCTTCAGCACCGGGTCCCAGTTGACCAGGCGCTGGCCGCGGTAGATCAGGCCTTGCTCGTACCAGCGCACGAACGCTTCGTTGACTGCGGCCGATGGCTGCGGGTCCATGGTGAAGGTGCTGCGCGACCAATCGCTGGAGGTGCCCAGCCGGCGCATCTGGCGCTCGATGGTGTCGCCGGATTCGGCCTTCCACTCCCACACCTTGGCGATGAAGCCCTCGCGCCCCAGCGAATCGCGTGTTTGTCCCTTGCCTTCCAGCGCCAGATTGCGCGAGACCACCATCTCGGTGGCGATCCCGGCATGGTCGGTGCCCACCTGCCACAAGGTGTCGTAACCGCGCATGCGGTGATAGCGCACCAACGCATCCATCAGCGTCTGCTGAAACGCATGGCCCATGTGCAGCGTGCCGGTGACATTGGGCGGCGGCAGCAACACGGTGTACGGCTCACCCTTGCCGGACGGCACGAAATAACCGGCTGCCTCCCACTGCGCGTACAGGCGCGATTCGAAGGAAGAGGGGTCGTAGCTGGAGGCGAGGGTGGTCATAGGGGCGCCGGGATTCGTTGTTCGGGATTCGGGATTGGTTGCGTCATGGGGCCGGCGAGAGTCACCGGCAATCCACTCGTCAACGTCGGTGTTCGTGCTGCGGAGCGAAGATCGGCTGTCTGAGGTTGGATGCAGTCGTTGGAGACGCAAGATCTGCTTTACGAATCCCCAATCCCAACTCCCCAATCCCCGCCGCACTCACATGTCGTACTTGGTCAGTTCCAGGCCCAGGGCCTTGTACTGTTTCCAGCGTTCGCGCAGCGGTTCGCGGGCAGCGGGGTCGGCCGGCACCACTTCGAGCACGCGGTCGCAGGCGCCCAGATAGGGGTCGTCGCGCAGGTTGATCACCAGCGGGCGCGAGGGGGCGGCGAACTCCGGGGCGGCAATCAGCACCGGGGCCAGTTCGTCTTCCTCATCGGTGCCGGCAATCTGGTGCGGCACGTAGGCTTCGTCGTCGAACGCCCACAGCAGGTCGTCCAGCGCCTCGGCCTGCTGCGTATCGCGGGCCAGGATCAAGGTGGGCAGGTTGGCGTCGTTGGCCTTGCGCGCCAGCTCGCAGACCAGCCGCAGCGGTTCGTTGAGGAAGCGCGGCTTGGCGATCAGGTAGAAGTCGGCACGGGGCATCAGGCGGTCACAAAGCGGGAGGAGAGCAACAATTCGGTGGTCATGCCGGCGGCCACGAACAGGGCCGCACAGCCAAGCACGGCCAACAGCAGGCCGCCGAATGCGCGCAGGCGGCGCCCGGGCGGGCGAGAACGGTACAGGTACACCGGCAGGAACAGCACGGCCAAGGCCACGATGCCGATATTCATCCAGGCCGGCCGGCGGTAGCCAAGCCGGCGGCTGTCGGCCGCCAGCCACACAAACAACAGCAACAGCTGCACGACGATCCAGAGCAGATCGATGCCAGGGCTGGTCCAGCCCGGCACCGCGCTGGCGGCTCCATTCACGACGGAGAAGCCAGCGATGAGCGCCAGTGCAGCGCGCGGCGACATCAGGCGGCGCGATCCAGCAACCACTGGGTCAGCAGACCGACCGGGCGACCGGTTGCCATGCCGCGCTTGCCTTCGTCGCTGGCCACGCCGGCGATGTCCAGGTGCGCCCAGCGCTGGTTCTCGGTGAAGCGCGACAGGAAGCAGCCGGCGGTGATGGCGCCGCCCCAGCGGCCGCCGATGTTGTAGACGTCGGCGAAGGTGGAATCCAGCAGGCCCTGGTATTCGTCCCACAGCGGCAGGCGCCAGGCGCGGTCGAACACGTGCTCGCCGGCGGCCAGCAGTTCGTTGGCCAGGTCGTCGTGCTTGCTCATCAGCCCGGCGGTCTGGTGACCCAGCGCGACCATGCAGGCGCCGGTCAGCGTGGCCACGTCCACCAGCGCCTCGGGATTGAAGCGCTCGGCGTAGGTCAGTGCATCGCACAGGATCAGGCGGCCTTCGGCATCGGTATTGCCGACTTCGATGGTCTTGCCGGACATGCTGGTGATCACGTCCGACGGGCGGTACGCGTTGCCGTCGATGGCGTTCTCGACCGCCGGCACCACCACCACCAGGTTGATCGGCAGCTCGGCCTTGACCGTGGCCACGAAGGTGCCGATGACGTTGGCGCCACCGCACATGTCGTACTTCATTTCCTCGATGCCGCCCTGCGTCTTGAGGTTGACGCCGCCGGTATCGAAGGTGATGCCCTTGCCGACCAGCACGTACGGGCGCGCGTCGCCGCCGCCGTTCCACTTCAGCACGATCAGGCGCGGGCGGTTGGCCGAGCCGCGTGCCACCGACAGCAGCGAGCCCATGCCCAGCGCTTCCATCTGCGCCTCGTCCAGGATCTCGGCTTCGGCACCCGGGAACTTGCCGGCAAATGCGGCGGCGGTCTCGGCCAGGTAGGCCGGGGTGCAGTAGTTCGGCGGCAGGTTGCCCAGCTCGCGGGCGAATTCCACGCCTTCGGCGGTAGCCACGCCCACGGCGAGCGCGCGGGCGTCGTTGCCGGCAATCGCCAGGGTGGTCAGGCCGGTCTCGTCCACCTTCTTCTTGCCCAGTGTGGCGGTGTAGCGGTAGGCGGCATGGTCGCTGACGGTCACCGCCTGGCGGATGTTCCAGGCCGCATCGCGGGCCTTGACGCTGAGTTCGGTCAGGGTGAGCAGGGCGGTGCCGACCGCGCCGGTCTTCAGCGCGCGGGTCGCATCGCCGACGGCCTTGAGGTAGGGCGCCACGCCGAACTTGCCGGCTTCGCCCAGGCCGACCACCAGCACGCGCGGCGCGGTGACGCCGGGCAGGTCGTGCAGCAGCGTGGTGCTGCCGGTCTTGCTGGCCACGTCGCCGCGCGCGACCAAGGCCGTCAAGCGACCCTGACTGGCGCTGTCCAGCGCCTGGGCAGCGGGCGAAAGGGTCTTGTCGGCGAACACGCCAACCACGATGCAGTCGACGGCAGCGCTTGCCGGCGCGTCTTGGTTCAGGGTGAATTGCAGGGCCATTGATCAGATTCCGTAGGCAAATCCGTACAATCGCGGGCTGTTTACGCCAACCGGACTAGGCTGGCGGCGCCGCGAACGAATCCGAGAGTTTAAAACAAGCCCACCCCATGCCGAAGCTCGATCGATACCTGCTTAGCGATTTCACCCAGAGCTTCCTGGCCACCTTGATCGTGCTGCTGGTCGTCAGCGTCGGCGGCGTGCTGGTGGATATCCTCGGCAATATCGCCGACGGCCGCATCCCGGCGCGCTTGCTGCTGTCGCAGGTAGGGCTGCAATTCGTGGCGTATCTGCCCATCATCCTGCCGCTGGCCTTGATGCTGGGCCTGCTGCTGGCACTGGCGCGGCTGTACCGCGATTCAGAAATGGCCGTCATTACCGCCATTGGCGTGGGCCCCAGGCGCATGCTGCGGCCGATGCTGATGCTGGTGGTGCCGGTGGTGGTGGTCATCGGGTTGTGCTCGCTGTGGCTGGGCCCCTGGGCGAGCCGTACCGCCGAGGCGATGCTGGAAGATGCCAACCGCAGCGTGCTGATGGCCGGCCTGGAGTCGGGCCAGTTCACGCCGTTGTCCGGCGGCGGGGTGGTCTACCTGCAAACGATCTCTGCCGACGGCAAGGGCCTGGGCAAGGTCTTCATGCAGCGCCAGCAGAACGACCGCATCGATGTGGTCACCGCCGACCGCGGCGCGATGTTCTTCGAAGGCAAGACCGACCGTTACCTGCGCCTGGACGATGGCTACCGCACCGAGGGCCCGGCGAGCGGCGCGACCCTGGACTACCGCTTGATGAAGTTCGCCAGCAGCGATATCGCCTTGCCAGACCGCACCCGCGTGCACGATGCCAACGACCCCGAAGTGATGTGGACCACCCAGCTGCTGTCCGACGAGCGCCCTGCCGCGCGCGCCCAGCTGCATGAGCGCCTGGCGCCGCCGTTGCTGGCACTGGCGTTTGCCTTGCTCACCTTGCCGTTGTCGCGCAGTGCGCCGCGGCAACAGCGTTATGGCCGGATCATGCTGGCGTTTCTGGCCTACATGGTGGGCACCAATCTGATGATCGTCGGCACCCAGTGGATCGCCAATGGCAAGACTCCGGCGGCGCTGGGCCTGTGGTGGTTGACGCTGCCGCTGCTGGCCGTGGCGGTGTGGGCGTATGCGCGCGATGGCCGCGTGCGTCGGCCGGGGGCGCGCGCATGAAGCTGACGCCGCGGGTCCACGATTGGTATGTCGGTCGCGTGGTGCTGTTCACCGTGCTGCTGACCTGGGCGGTGCTGCTGGGGCTGGATCTGGTCAACGCCTTCGCCAGCGAAGCCAAGAACATCGGTCAGGGCAGCTACACCTTCGGGCACGCGGTGGCTTACGTGGCCTACACCGTGCCGCGCCGGGCCTATACCTTGTTCCCGACTGCCGCGGTGATTGGCGCGCTGATGGGCCTGGGCCAGTTGGCCGCCACCTCCGAGCTGACGGCGCTGCGCGCGCTGGGTGTGTCGCGCAAGCGCATGTCCGCCTCGGTCGTCGCAGCGATGGCGCTGCTGACCGCCAGCATGGTGATCAGTGGCGAAACCATCGGGCCGTGGGCACAGAATCAGGCCGACACGCTCAAGGCCAGTGCCCGCTTCAACAGCGATATGGCGTCTTCGCGCTACGCCGGGCTGTGGGCACGCGAGGGCGACACCTTCCTCAATGCATTGAGCGGTGAAGAGAAGCTGCTCGATGGCGGTGGCACTGCACTGGATCTGCACGATGTGCGGCTCTACCACCTTGATCCCAGTGGCAGGATGCAGCAGTTGACCTACGCCTCGTTGGCCGAACACCGCGACGGCCGCTGGACCCTGCGTCAGGTCCGTCGCGACACCTTCCAGGAACGCTCGGTGCAGCGCGAAACCTTTCCCGAATTGCCGTGGCAGTCGCAACTGAATCCTGCCGCGCTGGCCGCTGGCCTGGCCAAGCCGCGCAATCTTTCTGCGCACGATCTGGAGCAGAGCATCGAATACCGTCGCCGCAATGGATTGGACGCGCGCGATTACGAAGATCAGTACTGGAGCCGGTGGTTCTATCCGCTCAACGTGCTGGCGCTGTGCATGGCGGCAATCCCGTTCTCGTTCGGCTCGCTGCGCAGCGGTGGCCTGGGCAAGCGCCTGTTCCTGGGCATCCTGTTCGCGCTGGGTTTCTGGCTGCTGCAGCTGTTCTTCGGCCGCATGGCCGGCGCGCTCAAGCTGGATTACCGCATTGCCTATGCGCTGCCGCCCATGGTGATGCTGGGTGTGTCGGCGTGGTTGTTCCGCAGGCGTAGTAGCTGAGCGCATGCGGCGGGTAAGCGTGTTGGGTGTGGCGCTCTGCCTGCTGCATCTGGCGGCGGCTGCTTTTTGCGTGTGGGGAGCGCTCAGCGCTCAGGGCGATCCCAAGGGCCACTTCGTTCTGCTGCAATTGCCGTTGACGCCTCAGCTGATCGCACTGGATGCTCTCCACGCGGATGCCTGGTTGACCAACATGCCTTGGGCGACAAGTTATGCGTTGTTGGTTCCGCCATTTCTGGCAGTGCTGTATGCAGTTGGGCATGCGTTTCAGTGGCTGATTGCTCGCGCCTTCTTGGCCGCCAAATAAGCCGCAGCCTGGCTTGGTCACTGCCGCCGGCCCCATCCCACTCCAGGTGCAAGTCGCATGCATGGAACATGCCGGAGCCTCTGGATATGGGGGTGATGGACTGCCGACCTGACCTGATTACTTCAATGGCCTGGCAATCCGTTCCAGCCGTGTGTGACTCGCACGGTCGTGCCAGGTCAGCCGGTCGCGATCCAGCCACGCCCACCAGAACCCCAGCCCGCCCAGCGCCAGCGACAAGGTGCCGACGGCATAGCGGATCCATAGCGCACGCCATGACACCCGTGGGTCGATCAAGCGCAGCCGCCAGGGGCGCATGCCCAGCGTCTGCCCGCCGCGGCGCCAACTCACGGTGGCGTAGATACCTGCGGCGATCCAGCAGCACAGCCACAACAGCCATTGCCAGCCGCTGAAAGGCGCGATGTTTTCGCGCGCGGGGTGCCCGGCGAGCGTAAAGCCCAGCGTGAACACGGTGGAGATCAGCATCGACAGCGCCAGCACCGGCCAGGCGTCGTAGCACAACGCCAGCAGCCGCCAGCCCACCAGGGCAGGGGGGCGCGCAATGCGAGGCGAAGGGATCGAGGTCATGGCGCGAGCATAACGGTCGCCAAGCACGGCGCAACGCCGCGCTGCAGTAGCCGCGCTCTGGTGCCTGCGCGCGCTGACGCACGCCACGCATCGAACGGCGATCAACCGCATCCTGGCGCGACGGCTGGTGCGCAGACGCGGCGTGTTCAATCGGGCGCATGCCCATGCCGGGACCTACCGGCCATGGCGGCGCTGGCGTCGCGATCCGGGTCGCCTTTGCGCCTGCGGCCGACGCGTGCTGATCAGGCAGAACAATGACGCGCACATCTACCGCCCCGCGCGCGCAGGCAACACACCTACCGGCAACCCACGCGCATTGGCGCTCAAAACGCGCGCCGCGTTTTATGCTGTGGCGATGTCTGCCAGCAGCCCCGCCGAACGCCGCCAACTTGCCCGCCAGCTGCCACCGGTGCAGGCGGCCGATGCCAGCGTGATCGAGCGTTTCCTCGACCGGTTCTGGGCCGAGCAAGGCGTGGCGCGGCAGACCCTGGAGAGTTATCGGCGCGACCTGGAAGGGCTGGCGCGTTGGCGCGACGGCGCACATGGTGGCTTGCTCGGCATCGACCGTGCCGCCCTGTTCGACTATCTGCGCTGGCGTACCCAGGCCAATTATTCCCCGCGCAGCACGGCGCGGCTGTTGTCGACCTTGCGTGCGTTCTACGGGCTGTGCCTGCGCGATGGCGTGCGCAGCGACGACCCCACCGCCCTGATCGACCCGCCGCAACTGCCACGCTCGCTGCCCAAGGCCTTGACCGAAAGTCAGATCGAGGCCTTGCTGGCTGCGCCGGACGTTGACACCCCGGCAGGCCTGCGCGATCGCGCCATGCTGGAGTTGATGTACGCCGCGGGCCTGCGTGTGAGCGAGCTGGTCAACCTGCCGGCAGTGGGGGTGAACCTGCGCCAGGGCGTGCTGCGGGTGACCGGCAAGGGCAGCAAGGACCGGCTGGTGCCGCTGGGCGAGGAGTCCCAGCATTGGCTGGAGCGTTACCTGCGCGAGGCGCGCCCGCTGCTGGCCGCGAACACGCCGGTGGCGGCGGTGGACGGGCAGGTGCCATTGTTCATCGACGCCGCGCGTCAGCCGCTCAGCCGACAGCAGTTCTGGGCGTTGGTCAAACGCTATGCAGCGGTCGCGGGTATCGACCCGGACACGGTCAGCCCGCACGGGCTGCGCCACAGCTTTGCCACCCATCTGCTCAACCACGGCGCCGACTTGCGCGCGTTGCAGATGCTGCTGGGCCACAGCTCGTTGTCGACCACCCAGATCTACACGCTGGTGGCGCGCCAGCATCTGCAGAAACTGCACGCCAGCCATCATCCGCGCGGTTAGTCGGCGCATGCGTGCCGGCGACGCACCTGTCGCGGTTGCGGCAGAACTGCCAACAGGTCATCGCCGCGCTGGCGGCCGCACCAACAACGCCAGCCGACGTTGCTGGGGGGCTCGCCAGACACGCTCGGCGGCTCCGGCGGCGTTGCCGGTCAGGCTGGCATCGGCTGGCGTGACCTCCTGGTTGTCATACCTCGAGCTGACTCTCAGCGCCGGACGTCACGCGGCGGTGCACTCCAGGAAACAATCAGAGCGGGGGACGACGCTTACGGGCACCTTCAAGGCGCCTTGCGACGGCGAAAGTGCCCAGCCCGCCGCCAGACCCGGCAAGCCACGCTCCGTATTGCGTCTGTCCAGCAGGTGCAGCAACGGGGTGCCTGTAGCGTTCACAATCTGTCGCGGCCGCGGCCAGGCTTCATCTGCGCTGTGCGAGAATCTGGGCACCTCATTCCATCTGGATGCGTGAATGTATCGTCTTGCCATCGCCGCGCTGCTGGGCGCGATCAGCCTTACCGCCTGCGCACAATCCTCGCAGCCTGCGGCAAGCACTGCCGGCGCCAAGCCCGCCGCCGCGCCCGCCGCCACCGGCACGGTGGACCAGCGCGTGAGCACGGCGCTCAAGGCGCTGGACCCGGATTTCAAGCCCGATTACATCGGTGCCGCGCCGTTCCCCGGCTTCCGCGAAGTGGTCGTCGGCGGGCAGGTGCTATACGTCAGCGACGACGGCCGTTACCTGATCCAGGCGCAGCCATTCGACATCCAGAACAAGCAGTTCGCCGCCAGCCCGGGCTTGCTGGCCTACCGCCGCAAGCAGCTTGACACCGTGCCCAAGGCCGACCGCATCGTGTTCGCCCCGGCCAACCCGAAGTACACCGTCACCGTCTTCACCGATGTGGAATGCGGTTACTGCCGCAAGTTGCATAGCGAGATCGGCGAGCTCAACAAGCAGGGCATCGCGGTGGAATACCTCGCGTTCCCGCGCATGGGCCTGGGCAGCCAGGACCACAAGGAAATGATTGCGGTGTGGTGCGCTGCCGATCGCAAGCAGGCGCTCACCGCTGCCAAGTCGGGTCAGCCGGTCGCCTCCAAGGACTGCAAGAACCCGGTGTCGATGGAATACAACCTGGGCCAGCGCCTGGGCGTCAACGGAACGCCGGCGATCTTCGCGCCCGACGGCACCCAGCTCGGTGGCTACCTGCCGCCGGCGCAGTTGCGTGAGGCGCTGGAAAAGCGTGCCGTGAGCACGGCAGGCGGCAGCCGCTGAGGCCGTCTCGGCTCTGATCATCGTGGCGTCGCCGATGGCGACGTTGCGGTGGTCGCTTGCGCAATGACAAGGGCCCAGGTGCGACCGCATCCGGGCCTTTGCCGTTTCTGAGGGGTGGCCGCCATCTGGCCGCCTCCTTCATGCTGGCCGGCGCCACTCTCTGGCACGGAAGCGGCGACAACGCTCCCGCCCGACGATTCCCCATTCCCGATTCCCGATTCCCGGCCATCGCACGCCCGGTCCGGCGTCGATCCATCAGCTCCGTTACAATCTGCAGCCCCGTTTCTGACACGGTTCCCCGGACATGATGGTCCTCGAGGGCGCTTCCGCCCTTTCGCCGTTCCGCCGCGCTCGGCTCGAAACCCGCCTGCAAACCCTCGTTCCCGCGCTGCGTCTCACTGGCGCCTGGCACGTGTACTTCATCCGTGCCGAGGCCGGGCAGTCGCCCGACCAGGCCACCTTGCAGCGGATCCTGCAGGCCAACGCCGCGCCCGCCGCGCGCGATGCCGATGCCTCCTCGCGCTACGTGGTGCCGCGCCTGGGCACCTTGTCGCCGTGGTCGAGCAAGGCCACCGAGCTGGTGCGCGGGGCCGGGCAGCCGATCCAGCGCGTGGAGCGCGGCACCCGCATCGACCTGGCCGGCTGGCCGGACGACGCAGCCGCCCAGGCCGCCGTGGCCAAACTGCTGCACGACCCGATGACGCAATCGCTGCTCGGGTCGGCCGCTGCCGCCGAAGCGCTGTTCAACGTGCCCGACCCGGGCCAGTTGCAGCGCGTGCCGCTGGATGGGCTGGAGCAGGCCAACCGCGACCTGGGCCTGGCGCTGGCGCAGGACGAGATCGACTACCTGCGCGAACGTTTCGGCGCGCTGGGCCGCGACCCGGCCGACGTCGAACTGATGATGTTCGCCCAGGCCAACTCCGAGCATTGCCGGCACAAGATCTTCAATGCCAGCTGGACCATCGACGGCAAGCCGCAGGAGCGCTCGCTGTTCCGGATGATCAAGCACACCCATCAGCAGACCCCGCAGCACACCTTGTCGGCCTATAGCGACAACGCGGCGGTGGTGGAAGGCGTGCCGGCCGCGCGCTATCGCCCGGATCCGGCCACCGGCCAATACCGCAGCGAAGCGGTGCTGCCGTCGGCGTTTGCGATCAAGGTGGAAACGCATAACCACCCGACCGCGATCGCACCGTTCCCCGGCGCGGCCACCGGTGCCGGCGGCGAAATTCGCGACGAAGGCGCCACCGGGCGTGGCGGCAAGCCCAAGGCCGGGCTGACCGGGTTTTCGGTCTCGCACCTGCGCATTCCGACCCTGCCGCAGCCGTGGGAAGCGCCGCGCGCGCTGAACCCGCGCATGGCGCCGGCGCTGGACATCATGCTCGACGGCCCGCTGGGCGGCGCCGCGTTCAACAACGAATTCGGTCGCCCGAACCTGCTCGGCTATTTCCGCAGCTTCGAGCTGGCCGAAGGCCAGGGCCTGACCCGCGCCTACGACAAGCCGATCATGCTGGCCGGTGGCCTGGGCGCGATCGATCGCAACCAGGTGGAAAAGCTGCGCCTGCAGCCGGGCGATGCGGTGATCGTGCTCGGCGGCCCGGCGATGCTGATCGGCCTGGGCGGCGGTGCGGCCAGTTCGGTGGCGGCCGGCGACAGCGCCGAGGCGCTGGATTTCGCCAGCGTGCAACGCGAAAACCCGGAAATGGAACGTCGCTGCCAGGAGGTCATCGACCGCTGCGTGGCACTGGGCGTGGACAACCCGATCCGCTGGTTCCACGACGTGGGCGCGGGTGGTTTGTCCAACGCCATCCCCGAGCTGCTGCACGATTCGGGCGTGGGCGGCATCATCGACCTGGGCCGCGTGCTCACCGACGACCCCTCGCTGTCGCCGCTGGAATTGTGGTGCAACGAATCGCAGGAGCGCTACGTGCTCGGCGTGCCGCAGGCGCGCCTTGAAGAATTCGCCGCCATCTGCGCCCGCGAACGCTGCCCGTTCGCCGCCGTCGGCGTGGCGACAGCCGAGGAGCGGCTGGTGGTGGGCTATGGCGTCCTGGACGCCGGGAATCGGGAATCGGGAGTCGGGAGTCGTAACGGCACGCTTGTGGCTGCCGACACCGCTTCACACCATTCCCCATTCCCGACTCGCGATTCCCAGCTCCCGATCGATCTGCCCATGGACGTGCTCTTCGGCAAGGCGCCGAAGATGCATCGCGATGCCGCGCATCCGGCCGCTCCCAGGTGGCCGGTGCTGCAGACCGCGTCGCTGGACCTGCAGCAGGCCGGTTTGCGCGTGCTGG
This sequence comes from Xanthomonas sp. A1809, assembly GCF_017746015.1. Classification (NCBI taxonomy): domain Bacteria; kingdom Pseudomonadati; phylum Pseudomonadota; class Gammaproteobacteria; order Lysobacterales; family Lysobacteraceae; genus Xanthomonas; species Xanthomonas sp. A1809. The sequence goes on along the minus strand of NZ_JAGHWZ010000014.1, from coordinate 5,341 downwards.
CGCATCCCACCGTGGCGTCCAAGAGCTTTCTGGTCACCATCGGCGACCGCAGCGTGGGCGGGCTGACCGCACGCGAGCAGATGATCGGCCCGTGGCAGCTGCCGCTGGCCGATTGCGCGATCACACTCGCCGGTTTCGACACCTTCGAAGGCGAAGCGATGTCGATCGGCGAACGCACCCCGCTGGCGCTGTTGAATGCCGCCGCATCCGCGCGCATGGCCGTGGGCGAAGCCATCACCAACCTGTGCGCGGCACCGGTGCAGCGGCTGGACAGCATCAAGCTTTCGGCGAACTGGATGGCCGCCGCCGGCCACAGCGGCGAAGACGCGTTGCTGTACGACGCGGTGCGCGCCATCGGCATGGAGTTGTGCCCGGCGCTGGAGCTGAGCATTCCGGTGGGCAAGGATTCGCTGTCGATGCAGTCGCAGTGGCAGGTCGGGAATGGAGAGTCGGGAATCGGGAATGGTGAAACGCCAGAGCCCTCCGCTTTCACCATTCCCGATTCTCCATTCCCTATTCCAGGTGGAACGCTGAAAAGCGTTTCGCCGGTCTCGTTGATCATCAGTGCGTTCGCGCCGGTGACCGATGTGCGCACGCAGCTGACCCCGTTGCTGCGCAGCGGTGAAGACAGCGAGCTGTGGTTGATCGGGCTGGGGGGCGGCAAGCAGCGGCTGGGCGGGTCGGTGCTGGCGCAGGTCTATGCCGACGACACTGCGCTGCCGGCATTCGGTGGCGAGGTGCCGGATCTGGACGATGCGCAGCGTCTGCGCAGTTTCTTCGAATTGATCCGCGACGCGCGCGAGGCCGGGCTGTTGCTGGCGTATCACGATCGCAGCGATGGCGGTGCGTTTGCTGCGTTGTGCGAGATGGCGTTTGCGTCGCGGCAGGGCCTGGATATCACGCTGGATGCGTGGGGCGACGATGCGTTCCGCAGCCTGTTCAACGAAGAACTGGGTGCGGTGGTGCAGATCGCCAGCGAGGACCGCGCCGCGTTCGCCGATCTGGTCGAGCGGCATGCGCTGACCGAGTGCGCGCAGCGCATCGCACGCCCCACCGGCGCGCCGCGCATCCGCGTGAGCGGGCAGGGCCGCGTGCTGGCCGAGTGGCGCTGGGAAGAGTTGTTCGACGCCTGGTGGTCGGTGACCCATGCGATGCAGAAGCTGCGCGACAACCCGGACAGCGCCGATGAGGAGCGCGCGCTGGCACGCGATTTCAAGGCGCCAGGCCTGCGTCCGAAGCTGGTGTTCGACCCTTCCGACGATGTGGCGGCGCCGTTCGTGGCCACCGGTACGCGGCCCAAGGTGGCGATCCTGCGCGAGCAGGGCGTCAACGGGCAGATCGAGATGGCCTACAACTTCGAGCGCGCCGGTTTCCGTCCCTACGACGTGCACATGAGCGACCTGATCGAGGGCCGCGTGAATCTGGGCGAGTTCGTGGGCTTTGCGGCGTGCGGCGGTTTCAGCTACGGCGACGTGCTGGGCGCCGGCCGCGGCTGGGCGACATCCATCCTGGAACGCTCGGCGTTGCGCGATGCGTTCGCCGCGTTCTTTGCACGCAGCGATACGTTCGCGCTGGGTGTGTGCAACGGGTGCCAGATGCTCAGCCAGCTCAAGGACATCATTCCCGGTGCCGAGCATTGGCCGCGCTTTTTGCGCAATCGCAGCGAGCAGTTCGAGGCGCGCACCGCGCTGCTGGAAGTGGTGGAGTCGCCGTCGATCTTCCTGCGCGGCATGGCGGGCTCGCGGATTCCGGTGGCGGTGGCGCACGGCGAAGGCCGCGCAGCGTTCGATAGCGCCGTGGACCAGGCCGCTGCACGCGTGGCGCTGCGTTACATCGATGGCGATGGTGCGGTGGCCTCGCAGTACCCGCTCAATCCGAACGGTTCCCCGGACGGCATCACCGGGCTGACCAGCAGCGACGGCCGCGTCACCATCCTGATGCCGCACCCGGAGCGTACGCCACGCAGCGCAAACCTCAGCTGGCACCCGGCTGGCTGGGGCGACGACTCGCCGTGGCTGCGGATGTTCCGCAACGCGCGGGTGTGGTGCGGTTGATGGCGTGCGGCTGATCGGCAGCCGCTGACGCATGATCCGACGGCCGTGTGCAGCGATGCACACGGCCGTTGTCGTTTTGGCAGGCGCGCTGAATCTGCAATTGGAATCGGTTGCAGGCTCGTCGCGCGCTGCCGCTACTACTCCATTGCGCGGTGCCCATTGCAGACCCATGCGTGGTTGCCGGCCTCGCCAGCATCGGGCACACGCGACCGGTGGCGCGTGTGGCGCGCTCGAATCAGGCGATGGAGCGGCTCGATGACGATGGTCGCGCGATTACCCACATGCGCCTCGGAATTCTTTCGAGACTATTTTTGTGGTGGCAGCGAAGATGGGACTAAATAATTAATCGGCACCTGGTCATTTTGAAATAACTAACAAAAGTATTAGTTATTTATTTCGCATGACTGATTGCGTGCTATGTGTGACGGAAATCGCATTTGAAAGTTGGTTTTTTCAATAAATTCATCCGGCGTTATCGATCTTTCGATCTCCGCATCTTCTTATTTACTGTGTTGAATCTTTCGCGGTGGAAAACTCCATCGCTGAAGCAAGCGCGCGCGAATATAAAACCTCAGGGGGACCGTGCGATCTGTTCGTGCGGTGGTCGGTTTTTTACACACCAGACCAAAATGGGGAGTTAGGCGTTAATGAAGCGAATTTATCTGGAGGCTGGTCGCGAGTCTTGTGCTCACGACCAAACGGTGACGCGTGCTCGCACGGTGGGAAATACGCAGGGGAGACTGCCGCGCGACCATGCCGGCGGAGTGCTGGCCACGGCAATGGTGATCGTGTTGTTCGGCATGGCCGGGGCGGCCTGCGCCACGACCACGCCGGCGGCAGCGACCACGCAGTGCCAGGTGATCGATGGCAGGCGACAGTGCCCGGGCGAGGCGGGCACGGTGGCTCAGGTCGCTACTGCAGGAGCCAACGACAGCGCCACGCAAGTGGCAGCAATATCCGCCGCCGATGCGCAGATCCCGGCATTCGCGGACGGCGAGGATGCGCTGGCATTGGGCAATGCGAGCAATGCGCTAGGCGATGGAACCATGGCATTGGGCGGTGGAAGCCTGGCCTTGGACCGCGACGCGACCGCGATCGGTCATAACGCTGCGGCCGCGGGAGAATCGGCGATTGCAATTGGCGGCGTGACGACCGTGTTTGATTACGATGCCAACGGCTTCGTCATTGGCCAACGCGAACAGGCCACGCAGGCCTCAGGTGTGGGCGCCACGGCTGTGGGCGGTGGTGCGGTAGCGGGAACGCCGTATGCCAGCGCCATCGGCAGCGGCGCCAGCGCCAGTGGCGTGCAGAGCACGGCGCTGGGGTATCGCGCACAGACTTCCAGCGACGGTGCCACCGCCGTGGGCGGGCTTTCCAGCGCCAGTGGCTTTCTTTCCACTGCCGGCGGTTATTCCTCGCGCGCCAGCGCAGACACCTCGACCGCATTCGGTTACAGGGCGCGAAGCGACGGTGCCAGTAGCGTCGCAGTTGGCGACACCGCGTTGGCCAGCGGAGCACAGAGCGTTGTCGTAGGCGGCGTCAGCAACTTCGGCTCGATTACCGCAGCGACCGGTCTTGGCGGCATTGCGCTGGGCTCGGGTGCGCAAAGCCAATCCGATTATGCGATTGCCATTGGCTACGATTCCAACGTGTTTCCGAATGCGCCCGGCAATACCGATGCGGTGGCGATCGGGCACAGCGCCGGGTCGTTCGCACCACGCACCGTGTCATTGGGCGGCTTTGCCCTGGCGTCCGGCGATGGCGGCATTTCGATCGGACATGGCAGCACCGCTTACAACGAAAATAGCGTAGCGTTAGGCGCGCGTGCGATGACCTCGCAGTTCAATGGCGACAGCACCGTCATTGGTGCGGACGCGCAGGCCAACGGCGTGGATGCCGTGGCGATCGGTTACGGCGCGAAGGTGGGATCCTGGGTCGACGATGCCTGGAATCGTTCGGCATCCAGCGCGGTTGCGCTGGGTGCGCACTCCTATGCGTTTCGCAGCAATACGGTGTCGGTCGGCGATGTGCAAGCCGGCTTGACGCGCCAGATCACCAGCGTTGCAGCCGGTACCGAAGCCACCGATGCGGTGAATGTGGCCCAGCTCGATACGGTGCGCGCCGCCACGTCACGCATCGATGGCTATCTGGCAGTGACGCCGGCCACCACGGACGCAGCGGCGGCATCTGCGCAGGGACAGGGCGCCATGGCACTGGGTGGCGCAAGCAGCGCGCTTGGCGCATCTGCCACCGCGGTGGGCTTCAATGCCACCAGCGTTGGCCAGGGTAGTGCTGCGTTGGGTAGCCTTGCGGTTGCTGCCGGCGAGCGCAGCGTGGCGGTTGCCTCCGGCAGCCGTGCCGCGGCCACCGGTGCCAGCGCGATAGGGGCGGACAGCAGCGCCAGCGGCGTGAACAGCACTGCGATGGGCCGGCAGACCAATTCCATCGGCGAAAACGGCGTTGCGCTGGGCTACAACGCCTTCGTCCGCGAAAGCGGCAGCAATGCCGTGGCACTGGGCGCGAATGCCGGTGCCAACGGCGCCGATTCGGTGGCTCTGGGCTCGGGCTCGCGCACCTACGATGCCAATACGGTGTCGGTGGGCAGCGGCAACGGCCGCGGCGGCCCGGCCACGCGCCGTATCGTCAATGTGGGTGCCGGCACGATTGCCAGTGCCAGCACCGATGCGATCAATGGCGGCCAGTTGTTCCAGTCGTTGAGCAATGCGGCCAGCTTCCTCGGCGGCGGTGCGGCGATCGGTGCGCAAGGCGTATTTGTTGCGCCGACCTACGTGATCCAGGGGGCCAGCTACAACAATG